>JBJMVQ010000035.1:0-28811 GCA_045810625.1 Sulfurifustis sp.
GGAGTAATCAAAAACCTCCCGTCCCGCTGCGGTTCAATGGCAATTAGCCATTCGCTTCGGCTTTCCTGTGCGTTCTTCGCTTTATCGTCTTGGTTTCTTTACCTCTGCGTCCTCCGCGTCCTCTGCGGTGAAAATTAATATTTCCCAGTGCCGTATGACAACCTGTTTGGGATTTGTTCGGAGGTTTTCTAACCTGCTTTACTGCCGTCCTTCGCGTCCTTGGCGTCCTTTGCGTTTCAATTGCGTTATTGCATGCCGTCCTTGGCGCAACCAATATGTCAGTGCTAACCCCCAGCCTGCACATCCGCGTGCAGGCGATCGCTCTCGCACTTCCCTGTGCTATCGCGAAATTGCCGCGTCCTGCGCGGCATCAACGACGCGGATGCACGTTGCGCCGCTCCTGGGCGTCCTGCGCCCGCGGCATTCGTACGTCCTGTACAGCAAGTGCAGACATCCGCGAATCCCCCGTTTCGCCCTCTGCGGTGAAAATTAATATTTCCCAAAGCCACCTTAATTGTCCTGGTCGTGCCGTATGACAACCTGTTTGGGATTTGTTCGGAGGTTTTCTTAACCTGCTTTACTGTCGTCCTTCGCGTCCTTGGCGTCCTTTGCGTTTCCCAATTTCTTAAAGATCTTCTCTCTGCGTCCTCCGCGTCCTCTGCGGTTAATTAATAACTCAGTTTCCTTAAAACGCTTTACCGCTTCGGGACCAGCCGCAATCCTACGAGCGTAATCGCCCCATCACGGACCTCGCGCACCACGAACTCGATGGCACCGAGGCGATGACGGTCGCCGACGACGGGTCGGCCCTTGAAAGCCTGCGCAAGATAATCGGCGAGCGTTCGCTTCGCGATCGACGAGTCGAGCCGCACGCCGTACATGGCCGAAACATCGCCAAGCAGCGCTTCGCCGTTCAGCACGAAATCGCCGAAGAAGTGATGCTCCTCGAGATACTCCGGCTGCGGCATCGCGGCGAACAAATTGTCGAGCGCCCGGATCTCGCGTCCGGGGGCGAACAAGTAAACGTAGTCGCCCGGCTCGAGCGCCGGCACTTCCGAAACCGACAAACTGCGGTCCCCGCGGATCACCGTCAGAACTCGCGCCCCTTCCGGGAGGTACAGCTCGCCCGGCGACTGACCCACGGCCGCGGCTTCCGACGTGACGCGGTAACCGATGAGCTCATGCTCGAACAAGGCCGGCACGTCGAGGTTAACCCGCTGCACCGCGCCCTGCGTCGCCGGGAGTTGCAAGTCCAGCCAATGCGCGACCGGCGCGACCGTCCAGCCCTGCACGAGCAACGAGGCGAGCACGACGACGAAAGCGATGTTGAAATAAAGCTGTGCGTAATCGAGACCGACCAGCAATGGAAACAGCGCGAGCACGATCGGCACCGCGCCGCGCAGGCCGACCCAGGCAATGTAGAGTTGCTCGCGCCACGGAAAACGAAACGGCGCGAGCGCGATGGCGACCGCCGCCGGTCGCGCGATGAACATCAGCACGGCCGCAACACCGAGCGCGGCGCCCGCGTGCTGCAGCGCCGCGGCCGGCTGCACCAGCAGCCCGAGCACCAGGAACATGACGATCTGCGCGAGCCAGGCGAGACCGTCGTGCACGCGCAAGATGTTCTGCGCCGCATGCAGGCGATGATTGCCGAGCACGAGACCGGCTAGATAGATCGCGAGAAAGCCGCTGCCGCCCGCCGCCGAGGTGGCACCGTAGACGGCCAGCCCGCCCGCCATCGCGAGCAGCGGATACAGTCCGGTCGCCAGCGTAAGCCGGTTGATGAGCCACGCCATCCCATAGCCGGCGGCGATGCCCACTACCGCGCCGAGCGCCATTTGCTGGAAAAATTCAACGAGAACGGATGGGTCGATCCGCGTCTGTCCGGCGAGCAGAAGCTGCACACAGGTAATGGTCAGAAACACTGCCATCGGATCGTTCACGCCGGATTCGATTTCCAGCGTCGCGGCGACGCGCTGCTTGAGCTCCATGCCATGCACGTGCAGCAGCGAAAACACCGCCGCCGCGTCCGTCGAACCGACGATCGCGCCAATCAGCAAACCCTGAATCCAGGAAAGATCGAGCGCCCAGGCGGCCACGAGCCCGGTGATCACCGTAGTCGCCACGACACCGACCGTCGCGAGCGACATCGCGGGCCAGAGTCCGACGCGAAACGTTTCCGCACGCGTGCGCAAACCGCCGTCGAAAAGAATGATCGCGAGCGAAAGCGTTCCGATGAGATGCGCCAGTGGGACGTTGTCGAAGCGAACGTGCCCGGGCCCTGCTTCGCCCGCCAGCATGCCGAGGATCAGGAAGACCAGGAGCAGCGGCGCCCCGACGCGCGAAACCGCTGCGCTCGTGACGATACTCACGAGCAGGAAAACGGCTCCGATCAGGATGAGCTGAGTGGTCAGATCCATGCGTTCTTCTTGTGCCGGAACGTTACCCGTTTTCTATTTGGGTTGCATGTCGGTGTGCGATCCTCGCAGGGCGCCGACGTCACGAGGATCCCCGCGTCTTTCTCCTTTTGCCAAATATTAGCCGAGAGATGTGACAGCTTGCCGTCGAGCTCTACGAAACTCCACGGCTACAACCGGGAAATGACGACGCGCCGAGGTGGAACGCTACTTTACCGCCGGCACCGGGCGGGTCGGACACGCGTGCGAATACAAATAAGACACCAGCCGGGCGCGCACCGTCGTCGAATGCAACGTCTCGATATGGCCGGCACCCTTGATTTTCCAGAATTCCTTCGGCTCCCGGGCGGCGGCGTAGAGCCGCTCGCTGTGATGCACGGGCACGATGGAATCGGCTTCGCCGTGGATGAGCAGCAGCGGGATCGGCGCTACGCGCGGCACGGCCGCGAGCGGACTGTAGTCGTCGTCTATCGTCCAGGCCAGCGGATACTGGAGCGGCCAGGTGAGCCAAAAGCCGGCAAGCTTCTCCCGCGCGATATCGCGATGGCTGGAAAACGCGCTGTCGACGACGAGCGCGCGTATGCGCGCACGCTCGGGTCCATACGCCGCGTAATACACCGCACTCGCCCCGCCGAGACTCTGTCCGAGCACGTACTTTATCGCCGCATCGATGTCCGCCTGCACTCCGGGTAGCGACGGCGTGCCCGAGGACGCGCCATAGCCACGGTAGTCGGGCAAGAACACGTTGAAGCCGTAGCGCGGCATCCAGTACACGCTGCCGATATGCGTGCTGATGTTCTCGGCGTTGCCGTGCAGAAACAAAACCGTGGCACACGCCGTCGCGTTCGCCGGTAAGAACCAGCCGTGCAGCACGACGCCGTCGGCGGTCTTGAAACGCACGTCCTCGTACGCCAGCCCGATGTCGTCGGGCGTACGGACGAGCGTCCGATACGGTTGAAAAAAAACGCCGGTGCATCCCGCCATTGAGGCACCGAGCGCGGCGATAACGAGCAGCCGGCGAATCAAAAGTAGAACATCCACGACAAACTGCCCTCGCGTACGTTCTGCGAGAACTCGTTGCGCTGCATGAGATCGAACCGCAGCGCACTGCGCGGTCCGAGCGTGAAACGTTGCCGCAGTGACGCTTCGGTCGCCGAATGCACCGCACCTGCACCGTAGCGCAAGGCGCGCCCTTCGATCTGTACCCGCCAGCGATCGGTGATGTCGATGAGCGCACCCGCCGCGGGTCCGGCGCCGAGCGAGTAGCCGCTCTCGAGCGCATCGGCGACGTTGAGATCGCCCTCGACCAGCGCGTACCAGAGCGAACGATGCGTCCATTCGCGCGCGAAGCCGGCGCCGGCGGTCAGCCGGAACACCAGGGCGTCCTCGGTCGACGACACGGGTTTGCGGATGAAACCGAAATCAACTCGCCACGATAACGGCTGCAACAGTGCATCGCGCGGAGAGAACGACGTGATATCGATGATATCGATGCGCTCGATTTTCGTAGAATCGTCCTCGCGCCGCCGCAGCAGCACGTTGCCGAACGCGATCGCCGCGCCGCGGTTGTATCCCGCTTGCGGATCGAGCAAGTCGTGATAGACCGGGCGGAGATTGATATCGACGAAGTTACGACCGTTCTCGCGCCCGACGCCGACGCCCACACGCGCCGAACCGTGTCCTTCATCCGGTCGCACGGTCGGAACCGGCGGCGGCTGATCGGCCGCAACGTCGATCCGGCTGCGCGCAAGCAGAAGCTCGCGCAGACGCGCGGCCGTAGGCGCCGCGTCCGGCGTTTCGCCGCGCAGCCGCAGGTATTCGAGATATTCGTACGCCAGCTCGAGCACGCGGGCGCGTTCAACCGGGGGCAGTTCGCTCGCCGGCGGTTGATCGATCGGCGCGGTTGCGCGCGCGATCGATCTTGCGAGCTGCACCTGCGCGGCGCTCATGTGCTCTTCGCGATACCGAAGAATCGTGCTGCGCGCCGGACGATACGTCGCGCGTCGCAGCAACCCCGGCTCTTCCGCAACGACACGCACGGTATCGGACGGGATCACCCACAGCGGAAATCGATCGGTCAGCCGCAATTCCGGTCGCGCGACATCGAACAGCGACAGCAGGTGGTACGCGCAGTTCTCGTCGAAGAAGTAGTAATCGAATCGCACCGGCCCGAGCTCCCATGCGTGCATCAGCAGCCGCTCGATCTCCTCGTGCGTGAAATTGAGCTCGTACTCCCAAATGTCGCGGTTCTCCATGTCGTTGTATTCGGTCACCTTGGCGTAATAAGGCGACATCGAGAACAAGCCGGGATATCCGCCGAAGATGCCCTTGATCGCGAACGTGAGGCCATTCGTCTCGTTCGTCGCAGCCGCGTAGTTGATCGAATACGCGAGCAACCGCGTGCGCTCATCCTGGTCTTGCGCGTCCACACGCAACAACGTATGTCCGTACAGCGACGCGGGATTGTTCAGGTACGCCGCCGGGAAAACGAGCGTGAGCGCGTCGGGATTGAGAGTCGCGCGCCATTCTTGGTAACGCCGGCACGGCTGCTCGGGCAACCGCGCCGGGTCAAAGCGCAGCTCGCGCTTCAACCATTGATAGCGCGCAATGAACCGGCACTGTGGATTCTGCTCCGTTGGCGTCTCGGCGCGATCGGAAAAGAACGCCGCCAGTGTCGCTTCGAGCTCGTGCTCGGGATTCGTCTTTCCGTCCGGGGCGTTGAAAAAATCCGGATCGTCGGCCTGACTCTCCATGCCGGGAAAAACGAGCCGGGACTTGTAGTGCAGCAGCGCGCGCCACTCGATTCTGTCCGCGAGCTTCTTGGCGCGGGCGGCGGCGTTCAATTCATCGAGATAGTCATTGGCTGCCGCGATGGCCGGCAGCGCGAACAAAATCAGGAACAGCCACCAACGACGCATTGAGTGAATCATGAAAATAACGCATGAAAAAAAACACCCAGTGCAGCCGCACTGGGTGTCTCGACTCTAACCGCAATACGACGAACTTAGATCGCCGCCGAATAAGTGGAGAGATTGCGGCTCTCGACCAACACCTGCTTCAGCGACACCAGAATCTGATCCGTCGAGGCGTTGTCGGAAGCGAAGATGCGGGCGAAGTTATCTTTGGTTGCAAGGAAGAACGCGGACTTGTCCTCGTCACGCACGCCCATCAGCTTGGCCAGCGCTTCGAGCGTCTCGCCGTTGCCGATCGACATGTCGCGCGCGAGCTTTTCTTTATTGCCGTCAATGAACATGGCGGTTTTCCACGTCGACTTGACGACCCCGTCCTGCGTGCAGCCGGAGGTGCCAGAGCTTATACCGAAGGTTTGGTTTCCGAGCGTCCCGTTCGTCGTCGCACCGAGCACCTGAGGGGCGATGCCGCGTTGCCCGTCGAACAGCTTGCTTCCCCAGCCACAGGTACCGATGTTGTTTTCCCCCGCCGCCATCGCCCCCAGCGGGAAGAGACCGACTACCGCGACAGCCAAAAGCTTCTTCTTCAACATTAAGTGTCTCCTTGCAGTTAACCGGCGTGTGGTTGAAAAGGGTTCAACCACAAGTCTTTATAGGTAGATTGCTCCCAACCGTCAAGTAAAATGGCGCACGAACGACAGCGTTCGCCGAAGAACCAAGCAATGTTACACATGCAGAGGAGACGCAGTGAAAAAGCCACTACTCCGAGCGATAGTGCCAACGATTTGGTTGGTCGCATTCTGCCTTGGCGGTTGCGCCAAGTTCTACCTGGATACCGCGGACCTGCTGCGTCAATCGAACGCCGAGAACTTGAAGCTCCTTTCTCCGGGGATGGAGAAAGAGCGCGTCATGAAGGTCATGGGAACCGAGCCGTCGAAGAGTTTGTTCATGTGGATCGACAATCCCTATCGCACCGAGACCGTAACCGGGAAGGACGGTCGCGCCTACGAGGTCCTCTACTACTACACGGACCTGAAACAGCAAGACGACAAGATAACCGACGACGAGCTGACACCCGTCGTCTTCCAGGGGGGAAAACTCGTCGGCATTGGTTACGCCACGCTGCAGGCGAAGGTGCAGCGGTAACCGCAGCGTCAATGCGCCACGATCTGATCCATCAGTAAGATCACGCCGACGCCGAAACCGATGAGCGTCACCTGCTGTACCGTGGCGCTCAGCTCCGGGCGCCGGTGCAGGCCGGGAATGAGATCGGCGACGGCGATATAGATGAAGCTCGCCGCCGCGACGGCGAGGACATAAGGTACGGCCGCTGAGGCAACCGAAAGCGACAAGTACGCCAGCACCCCGCCCAGGACCATCGTGAAACCGGAGATGAGATTGTAGAGCAGCGCGCGCGCCCGACTGTAGCCGCTCATGAGCAGAATCGCGAAGTCGCCCAACTCCTGCGGGATTTCGTGCGTGAGGACGGCGACGCTCGTGACGATACCGAGGTCGACGTTCGTCATGAACGCGGCGGCGATCAGCACGCCGTCGACGAAATTGTGGATGCCGTCGCCGACGAGGATCAGGCCCCCGGTCGCCGCGGCGCGGGCGCGCTCGATAATATGGTGCGGGTGACCGTGGTGCCCGAAATCGTGATCATCGGCGTGCGTGCCCGCGCTGCCGTGTATCTCGCAGTCGTACGCGTGGCAGTGCCGCCACAGGACCATTTTCTCGAGTAGAAAGAAACCGAGCAGCGCGAGCAGGACCGTTAAGGCAATCGTGTGACTGGCGACGCCGCTCGTCTCGAGGGCGCGCGGCAGCAGGCCGAGGAACGCAGCGCCGAGCAGCGTTCCGATGGCGAAGCTGACGAGCGCCGGCATCACCCGGTCGCGCGCGCCGTCCGGCAGCAGAAGCAATATCGCCGCCGCCATGACGCCGACCACGCCACCGAGCGCGGTGAAGACGATGATCCACAGGAGCAATGCGTCCATCCCACGGTTATCGTTGTAAGGGACGCGCATGATACCGCATCATCGGTACGAGCGTTATTCGAGCCAGATCAGCGACGCCATGCGTCCGGTCGCACCGTCCCGGCGATAGGAGAAGAAAAGCCCAGACTGCGTCGCCGTGCAGTGGTCGCCACCGTAAATCGCCCGCACTCCCCACCCCTCGAGGCGATGGCGCGCGAGCCGGTAAATATCCATCGTCCATTTTCCCGCGGTCTTTGGCGCGAACGCCTCCGCGGCGCGACGCTCGTGCGCAACGAACGCGTCCCGAACGTCCGCACCGACTTCGTAGGCGCTCGCTCCGATGGCCGGCCCGAACCACACCAGCAACTCCGACGCCGGCGCGCGAAACCTCCGCAGCCCCGCCTCGATGACGCCCGCCACGAGTCCGCGCCAGCCGGCATGCAGGAGCGCAACTTCGGTCCCGGCTTGGTCGCACACGAACACCGGCAGGCAGTCGGCGGTCAGCACCGCGCAAACGACTCCCGTCTGATTCGTATAAGCGCCATCGGCGCGCGTCCCGGCATTGGCATGCGCGGCCTCCACGACGTCGATGCCGTGGACTTGATTGAGCCAAAGCGGCTCCGCGGGCAAGCTCGCTCGCTCGTAAAGCCTCTGGCGGTTCTCCTGAACAGCGCGCGCGTCGTCGCCCACATGGTCCGCGAGATTGAGCGATGCGTACGGAGCGTCGCTCACGCCGCCCGCGCGTGTCGTCGTCAGCGCGCGGACGTTACCGGGCGCCGGCCAGGCGGGATAGAGAAAAGCTTCGGCCGAAGGCGATACGATCATAGACGAAACCCCCATTTGTAACGCCACCCGACATAGCGCGCGACGCTGTCGATGTCGACGAAGAGCGTGCCTTCGTTGATCTCGCGCTCGGCGAGTATCTTCTTAAACTCCATGCACATCGCCCTATCATACGCGAGGACCCAGCGTTGCAGCGTCGGATACTCGAACGACACCGTCGGGTCCGGATGCACGGTCAGTACGCTGCGCTGTGCTTGTGCACGCGCGGTGATAACCGCCGGCGGCCGGTACATTTTGATCTCGGCGAGATCGAACGGGCTCTCACGCGCCGGATCGATCGGCGGCACGTCTTTCACCGCATAGATGACCGCGCTTCCGTGCTCCGGCGTGCCGAGCGTGCCGGCCTCTTCGACCGCGAAAAATGTCGCCACGTACAGGCTGCGGGTCCAATCGAGGAGGCGCGTCGGCAGTCCGTGATGCTGCGCAAGCGCGAGCCACTCCATATCCGACGCCGGCGCGTGTTCGCAGAAAGGCTGCGCCATCCGGCGAAACTCCTCGAGCGCCTGCATCTCGTCCGCTTTGCGATACGGCAGCCGCCGCGACGCGTTGCGCGCCTTGCTCACGCGCCCCGCTTTCGGCACGAGCGTTTCGTGTTGTGGATTGCCTTCGCCGCGAAACACCCAGTCACCGTGATATTCGTGCTCGAGCGCGACGAGATCGGACCACGAACGGATCACGCGGTCTTTGCGGTGCGTCAGCACGAAACGCGGCGGGGCGCGGCGAGGGTTCGGATGGCCGCGCGCGGGGCTCATATCGGCGTTCCGCGCCGCTTCACCACGATGATCGGATTGGTGAAGAGAACCGAGTTCGGGATCAGGATCCGCGTCGAGTCGCTGTCGAGCGTGGTATAGCGAAGATCGATGGAGACCACTATTCCTTCCTGACTCGTAACGTTGATCCGGTCGTTGATGTCAAAAGGCCGATAGACCAGGAGCAGCACGCCCGCGAGCACGTTCGATATCGTGTCGCGCAGCGCGAAGCCGACGGCGAAGCCCGTGAGCCCGAGGCCCGCGACCAGGGCCGAGATATTCACGCCCAACGTGCCCGCGGCGGTGACGATCCCGAGAAACACGAGGCCGAAGCGGATCGCGCGCGAGAGCAGCGACGCGACGAGCACGTTGAGCCGCGCATAGCCGAGCAGACGCGCGCTCGCGCGATCGGAGAAACCCGCGATAAACCAGAAAACGGAAAAGATCAGCGCCGCGGCAACCACCCGCGGCCCCACGTGCACGACCAGATACTGCAGATGCTCGATCAACTGATCGAGGAAACTGGCGCTCACTGAAAAGAGGATGGCGAAAGTCCGATGTTATTGATGACACCGACGGTGTGCCGGTGCTCGTGCTGTCCGAGCCAACCGTTCAATTCTATGCGAAAGCAGCCGTCGCGAGCGAGCGGACATCGCCCGGCCAGCCGTGCGGCTATTTCGTCGAAGGCCGTCGTGACCGGACCGTCGGCCTGCCGATCGAGATCGTCCCACACTATCACGAACGCGGACTCATCGAGCAGTTCGTAACGCTCGAGCATCGCGAGCTCGCGGCGCAGCATTTCGGGCTGGTGGCACGCGTCGGAAAAAATCAGATTGAAGCGCCGCCCGGCGAGACGCGTCCAGTCCTCGAACCGGCCGATATCGCCTTGCAGATAGCCGATCCGGTTCGTGCGATACCGGAACCAATGCACGCCGTCATGCGTGCCCGTACGCTCGAAACGCGCCGCGAGCCGCGGGTTCATTCGCTCCCAGTCGAAGCCGACGAGCAGCGCGTCGGCAAGCGCGTTCGCGAGCACGTAGAAATTCTTACCGACCGAAACGCCCAGCTCCAGGTAGCGAACCGGGGCGGGCAACCGCGCTGCGGCATAGACCAGCAGATCGGTGTAGGTCGGCTCGTGGTCGATCGGGAGATTCAAGAATGGCAGTACGCGCGGCGGACAACCGTAGTGGTCGCGGCTGTTCCAATAGTCTTCGGGAGCGATCCAATCGGCAACGGAGTGCAAATACTCCCGATTGGCTCGAATGATCTCGCTGTCCACACGCGCCTCGTGGTTTCGTCCCTCCATGTTGCAGGATGAGCGCGCGGAGGAAAACCGGGTTTCACCCGGCGGAGTCAGCGCGTGTTTCTACGCGATCGGCGTCCCGGCGCGGCGCGACCGCGCTCGCCGGGACGCCGTTCCCGGCGTGCGACCTGCAGTCCCGCTGCCGCATACAACGCCCCGAGCTCGTCTCGTTCGAGATAGCGACTGTGACCGGGGCGCAGCAGCCGCGGCAACGCGATCGGACCATAACGCACGCGAATCAAGCGGCTCACCGTTACACCGACCGCTTCCCACATGCGCCGCACTTCGCGATTGCGGCCTTCGCGAATGACGACGTGATACCAGTGGTTCGCTCCCGTGCCGCCGGCGTCGACGACGCTTTCGAAACGCGCCGGGCCGTCTTCCAGCATCACGCCGGAGGTCAAGCGCACCGCAGCATCGGGCGGCACGTCGCCAAGGACCCGCACCGCGTACTCGCGCTCGATCTCGGCGGACGGATGCATCAGCCGGTTTGCGAGCTCGCCGTCGGTCGCAAACAGCAGCAGGCCGGAGGAATTGAGGTCGAGGCGCCCGATCGCAATCCAGCGTCCGTGACGGATCGGCGGAAGATTGTCGAACACGGTCTTGCGATTTTCCGGATCGCGGCGCGTCGTCACCTCGCCTTCCGGCTTGTGATACATGAGCACGCGCTGTTTCGGCGCGAGCGCGGGCGTGGGTATCGGCCGACCATCGATACAAAGACGCTGTCCGGGTCGCACGCGGTCGCCGAGCTGCGCCGGCCGTCCGTCGATCGTAATCCGGCCCTGCTCGATCCAACGCTCCATCTCGCGCCGCGAGCCGACACCCGCGCGCGCCAGCACCTTCTGCAGCTTCTCATCGTCGGGTGCATCGGTACGCCGCGAATCCGCGACGCGAGCGCGCGAATCGTTCGCGCGCGCCGGCATTTTTCGCGAATGAGCGCCCGGCGCCGGGTGACGCCCAGCTCGTTTAACCGTCATGTGCGCGAGATCGGATGGTTGGACAGCCGGCTAGTGTACCGGGTGAGGATGAAAAACAGCCAATTTTCTTAAACCGTTCAAACCGCGGAGGACACAAAGGACGCAGAGGATTTGGATTAGTAGTTCTTCCTCTGTGTCCTCCGCGTCCTCTGCGGTGCAACTTCTCTAATGGATTCGCACGCGCTCAGGCGGACGGCTTGTATCCGTCGGCGTACGCCGGCACCGGCTCGGCTTCGCCGGCGTCGCTGGCCGCAACGTCTCCGGAAGATTCGGGCGCCGGTTGGCTCTCGGCCGCTGCCATCTCCGATGCGGCGGGCGGCTGCGTTTCGCCGCTCGCCGCCGCGCGCTGATCGAGCTCAGCGCTGATCGCGGCGATGTCGCGCAGCTCCGCGAGCGGCGGCAGGTCTTCGAGCTTGCTCAAATTGAAGTACTCGAGGAACGCGCGCGTCGTGCCGTAGAGCACCGGACGGCCCGGTACTTCGCGCCGCCCGACCTCGCGGATCCAGTCGCGATCGAGCAACGTCTTGATGATTTCGCCGCTGACGGCGACGCCGCGAATGTCTTCGATATCGCCGCGCGTAACCGGCTGGCGATACGCGATGATCGCAAGCGTTTCCAGGAGCGCGCGCGAATAACGCGCCGGGCGCTCTTCGACGAGCCGCCCGAGCCAGTTGTTGTACTTTACGCGGGTCTGCAGGCGATACGCACGGTCGACCTGCTTGAGCTCGAAACCGCGCTCGGCGTACTCCGCTTCGAGCTGCTTCAGCACTTCACGGATTTCCTCGCGCGTCGGGCGCGAGTCGTCCGGAAACATCTGCGCCATGCGCTCGAGCGTGAGCGGCTGACCGGCGACGAGGAGCGCCGCTTCGATAATGTTCTTGAGCTCGGCGTTCGCTTCGCTCATCAGGCCGCCGCCTTCACATGGATGGGGGCATAGGGCTCTTGCTGGATCACCACGATCAACGCCTCCTTAATGAGTTCGAGCATCGCCATGAACGTCACTACGACACCGAGGCGGCCTTCGGCCGGTTCGAACAACGATTCGAAATTGAGGAACTCCGCACCGTTGATGCGCGCCAGGATTTCCGTCATGCGCTCGCGCACGGACAACGCCTCCATGCGCACCCGATGGTGCCGGTAAAGCGCGGCGCGCTCCATCACTTGCTTGAAAGCATCCACCAGCTCGTGCAACTGCACGTTCGGCAGCGGCTTGCGGTGCGGCAGATGGTCGGCGTTCGTCGCGACCAGGTAAATTTCGCGCCCGACGCGCGGCAACTGATCGAGGCCTTCCGCCGCCTGGCGAAAGCGTTCGTATTGCTGCAAGCGGCGCACCAGCTCCGCCCGCGGGTCCTCTTCTTCGGTCGTCGTCTCCGGTCGCGGCAACAGCATGCGCGATTTGATCTCCGCGAGCATTGCCGCCATCAACAGATACTCCGCCGCCAGCTCCAGTTTCAACTCCTGCATGAGATCGATATAGCTCATGTACTGCCGGGTCACTTCGGCGATCGGAATATCCAAAATATCGAGGTTCTGCTTGCGAATCAGATACAGCAGCAGATCGAGCGGGCCCTGAAACGTCTCCAGGAAGACTTCGAGCGCGTCCGGCGGAATGTAGAGATCGGTCGGCAGCTCGACCAGCGCGTCGCCGCGCACGATCGCAACCGGCGTCGCCGGCGCGTCCGACCTATCGCTTTCGTTCGGAGTGCTCATGTGTAGCTCAACCCCATCGCCCCGCGCACCTCGCCCAACGTCGCGTCCGCAACGTCGCGCGCGCGGCGCGTGCCGTCGGCCACGATCGTGCGAATCGTCGCCGGATCGCGCGCGAATTCGCTTGCACGCGCCTGGATCGGCGCGAGCTCTGCCATCACGGCGTCGATGACCGGTTGCTTGCATTCCAGACAACCGATCCCCGCGGTCGTGCAGCCCTCGCGTACCCACGCTTTGGTTTTGTCGTCCGAATACACTTTATGAAACTCCCAGACCGGGCACTTGTCGGGATCACCCGGATCAGACCGGCGCACGCGCGCCGGATCGGTCGGCATCGTACGCAGCTTCGCCTCGATCTGCTTGGGATCGTCGCGCAGATAAATGGCGTTGCCGTACGACTTCGACATCTTGCGCCCATCGAGCCCGGGCATTTTGGCCGCGGGCGTCAGTAACGGTTGCGGTTCGGGCAAGATGATTTTGCCACCGCCTTCCAGATAGCCGTAGAGTCTTTCTTTGTCGCCGAGCGAGATATTCTTTTGCCGCTCGAGCAACCCGTGCGCGCGTTCGAGCGCGTCGCGGTCGCCGCGCTCGGTGTATGCCTCGCGCAGCTCGCGATACAGCTTCGCGTTTTTCTTGCCGAGTTTCTGGATCGCCTCCTCCGCGCGCTGCTGATAACCGGGCTCGCGGCCATAGAGGTGGTTGAAGCGCCGCGCCACCTCGCGCGTCAGCTCGACGTGCGGCACCTGATCCTCACCTACCGGCACGTACGACGCGCGATAGATCAGAATATCCGCGCTTTGGAGCAGTGGATAACCGAGGAAACCATAGGTGGAAAGATCCTTATCCTTCAGCTGCTCCTGCTGATCCTTGTATGACGGCACACGCTCGAGCCACGAGAGCGGCGTGATCATCGACAGCAGCGTATGCAGCTCGGCGTGCTGCGGCACGCGCGACTGCAGAAAAATCGTCGCGTAGTTGGGATCGACGCCGGCCGCAAGCCAGTCGATGACCATGTTCCAGACGTTCTCTTCGAGCCCCTGCGTGTCCTCGTAGTCGGTCGTCAAGGCGTGCCAATCGGCGACGAAGAAATAGCATTCGTACTCGTTTTGCAGCCGCACCCAGTTCTTGAGCACCCCGTGATAATGCCCTAGATGTAGCGGCCCGGTGGGCCGCATGCCGGACAGAACGCGCGGGGTTTCCGCGGCGAGGACTGAGCTCATCCGACGCCCACGGTGCGCATGACGAGCCCGCCGATAATCAGCGCGGGCGTCACGAGGATGGTATCGAGGATGCGCAGGTACAGCAGCGCGATGAGGATAAAAAATCCGTACGGCTCGACGCGGCTCAGCTGCCACGCCAGCGGCCCGGGCAGGAGCCCCACCGCCACCCGCCCGCCGTCGAGCGGCGGGATCGGCAGAAGATTCAGCACCATCAGAATCGTGTTGATGAAGATCCCGAAATAACCCATGTACGCGAGCGGCATAGCGAACCACTGCGCTGTGTCGGGGAGCGAGGACGCGAATTTCCAGATCAATGCCCACAGGACGGCCATGAGCAGATTCGACATCGGTCCGGCGACCGCGACGATCGCCATATCGCGCTTCGGATGCCGCAGATTCTCCCAGGTTACGGGGACCGGCTTCGCCCAGCCGATCGGCCGCGCGCCCACCAGCAGCAACATCAAAGGAATGAGCACGGTACCGACCGGATCGATGTGCTTGACGGGGTTGAGGGTCAATCGTCCGAGCCGCTGTGCGGTCGGATCCCCCAAATGCTTCGCCACCCAGCCGTGAGCCACTTCGTGGACAGTAATGCCGAAAAGCAGGGGGAGAATGGAAGCGGAGATTTGTTGAAGCGGCGTTAATTCGCCCATCGCGGGACGCAGTATATCAGGGTAAGGCGTTGCTGGGGATAACCCTTCTTCGTGTGCGAGAAGTCGGCCGGCCGCACTTTACGCCCGGAGGGCCGGCTCGAAAGACGCGGTGTCGCCCCGACCCCGGCGGGTGATCTCCGCCATGCCGTCATGCAGCACCACCACCGTCGTCGGCTCGACGCCGCAATTCCCGCCGTCCATGACGAGATCGACCTGATGCTCGAGACGACTGCGGATCTCTTCCGGATCGCTGAGGGGCAACGTTTCCCCCGGCAGGATGAGCGTGCAGCTCATGAGGGGCTCGCGCAGCTCGGCGAGCAGCGCCTGAGCGACCTTGTGCTCCGGCACCCGCAGGCCGATCGTCTTGCGGCGAGGATTTTGCAGCCGGCGCGGTACCTCGCGCGTCGCCGGCAATATAAAGGTATAAGGACCCGGCGTGTGGGCGCGGAGGATGCGGTAGTCCGCATTACCGAGCCGGGCATAAAGCGCGACCTCGGACAGATCTCGGCAGACCAGCGTGAAGTCATGGCGATGGTCGAGCGAACGGATGCGGCGGATCCGCTCCATCGCCGCCTTGTCGCCAATATGGCAACCTATGGCGTAGCTCGAGTCGGTCGGATAAACGATGACGCCGCCGCCGCGCACGATTTCGACAGCGCGCCGGATCAGCCGAGCCTGCGGATTCTCCGGATGTATTTCGAAGTACTGCGCCATTAGCGCGTCGACACTTCCCGGTATTCGGGCGCAAAGGCGGTCCACACCGGAACCACCGGCGGGGCGACGGGCGCCAGCTTTCCCACCTCGAGCCATTGCTGCTCGGGTCCGTGGAAATCCGAACCCGCTGAGCCGAGCAAATCGAGCTCGACCGCGAGCCGCGCAATCGTCTCGCCGTCGCCCGGCCGTTGCATCCCGGACGAAACCTCCACGCCCGCGCCACCGCTCTCTTTGAACTCCTGCAGCAGCCGCCGCAGTTTGCCGTACCCGAACGGATAACGCGTGGGATGCGCGATAACGGCAAGACCGCCGGCGCCACGCACCCAGCCGACGACTTCGTCGAGCTTTGCCCACTGCTCGGGCACGTGCGCGGCACGACCGCGAGCCAGATATTGCTTGAACGCCTGTCCCATGGTGCTCACATAACCCCGAGCGACGAGAAAGCGCGCAAAATGCGTGCGCGAGATGATCGGTCCGCGCGCGATCCCGCGCGCGTAGTCGTACGCGCCTTCGATGTTTTTCTTGCGCAACCGTCGGCCGATTTCTTCCGCTCGCCAATCCCGAAACTCTCGCAGGCGCGCGAGCCCTTGCTGCAACGGCTCGTGCTCCGGACGGATGCAAAGGCCGAGCACGTGCACCGTCTCGCCCTGCCAGGTAACCGAAATTTCAACGCCGGGAATCAGTCGGACGCCCGCTTGGGTCGCCGCCGCGTATCCCTCCGCGATGCCGCCGGTGACGTCATGATCGGTGAGCGCGAGCACAGCGACGCCGCTCGCCTGCGCGCGCGCGACGAGATCGGCCGGCGAGAGCGTGCCATCCGACCAGAGGGTATGCGTGTGCAGATCGTAGGTAGCTGCCGACATCCAAAAAGCCGCTATATTTATGGAGGTATGACCTCCATCCCCACCGTGCCGGTCGTAAGTCTGGCCGATGCCGAACGACGCTACAAGAACGCGGCGCGCGCGATTATGGATTCGTACGAAGCCGATCGCCCGGCGCGTACCGACCAGGTCACGCCGCAGCAATTGGACGCTGCAATCGAGGTGTTTTTCCGCTCGGGACGCGAGATCGAGCGCCAGGCAGCACAGAACCAAGTCATCGACGGAACGGAGGTCACGCGCCTGGGCGATTACGGTATCACGTTGCTCGTGGACTTGAGCGCCTGGGCGCAGCGGCTCGGTCTGAAAGCGGTCGAGGCCGACTTCGATACCGTACTGCTCGCGTTCGCCGACTGGACGATGCGCCATGCGGGCGAATTGCATACGATCGAGCCGCTCGTCGATGCGGCCGCGAATCTCGCGAACCGCACGCGCGACGCAACGGTTCTGGAACATCTGACCCATCTGATGGCACGCATCATCCGCGCTACCGCGCAACCCGCACGCGCCGGCGTCGGGCAGGTCGCAGCCACGCAGCCGTGGCGCTTGCTACACCTGAATCGCGGTATCGTCGCCACCCGCACGCGCAACACGGCGCTCATGGAAGAAGCATTCGACGATCTCGTGCGCAACGTCCCGGGCGAGGCCCGGCTTTTCTTTGCCGAAGGCATGCAGCAAATGGATGCGTTGCGCTACCCGGTGCACGTCCGCGCGGTCATGGCGCGTTATTTCGACCGCTGGACGCGCGGACGGATGCACTGAACCGACGAACCGTTGCCCGCGCAGCCGGACTCGCGCCTTCTGCCAACCCTTAGACTGTCATAGAGCCTGTCACGGCGTGGTTGCGGCCCGCTGCCCGCGTAAGGGACAATAGCCGCCCGCTCCTTGCGCCCGGCGTATGAAAATACTGTACGACCTCATCCCGCTGCTGCTCTTCTTCGGCGCGTTCAAAGCGTACGACATCTACGTCGCGACGACCGTCGCTATCGCCGCGTCCGCCGTGCAGGTCGGATTCACCTGGGTGCGCGCTCGCCGCTTCGAGACGATGCCCCTCGTGACGCTCGGTGTGCTCGCGGTGTTCGGCGGCCTGACCCTCGCGCTGCACGATGACACCTTTATTAAGTGGAAACCGACGCTGGTGTATTGGGTTCTCGGGGTCCTCGTGCTCGGCAGCCAGGCGATCGGCCGCAAGACGCTGATCGAACGCCTGCTCGGACAACAACTCACGCTGCCGCCGGCCGTATGGGTGCGGCAAAATCTGAGCTGGGGCCTTTTCTTCTTGGCGCTCGGCGGCCTCAATCTTTACGTCGCCTTCTTTTTCCGACCGGATCTGGACGAGGCGACGCGCCAGGCGATTTGGGTGAACTTCAAAGTCTTCGGATTGATGGGACTGACGCTGCTCTTCCTGCTCGTGCAGGGACTGCTCCTGGCGCGGCACATGCACGAATCGCCTCCGAAGAACCATCCGAGCGGCTCCTCCGAATAATGTACTACGTCATCAAAGCAACCGATCACGCGGGCAGCCTCGAACGACGACTCGCGGCGCGGCCGGCACACCTGCAACGCTTGCAGGAGTTGAAAGACGAAGGGCGCTTGCTCCTTGCCGGCCCGATTCCTGCGATCGACAGTCCGGACCCCGGCCCCGCCGGCTATACCGGCAGCCTGATCATCGCGGAATTCGATTCGCTCGAGCTCGCGGAGCGTTGGGCGCAGGCCGACCCGTACGTCGCGACCGGCGTTTACCGCGCCGTCACCGTCGAACCTTTTCGAAAAACGCTACCATGACGGACGAGATCGGGGCGATCGAGGCGCGGTTGCGGGAGGTGCTCGCGCCGGAGAGCGTTCACATCACGGACGACAGCGAAGCGCACGCCGGGCATCGCGGCCAGGCGCGAGGATCGCGGCATTATCTGCTGACGATCGTGTCGCGCCGCTTCGAAGGCCGTCCGCTGCTCGCGCGGCATCGGCTGGTTTACGACGCGCTCAGCGAGTTCATGGGCCGCGAGATTCACTCGCTGCGCATCGAAGCCCTGACGCCCGACGAGCTGTAGTTCAACGAGCTGTAATTTCAACCACAATGAGGATGTCTATGAAGCTGCATCGTTTGGCCGCGCTCGCGTTGTCGATCGCCCTCCTCGGCCTGGGCGCCTGCCAGAAATCCGATAAACAGGAAAAAGTGCTGGCGACCGTCAACGGGCAGACGATTACGGATGCCGAGTTCCAGCAATATCTCCAGCTGCGCCCGCATCGCGAGCCGATCACCGACGCGGCGCAGCAGAAGAAAGTCCTCGACGAGATGGTCGATCGCGTGCTGATCGCGCAGCGCGCGGAGTCGAACGGCATCGAGAAGGACCCTGAGGTGCAGGGCCTGCTCCGGCGGGTGCGCGAGAACGTCCTCGTGCAATCGATGATTCACAAAGCGCTGAAAGAGAATCCGATCACCGACGACGAGGTGAAGCAGCGCTTTGATCGCGAAGTCGCTGCCACGCACAAAACCGAATATCTGGTCCGCCACATCCTGACGAAGAATGAAGACGAAGCAAAAGAAGTGATCAGCCAGATCCAATCGAAGAAGGCGAACTTCGCGACGCTCGCCAAGCAAAAATCGATCGACGTGCAGTCCGGCAACAACGGCGGCAGTCTCGGCTGGATCAACCAGGGTATGGTGGTACCGGAGTTCTTCGACAGCGTCACGCACCTTCAGAAAGGCGCGATGAGCGCGGCGCCCGTGAAAACCGAGTTCGGCTGGCACGTGATCAAAGTCGAGGACACGCGGCCGGCGAAGATCCCGACGTTCGAAGAGTTCATGGCCGACCGGCAGGCCAAGAGCAGCTTCTATCGCAAGCTCCAGGACGAGCGCATCGAAAATTTGGTGAAAGAGCTGCGGACCAAGGCGAAGGTCGAGATCAAGAACCAATAACTCGCGCGCGCTCATGCGCCGGATGCTCGCGCGGTTGCGTCGGGAGGCTGTCCGCACCACTGCTCTGTTGGTCGTTTCGCTGCTCGTCGCCGTCAGCACGGCGGCGCAGGAACCGCACGCGGTCAACGTCAAGCCGGTTTCGCTCGCCGAGAATCTCGCGCCCGGCGCGCGCGTCGGCAGACTGCGCTTTCTCGGGATGCTGGAAATACCGGGCGCGATGTACAACGGCGTCCGGTTGTCGCAGCTTTCCGACATCGCCTGGGACGAAGCGACGGCAACGCTTTACGCGGTCTCGGACAAGGGCGTGTTGTTTCATCTGCATCCGCTGATCCGCGACGGCTTTCTCGTCGGTCTCAGTGTTTCGGGCGCGTTCCCGCTGCGCGAGCTGAAGAACGGAGAGCCGTTGCGTTACAAGCGCGCCGACTCGGAAGGCATCGCCATCATGCGCTCCGGCGCTGTCGACAAGAATATCGAGCTGCTCGTCAGCTTCGAACGCTTTCCGCGCGTCGTACGCTACCGGCCCGACGGATACGCCGTCGCCGAGGAAACGTTGCCGTCCGTACTCGCCAATCCGCGCTCCTACACGGACGAGAACCGGATGCTCGAAAGCGTCTGTTACGACTCCCGCTTCGGCGTGCTCACCATGCCCGAGAGACCGCTTCGAAACGAAGGCGTCGGCTACGACCGGCTCTACAGCCTCTCCGGCCGATCGTGGCCCTATCCGCTCGCCGCCGGAAGTCGCGTCGTGTCGCTCGTCTGCCGCGGTAACGGCGAAGTGCTGGTTCTCGAGAACGATTTCGGCACGCATTTCTGGCGTTCGTCGGTCGCCATCAAGCGCATACGGCTGAAGGACGCCGCGGCGGGCGACGCGCCGCTGGCGGTGCAAACGCTGTTCACGCTTGATGGCGGCGAGGGATACCAGATCGACAATTTCGAAGGTCTCGCGCACCATCGCGGCAATCGCTATTTCATGGTGAGCGACAATAACGACTTCTTCTTGCAGCGAACGTTGCTGCTCTATTTCGAGCTGCTCGACGAATGATCGCGCCGCGCGGCGGCACGCCACCCGCGCGGTAACGACTCACCCTTGCCGCTCCCAGCGCGGCCGTGCCGCAATCGGATGAATGCCGAGCGCCGGCGCCCAGCGCTTGAGCAGCGGCGCGGTCATTAGCGTTGTCAGGATCGCCATCAGCACGAGCATCGTGTAGACCTCGCGCGGAATGACGCCGAGCTCGTAACCGATCGCGAGCACGATCAACTCCATCAGGCCGCGCGTGTTCATCAGAATCCCGACGACCCGCGCTTGCGACGAGCTCAGCCCGAAGGAGCGTGCGGCGATATAGCAGCCGCCGAACTTTCCGAGTATCGCGGCAAGCAAAAACAGCACGAACCACGGCAGGTACGACCACGCACCGAGCTTGCCGACATCCATGTGCAAACCGGCGTAGGCGAAGAACACCGGGACGAACAATACGTTGACCAGGGCTCCGCCGCCTTGCTTCCACCGTTCGATCAGCTCCGACTGATCGCGCAACAACAGACCCATCAGAAATCCGCCAAACGCGCCGTGTAAACCGAGCAGCAGCGCGGCGAGGCCGGATACCAGCACCGCCGCCAGCACGACCGACGTCGAGCCGAGCGAGAAACCGCCGCCCCGCGCATCGATGAACGCGATCAACCGGCGCAGCAGCGGGCGGACGATTTTCCAACCGACGAGCAAGTAGCCGCCAAACAGTGCGAGTTGCCGAACGAATCCCAACGGATCGAAACCGGCCGCCACGATGGACACGACCGCTGCAAGGATGAACCACCCCGTCACGTCCGTGATCATCGCAGCGGTCATCGCGATTCCGCCGACATACGTACGCGTAAATCCGAGATCGAGGAGAATCCGCCCGAGCACGGGCACCGCCGTTATCGAGAGCGCGACGCCACAAAACAATACGTACCCGAGTCGCGGAATCGCCGGCGCGAGAAACGACCACGACGCCCACGCGATCGACGCGCCGAGGACGAACGGAAGCGTGAGACCTGACACCGCGACCGCAGCCGACGCGACGCGGTTCTTTCGCTGCGAGAGCTGCGAAAGGTCCATTTCAGCGCCGAGCTGAAACATCAGCAACACCAATCCTACCTGGCCCAGAAAGTACAGGCTCTCGGACGGCGTCGTTTGAAAGGTGAATCGGTAAGCGTCGGGGAACAACAACCCCATGCCGGACGGGCCGAGCAGGACGCCCGCAATCACCTCGCCTATCACGCGCGCCTGGCCGACACGTTCGGCCAGCCAGGCGAAGCTATGGGCCGCCAGAATGATGACGACCAACTGCAGGAAAAAAAACAGGAGATGCGTGTCTACAGCACTCATCGAGACCGTCCATGGGATAGCAGCGGCGTGGAAATCCTTTTCCAGCCGAGTCCGATCATAAACTGTTTCTTCCCGAGCGCGCACTCTCGCGTGCGCGCCGCTCGCGAGAGCGCGCAGCGAACCGCGACGGACGGCGCGTTTCCGCACACGCGTGCACGCGCTGACACGGAACAGCGTGCATCACAACGCTTCGTAATTGGACGAGCGTGATTTCGACGCAGATGATCGGACGACTCGCTCGCACGTTCCGCGCCCGACATGCTCTTCCGCGTTCCGCATCGCGATGATGCTGCGTGTCTACGGAGCACAGCGCTCCATTTCGAAACGACGCGGATGATCCAAACGAACCATTGCACGAGCGATGGAGCCGGGGTATCTTGCGCGGCCTTATTATTTCGAAACCTGCTTATGGATTGAGCAGGGGCTCGAGTGTCAGGGACGACACCTTGGACATAGCTTCGTTCCGGCCAGCCTGGTGGTGCAATCATCCGCACCTGCAGACGTTGTGGCCCACGTTCATCTCTCGTGCCGCGCGCCCCGTGCTTCAGCGCGAGCGCCTCGAGCTGCCGGACGGAGATTTTGTCGATCTCGATTGGACGCCTGGCTCCTCCGGTCCAATCGTCATCGTTCTGCACGGCCTGCAGGGTTCATCGCGATCCCCTTACGTCCGCCGCCTGCTGCACGCGATTCATCAGCGCGGCTGGCGCGGGGTCGTGCTTCATTTTCGCGGCTGCAGCGGCGAGCCGAACCGGCTGCCGCGCGCGTACCACTCCGGCGAAACCGATGATCTCGCGTTCCTCGTCAAGACGCTGCGCGAGCACGAACCGCGCGCAAAGATCGCGGTCGTCGGCTATTCGCTCGGCGGCAACGTGCTGCTCAAATGGCTCGGCGAAGCCGGAGCGCAGGCCGCCGTGCAGGCGGCGGTGGCCGTCTGCGTTCCGCTTTCACTCGATGTTGCCGCGCGGCGATTGAATCAAGGCTTCTCGCGCGTTTACGAATGGGCGCTGCTCCAGAGCTCACTCCGCGCCATCCGGCAACGATTCCGAAACCGGCCGGCGCCGTTCGATCTCGACGCGTTGCGCACCGTGCGTACGTGCTGGGATTTCGACGACAAGATCACCGCACCGATGTTCGGCTTCCGTGACGCGGCGCATTACTACGAAGCCGCGAGCGCGCGTCGTTACCTGAAAGGCATCGCAGTGAAGACGCTGATCATTCAGTCGGCCGACGACCCGTTCATGACCGAGGAAGTCATTCCGTCGGGACAGGAACTGTCGGCGTCCACGGAATTGGAAGTTTATTCGGGCGCGGGGCACGTCGGCTTCGTGACCGGCCGTTGGCCGTGGACGGCGCGCTACTGGCTGGACGACTACATACCGGATCGGCTTGCGCCGTACCTGACCGATCGGCAGCCGACCACCGCGAATCGGAATATGGCCGAGACGCGCGAGCGCCATCGTTCCGCGAGCGCGGCTTCGCCGGCGCCCGCCGGGATCGGTCACGAAACGCGAACGTCGGACGAGAAGTTGCGGAAGTCCGCGTGAGCGGTACGCGTCGCGGTCGGAGGATCGCGACGCCGGAACTCAGGGAAGAGCTCCAACGATGACGGCAGGGAGAGCGATATATGGAACTTAGACCATGGTCATCCTCGGAATTGCGCAGTGCGGGCGGTCCGACGCGCGTTGGCATGAAAGCGTCGGGTTATCCGAACGCCCTCGATTACGTCGGTTATATTGCCATGCATCTCGCCTGCTTAGGTGCGTTCTGGACCGGCGTCAGCCGCACCGATCTCGTGTTGTTTTTCGTTTCGTACGTGGTCCGCATGTTCGGGCTGGTGGCGGGCTACCACCGCTATTTTTCGCACAAGGCATTCAAGGCGACACGCGGCATGCAATTCGCGTTGGGTTTGCTCGGGACGCTGACCGGACAAAAAGGAGTGCTGTGGTGGGCGGCGCATCATCGGTTCCATCATCGCTACTCGGATACGCCGCGCGACGTGCACTCCCCGGTCACACGCAGCTTTCTCTACTCTCACAGCGGCTGGTTTCTCGACAAGAGCAACCGCGATACGGACTACACGCTCGTAACCGATCTCGTGAAGTACCCCGAGCTCGTCTGGCTCAACAAATGGAACGTCGTGATCGTTACCGCCTATGCGGTCGGCATTTTCGCCTTTTTCGGCTGGAGCGGGCTCGTCTGGGGATTCTTCATCAGCACCGTGCTGCTCTGGCACGCCGTCCATGGAATCGGTTCGTTCGGGCATCGCTTCGGCGGATATCGCCGCTTCGCGACGCCCGATAACAGCCGCAACAAATGGTTCCTCGGCCTCGTCATGCTCGGAGAGGGCTGGCACAACAATCACCACTACTTCCCCGCTTCCGCGCGGCAAGGAATGGTGTGGTGGGAAATCGATATCGCGTACTACGTCCTCCGTCTGCTCCACCGTCTCGGTCGAGTGACGTATCTCAATCTGCCGCCCGCGTACGACGAGGTGCAAAAGTCGGGCATGCAGAAGCATATGCAGCGTTTCAAGCAGTGGCTGGTCGATTTACGGATGAGTCTCGAGCAACAGCTCGATGCGTTCGGCCAAGAACTCGGGCTGCGCGATGAAGCCCGGCTGCTGCAGCTCGCGCAATCCAAGCAAGCGATCCAGGAACATCTCGACCTGTTCGATGACACGGTCAGCGCACAAGTACTGCACGACCCGGAACAGCTGAAGCATACGTATGCCGCGCTCGAGCGCGGCATCATCGCCGAAATCGCGCGGCTCACCGGAGAGCTGCAATGCGGCGTGGATGCGGCCGCGCGGTTACCGCAGGCCGTGAAAGCCGAGCTGCGCACGCGAGTCGTGCGCGCACCGTTCGGTCATTTGTTCGTCGATACCGCCGTTTACGCGGACCTTGCGAGCGAAACCGCCAGGACCGCGTCGCTGCCCTTAGGATCTTGAGGGATCGTGACGGGCGCCATCAACGCAGTTGAGAGGAGCGATTGTCATGGACACGGGTCGGAAATTTGATGTTGCGATTCTCGGCGCAGGAATCGGCGGCGCGCTGCTCGCCGCGGTACTCGCAAGACACGGCGTCAAAGTACTGCTCATCGAGCAGGGAAGCCATCCGCGTTTTGCCATCGGCGAATCGACCATCCCGGAAACGACGTTCCTTCTGCGTCTGCTCGCGCGCCGTTACAACGTCCCGGAAATCGCGCACTTGTGCAATTTTCAGAAAATCCGCACGCACGTCAGCTCCGCCTGCGGCGTGAAGCGTAACTTCTCGTTCATCTACCATCGAACTGGGGAAACCCAGCGTCCGCAGGAGACGACGCAATTTCCGACGTGGGCGCCGCCGTTCGGGCCGGATGTGCATTTCTTCCGGCAAGACATCGACGCGTACATGTACGCCGTCGCGATCTCTTATGGAGCCGTCGCGCGCCAGCAGACCCAAGTGAAGGAGATCGTGTTCGAGCCCGACGGCGTCCGCATCAACGCCGGCGCCGAGGAGTTCCGCGCGCAATATGTGGTCGACGCCGGCGGCATGAAAGCGCCCATCGCCGACATGAAAAAGCTGCGGGAAACGCCGCCGCCGCTGAAGACCCGTTCGCGCAGCATTTACACGCACATGATCGGCGTCATTCCCTACGACGCCTGCGGAGCGCCACAGCGCGAGCACGGCATGCCGAGTCCCTTCTCGCAAGGAACATTGCATCACCTTTTCAAGGGCGGCTGGATGTGGGTGATCCCGTTCGACAACCACCCTACCTCGACGAACCCGCTCGTGAGCGTGGGCCTCACGCTTGATCTGGAGCACTATCCGGAGAATACGCTGCCGGCCGAAGATGAGTTCCGCCAGATCATCCGGCAGTTCCCGACCGTCGCCGCGCAATTCGAACGCGCCCGCGCCGTGCGCCCGTGGACGAAAACCGGGCGCCTGCAATACTGGTCCACGCAAGTCGTCGGCGAGCGCTACTGCCTGATTCCGCACGCCGCCGCCTTCGTCGATCCGCTGTTCTCGAGCGGCTTGGCGATCACCATGGCGACGATCAACGTGCTGGCCGACACGATTCTCCAGGCCGTTCGCGAAGACGACTTCTCGACTCAGAAATTCGAGTACATCGACACGTGGGTCAAGCACTGCTTCCGCTACTACGACGATCTCGTCTCCGGCTCGTACGCCGCCTTCAGCGACTTTGAGCTGTGGAACGCATGGCATCGCGTGTGGATGCTCGGCAGTCTCTACGGCGTCAGTGGCTTGTTCGAGGTGCTCGGGCGTTACGAGTCGAAGAACGACCCGAAGCAGCTCGAGCTGCTAAAAGCGCCGCCGTATCGCGGCGTGCAAGGCATCGACTTCGAGCCGTACGCGCGCCTTTTCAAGTCGGCGGTCGTGGAGATCGAGCGCTTTCGCAGCGGCGCAAGCTCCGCGGAGGCAACGGTCACCGCGCTCTATTCGCTTCTCCGCGAAAGCGGGATCTGCCCCGCGCCGTGGGCGCTGCTCGATCGCGAAGACCGTTGTCCGGCGAAAACGTTCACGTTCCTGCCGATGATTCGCGTCGTCGCCTGGGGCCGGTATCGCTCACCGGCGGAGGTCTCGCAAAACTACTACACGACCGGCCGCACGGGTGGATTCATCGGCGACATCGTCAAAGACGCTCTCTACGAGATCCGACGGCTGCGCGACACCGCCGGGGGTCTGCTGCGCGACGCGGTATTCAGCTGGAATCGTGATTGGCGCCGCGGCAATGCCGCGCTGACAACACCCGCCGCGGCCTTCGCCAAAGCCAAAGCGGCGAAAGCGGAGGCAGCGCATCCGAGCAAACCCGTCGAGCGCGCGGCGCATTGATCGATCGACCCATGCTCGCTAATAAAGAACGCGTCCGCCGCTCGCTCGAAAAGCTGCTCGCCACTGTCGACGTGCGCATCGACGGCGACCGTCCGTTCGATGTTCGCGTTACCAACGACGCATTTTTCGAGCGCGCGCTGGCGGGCGGATTCACCGGTATCCGAAACGCGTACGTCGACGGATTGTGGGAGGCGGAACGGCTCGATGAATTGACGTACCGCGTGATGTCGCGCGGCGTCACGCTGCCCTACGCCGACCGGCTTTCGCTCGCCTGGGCAGCGGCGATCGCGCGCCTGCAGAACCTGCAGAACAAGACGCGCAGCCTCGAGATTCGGCGGCACTACGACCTCGGCGACGATTTGTTCCGGGCAATGCTCGACAAGCGCATGGTCTACAGCTGCGCCTATTGGCAGGACGCTGCAAACCTCGACGAGGCGCAGGAGGCCAAGCTCGACCTCGTGTGCCGCAAACTGAATTTGCGCCGCGGCATGCGCGTGCTCGACATCGGCTGTGGCTGGGGCAGCTTCATCAAATTCGCGGCCGAACGCTACGGCGTCACCGCGGTCGGCATCACGCTGTCTCTGGATCAGGCGCGGCTCGGGGCCGAGATGTGCCGCGGCCTGCCGGTCGAGATCAAAGTCCAGGACTACCGCGATCTCGCCCGCGGCGCCGAGCGTTACGACGCGGTCGTATCGATCGGCATGTTCGAGCACGTTGGCTACAAGAACTACCCGGCGTTCATGCGCATCGCGCGCGCCTGTCTCAAACCGGACGGGCTGTTTCTGTTGCACACGATCGGCGGCAACCTCTCGCAGGTGTCGTTCGACCGGTGGATGAGCGAGAACATTTTTCCGAACGCGATGTTGCCTTCGATCAAGCAAATCGCATCCGCCGCCGAGGGAGTGTTCGTGATGGAAGACTGGCACAACTTCGGCGTCCACTACGACAAGACGCTGATGGCGTGGTACGACAACTTCAACCGCACCTGGCCGACGCTGAAGGACAAATACGGCGAGCGTTTTTATCGCGTCTGGAAATGCTATCTGCTGACCTGTGCGGGATCGTTTCGCGCGCGCGAGAATCAGCTGTGGCAAATCGTTTTTTCGCCGAGCGGCGCAGCGGGCGGCTACACGTCGATCCGCTGACACGACGCTCGCACGGAGCAACCGGTTCAAGCGTCCGGGCGGCACGCTTGAACCACGGCATCGCCGAATAGCGATGTACATCACGGAGGACAGCCAATGCGGCACGACGATTTACCCGGCAAGGTTTCATGGCGATCGGTGCCGCCGCGGGAGATACAACCGGCCGGGGCGCGCACACGCTCGCCGCAGCGCGACGCCGTCGACTCGCCATCCGTCGCCGCGCACGGCGGCCAGTTCGAATTCCTCCCTTGGTATACGGCCGTGCCGCTCGTTACCGCGCATGTCGCCGTGCTGGGCGCGTTCTGGACCGGCGTCGGCTGGCGGGACGTGCTCTGTTGCTTTCTCCTCTATACCGTGCGCATGTTCGGCGTAACGGCGGGCTATCACCGCTACTTCTCGCACCGCTCTTATAAAGCGAATCGCTTGGTCGCGTTCATGTTGGGCGTGCTCGCGGAGACGAGCGCGCAAAAAGGCATCTTGTGGTGGACGATGCATCATCGCGCGCATCACCGGCATTCCGACACATCGCAGGACCCGCATTCCCCGCGGCGCTACGGATTCTGGCACGCGCACATCGGGTGGTTGTATCTGGCGAAGAACGACACCGTGTCGTACGCGAAGGTTTCGGATCTCGCCAAGTATCCGGAGCTCGTGTGGCTGGACCGCGTTTGGATTTTGCCCCCGGTGCTGCTCGCCGTCGGCGTCTGGCTGGTCCTCGGCTGGTCCGGGCTGTGGATGGGATTCTTTTTGAGCACGGTATTACTGTGGCACGCGACGTTTTGCATCAACTCGGTCGCCCACCTCTACGGCCGGCGGCGCTACGCGACGCACGACAGCAGCCGCAACAACTGGATCCTGGCGCTGGTGACGCTCGGCGAAGGATGGCACAACAACCATCACCGCTACATGACATCGGCCCGGCAAGGCTTGAAGTGGTGGGAAATCGACGTGACCTACTACGTACTTGCGGTCTTGGCGTGGATGAGGATCGTGCGCGACCTGCGCCCGCCCTCCGAACCCGGCCGCGCGACGATGAGAGCCGCGGTCGATTGAGACGAGCCCGCGAAGAAACGCCTGAACGCTGAACCCACCGCGATCGGCGAGCCAACCGCGAGCAGGCGCGCGGGCTGGATTACTGTGACGCCGCCAGTGAACCGGTCACCGCACCGAGCGGCCGAATCAGCAACCCGCTGGTCGACACTCTCA
>JBJMVQ010000036.1:0-35976 GCA_045810625.1 Sulfurifustis sp.
CGCATAGTGGCGCATGCGCTCTTCGGCGGCGCCTTGGGGCTCGAGGAGGAGTTGGATCTTGTAGGTCAGTACGCCAAAGAGAACGGGAAGAAATACCCCGCCCACTAACAAAATCAACAGGAGGTGGCGGTGGGAGAGACAACTGCTCTTGCCTGCCGCTGCATTACCGGGAACGAGAAGAATGTTCATCCGGTTCCCCTCGGTTCAGTTTCGTGGCTCACTGCCCGGACTGTCGCTCGCGCTCGTGGTCGGGCGCGCGCACCTGACGCGCGCCCGAGCGATACGGGAACATCCAGAGAGAAAGCTAAGTGGCCGGGAGCGTACGAATAAAGGAAATGGGCGCTTCCTCATTATCGTTATAGGTCATCAGCTCCCACGCGTCGCTTCGTTCGACGAGCCGGCGTAGCAGCCGATTGTTCAACGAGTGCCCCGACTTGTGGGCACTGAAGGCACCGATCAACGGATGCCCCAGCAGATAGAGATCGCCGATCGCATCGAGGACCTTGTGCTTCACGAACTCGTCTTCGTAACGCAAACCGTCCTCGTTCAGGATCCGATAGTCATCGAGCACGATCGCGTTATCGACCCCGCCGCCGCGCGCAAGTCCTGACTGGCGCAGTGTCTCGAGATCGGCCATGAATCCGAACGTACGGGCACGGCTCACCTCTTTGACGAATGACGTCGTGGAGAAGTCGACCGTCGTCTTCTGATTCGAGCTGCGGAACGTCGGATGGTTGAAATCGATCGCGAACGAAACTTTGAAACCCTCGAAGGGTTCGAACGCAGCCCACTTATCGCCATCCGCGATCTTGATGCGGCGCTTGATCCGAATGAAGCGCTTCGGCGCGCCTTGCTCGGCGATTCCGGCGGACTGGATCAGGAACACGAACGGCCCGGCGCTGCCATCCATGATCGGCACTTCCGGCGCGGTAAGCTCGACGTACGCGTTGTCGATGCCCATGCCCGCGAACGCCGACATAAGATGCTCCACGGTCGAGACGCGCGCATCGTTGCATTCGATGGTCGTGGAGAGACGCGTATCGGAAACGTTTTCAGGACACGCGCGAATCTCAACGACGGGATCCAAATCAACGCGGCGGAACACGATACCGGTATCGGACGGCGCGGGACGGAGTGTTAGGTAAACCTTCTCGCCGGTGTGCAGGCCGACGCCCGTTGCGCGAATGACGTTCTTCAGTGTGCGCTGCTTGATCATCTTTAGTTACTGTATTATTTAGCTGACATGCGTTGCGATAAACGCAACGTTTTTTGCCCGTCTCTAGAGGGCACAGAACCACCCGACTGCGTACCGAAGCGGGGCAGCCCACCTTTCCGAAAAAACAACGATTTCGGGTTAATTTAAGGTCAAATAGTTTACGCTGTCCAGTTGTTTCTCAGGGTCATTTTCCCTACCGAATCCATCCCCCCGATAAACGGATGTGTTATTTGTACAACATTCAGTCCGCCTGCTTTCTCAGAAACGCCGGTATATCCAGATGCTCAAGGCTACCCTCGATCGCCTCTGAACCCCGCTCGATGCGCCGATGCCGGATGACGGTCGGCGTATCGAGCGATTCATAGTCCGTCGTCCCAGTCCCAGTCTTGATCACCTTATAAGGTTGCTTGCGCTTCTCCTGCCCGAGGCCGGTCGCGACCACAGTAACGCGCAGCTCGTCGGTTAAGTTCGGCTCGATCACCGTCCCGATGACGACGGTGGCGTCCTCCGCCGCGTATTCCTTGATAGTGTTCCCGACTTCTTCGAACTCCCCGATCGACATCGACGGCCCGGCCGTAATGTTCACCAGCAACCCCCGGGCGCCCGAGATATTGATGTCATCGAGGAGCGGACTCGATATGGCAGCCATTGCCGCTTCCTGCGCGCGACCGTCGCCGGTCGCGACAGCGGACCCCATCATCGCCATGCCCGCTTCCGACATCACGGTACGAACGTCGGCGAAGTCCACATTGATGAGACCCGGGCGAGTGATCAATTCGGCAATACCCTGCACCGCGTTCTGCAGCACCTGGTTCGCCTTGCTGAACGCTTCGAGCATCGTGGCGCCCTTGCCGAGCACCGTCAGAAGCTTCTCGTTCGGTATGGTGATGATCGAATCGACGTACTCGCTCAGCTCGCGAATCCCCTGTTCCGCAACCGTCATGCGCTTCTTGAGCTCGAAGGGAAACGGCTTAGTGACGACGGCGACCGTGAGCACACCCATATCTTTCGCCACCTGCGCGACGACGGGTGCCGCGCCGGTGCCGGTGCCGCCGCCCATGCCCGCGGTGATGAAGATCATATCCGCGCCCGCCAGCACCTCCGCGATGCGCTCGCGGTCCTCGATTGCTGCCTGCCGCCCGACCGTCGGATCGGCGCCGCAACCGAGGCCCTTCGTGAGATTGGTTCCAAGCTGAAGAATCGTCTTAGCCTGCGAGCGCTTCAGCGCCTGCGCGTCCGTATTGGCGCTGATGAATTCCACACCCTCGATATTGGCATTCACCATGTGGTCGATGGCGTTACCGCCCCCACCGCCGACTCCTATCACCTTGATGACCGCCTGCTGGCGGTACGTATCCATCAACTCGAACATGTTCAGCGCCTCCGGTAATGACTCAATTGGAATTCTCAAAAATTTCCCTCGAACCAGCCCCGCATTTTCGTCCACAACGCTTTCGCCCCGTTCGTCGAAGGGCGCGGAACGAATCCGCGACCCTGGCGGCTGCGCGCGCCGTAAAGCACGAGCCCGACGCCGGTCGCGAAGATCGGATTCTGTACAACGCTTTTCAGTCCACCGATGTACTGGGGTATCCCCAGCCGCACCGGCATGTGGAAGACCTCCTCGGCGAGATCGACCATTCCTTCCATCTTGCTCGAACCGCCCGTGATCACGACGCCGGAGCCGAGCACGTCCTCGAAACCGCTGCGGCGCAGCTCCGCCTGCACCAACCCGTACAGTTCCTCGATGCGCGGTTCGATGACTTCGGCCAGCATCTGCCGCGAGAGCTTGCGCGGCGCGCGCTCGCCGACGCTCGGCACTTCGAGCGTCTCGTCGCGATGCGCGAGCTGCGTGAGCGCGCAACCGTATTTCTGCTTGAGCTCTTCGGCGTATTGCGTCGGCGTCCGCAGCGCAATGGCAATGTCGTTCGTCACCTGATCGCCCGCGATCGGGATGACCGCGGTATGCCGGATCGCGCCTTCGGTGAAAACGGAGATATCGGTCGTGCCGCCGCCAATGTCGATCAGACACACGCCGAGCTCCTTTTCGTCCTCGGTCAGCGTGGCTACGCTCGATGCGAGCTGCTCCAGAATCAGGTCGTCGACCTCGAGCCCGCAGCGGCGCACGCACTTCACGATGTTCTGCGCCGCGCTGACCGCGCCCGTGACGATGTGCACCTTCGCTTCGAGGCGCACGCCGCTCATGCCGATCGGCTCGCGGATGCCGTCCTGTTTGTCGATGATGAATTCCTGCGGCAAGATGTGGAGCAGCTTCTGATCAGTCGGGATCGCGAGCGCGCGCGCGGCTTCGAGCACACGCTCGACGTCGCCGATGCCGACTTCTTTGTCCTTGATCGCCACGATGCCGTGCGAGTTGAAGCTCGCGATATGCGAGCCGGCGATACCGGCGTACACCGAGTGAATCTGGCACCCGGCCATCAATTCTGCTTCCTCGACGGCGCGCTGAATCGACTGCACCGTCGACTCGATATTGACGACGACGCCGCGCTTCATTCCGCGCGACGGATGGTGGCCGACACCGATGATCTCGACGTCGCCGGTGGCGCCGACTTCGCCGACGATCGCGAGCACCTTCGACGTGCCGATGTCCAACCCCACCACCAAGCGTGCGTCGTCTTTCTTTGCCATTGTCACCCCTCGTCACGAACCGCGGGTTGGACCGCGACCCGCGCACGGGCGGTCGTCGGGTTCCACTCCACGGCAAAACCATTGGTGTAGCGCAGATCGACCTGGCGAATCGCCGCAGCCTGCTGCGCGAGCGTCGCGCCATACGCGCGCACAAAGCGCTCGAGCCGCGGTCTCGCCTGCTCGTGATCGAGAATGACGACGAGGCGGTCGTCGGCAGCGGCGTTTTTGAGATCGAGCCGCCAGCTTCGGCGCGGCGTGAGCGTGAGACTCGCGAGCGTGTAATGCAGCGGCGCGAGCGTGCCGGTGAAATCGCGATACGCCGCGAGGACCTGTGCCGAGGTTCCCTCCGGTCCCACGAGCCGTGGCAGATCGGCGGACAGATCGTCGCCGGCGACGCGCACCACTTCTCCGTCCGTGTTGACCCACGCGCCGTTCGCCCAACGGGCCACCAGCCGTTGCTCGGTGAACTGAATCGAAATATCGCGCGGGAAGCTGCGCCGCACGGTCGCACGGTGAACCCACGGCAGCGCCTCGACGCGGCTCTGCACGGCGTCGAGATCCACCAGGAAAAAATTGCCGCGTACGAGGTCGAGCACCGCGCCTTCGAGCTCTACCTGGTGCACACGCTGGAACGGACCCTCGAAGCGCAGGTGCTGCACGGGAAAATTTTCCGCGCGCAGCATCCAATCGGCGGCGTACGAAACGGCGACGAACATGATCAGCGCCATCGTCAGCCGCAACACGCCCCAAAGCGCACTTCGATCCGGCATCGTCTCAGCTCCTCTTCTCGCTCGTCGCGAGAATTCGCACGACGAGGTCGTCAAAATCGATGCCGGCTTGCTTCGCCGCCATCGGGACGAGGCTGTGGCCCGTCATGCCCGGCGAGGTGTTTACCTCGAGAAAATACGGAGCACCGGCGGCGGTCAGGATCACATCGACGCGGCCCCACCCTTCGCAGCCGATGATGCGGTAAGCCGCGAGCGCTTGTTCCTGAATCGTGTGCTCCTGCGCGGCCGGCAATCCGCTCGGGCAAAAATACTTCGTGTCGTCGGAGAAGTACTTCGCCTGATAGTCGTACAGCTCGACCGCAGGTTGAATGCGCACGATCGGCAACGCTGTCTCGCCCAGGATTCCCACGGTGAGCTCTTGACCGGCGATGAATTCTTCGGCGAGCACGAGACGATCGTGTTGCGCCGCGTTTTGGTACGCACGCGCCAGGTCCTTCGCTGCCGTGACTTTGCTCAATCCAATCGTCGAGCCTTCGCACGCCGGCTTGACAATAATCGGCAAACCGAGCCGCCGCGCGACAGCGTCGAAATCGCTGTCCTCGCGCAGCAGGTCGTAGCGCGGCGTCGGAATGCCGACCGCCTGCCAGATCAGCTTTGTGCGCCATTTGTCCATCGCAATCGCGGACGCCATCACGCCGCTGCCCGTGTACGGAATCCCGAGCCACTCGAGCGCGCCTTGCACCGTGCCGTCTTCGCCGAAACGTCCGTGCAGGGCGATGTGCACGCGCGCGAAACTGTCGCGCTTCAAGTCTTCGAGCAGGCGCTGCGATGGGTCGAATGCATGTGCGTCGACACCCTTGCGCCGCAGCCCAGCGAGCACGGCGTTGCCGCTCAGCAGCGAGATCTCGCGCTCGGAAGAACTTCCGCCCATGAGCACCGCCACTTTGCCGAAACGTTCTGTCACAGCACTTCTCCGATAACTCGCACTTCCGTTTCGAGCCGCACACCGAAGCGCCGCTCGACCACGGCGCGCACGTGCTCGATCAGACGCTCGATATCACCTGCAGTTGCCGTGCCCGTATTGACGATGAAATTCGCGTGCAGCTCCGACACGCACGCGCCGCCGATGCACTCGCCTTTGAGCCCCGCGGCTTCGATCAACCGCGCGGCATGATCGCCCGGCGGATTCTTGAACACTGACCCGGCGTTCGGGAGTTGCGTGGGTTGCGTCGCACCGCGCTTGGCAAGCAGCGATTTGATCAGCGAACGCGCTCGCGACGATTCGCCCGGCTCGAGCTTCAGATGCGCGGCGATAAACCATTCGCTCGCTGGAATCTTCACGGAGCGGTACGCGATCACGTAATCCGACTTCGGGCGTGTTCGCCGCACGCCGGCATGATCGATCGTCTCCACCGCCTCGACCAGATTCCAGAACTCGCCGCCGAACGCTCCTGCGTTCATCGCGAGCCCGCCGCCGACCGTGCCCGGGATGCCTGCGAGAAACTCGGCGCCGTTAAGGCCATGCGTCACGCAAAAGCGCGCGACCTTCGCGCTCGGAACCCCGGCTTCCGCCCGCACGTGCCGCGCATCGAGAAGCGCCAAGCCGTTCAGTGCGCCGCTGGTCAAAATGACGGTGCCGCGCACTCCGCCGTCGCGCACGAGCAGATTGCTGCCGAGCCCGACCCAGTGAATCGTCTCGTCGGGCGGGAGCGCGGACAGAAACGCGGCGAGGTCGTCGACGTCCGCCGGTATATAAAGACGATCGGCCGGCCCGCCGACGCGCCAGCTCGTATGCCGCGACAGCGGTTCCATTAGTAGCAGTTGGCCGCGCAGCGCCGGCTCACCCCCCTCTCCCGCTTGCGGGACAGGGGATGGGGGTGAGGGAGGCCTGCCGCCGCGCCCCTGCGTCATCATCCGACGCTCCGCGCGGCAAACGCTTCGGGAAGCGTGGCCGCCACCTGGCCGATATTGCCGGCGCCGAGCGTGAGCACGACGTCGTCCGGTCGCACCACGTCGCGAAGCATCTCGGGCAGTTGGTGTACGTCGGCCACGAAAACGGGGTCCAGGCGGCCACGCGCGCGAATCGCACGCGCGAGCGCGCGCCCGTCGGCGCCGGTGATCGGCGCTTCGCCCGCTGAATAGACTTCCGTTAAGAGCAGCACGTCGACGTCGCTCAATACGGCGGCGAAGTCGTCGAACAAATCACGCGTGCGCGTGTAGCGATGCGGCTGAAACGCGACGACCAGTCGCCGCTCGGGCCAGGCCGCCCGCGCGGCGTCGATCGTCGCGGCGATCTCGCGCGGATGGTGGCCGTAGTCGTCGACGAGAATCAGCTCGCCGCGACCGAGCGCGAGCCGCGCGTTCACCTGAAAGCGTCGGTCGATGCCGGAAAATTCGAAGAGCGCACGGCCGATGGCCTCGCGCGCGACGCCGAGATTGCGCGCGACCGCGACGGCGGCGAGCGCGTTCAGCACGTTGTGCCGCCCGGGATGATTCAGCGTGACGCGCAGCCACTCGGCTTCGCCGCGGTACGCCACGGTAAAGCGCATTTGCAGCCCCGCGGCCTCAACCGCGGTCGCGCGCACATCGGCATCCGCCGCCGTCCCGTAGGTCAGCACCGGCTTGTGCACGCGCGGCGCGATTTCGCGCACGACCGGGTCGTCGAGGCAGAGCACCGCGAGGCCGTAGAACGGAAGATTGTGCAGAAACTCCACGAAGGTGGATTTCAGTCGCTCGAAATCGCCGCCGTACGTGTCCATGTGATCGGCGTCGATATTGGTCACGACTGCGATCAGCGGCTGCAGATGCAGAAATGACGCGTCGCTCTCGTCGGCTTCCGCCACGAGGTATTCGCCACGGCCGACGCGCGCGTTCGCGCCGGCGCTGTTCAAGCGCCCGCCGATGACGAACGTCGGATCGAGGCTCCCCTGCGCGAGGCAGCTGGCAATGAGGCTCGTCGTCGTGGTCTTCCCGTGTGTGCCGGCAACGGCGATGCCACGCTGCAGCCGCATCAGCTCGCCGAGCATCTCGGCGCGCGGAATCACCGGAATCTTCGCGTTGCGCGCCGCCACGACTTCCGGGTTGTCCGCCGTTACCGCCGACGACACGACGACGACCTCGGCGCGGCCGATGTGATCGGCCAAATGGCCGATGTAGATCGTCACGCCCAATTGCCGCAGCCGCCGGGTGTTGGCGCTCTCGCGCGCGTCTGAGCCCGACACCTGAAATCCCTGGTTGTGCAGGACTTCGGCGATGCCGCACATGCCGGCGCCACCGACGCCGACGAAATGCACGCGCTGTACCCGATCACGCATCGCGCCGCCTCCAGCCGGATCGCCGCAGTACCGACGATGCCTTCGGCAGCCGCGCGCGTGCGGTGCACGCGATCTCATGAATCCGTGGGCGATCACGCATGCATCGCCTCCACGCATAGCCGCGCCACGGTTTCGTCTGCATCGGCGATACCGCAAGCACGGCTCGCGGCCGCCATGCGCCCGAGCACTTCGCGATTCGACGCAAGGCTCTCCAGCACCTCGGCGACGCGCTCGACCGTGAGATCCTTTTGCGGAAGCAGAATTGCGCCGCCGCGCTCGACCAGAAAACGCGCATTCGCCGTCTGGTGATCGTCGACGGCCGCCGGGAACGGGACGAGGATCGCCGCGACACCGGCCGCCGCGAGCTCGGCCACGGTCATGGCGCCGGATCGGCAGAGCACGACGTCCGCCCACGCGTAAGCGCCGGCCATGTCATCGATGAATGCCGCGACGCGCGCGGGAACATCGCCGTAAGCCTGCTCCACCGCGGGCGCGACATCGCGTCCGCATTGGTGCCACACTTCGATCGCAACATGCGGGCGTAGCGCGCGCACCGCGCGCGGTACGACGTCGTTGAGCGCTCGGGCGCCCTGGCTGCCGCCGACGACGAGGAGCCGCAACGGACCGTTGCGGCCCTTCAATCGCTCGGCCGGCGCCGGCAAGTGCGCGATCTCGGCCCGTACCGGGTTGCCGACGTGCCGCGCCGCCGTTCCGAGTGCGACCGGAAACCCGGTCAGCACCCGGTCCGCGAGCAGCGCGAGCCATTTGTTGGTCATGCCGGGAATGGAGTTCTGCTCATGAATGAGGAGCGGAATGCGCGCAACCCACGCGATCAGGCCGCCCGGACCGGCGACGAAGCCGCCGAGCGAAAGCACCGCCTGCGGACGCCGGCGGCGCATCACGTTGAGCGCTTGCCACATCGCGCGCGCGAGCCGCCACGGCAGCAACGCCCAGCCGACGACGCCCTTACCGCGCACGCCGCGAATCGTGATCCATTCCATTTCGACGTCGGGCGCGTGCGCCGGCACCAGCCGCGCTTCGAGCCCTTCACGGGTACCGAGCCAAGCGACGGGAATCTGCAGCGCGCGCAAGCGCCGCGCCACCGCGAGCCCCGGGAACACGTGGCCGCCGGTTCCGCCTGCCATGATAAGCACGCCTCGACTATGCTCGGCACGGGCGCCTCGGCTATGCTCGGCACGGGCGCCTCGGCTATGCTCGGCACGGGCGCCTCGACTATGCTCGGCACGGGCGCCTCGACCAGGCTCTGCGCAGGCGCCGCTCATGCCCGACCCCAGACGCGCCCGCGCGATTCGCGCTCTATTAGGAGCAGAAGCCCGACCGCGGCGCAGCAGACGATGATGCTCGATCCGCCGTAGCTCACGAACGGCAGCGTCAGTCCCTTCGTCGGCAGCAGGCCCATGTTCACGCCGAGATTGATCATCGCCTGCACCACGAGCAGCACGCCGAGCCCTTGCGCGAGGCGTGCGCCGTACGTCTGGCCGGCAGTCTCCGCTTGGCGCGCGATGGCAAACGCGCGCGTGAGCACGATCGCGTAGAGGGCGATCACGCCGATAACGCCCGCGAGACCGAGTTCCTCGGCGATCACCGCCATCAGAAAGTCGGTGTGCGCGGCCGGAAGATAGGAGAGCTTCTGCACGCTCGCGCCGAGACCGACGCCGAGCCACTCGCCGCGCCCGAACGCAATCAACGCCTGCACCAACTGAAACCCGGTGTTGTAGGGATCCGCCCACGGATCGAGAAAGCTCGTCACGCGGTTCATGCGATACGGCGCGATCAGCGTGAGCACGACCATGCCGCCGACGCCGGCGGCGACGACGAGCATGAAGTGCCAGAAGCGTACGCCGCCGAGGAAAAGCATCGTGAGCACCGTCACGCAGATCACGACCACGCTGCCGAGGTCGGGTTCCTGCAAGAGCAGCACGCCGACGATAGCGACGACGATGCCGACCATGAGGATGCCTTGCGTGAATTTGCGCAGCTCCTCCTGTTTGCGCACGAGGTAGCCGGCGACGTACACGATCATGAAGAGCTTCATCAGCTCGGAGGGCTGGACCGTCACGACGCCGAGGCGCAGCCAGCGCGAGCTGCCGTTCACGTGCATACCGATCCCGGGCAGCAGCACGAGCACGAGCGCGGCAAGACCGGCGAGGAGCAGATACGGACCGAGCGCTTCCCACCAGCGCACGCGCGTACGCACGACCACGGCGGCGGCGGCGAAACCGGCGAGTAGATACAGCGCATGGTGCTCGAAGAAATAAAGACTGTTCCCCTGCGTGCGCGTGGCGTAGTCGATCGACGCGGAATACACCATGATGAGCCCGACACTGCAGAGCGCGAGCCAAGCGCCGATCAGCCGGTAATCCCAATCGCTGCGCGCGCGCCCCGCGGCGCGCGGGAGACTGGCGTCCATGACGCGGCTCACGCGATCAATTCCTTGACCGCCGCGCGGAACACGTCGCCACGATGCTCGTAGTTGCGAAACATGTCGAAGCTCGCGCAGGCCGGCGACAGCAGCACGATGTCGCCCGGCTGCGCCAGTGTTTGCGCCGCGCGCACCGCCGCGCGCATGTCGGCGGCATACTCGACCGGCACGACGCCCTGCAGCGCCGCCTCGATGCGAGGGCCGTCGCGGCCGATAAGCACGACCGCGCGCGCACGCGCCGCGCACACGTCCCTGAGCTCCGCGAAATCCGCGCCCTTGCCGTCGCCGCCTGCGACCAGCACGACCGGTGCGTCCATGCCGTTCAACGCGGCGACGGTCGCGCCGACGTTGGTTCCCTTCGAGTCGTTGATCCAGCGCACGCCATTGTGATCCGCCACCAGCTCGGTACGGTGCGGCAGCCCTTTGAACGCGCGCACCGCTTTGACTTCCGCATCGCGCGCGAGAATCATGGCGTCGGCCAGTGCCAATGCCGCAAGCACGTTCGCGAGATTGTGCCGGCCCGGCAGCGGCACGTCGCGCGCCGCGAGGAGGTCGAGATCGCCGCGCACCAACCAGAGCTCGCCGCCGAACAGGCGCACGCCGTAGTCCGCGGGCGCCGCCGGCATGCCGAGCGAGAAGTAAACTTGCCGGCGCCCGGGAACGCCCATGGCGCGCACGCGATCGTCGTCGGCGTTCAACACCATCAAACCGTCGCCGCGGAAAATGCGCGCCTTCGCCTCGGCGTATTCGTCGAGGGTTGCGTAGCGATCCATGTGATCCGGCGTCAGATTCAACACGGTCGCGGCGCGCGCATTGAGGCTCGCGGTGGTTTCGAGCTGGAAGCTCGACAGCTCGAGCACGTAAACGTCCGGCTCGCGCTCCCCGAGCAGCGACAGCGCCGGCACGCCGATGTTGCCGCCGACGCGCGTGTCGAGATCGGCGGCGCGGCATATCGCGCCGACGAGCGCGGTCACGGTGCTCTTGCCGTTCGCACCGGTCACGGCGAGCACCGGCGCTGTTGCTTCGCGCGCGAACAGCTCGATGTCGCCGACGATCTCCGCACCGGCGCCGGCCGCGCGGGCGATGACGGGCTCGCGCCGGCTGACGCCGGGACTCACCACCAGCATCTCCGCACCTTCGAACCAATCGGCGGCGAAGCCGCCGGTACGCACCGGCACATCCGGGAATTCGCGCTTGAGCTCGGCGAGATGCGGCGGCGCCGGGCGCGAGTCGACGGCGCGGACGTCGTAGCCGCGCGCCGCGAGATAACGCACGCACGAAAGCCCGGTAAGCCCCAGTCCCACGACCAGCGTGCGTCGCTTGTTGGTCTTCGCCATGACTAAAGCTGAGGCCATCTGTTGTCGTCGCCGATAACCGCGGAGGACGCAGAGGACGCGGAGGAAGGCCGGGGAAGACAAGAAACGGTTCTTGCCGTCCCCTGTGTCCTCTGCGTCCTCTGTGGTGTAAAGCGCATATCAATTCACCGAATCTTCAGTGTCGCCAAGCCGATCAGCACGAGCATCAAGGAGATGATCCAAAACCGCACGATCACGCGCGGCTCCGGCCAGCCTTTCAGCTCGAAGTGGTGATGCAGCGGCGCCATGCGAAAGATGCGCTTACCGGTCAGCTTGAACGACGCGACCTGCAGCATCACCGAGAACGTCTCCATCACGAACAGGCCGCCCATGATGAAGAGCACGACCTCCTGGCGCACGACGACGGCGATCGCGCCGAGCGCGGCGCCGAGCGCGAGCGCACCGATGTCGCCCATGAATACCATCGCCGGGTACGTGTTGAACCAGAGGAACCCGAGGCCGGCACCGACGATGGCAGCGCAGATCACGAGCACTTCGCCGACGCCGGCGATGTGCGGGAAGCCGAGATACGCCGAGAAGTTTGCGTTGCCGATCACGTAGGCGAAGATGCCGAGGCCGGTCGCGACCATCACCGACGGCATGATCGCGAGACCATCGAGACCGTCGGTCAGGTTCACCGCGTTGCTCGATCCGACGATGACGAAGTAAGCGAGCACGATAAAAAACGGACCGAGCGGTACGAAAATGTTCTTGAACAGCGGCAGGATCAGCTCGGTCTCGGCGGGCGCGTGCGCGGTCCAGTACAGGAAAAAAGCGGCCGCCAGCCCCGATACCGTCTGCCAGAAAAACTTCTGGCGCGCGCCGATGCCTTTCGGGTCCTTGTTGATGACTTTCTTGTAGTCGTCGACCCAGCCGATCGCGCCGAACGCGAGCGTGACGAGCAGCACCACCCAGACGAAGCGATTGCGCAGATCCGCCCACACGAGCGTCGCGACGAACACCGCGATCAGGATCAGCGCGCCGCCCATCGTCGGCGTCCCGGCTTTGCTCAGATGCGTCTGCGGACCGTCTTTGCGCACTGTCTGGCCTATCTGCCCGAGCACCAGGCGGCGAATGACGGTTGGACCGATCCAAAGCGATACCGCGAGCGCCGTGAGCGTGCCGAGAATCGCGCGCAGGGTGAGATAGCGAAAGACATTGAAGAAGGAGATGTCATTCGCCAACCGATCGAACACGTAATAGAGCACTAGGCGCCTCCGCTCGCTGCGTCCGCCGCGCGACGGACGATGCCCGCGACGACGCGCTCCATGCGCATCACGCGCGACCCCTTGACGAGGACCACCATGTCCGCGTGCATACGATCGGTGAGCGCGTCGATCAGCGCTTCCGCCGACGCGAAATGCCGCCCGCCCTCGCCGAAACTCTCGACGGCAAGGGCGGCGAGCTCGCCGACACCATAAAGGCGCTGAATGCCGAGGTCGCGTGCAGTGGCGCCCGCGCGGCGATGCATATCGCCCGCATCGGGACCGAGCTCGCCCATGTCGCCGAGCGCGAGCACGCGCTCGCCTTTCGCCTCCTTCAACACGTGCAGCCCGGCACGCAACGATGCCGGATTGGCGTTATAGGTATCGTCGATGACGCGCGCGCCGTTCACACCTTGTTTGATTTCCAGGCGGCCTGCGACGGGCTTCACTTTCGCCAGGCCGCACGCGATATCGGCAAGCGTCGCCTTGGCGCTGAGCGCAGCCGCAACCGCCGCAAGCGCGTTCAGGACATTGTGCTTGCCGATCAGCCCGAGTCGCAGCTCGATTTCGCCCGCGGGCGTCTTCAGCCGGACGGCGCAGCCGTCGTCCTCGAGCCGGTAGGTCGCGCTGACGTCGGCAGGATGATCGAGCCCGAATGTCACGATCCGGCGCGCACCGACGAGTCCGCGCCAGAATTCGCAATAGCGGTCGTCCGCGTTCAGCACGGCGACGCCGGAGGGATCGAGGCCGGCGAAAATTTCGCCCTTCGCCCGGGCGATGCGGTCGAGACTGCCGACGCCGGCCAGATGCGCTTCGGCCGCGTTCGTGATGACGGCGATCGACGGCGCGGTGAGCCGCGACAGGTAGTCGATCTCGCCCGGATGGTTCATACCCATCTCGATGACCGCGAAGCGATCGGCGGCACGCAGGCGCGCAAGCGTGAGCGGGACGCCGATGTCGTTATTCAGGTTGCCGCGCGTGACGCAGCCCGGCCCGGTTTCGCTCATGATCCGGCCGATCATCTCTTTGACGGTGGTCTTGCCGTTGCTGCCGGTCACCGCGATGACCGGTATCGGAAACTGGCGACGCCAGAACGCGGCGAATTCGCCGAGCGCGAGGCGTGTCTCGCGCACACGCACGTACGGAAGCGGCGTGTCGAGCGGTCGCGAGAGGAGCGCGCCGGCCGCGCCTTTCGCGATCGCCTCCGACAGGAAGCTGTGGCCGTCGAAATTGGGGCCGACGAGCGCGACGAAGAGATCGCCGCGCGCGAGCGTGCGAGTATCGGTGCTGACGCCGGTGAACGTCGCATCCGCGCCTACCAGCGGCGCGCGCAGCACTTCGGCGAGGAGCGCGAGCGACATCATGCGGCGACTCCGAGCAGCGCCCGTACGGCATCGCGGTCGCTGTAGGGATGGCGGGTATCGCCGATCTGCTGATACTCCTCGTGACCCTTCCCGGCGACGAGCACGACGTCGCTCGCGGCCGCTTCGTTGACAGCGGCCGCGATGGCTGCGCGGCGGTCGCGGATCACGCGCGGCATCTGCTGCATGCCGCCCGCGATGTCACGAATGATGGCATCGCCCGATTCATGGCGTGGATTGTCGTCGGTGAGTATCACGAGATCGGCCAGCTGCTCGGCGAGGCGACCCATTTCCGGCCGCTTGCCGCGATCACGATTGCCGCCGCAGCCGAATACGCACCATAGCCGGCCGGCGACGTGGGGACGCAACGCGCGCAGCACCTGCTCCAGCGCATCGGGAGTATGCGCGTAATCGACGACAACCAGCGGCCGATCGTCCGATCCTTTGAAACGTTCGACGCGTCCCGGCACCGGACGCACGTGACGCAGACGCTCGGCGGCATCGCGCAGCTCGACGCCGAGCGCGAGTAACGTCGCCAACACCGCGAGCAAATTGAGCGCATTGAAATTGCCGAAGAGCGGCGCCGCGATTTCCACCTCGCCTTGCGGCGTGATCGCGCGCAACCGCAATCCCTCGCGCGTGCACACCAGGGTCTTCGCGTGAACGTCGCCCTCGCCGAGCCCGTAGGTCGTCACGGGTACGTGCGGCGCGACACGCGTGATGAGCTCACGGCCGTAAGCGTCGTCGCGATTGATGACGGCGGCCTTGAGGTGCGTTTCCAGGAACAGCCGCGCCTTGGCGGCGGCGTACTCGTCCATGTCGCCGTGATAGTCGAGATGGTCGCGCGTCAGGTTGGTGAACACCGCGGCGTGAAACCCGATCGCCGCCACGCGCCCCTGATCGAGCGCGTGCGAAGAAACTTCCATGGCAGCGTATGCCGCGCCGCGCGCGAGAAATTCCGCCAGTAGCCGCTGCGTCGCCACAGCGTCCGGCGTGGTATGGAGACCCGCGTCGAGCGCGCCGGGAAATCCGTAGCCGAGCGTGCCGATCACGCCGCAGCGTCGCGGCGGGCGATCGAGCGCCTGCGCGAGTAACTGCGTGCACGTCGTCTTGCCGTTGGTGCCCGTGACGCCAACCACGCCGAGCCGGCGGGACGGGGAATCGTAGAATCGATCCGCAATCCGGCTCACGCGCTTTGATAGATCGCGCACGCCGATCGCCGGCATCGGCAACGGCGGCGCGTTGAAATCGCTTGCCTCGTACACGACGGCGGCGGCGCCGCGGCGAACGGCGTCCGCAATGAACGCGCGGCCGTCATGCTGGCCGCCGGGCACCGCGATGAAGAGATCACCGGCTGCGACGCGGCGGCTATCGAGCGTGATGCCGTCGATCATAGGATCGCTTCCGGGATCGCTTCGCCGATCGTTCCGGGCGTCATCCATCCCCAAGGTAACGACGCCTTCGAGCAACGCGCTCAGTCGCTTCGCGCTCATAGGTCTTTGCCCGTATGTCGTTCCTGGGTCGGCGCCGACACGAGCTGCGTCGGCGGCGGTCTTGGCGCGTCGGGTGGGATATCGAGCAGTCGCAGCGCACCCGACATGACCTGACCGAAGACCGGTGCCGCGACCTCGCCGCCGAAATAACGCCCGCCGCGCGGCCCGTCGATCGCGACGACCATGACGAGCCGCGGACGATCCGCCGGCGCGAAACCGGCGAACCAGGCGACGTAATCGTCGCTCGCGTAGCCGCTTGCCGTGAGCTTGTGCACGGTGCCGGTCTTACCGGCGATGCGGTAATCCGGCACGCGCGCGGCACGACCCGTGCCGTCGCCCTCGACGGCGAGCTCGAGCATGCGGCCAACCGCGCGGGCGATGGTCTGCGACATTACGTGTATCCGCGGCGGCGGAGTGTCGCGACGCGCGAGCGTCACCGGTACCAACTCGCCGCCGTTCGCGAGCGCTGCGTACGCGCGCGCGAGCTGCAGCACGGTCACCGAAATCCCGTAGCCGTAGGAAATCGTGGCCTGCTCGATCGGCACCCAGCGCGCGTACGGATGCAGCACGCCGGTGACTTCCCCGGGCAGTGCGCTTCCCGTCGATTCGGCGAAACCGACGCGCCGCAACATGTCCCACAGCGGCTCACGACCGAGCGCCAGCGCAATTTTGCTCGCGCCGACGTTGCTCGACTTCTCGATCACGCGCGCAACCGAGATCACGCCGTAGTTGTGTATGTCGCGTATCGTCTTGCCGCCGAGCTGAAACGTCCCCGGCGTCGTGTCGATCAGCGTCTGCGGCGTGAACTTTCCGCTTTCAAGCGCAGCCGCGACCGTGAACGGCTTCAACGTCGATCCCGGCTCGTATAGGTCGGTCACCACGCGATCGCGGAACGTCTCGCTCCTCAAGTTCGCGCGATTGTTCGGGTTGAAATCCGGCTCGTTGACGAGCGCGAGCACCTCGCCGGTCGACGCGTCCAGGACCACCGCCGCGCCGGAACGGGCGTGATTCTCGGCAACGGCGGCTTTCAGCTCGCGGTACGCGAGATACTGAATGCGCCGATCGAGACTGGTCGTCAGATCTCGGCCCGCGACCGGCAGCCGCAGGCTCTCGACGATCTCGACCGCGTTGCCGCGCAGATCCTTCAACACGCGCTTCGTGCCCGGCACAGCGCGCAACCATTGGTCGTACGCGAGCTCGATCCCTTCCTGGCCCTGGTCGTCAACGTTCGTGAAGCCGATCACGTGTCCGGTAACAGGGCCGGCCGGGTAGTAACGACGATATTCGCGCAGCAGCGAGACACCGGGGACTTTGAGCGCGGAAACGCGCGCGGCGAGGTCGGGCGTTACGTGCCGCCGCAGATAAACGAATTCGCGCCCCCGGTTGCGCTCGAGCAAACCGGTCAGCTCGCGCGGCGTCATATCGAGGACGCGCGCGAGCGTTGCGAGGTTCTTCGCCTCATCGAGTGTGGTTTCGGGATGCGCCCAGACCGAATCGACCGGCGTGCTGATCGCGAGCGGCACACCGTTGCGGTCGAAGACCATGCCCCGGTGCGAATTGTCCTTGACGATGCGGCTGTACCGCACCTGCCCCTGCGTCTTCAGGTAGTCGGCGCTGAGCACCTGCAGATACACCGCGCGCGCCGCGAGCAGGCAGAGCCCGAGAAAGAGCGCGGCGAGCGCCAACCGCGTGCGTACGCGCGAATTCGTTGGGGCCGAGGCGCGCGTCATGGCGCGGTCGAACGCACGACGACGATTCGGTCGCGCCCCGGCAACATCATGTCGAGGCGGGTGCGCGCCACCGCCTCCACGCGGCGATGCTCGGACCAGGTGCCCTCTTCGAGCAACAGCTGGCCCCACTCGGTGTCGAGCGCGTCGCGCTCGGCGCGTGCGCCCTGCAGCTCGGCGAACAGCATCCGGCTTTGATGCCGCGTCTCGATGACCAGCATGGCGCTGCCCATGACGGCAACGATGAGCAGCACGAAGGGCTTAGACATTTGGCTCCTCCGTGCGCTCCGCGATTCGCAGCACGGCGCTGCGGGCACGCGGGTTGCGCCGTACTTCGTCTTCGCTTGCGCGGACGGCGCGGCTGACGCCGCGCAGCCGTGCCCGAAACGGCGTCGGCAGCGCCGGCATGCCGCGCGGCACCTCCGGCGGACGCGACTCGGCGCGGAAGAACTGCTTGACGCACCGATCTTCGAGCGAATGAAAGCTGATGACCGCGAGCCGTCCACCGGGCGCGAGCACCCGGACGGCCTCGGGTAATGCGGCTTGGATCTCCTCGACCTCGCGATTGATGTGAATACGGATCGCCTGAAACGTGCGTGTCGCCGGATCTTTCTTGCGCTCGCGCGCGGGCACGGCGCGGGCGACGATCTCCGCGAGCGCGCGCGTGTCGCGGATCGGCGCTTCGGCGCGCGCGCGAACGATCGCGCGTGCGATACGTCGCGCGTAGCGCTCTTCGCCGTAGGTGTGGATCACGTGGGCTAGCTCGGCTTCATCCGCGCGCTCGATCCAATCGGCCGCCGAAATACCGTGCGCCGGATTCATGCGCATGTCGAGCGGGCCCTCCGAGCGAAAACTAAAGCCGCGCGCCGCGTCGTCAAGCTGAGGGGAAGAAACGCCGAGGTCGAACAGCAGCGCGCTGACCCGGCCGGTCAATTGATGCTGATCGCATAAACGACCCAGCGCGGAAAATGGCGCCTGCTCGACGGATACGCGCGTATCCGATCCAAAACGCCGACGGGCATCGGCGACTGCTTGCGGATCCCGGTCGAGCAGCAACGCTGTGCCCGACCCTCCCAACCGCTTCATGATTTCCTCGGTATGTCCGCCGCGGCCGTACGTCGCATCGACGACGACGGCGTCGGACTTGATATTAAGCGCCTGCATCACCTCGTCGAGGAGTACAGGAACATGGGTATGTGCATTCACGCTCCTCTACGCACGCCCTCACCCTGCGCGATCCATACTGAGCAGGTCAAAGCGACAGCGACTGGAGGTCTTCCGGCAGGTCGCCGTCCTCATCGCTCTCCGCCAGCCACTCGGCACGGCGGGCGTTCCACGCCTCTTCGCTCCAAAGTTCGAACTTGTTGCCTTGGCCGATCAGGACCACCGCCTTATTAAGACCGGCAAATTCACGCAGCGGCGGCGGCACCAGGATGCGCCCGACCGCGTCGAGCTGGCATTCCGTGGCGTGCCCCATGAGCAGCCGCTGCAGCCGCCGCGCCTGCTTGTTAAAGCTCGGCAGCCGTACCAATTTGCGCTCGATCTCCTCCCAGTCGGGTAGCGGATAAAGCAGCAGGCAGTGATCGCGATCCACCGTGATCACCATTTGACCGTTGCACTGGCGCACGAGCGCCTCGCGATACCGCGTGGGTATCGCGAGACGGCCCTTGCCGTCGAGCTGCAACGAATTCACACCACGAAACATTTATCCCCGCCTTATCCCGCTTTCGACCACAAAAAACCACTATCTCCCACATGAAGACACTATAGTGACGAGGCAAGAAGAGTGTCAAGGAATTTCCCGAAAAAGCGTTCGTTTCTCCCCGATGTGACAATGGGTTAGTGAACGAAATTGGCAGCAAGAGGGGTTCTGCGAGCGCCGCACGCGAAATTGTCGAAAAAGGGGACCTTAAGTGACCAAAAAGTCAGCCTAAGGACAGAATAAAAAACAAAAGACTATGGAGTGAAGTTAAAGTAAAAGATTGAGTCGGCCGATAAGCCGGGTTCTGTCGTGGACAGTCATTCATCTGGGACGCGCGTCGCCGAGCGCCTCTGGCGGCCGACCCGGGAACGGTGCGGGCAACACCATCGTTCCCCTATTTGGCCTTGCTCCGGGTGGGGTTTGCCCTGCCGCGGATGTTACCACCCGCGCGGTGCGCTCTTACCGCACCATTTCACCCTTACCGGCCCGTCCCGGGTCACCGGAACGGACGTAGGCGGTGTATTTTCTGTGGCACTTTCCGTGAGCTCGCGCTCCCCAGGCGTTACCTGGCACCCTGCCCTGTGGGGCCCGGACTTTCCTCTCCGCCGATGAAGCGACGGAGCGACTGTCTGGCCGACTCGACCGCCAGTATACCAGCCGCCGCTCCGTGATTCTCCAAGCGAACGCCGTTACTCGGTCTTGTTTTTGAGCGCGAGCGCACGGTCATACAGTCGGTTCTTGTTCGCGCCGGTGAGCCGTGTCGCGAGATCCACCGCTTCCCTGAGCGGCACCGCGTCGAGCAATACACGCAACACGCGGTCCACTTCGGCGGTCTCACCGCCGGCGGGTTCGTCGGTGCCGTGAATCAAGACGACGAACTCGCCAAGCTGCTCCTGCGCGTTACCGCGAAGACGCTCGTGCAGCTGCGCAAGCGTCCCGGACATGACCGTCTCGAACTTTTTCGTGAGCTCACGTGCGACGACGGCGTCGCGTTCGGCGCCAAAGCAGGCCGCCATGTCGGCAATCGACTCGACGATACGGTGGCTGCTCTCGTAGTAAACGATCGTCCGCGTTTCCTGTCGCAAGGCTTCGAACGCCGCCCGGCGCGCGGCGGCGCGCGGCGGCGGGAACCCCTCGAAGACAAAACGATCGGTTGGAAGACCGGCGACCGACAGCGCGGCGATCGCCGCGCACGCACCGGGAATCGGCACGACCGGAACTCCGGCGGCTCGCGCCGCTCGTACTAATTTAAATCCTGGATCGCTAAGGAGGGGGGTACCCGCGTCGCTGATCAGTGCGATAGACTTACCCGCGCAAAGCGTCTCGACTAATCGCGGCGCCTGTTCTCGTTCGTTATGCTCATGGACGCTGATAACCGCTGTGTGGATTTCATAATGCTGCAGCAGCTTCCCACTGTGCCGCGTGTCCTCGGCCGCGATGAGATCGACTTCCTTGAGGATGCGGAGCGCACGCGCCGAAATATCTTCGAGATTGCCGATCGGCGTCGCCACCACGTACAACGCGCCCATCTTGCCTGACACGATGCCTCCGGCGGACTCGGCGTTGGAAAAGCACGATCTTATCACGCGCCTGCGGCGCTCTTCTGCGATCGCCGCCTGCCTCGCGGTGCTCATCGGCTGTCAGACCACGCCCGTTCGCCCGACGGACGAAGCCAGGCCGGAGGAAGCCGCACAGGCGGCGCAGGAAACCGGCGAATACGTCATCACCGCCCGCCAGTACGAGCGCCTCGCACAAAACGCGCCGCCGCCGCTGAAGCAGCAGTATCTGATGAACGCCGTCGAAGCGCTCATCAAGGGCGGTCATTTGCAGACCGCACGCACGAAGCTCGACGCCATTTCGGTCGCCGGACTCGATCCGAGCATCGGCGCACAAAAACGCGTGCTGGAAGCGCGCCTCGTGCTCGCCGAACACGCGCCGCAGCGTGCACTTAATGTCCTCGATACCGTGACACGGACGCCGAACCTGACGCCAAACGTGCTCGCCGACCTTTACGAGGTGCGCGCGCAGGCGGAGCTCGAGCAAGGCCGGCCGCTCAACGCCGTGCGCAACTATACACAGCGCGAACGCTACGTTGCGGGCGACGCGGCCGCCGAGAATCAAAAGCTCTTGTGGCGCGTGCTCGAATCGATGCCGGCGGATCGGTTGCGCACGGAGCTTGTGACCGCCACGCAGGACCCGGTCCTCGCCGGGTGGATCGAGTTGGCCCTCGCCGTGCAGGAGAATGCCGGCAACGGCGCCGCTATTTCACAAGCGCTCGCGCAATGGCGCGGCCGGTACCCGGCGCACCCGATCGGTAAGCCGTTGCTCGACAGTCTCACGCTCGGCGTACCGATCTTCATCGGCAAGATCGAACGAATCGCGCTGCTACTGCCGCTCACGTCCGACTACGCGGTCGCGGCGCAAGCCGTACGCGACGGCTTTCTGGCGGAACATGCGACTACGCCTGAGGCGCAGCGCCCGAAAGTCGTGATCTACGATCTCGGACCCACCCCGGCACTCGCGCCGCAAGTCTACGAACGCGCGGTACGCGAAGGCGCGCAAATCGTCGTCGGGCCGCTCGGACGCGAAGCGGCCGATGCCATCGTGCATAGCACCGGCTTGAGCGTGCCGACGCTGCTCCTGAGCCACACCGACGAACGTCCAGTCGGTCCGGCACGCTTGTTCCAGTTCGGTTTGCCGCCCGAACAGGAGGCGCGACAAGCCGCCGAGCGCGCGTACCTCGACGGCTGCCGGCAAGCGGGTGTGCTCTATCCGTCCGGCGCGTGGGGCGAACGGATGGCGGGCGCGTTCGGCAATCACTGGCAACGCCTCGGAGCGCTCGTGCTCGCGAGCCAGCCGTATGCCGAGAGCGACACCGATTATTCCGAGCCCATCAAGCGCCTGTTAAACATTACCGAAAGCGAATCGCGCAAGAGCGCAATCGAAAAACGCCTGGGCCAGAGCTTGACGTTCGAGCCGCGCCCGCGGCAGGACATCGAGTGCATTTTTCTGGCGGCCAACGCCCGCAGCGCCCGACTCATCAAGCCACAGCTCAACTACTTCCGCGCGCGCAACGTGCCCGTCTATTCGACGTCGCACATCTACTCCGGCAAGCCGGACCCGGTACACGACGCTGACCTCGACGGCATACGCTTCGGCGATATGCCGTGGATGCTCGTGCAGAACGGGCGCATCGCCGAGCGGCGCCAGGCGCTGCAGCGCGACTGGCCCTATGCCGGCACCGACCTCGACCGGCTGTATGCGCTGGGCGTCGATGCCTACGCGGTTCTGCCCCACTTGAATCGCATCAGCGCCGAGGCATCGGCGCGATTCCCCGGCGTCACCAGCGCCATCAGTGTTGATCGCGAAGGTCGGCTGCACCGTCAGCTCGCGTGGGCGCGTTTTCGTAACGGCGCCCCGCGTCTCATCGACGATCCGAGATAAGGAGACGCCGACGGGCCTCTTCGGAAAGCACGCGAGCGGAGCCGCCGCGGAGCGGCGCGCTGCCGAATATCTCGAACGCGCCGGGCTCAAGCTGATCGAACGTAACTACCGAACGGCGTTCGGCGAAATCGACCTGATCATGCAGGATCGTTCGATGGTCGTGTTCGTCGAGGTCCGTTACCGCGTTCGTGATGACTACGGAAGTGCGGCTGAAAGCGTCGATCGGCGCAAGCAGGCGCGGCTGCGGGCAACCGCCGAACACTTCCTACAGCACGACCAGCGGGCCTCCAACCGGCCATGTCGTTTTGATATCGTAGCGATTGCGCCGTCGGCGGACGGTGATCGTATCGAATGGCTGCGCGACGCGTTTTGATTCTTCTAACTCTTCCTATGGATGCAAGCCGATGAACGCCAGTAATGCCGAAGCGGCCTCCGACCTGCTGATCGCGCGAACGCGGAATCATTTTCAAGAAAGCGTGCGCATCTTGCGCGAAACGATGGAAGCGCTTTCGCCCCAGATCGTCGCCGCCGCGAAACGCATGGTGCAGGCGATCCTCGCCGATCGCAAAATTCTCGCGTGCGGCAACGGCGGCTCGGCCGCCGATGCGCAGCATTTCTCGGCCGAACTGCTCAACCGCTTCGAGCGCGAGCGCCCCGGCCTGCCGGGAATTGCGCTGACGACCGACACCTCGACGCTCACCTCAATCGCAAACGACTACCACTTCAACGACGTATTTTCCAAACAGGTGCGCGCGCTCGGTCAGTCCGGCGACGTCCTGCTCGCGATCACCACCTCGGGGAATTCGCCGAACGTGCTACGCGCCGTCGAAGCGGCACACGAGCGCGGCGTCGTATGCGTCGGGCTCACCGGGCGCGACGGCGGCGAGATGACGCGCCTTCTCGCGGATACCGACGTGCACATCTGCGTGCCGGCCGCCTCGACGGCGCGCATACAGGAAGCGCACGCCGTCGTGATCCATTGTCTGTGCGACCTGATCGATCATCAGTTGCTGGGGCAGGCGTAGTCATGCGCGCCGTCGGATCGCTCGTTCTCGTCGCCCTCGTCGCGCTGACGCTATCCGGCTGCGCGGCGTTCGTGATCGCCGGCGCGGGTACGGCGGCGGTCGCCGCCCACGATCGGCGCACGCTCGGCGCAATGATCGACGACCAGACGATTGAGCTGAAGTCGGCATCGGCGATGAAGTCCGAGGACGAGCTGCACCAGAATACCCACGTCAACGTGACGAGCATGAACGGAATCGTACTCCTGTCCGGCGAAGCGACCACGCCCGAGCTGCGCGACCGAGTACTCGCCAAGATGCGCGAAGTCCCCGCCATCCGGCGCATCGTAAACGAGATCCGCATCGCACCGCCGTCGACTGCCGCGGATCGCAGCAATGACACCTGGCTGACGACCAAGGTCAAAACCAAGCTGATCCACACGGAAGACATCGATTCGACGCGCGTCAAAGTCGTCACCGAGAACGGCGTGGTCTATCTGCTTGGCTTGGTGACGCAGAAAGAAGCGGAGATCGCGACCGAAGCGGCGCGTTCCGTCGGCGGCGTCGAGCGCGTGGTGAAAGTCTTCGAGTTCATCGATTGACGTCGGCCGCGGCCAAAATCGTTTCCGACCGCTCCGCTCTCGCGCGGCGCGCCGCTGGACTGCCGCGCCCGCTCGTCTTCACGAACGGCTGCTTCGACATTCTCCATCGCGGACACGTTACGTATCTTGAAGAAGCGCGGGCGCTGGGAGCGAGCCTCGTCGTCGGCGTGAACACGGACGCATCGGCGCGACGCCTCAACAAAGGCCCCGACCGGCCGGTTAACGCGCTCGAGGACCGGATGGCGGTGCTCGCCGCGCTGGAGAGCGTCTCCCTCGTGACCGCATTCGACGAAGACACTCCGATCGCGCTCATCGAGCTGCTGCGTCCGGATCACCTCGTGAAAGGCGGCGATTGGCCGATCGACAAAATCGTCGGCCATGAGTTCGTCCAGTCCTACCGCGGCCACGTTCACTCGATTCCATTCCGATATCAGCGCTCCACCACCGCGATCATCAAACGGATACGCGACGTCTGACTTGCTACCTTCGTCTCGGTAATGTCGCGACCGAGATGGACAAGAGTGTCGACGGCATTTTCTAGGTTTCGAACTCGGGCCAGATTCAAAGAAGCGCGCGGCGTTTATCCCGACCGCGGCGGAACACGCCATTGTGCGCGAGGTGGAACCCACCACCACAGCAGCACGGCCAGTATGGCGGCGGCGACGTACGCGATCCCGAAGACCCAAAGCGGCACGTTGTAGTAAAGGATCCATCTCAGCCACGTCGCGATAAAGCCGGCCTCGTATCCGCCACCGCGCAGCCGCTCTTCCCACGTCGTGAGCGGACAGGCCACGCCGAGCACCGATTCGGCGGCGACAAAGAGATTGCCGGCGAGATGCGCGAGCCGCCATCCGCGCCGGCGCACCAGCGCCCAACCGAACCATGCGCCGAGCGCAATAACGACGAAGCCGAGCGTAATGAACGCGGCGATCAGGACGTGCGCGACGAGAATCAGATCGGCGAACCACGGCATCGCTTGGTCAGTCCTCTCCAGCGCGTCGACTCGCCCCTGGCGCTGCGCCGTCAGCCGTTGGCCAAGATGCGTTCGTACAAATCGAGATCGTGCTCTGAGAAGCAGCAGGCGATGATGTCGTCGAATGCCGCCTCGTGCTCGCGCATCGCCGCAACCGCGATGCGCGCCGCCGGCTCTTTCGGATACCCGTACACGCCGGTGCTGATCGATGGAAAAGCGATCGAGCGTACGGCATGTGCGGCGGCGAGTGCGAGAGTATTGCGATAACAGCTCGCGAGCAGTTCGGGTTCGTTCTGCCGGCCACCGCGCCAGACCGGGCCGACCGTGTGGACGATCCAGCGCGCCCGCAGCTTGAATGCCGGCGTTATTTTCGCTTCTCCCGTCGCGCAGCCACCGAGGCCACGGCAGTATTCGAGCAGCGCCGGCCCGGCAGCGCGATGTATCGCGCCGTCGACACCGCCGCCGCCGAGCAGCGTTTCGTTCGCGGCATTGACGATTGCGTCGACATTAAGCGTAGTGATGTCCGCGTGCAGTGCTCGAATCATGCTCAGAAACCTCGCGACGCAGAGGAACACGGGATAAAAAAGCAGCGGTTGCCTCGGTTCGACCGATCAGATGATCGCAAATCTTCGAACGACCGGTACGGCCCAAGCACCGCGCCTTCAGCGCCGAGGTCAACCGGCGGAAAATTACTTCGCACGGTGGCGGTCGCGAAATGACGGCCTCACTTGATGCGCTTGAGCACCGGTCCTTTGCGCGGCGTCGCGGGCGGTGCGGCCGGCCCGGTCGTGGGGGGACCCTCGTCGGACTCGGGGAACGCCACACCTTGCCCGTTCTCGCGCGCGTATAGCGCGCGTACCGCCGGCAACGGACATTCGATGTCGTAGGGTTTGCCGCCGAAACGCGCGGAGAAGACGACGCCGTCGGCGTTGAGCTGCAGAGCCTGCGTGGCGCGCGGGGAGACATTGAGCACCACTTTGCCGTCCTGCACGTACCCGGCCGGCACGCGAACGCCGGGATGGCTGGCGTCCACAACGAGGTGAGGCGTTAACGCGTTCTCGATCGCCCAATCGTAAACCGCGCGCAGCAGGTACAACTTGAGCGGTGTCATGACGCTCCGTTACGCCAATTACTTCGGACGATGCATCTCCTTCTCGGCTTCGGTCAGGCTCAGCTTGAACGCCTTGCGGGCAAAAACACGCTCCGCGTAATCGAGAATCGGCTTTGCCTGGCGCGGCAGCTCGATGCCATACAGGTCGAGGCGCCACAACAGCGGTGCAAGGGCGCAATCGACGAGGCTGAACTCTTCCCCGAGTACGTACGCCTGATCCTTGAACACGGGCGAGATCACCGAGAGCCCGTCCCGGACAATCGTGCGGGCGCGCTGCGACGCTTTCTTGTCGGGACCGGTAATATCCGGCAGCAGGTTGTACCAGTCGCGATCGAAACGCAGCAACATCAGGCGCGCGCGGGCGCGCGACACCGGATCGACCGGCATGAGCGGCGGATGCGGCAGACGTTCGTCGAGATACTCGTTGATAATGCTCGACTCATACAACACGAGATCGCGATCGACGAGCGTCGGGACCTGATTGTAGGGATTGAGATCGGCCAGCTCGCGCGGCTTCTTCGTGACGTCGACCTCGACGACCTGGCACTCGACGTCCTTCTCGTAAAGGACGATCCGGGTACGGTGACTGTAGGGGTCGGTGTTCCCGGCGTACAGCGTCATGATCGGCTTGCGTATCGCCGGCGCTCCTACGCCCTCAATGACTCGTTCCGGATTCATCGGCGCACCGCCCTCCACGTCATTAAAATCCGCGGATGACACGATCAGTGAACGTCCTTCCAGTATTCCTTCTTCAACAAATAGGCGAAGACGAAGAATACGACCAGAAAGATCAGGACGAAAACGCCAAGCCGATACCGATCCAGTTTCGCCGGCTCGCCGAGATATACCAGGAAGTTAGTGAGGTCCCGCATATCGCGGTCGAATTCCTGCGGCTTTTTCGTTCCCGGCTTCACTCCCTCGAGTCGCTCGAGTTCGTTAGCCTTGAAGACCGCACGCTGTTCGCCCTGCCACTCATAGAGCACGTGCGGCATGGCGACGTGGGGAAACACGACGTTATTCCAGCCGGTCGCCGACTTGTCATCGCGATAAAAACCGCGCAGGTAGGTGTACACCCACTCGGGGCTGCGCCAACGCGTAACCAGCGTAAGATCCGGCGGCGTCACGCCGAACCACTTCTTCGCGTCCTCCTTGCGCATCGCGACCTTCATCGGCTCGCCGATCTTATCGGTGACGAACATCATGTCCGCTTTCACCAGATCCTCGGGAATGCCGAGATCGCGCGCCATACGGTTAAAGCGCATATACGAAGCGCTATGGCACGACAGACAGTAGTTCACGAACGTGCGCGCACCGCGCTGCAGCGACGGCTCGTCGTGCAGGTCGATTGTGACGGCCTCGCACTTCACGAGGCCGCAGTCATGTCCCTCGGCCGCGGGCGCGACGACAGGCAGAGCGCTCCATAACAACGGGATCAGCAGCAGGATTATTTTTCTCACGTCACTCTCTCCGGCACCGGTTTGGTCTTGTCGAGAGTCGTGTACCAAGGCATCAACAAGAAGAACAGGAAATAAATGACCAGTCCGATCTTGGCGAGCAGCGAGTACAGGCCGGAGGGCGGCTTGGTGCCGAGGTAACCGAGCATGACGAAGGTGATCGCGAACAGGGTAAGCGCTGTCTTGTACATCCAGCCGCGATAACGGATCGACTTCACGGGCGAGCGGTCGAGCCACGGGAGCAGGAACAGAAGCGCGAGCGACGTGCCCATCAATATCACGCCCCATACTTTCGCTTCGAATATCTGGAACCCGATCAGGAGCAGAATCGCTACGACCAGTGTCACCGCGCGAAGCCGCAGCGTACGCACGCTGAGGATGATGAGCGCCGTCATGGCGATCACGAGCGGCGTCAAACCCCACGCAACCATGTCCGCCGTCGTCGCGCGCAGGATCGAGTAGAACGGCGTGAAGTACCAAAGCGGCTTGATCTCCTGCGGCGTCTGCAGAATGTTCGCCGGGAGGAAATTATCGTGCTCGAGGAACCAGCCCCAGACCTCCGGGAAGAAGAACAAGATCGCCGCAAACAGCATGAAGAAAACGACCGTACCGACGAGATCCTTCACCGTGTAGTAAGGGTGGAACGGGATCCCGTCCACCGGGAGCCCCTGAGCATTCTTTTTCTTCTTGATCTCGATGCCGTCCGGATTGTTCGAACCGACCTTGTGCAGCGCGACGATGTGGATGAACACCAGCATCACCAGCACGAGCGGCACCGCGATGACGTGCAAGGAGAAGAAGCGGTTGAGCGTGGCGTCGGACACGACGAAGTCGCCGCGTATCCACTCGGCGAGGCCCGGACCGATATATGGAATAGCGTCGAAGAGCGAAATGATGACCTGCGCGCCCCAGTACGACATGTTCCCCCAGGGGAGCAGATAGCCCATGAAGGCTTCGGCCATCAGCGCAATGAAGATGACGACGCCGATGATCCACAGCAGCTCGCGCGGCCCTCGGAACGATCCATACAGGAAGCCGCGGAACATGTGCAGGTACACGACGACGAAGAAGAGCGAGGCGCCCGTCGAATGCATGTAGCGGATCAGCCACCCCCAATCGACATCGCGCATGATGTACTCGACGGAAGCGAACGCGAGCGTGGTGTCCGGCTTGTAGTGCATCGTGAGGAAGATGCCCGTGAGCAATTGCAGCACGAGCACGACCAGTGCGAGCGAACCGAAGTAGTACCAGAAATTGAAATTCTTCGGCGCGTAATACTTGGCGACGTGCGCCTCCCAGGTTTCCGAGAGCGGATAGCGTTCGTCGATCCAGCCGACCAAACGCCTCCAGCGGCTTTCGACGGCGGTCTTTGCCATCAGCCGGCTCCTTTCTGATCGACTCCGATCAGGATGCGGTTGGCGCTCACGTACCCGTGCGGCGGCACCACCAAATTGGTGGGTGCGGGTACGTTCTTGAACACGCGTCCCGCGAGGTCGAATTTGGAGCCGTGGCACGGACAGAAAAACCCGCCCGGCCACTCCTCGCCGAGCCCGGACGCGGTTCCTGACGCGAGCCGTCTGTCCGGAGAACAACCGAGATGGGTGCAAATACCAACCAATACCAAAACTTCCGGCTTGATCGAGCGCGTCGGATTCTGCGCGTACTTCGGCTGCTGCGAAGTGACTTTGCAGTCGGGGTCCGCAAGGAGCGGCGCATCGTTCTGCAGCGAGGCCAGCATTTCCGGCGTGCGGCGTAGAATCCACACGGGCTTGCCGCGCCACTCGAAGGTCTGAAGTTCTCCCGGCGCTATGTTGCTGATATCGACCTCAACCGGCGCTCCGGCAGCCCTGGCGCGCGCACTCGGCATCATGCTGCGCACGAATGGCACGGCGGCCAAAGCCGCTCCGACTGCTCCGAGACCCGTTGTGATGAGCGTCAGCGCCCGGCGCCGGCGCGGATCGACATCCTCATTACTCATGAAACCCCCGGTAGTGTTCAGCGTGGATCGTTTTATTGGCTAGACGAAAAGACGCAGCTGCGGCGCAGAAACTCGTTCGGATTGGGTGCTTTACTTCAGGCATGCGAAACGCGGCATAGGATCGTCGAAGGTCCTGATTTAGTCAAGAGAAAACGCCGTGCGGCACGCGTTTTTTGTCGCAAAACCGCGGCGCATGCGCTCATTCGGGGCGCGCCCGGCATCTACTTGCCGTGCCGCGGGGGCTCGGGAACCGCCGCATCGGTGTGAGCGGCAACGGCACGCAAACGCTTGGCGAAGAAGAGCCCTACCTCGAACAGCCCGATCATCGGAATGGCCAGAAGCACTTGCGAGAACACGTCCGGCGGCGTCAGCACCGCGGCCACGACAAAAGCACCCACGATCACGTAGGACCGCTGCCTCGCGAGCGCCGCCGGGTCGACGATGCCCATGAGCGTCAGAATGACGACGGCCACCGGTACTTCGAACGCGACGCCGAAAGCAAAGAACATCGAGAACACGAAGTCGAGGTATGACTTGATGTCCGTCATCATGACGACGCCTTCGGGCGCGCTGTGCGCGAAGAAGCCGAACGCGACCGGGAACACCGCAAAATAAGCGAAGGCCATACCCGCGTAGAAAAGAACGATGCTCGACAGGAGCAGCGGGAGGGCAATGCGCTTCTCGTGGCGATAAAGACCGGGCGCAACGAACGCCCAGATTTGATACAGCACGAACGGCATCGCGATGACGAACGCGACCGCAAGCGTCAGCCGGATCGGCGTCAAAAACGGCGAGGCGACCTCGGTCGCAATCATGCTGGCGCCCTGCGGGAGCACACCGAGCAGCGGCCGGGCGAGCAGAGCGTAGACTTCGTTGGAAAATGGAACCAGTGCGACGAACGTGACGCCGATCGCAATCAGCGCATACAGCAGCCGGTTACGCAACTCGAGCAGATGCGATAGAAAGCTCGCTTCCCCGCCCGCGGTGTCGTTGCGCTTCTCGGGCTCAGCCATTCGGGTCCTTGGTCGACGTCTCGTTCGGGTTCGGCTTCGCCGGATTTGCCGATTTGCGCGGTCGCCGTGCGCGCGGGCGCTTCGCGGCCGCCGGCGCCGATTCCGCAGCGCCTGGCGCGGGAGCGGCTGGCGAAGCGGCGGTTGACGCCGCAGCGGCCGGAGCGGGAGCGGCCGTCGGGGCTGCGGGCTCGGCGGGCGGGGCTGAGGTCGTCCCGAGAGGATTCACCGCGGCGGATGGCGGCGTCGGCTCGATTTGCGCCTGCTGCACCAGCTTGCTCGACGTTTCCTCCATCAGGCGGCGGGTGTCATCGAGCTCCTGTTTGAGCTTGCGCAGCTCCTGAAGATCGGCGTGCTCCAGCTCGCGGTCAAAATCCGATTTGACATCCGCAACGAACCGACGAAACCGCGCCACCCATTGACCGGCCGTGCGGGCGACCTCGGGGAGACGCTTTGGGCCGAGCACGATCAGCGCGACGAGCGCGACAACAACCAGTTCGGAAAAACCGACGTCGAACATGCGACCGCGTACGACGAGGAAATCAGGCCTTGCGGGTTTCTTTCGCCGTCACCTCGGCGTCCACCACGCGGGAAGCACCTTCGAGCTTTTGCGGATCAGCGGGCGCACCTTCCGTCTTGCCCTTGTCCTCCTCGGTCTTCATCGCGTCTTTGAAATTGCGGATGGCGGTCCCGAGGTCGCCGCCCAGATTGCGTAGCTTCTTCGTGCCGAAGATGACGAGGACGATCGCGAGGACGATCAGCCAGTGCCAAATGCTAAATGTGCCCATATCAGACTCCAGTCATACTATGACGGTTGAAACCGTGTCGTGCTGGCGGAGATATCGGAGAGTCGGGACGCCGCGACGTTCTATTTGCGCGCCGCTTTCTCGTCCAAACCGGAACGGCCGAATCGCCGCTCGAGCTCGTCCAGCACATCATCCGGCCCGAGCCCCTGCTGCACAAGAAGGACCAGCGTGTGGAACCAGAGATCGGCCGTTTCATGCACGATCTGCTCGCGATCCCCGGTCTTCGCCGCGATCAACGTTTCCGCCGCCTCTTCGCCAATCTTCTTGAGAATGGCGTCGAGCCCTTTGGCGTACAACCCCGCGACATACGAGCTGTCCGGGGAAGCGCGCTTGCGCGCTTCGAGCGTCTGGGCGAGCTTAGTCAAAACGTCCGACATGCGATCTCACGATTTCCGGCCATAGATTTCCTGCTCGCTCTTGAGGACCGGCTCATCGGCGATCCAACGCTCCTGCTCGAGCTTCTGATAGAAACAGCGCCTTCGCCCGGTATGACACGCGATGCCGCCTTCCTGTTCCACCAACAGCAGGATCGCATCGTTGTCACAATCGAGCCGTATTTCGCGCACCCGCTGCACGTGCCCGGATTCCTCGCCCTTGCGCCACAGACGGCCACGCGAGCGCGACCAGTAAACGGCGCGGCCTTCGCGGGCGGTGGCGGCGAGCGCGTCACGATTCATCCAGGCGAGCGTCAGGACCTTGCCGGTCGCCGCTTCCTGGGCGATCGCGGGCACTAATCCATCGGCGCCCCAGTCAACCGCATCGAGCCAGTTGTCGGTCATAGCGCTATTTGACCCTAAACGGAGGGCCGGCACAAAGAACAAGCTCGAAATTATACAGATTTGCGACGACGGGCGTTTTCGGCGGCGATTCCCGCCGCCCCGGGCGGCGGGCAGAGGCTTGGCCGGTCACAACCAGCGACCCGGGCCGTCTAATATAAGGTCCGGCATCGGTTCGACCCGGCAAACCGAATGAAAGCGATCGACGAAGACCAGCTGTTGCAATGCCTGGAAACGGCGCTCGCCGGTGACGCCGCTGCGCTCGAGAAGCTGCTCATCGCCCTCAAAGACCCATTGTTCCGGCTGTCATTGCGAACGCTGGGAAATTTCGCGGACGCCGAAGACGCGACGCAGGAAATACTCGTCAAAATCATGACGGCGCTCGCTTCGTTCGAGCGTCGTAGCTCGATCCGCACGTGGGCGTTTCGCATCGGCGTCAATCACCTGCGCGACGTCGTGGCGCGTCGCGGGCATGCGCCCGCATCCTTTGAGGAGGTCGCCGAGCAGCTCGGACGCGGCTTCGCACTGACGCCCGATTTTACCCGGGGCCAGACCGCCGCTGATCCGGCCCTCGAACTCGAAGCACGGGAGATTGGGTTGCACTGCCTGCAAGGCATTCTCATGTGTCTCGATACCGACGAACGCCTGGCCTACGTGCTCAGCGAAGTCTTCGATCTCGACACCTCGACCGCCGCTCAGGTCGCCGGCGTCGGCGCAGCGACATACCGGCAGCGGCTCTCGCGTGGCCGGCGCCGGTTGGAAGCGTTTCTCGGCCAGCACTGCGGCTTGGTAAACGCGGCCGCATCTTGTACGTGCAGGCGCCAGGCACAGGCGTTGCGGCGCGCGCAGGGGGGCCGGCCGGTCCGCATTCGTTTCGCGCGCGGCGCACCGGCGACAGCCGAAGAGATCGCACAGGCGCGTGCCGATCTCTCGCGTCTGCAGCGCATCGCGCTTTTGTTCCGCAACAGCCCGGAATGGTCGACGCCGGACGGCGTGCTCGAGCACGTCCGGCGCACGATCCTCTCGAGCGCGCTGTTCAACACTTCTGAAACGGCGTCCCGGCCAAACTGAGCTATGTCGCGCACCTCAGCGAGCGATTTCACCGAAATCTATACCGGCGACGGTCGCGCGATCGTCGCCCGTTGCTTCAGTCCTCCCGCAGGCGGCGTAATGGAGCAATGGCGCCGCTGGTGCCTCGACCCGGAGTACGCCGTCGGCGCGGAGGCCGACGGTGTCCGTGCGCTGTGCGCCGAAGTCCATGCGCCGATCGTGTCGCTCTCGTTCACCGACGACGAATCCATGTCGGCCTGGAGCATCGACTCGCTGCACGGCTCTTACGCAAATGCCGCGCGTACCATGAAGCGCTTCGCGCCGCAGGACGTCGGCGAGCGGCGCATCGGCCATTTCGGATTCTTTCGCCCGACGTTCGAGCGTTCGCTGTGGCGCCCGCACCTGTTGCCTGAGCTGACCTAGTGGCCTTCGTTCCTGCGAATCCGAATTTCGCGCGCGATGTCGAACGCACGGTACAAAGCTTGCCGGCCGCACGCCTGCTCGGGTTCCGCTTCGCGCATCTCGGCCCCGGTGAAGCGGACCTCGAGCTCCCGTTTTGCGACGAACTTTCCGCGCACTGCGTCTTCCAGGGCGGGATCATCGGCGCGCTCGCTGACTTCGCCGGCGGTTCGGCCGCCGGAACGTTATTGGCGCCGGGGAGTTACAGCGTGACGGCCGATTACACCATCAAACTGCTGGCGCCCGCTCTCGGCGAATACCTGCTCGCCGAAGGCCGGGTGCTGCACGCCGGCAACGCGATGACGGTCGCGCGGGCGGAGGTTTACACGCTACGGGCCGAGTCGCGCTCGCTTTGTGCGACCGCGCTCGTCACGATGCGCAACTTTTCTTCTAGTCGACTGAGTGAGACATCATGAGCGGCATATCGACGTCGGTTCCCGACGGTTTCGGACCCCTGTTTCGCACCAGCCCTCTGCTCGACACACTCGGGCCATTTTTCGGGAGAGGCAGCGGCGCCGATCTCGTCATCGGTCTGCGCGTGGCGGAAAAACACACCAACTCGCGCGGGACTCTGCACGGTGGCGTGCTCGCGACGCTCGGCGACATCGCACTCGGTTACGTCATGGCCTTCGGCTCGGAGCCGCCGCGGCGGCTCGTGACGGCGAGCCTCACCATCGATTACACGGGCAGTGCAAAGGTAGGCGACTGGATCGAAGTGCGGGTCGACAGCCAAAAGGTCGGAAAAGCGCTCGCGTTCGCGAATGCGTACGTGACGACAGACGGCGCGCAGATCGCGCGCGTCAGCGGTGTATTCGCGGTTGCAAGTTAGCGCGTGTGATAACGCCCTGCCAAGCGCCGCAAGGATGCGCGGCATTTGGGAACAGAGCCGTAATCACCGGAAGCGAATCGCGGGCCGCGAAGCGGCGAGGCTGAGGGATGGGGCGCGCACACGCGCGGCGGCGAAGCGAGTTGAAGAAGCCCGTGGAGGGACTTTTCGACAAAACCCATCAAAGCCGAACTTCGATCCCCGCCGCAGCCATGCGTTCCTTCGCTTGGCCCACCGTGTATTCACCAAAGTGGAAAATGCTCGCGGCGAGAACGGCATCGGCACCGCCGTCGACTATACCGGCCACCAGATGATCGAGATTGCCGACGCCGCCGGAGGCAATCACGGGCACCGGCACGGCATCGGCGACGGCGCGCGTGAGCGCGAGATCGAAGCCGATCCGGGTGCCGTCACGGTCCATGCTGGTGAGCAGAATCTCCCCCGCTCCGTATTCGGTCATCCGCCGCGCCCACTCGATCGCATCGAGCCCCGTCGCTTTGCGCCCGCCGTGCGTGTATACCTCCCAGCGCCCGGCGCCGGTCTGACGCGCGTCGATCGCGACAACGATCGCCTGCGAGCCGAAATGATCGGACGCTTCTTTGACGAGATCGGGGCGTTGCACCGCCGCGGTGTTGATCGACACCTTATCCGCGCCCGCATTCAGCATTCGACGCACGTCCGCGACGCTGCGGATACCGCCGCCGACGGTGAGCGGAATGAAGACCTGCTCGGCCATGCGCTCGACGACGTGCACCATGGTGTCGCGGTTCTCGGCGCTCGCCGTGATATCGAGGAACGCGACCTCATCGGCGCCCTGCGCGTCATAGCGGCGCGAGATCTCGACCGGATCGCCCGCGTCGCGGATGTCGACGAACTTGACGCCTTTGACGACGCGACCGTTATCGACGTCGAGGCAAGGAATGATGCGTTTGGCGAGACTCATGGGGGAGGAGTTTATCTGTTATGCCGTGATCTTGGGGAGTACCGGAAATGGACGGGTCGATGTCATGCGCCTATCGGCGCATTGTCGAGGTAATAAATTAACTTGTGGGTGGTTGACCCACGGCAACCGACTTTTCTTTGCGCGGCCAAAGAAAAGTCGGCAAAAGAAAGGCCGCCCCGGTCGCGCCGCCGCGCGAGAAATCACGCGCGGTGCCCTGCGCTCCTCACCGCTCCCGGACGCTCGCCCAACTCGCCGGCGCGCAAGAAGACAACAGCGCGCGCTCGGGCTCGAACACGGTCGAGCGAAACCCACCGGGAGCGGTTCCGGTGCTCGGCTGGCTCTACGGGGATTTG
>JBJMVQ010000037.1:0-15868 GCA_045810625.1 Sulfurifustis sp.
ACGCCCTGGGGAATGACGGCATTACCGCGGGACACCTTCTTTGCGCGTGGTTATATGCAGCAGTCGATCGTCATCGTGCCGTCGGAGCGACTCGTCGTCGCGCGCTTTAGCGCCTCGTACGATCCTCCCGACGTCGCCAGCACCGAGCGCATGATCGCCGACATCATTGACGCGCTACGCCGAAAGCGAGCGAGCACGTCGCATCAGGCGCAGTCGGCACGGTAACCCGGGTCCGAACGATTCGAGTGCCCGGTTTGCGTGAGGAGTTAAAGGGGCCAGGCTCGAATTCTTTTAAGAGAAGAATCAGCAAACGTAGCGTGCGCCGTGCGCACGATGAATCAACGGTCAAAGTGGCGCATTCCTCGCTTTTCCGACGCCGCGTTTGCACGCGAGACTCTCCGGCCGCAGCAAGACTTCACGATCGGCGGCTACGACAAGGAAGGCAAACAGCGCGTGACAAATGATCGTAGCACTGCACTATTTCAGCGTTTCCTTAGTCGCCTTGGTCGTACCGCGCCGCCGCGAAGGCTTCCTTAACCTGCTTTGCTGTCGTGCTTCGCGTCCTTCGCGTCCTTCGCGTCCTTCGCGTCCTTGGCGTCCTTTGCGTTTCAACTTCTTAACGATCTTCCCTCCGCGTCCTCCGCGGTTGATAACGAATATATAAAAGTTACTCCAAGATAAAAGGATAAAGGCGTCAGGCTCGATTTATCGGTCATGACAATTCGAGTCTGGCCACCCTTAATCCTTTCGGCTATTAAACCTTCAGTGATGCCCGCCCGCATGGTGCTGGTGCACGCGCGCGTGTCCCAAGCCCCGACCGATTAGCCACCGATTGACCGGAAAAGCCGCGGCGCCGGCGACGAGAAGCGATACCGCGAGACTGCTCCAGAAGAGCGGGCTGGACAGGCCGGCGTCCATCGCGCCGGGAATGGCCAACATGATCGCGTTGTCGACGATCTCCATGACGGTGATCGACAGCGTGTCGGAGGCGAACGCGAGCTTGAGCGCACGGCGAAAAACCATGCCGGTGCGCGCCAGCGGCCACAAGGTCAAGAGATATCCGAAGACGAACGCAAGAACGACGGCGAGTACCAGCGTCGGCCAATTGCTCCAACCGAACGCCGTTCCGATGACCATGCCGAGAACTTCGCCGATCGAGCAACCGGTGAGGCAGTGCGCGGTGGCGCTGAACGCCAGTCTATTGATGGACGAATGACCAGCGCCATGCATTGCGTGATTCAACGCTATTCTCCATTTGATACATATCGTACACCGCCGGCCCGGAATGCCGACCACACGCACAAGCGACGCCGCGCTTAGCTGCCGCTTATTGTTACGCAATCACTTGTTTAAACGATTTGAATAATGGCGACCGCGTCCCTGCTCGTATCAGCGTTTGCGCGACCGTGACGCGCCAGCGGATGACGTAGTCGCCCGGCGTTTCGCCGACTTCGCGCTCGAAGACAGCGGCGAACTTGCTGCGCGACATGTTGGCGAGATCGACGAGGACGGACAATACCAGACAGACTATGACCATCGAACCGCGTCTAACTCGCGTGCATTTACTACAGCTGTCCCAGCACCTCCGCCCCTTCGATCGCGTAGCGCGCGAAGCGAAAGTCGCGAATCTCGGCGAGCCGGCCGCCGGCCCACTGCAAGAGAACGAAATACGCCGGCCGCGCGCGCGGATCGTCCGGGTCGCACACGAGGATGGCCGGCCGCCGGTCGACGAAGCCGGGCACGAGCCGCCAGTCGTGAATCAGCGAATAGTTGTGGAAGTACCGGCCGACGTCGCGCCGGCCGCTCAACTGCGTCTTGTTGACGAGCTGCAGGCGCACTTCGTCGGAGAGCATGTCGCGCACCGCGTCGAAGTCGCGCGCGTTGAAGCAGTCGACATAAGCGGCGAGCAGCGAGCGTTCGGGCTCCGTCAGCACCGGCGGAGGCAGGTCGTCCGGTTCGCGCGCCAGCTCCAGTAGTCGGGTACGGCCGCGGTGCAGCGCGGCTTTGACGGCCGGGATACTCGCGCCGAGCACGTCGCTGATTTCCTCCAGCGAATGGCCGAGCACGTCCATCAGAATGACGCTGCCGCGCTGCATCACGGGCAGGCGCATGAAAGTGCGCAAGCTCGCGGCGGCGGCGACGCGCTCGTCGGCGGTGCGTGTAGGATCGGCGATCATGTCCGGTTCCTCGCCCGAGTAGGTGGCGTTCTGCCGAGCCCGGCGGCGCAGGAAATCGAGCGCCGTATTGTGGGCAATGCGAAACAACCATGCTTCCGGCTGCGCGATCGGCCCGGCGGCGGCGAGCGCTTCGAGCGCTTTCACCAGCGCCTCTTGCATCACGTCCTCGCCGTCGATGACGGAGCCGGTCATGCGCGCGCAGTAGCGGTGCAGCTTCGGGCGCAACTCGCCGAGGAGCCGCTCGAACGCGGCACGCGCTTCGCCAGCAGCGGCGGAATCCGTCATGCAATCAGACCGACGATGGGGGGCTATTGTCTCATCGCTCGCCGAGCATACGGAAGTTTCCGACGATGACGCCCTCGCCGGGGTGCGGCGGCTCGATGCAGCGTTCCTTGATTCCGTCCTGGAACGGTTGAAACGCCGCGAGCCGCACGATCGGGCTCTTGCCGTCCGCGGTTTCGATCGCGCTCAGGTGCACGAACGTGCCGTCGCTGTGTTTCAAAACAAGATAACGCACGCCTTCGGGCGATTTTGCGCGCAGCTCCTCGAACACCTTCTCGATCAGGCGCTGGTTCTGCAGCGCTTGCTCCGGATGGGCCCGGTAGTACACGAGGCTCAGTTTCACGGCGATGCCTCCAGCGGCGCGGCGATGCCGCGCAATGTGGGCGGAAGCGGGCGGTTGCGGTGGCGCCGCGTTGCTCGCCCGTTTGTTGTACAGACGTTTGAGCCGGCTCAAAGGATTCGCGTCAAAAAAATATTTCTCGACCGAATCCTTCGGCGTCTGCCGTTCGTCCTTGGTGAAACACCGCGATTTAAAGGCAGCCACCGCGACCCGAGGAGACGTCGAATGAAAGAGCTCGAAAAAAGTGGGCGAACGAAGGCCTGGGTGCTCGCCCTGACTTCGATCGCGTCGTTCATGGCTGCGCTCGACATGCTGGTCGTGACGGCCGCGCTCGGCACCATTCGCGTTGATCTCGGTACCTCCATGGAAGCGCTCCAATGGACCGTGAGCGCCTACAACTTGAGCTTCGCGGTGCTGCTGCTGACCGGCACCGCGCTCGGCGATCGCTTCGGCCGCCGACGCGTCTTCGTCACGGGCGTGGCGCTGTTCGCCGCCGCATCGGCCGCCTGCGCCGCAGCGAGCGGCGTCGGCGGGTTGATTGCGGCGCGTGCGCTGCAGGGAGCGGGTGCGGCGCTCATGATCCCGCTCGCCATGGCGATCTTGAGCGCGACCTACTCGCGCGAAGAGCGCGCGCGGGCGCTCGGCATCTTCGGGAGCGTCACCGGCATCGCGCTGATCGTCGGGCCGGTTGCGGGTGGCGCCATTGCCGAAGGTCTGAACTGGCAGTGGATCTTTTGGATCAACATTCCGATCGGCGGCGTCGTCATTGCGCTCGTGCTCGCCCGCATCGAGGAGAGCTTCGGCTCGCGCGCCGCGCTCGACGTCCCGGGCATTTTCCTGGTGACGGGTGGCGCGCTCGGCGTCGTGTGGGCGTTGATGCGCGGCAACGACGCGGGCTGGGCGAGCCTCGAGGTTCTGGCGACGCTCGCCGCGGGACTCTTGCTCGCCGTCGCTTTCGTCCTCTGGGAACTGCGCGCACGCGAGCCGATGGTACCGATGCGGCTCTTTCGTTCGCGCGCATTCTCGACCGGCATCGCCGCGAGCTTTCTCTTTTACGCGGCGATGTACGGCATTCTGTTTCTGGTGCCGCAGTTCCTGCAAACCGCCGAAGGCCAGGGGCCGCTCGGCGCGGGATTGCGACTGCTGCCGTGGACGGCGCCGCTGTTCGTGTTCGCGCCGATCGGCGGCAGCCTGGTGAACCGGCTCGGCGAGCGGCCGCTGGTCGTCGCCGGCGTGCTGCTGCAAGCGGTGGGGATGGCGTGGATCGGCCTGATGGCGACGCCCGCGCTCGGTTACGCGAGTCTCGTCGCGCCCATGATTGTCGCCGGCGCCGGCGTGTCGATGGCGATGCCGGCCGTCCAGAACGCCGTCTTGAGCGCAGTTCCGCCGGCCGACATCGGCAAAGCCTCGGGTACGTTCAATATGTTTCGTTTTCTCGGCGGCGTTTTCGGAATCGCCCTTCTCGTCGCCGTGTTCGCCGCGCGCGGAAGCGTCGCCTCCCCCGAAGGATTCAGCGCCGGCTTCGATTCCGCGCTCGGCGTCGCTGCTCTCGTATCGCTCGCCGCCGCGATCGTCGCGATAGGCTTGCCGGCGCGGCACAAACAGGCCGCGGCGCGGAAGCATGACGCCGAGCAACAAGACTCCTTATTACCACGCAACCGCGTGTTCAAAAGGACTTAGAGGGTCTAGTAACCGTTCAGCAAGAGCCGGGAATAAATTAACAGCGGTGTCCGCGCAATTTCGCGCAAATTCTGGTATCGCACGGCCCGTCCTTAGGTGTTTAAACTAGCGCTTCTCGGTCCTCGTAGGGCGTGCACTACCGCACGGCCGGATCAGGGACGAGCTCGGAAGTGAATAACGAAATCTAGGAGGAGAATAATGAAACCAAACTTTCTTTCGAATTTCCCGCGTCTACTCGCCGTGCTCGCGACCGCGATCTTGGCCGTCGTGTCGGTCGCGGCGTTCGGCAAGGACGTAAAAAATTCCGCACACACGGTCGTTCTGACCGACGACGGCCCGGTGAAGGCGTTCGACCGCCCGGGCATGCGCAGCTACTTCGCCATCCCCTACGCTACACCGCCCGTGGGCGATTTGCGCTGGATGCCGCCGACACCGCCGGCGAAGTGGCGCCAGCCGCTCACGAACACGCACTCGAATCCGCCGTGCCTGCAGACGAGCAACAGTCCCTTCAAGCTCGCGAACGGCCAGGAGGATTGTCTCTATGTCGACGTGCACGCGCCGGCAGACAAAGACGGCCCGTTCCCGGTGATGGTGTGGTTCCATGGCGGCGCGTTCAACACCGGCGGCACCGTCACGTACTCCAATCCTTCGCCGCTCGTGACGAAAGGCGTGATCGTCGTCACCGTCGCCTATCGCATGGGCCCGATGGGTTTCCTCGGTCATCCGGTGCTCGAAGCCAGCGGTACCGGTCCGGCGCCGGCGGGCACTGTCGGCAACTACGGCATCATGGATCAGCAGGCCGCACTGCGCTGGGTCCAGAACAACATCGACGCGTTCGGCGGCGATCCGGACAACGTCACGATCTTCGGCGAGTCGGCCGGCGGCTTCAGCGTCATGACGCATCTGGCGTCGCCGCTGTCGGCGGGCCTGTTCGCCAAGGCGATCGTGGAAAGCGGCGGCTACGCGTTCGACCGGCAGCTGCCGAAGGCGACGCTCGAAAGCCAGAGCACGACGATCCTCAACAACGCGATCAACGCTGCAGTGGCCGCCGGTGAACCGAATCCGTGTCCGTCCGGCGTCACCGCCGATTGCCTGCGCAACGCATCGGTCTCGTTCATACAGAACCGGCTCGCGCCCGCGTTCAACGCGATCCAGTCGAGCCCGGTGCCGTCGATCGATGGTTGGGTGTTGCCGCAATCGATCAAGGCGACGTTCCAGGCCGGTCTGAACAACAAAGTGCCGATCATGAACGGCTCGAACGAGAACGAGTGGACGCTGTTCCTCGCGATTCCGGAACTAAACAAACGCGTCGCGGCGAACAACTTCGATCTGGCCAATCTCTCGTTCCTGTCGACGTCGACCGGCGCGACCATGACGACCGCGATTTATCCGGCGGTGCTGCAAGGCCAGGCCGCTGCCAGCGGACTGACCGGCACGCAACTCGCCGCCGCCTACCCGCTGTCGGCGTTCGGCAATCCGTCGTCGCCGCTTTCGGCATCTCTCGGCGCGGCGGCCGAAGGCACCGACTGGATCTTCGCCTGCCCGGCGTTGAACCTGTCGAAGCGTGCGGCGACACAAGGCACGCCGATCTACATGTACGAGTTCCGCGACCAGACGGCGATCCCGTCGATCGGTATCGATGCGAACGGCAACCCGCTGGTGACAATCCCGCAGGGCGCCGCGCATTCTTATGAGATCCAGTACCTGTTCCAACTGCGCGACCTGAAGAACCAGGAGCGGGCCGATCTGCAGCAAGCGATGTCGGGCTATTGGACGAACTTCGCGCACACGGGCAACCCGAGCCAGGGTCCAAGCACGGTACCGGCGGTCTGGCCGGCGTTCGCCGGCAACGGCGGGAGCGACGTGCTCGGCCTCGACGTGGCTTCGGGCGGCGGCGTCGCGCCGCTCTCGACGTCGTTCGACACCGCGCACAAGTGCAGCTCGGTCTTTCCGATGTTGACGTTCTGATCGCGCGCGCTTCGCGATGCTAGACAGGGCCCGCTTCGGCGGGCCCTTTTGTTTGTTCGGGCGCGTGGATTGTGCGATTCCCCGCTTAACCGTAAGCTACCCACACCATTGGAATGGATATCAGGGAGTCGAGATGCGCGTTTTTGCTTGGTTGTTTTTCGACCTTCGACGAGCAAACCGTCCTCCTTCCCCAGTTCGCTCAGTAAAACAGGCAAATGACTATGCATCCGGACCACAGTAGCTACTTCAGATTCACAGCGCGGGCCCGGCTAGACCGATCTATCAATTCGTTGCTCGGGATAATCGAGGGCATTTCTGTCGACTCCGTTATAAACAAGAAGGAGGTCGAGTTCCTGAATTTATGGTTGGCGGAGCAGCGCGAAATGCGGCGAAGGCATCCGTATAGCGAGCTCGTTCCTGTTGTCGAGCGCGCGATCGCGGACGGCATCCTGAGTAGTAACGAAAAAGAAGATGTCCTGTGGCTCTGTGAACGCCTCCGCTCTACCGCGTTCTACGACCGAATCACAGCAGATATCCAACGGCTTCACGCTATCTTGGGTGGAATAGCTGCTGATCAGGTAATTAGCGAGGAGGAACTAAAAGGCCTCTCCAATTGGCTCTCGGACCATGAACACCTGAAGACATGCTGGCCCTACGAAGAGGTCGCAAGTTTGATAACCGGGGTGTTGAGCGACAAGAAGATAGACGCCCGGGAACACCAACTTCTCAACCAATTTTTCATGGAGTTCGTTTCCGTACTTGATGACCGCACGATAGGCAAATCGAAGCTCGCCATCGATGGGAATATTGTCGGCCTGTGTGCTGTCTGCCCTGAAATTCAATTCAAAGAGCGCGTCTTCTGTTTTACGGGTAGCTCGAAAAAGTACTCCCGTGCCGAATTTTGCGAGTTGGTTGAACGATTGGGCGGTGAGGCGACAAATTCGGTATCTTCGAAAATCGACTATCTGATTATCGGTGCCGACGGTAATCCGTGTTGGGCTTATGCCTGTTATGGCCGAAAAGTGGAAAAAGCTGTTGAGCTTAGAAAATCCGGATGGCGCTTACTTCTTGTGCACGAAAATGATTTTCATGACGCGGTGGCAGATTTATGAAGAAGCATGCGTAGCGTGCGCCATGCGCACGACACTCCGCATCGCCTCTCTCACATTTCGACGAGTAATGTTGACCGGCATTGTTCAAGTACGAGGCAAGCCTGAAGATTGAATCGTGCGCATGGCGCACGCTACTCGCTAAAGGGCCCGCTTCGGCGGGCCCTTTTGTTGGTGCGGGTTGATGTGGTTGGGGCTTCGAATTTTTCGCGGCTCTGCGATTCCTGAATCAGACACACATGCATCGCCTCATAGCGACATTTCGACACCAATGTTGAGCGGCATTGGTTTATGTGCGAGCGGGCGAGCTTGAAGATTGAATCGTGCGCGTGGCGCACGCTACTCTTTGCCCGAGATCAACGCGTCCTGGCTTATGACGTGTGAAACGAGTCGAATAAAAAGCGATGGCTCGATCAGAGGTAGCGTGCGCGCCATGCACACAATTCTTTTATCGGAGGGCGTCGCGCGCGTGGCGCACGCTACATAACTGGCTATTTCTTCTCCGGCTACCTCACCTGCTCCGCCCAACTCCTCGCTTTGCTCTTCCCATCGAGAAAGGGCAGCGCCGTTTGCACGAGCTCGGGCGCGAGGAAAATATCGTAGTGCGTTAGATCGGGCAGGATCGCGAGGCGGTTCTTCGATATGTGCTCGCGTTGCCAGCCCGCGTCTTTCAATCCGCCGCCGAGCAGCTGATAAAATTTCACGATGTGCTCCGGTCGAAATGCGTCGCTGTCACCGTAGATCAACATCACCGGCATGGTTAGCTTCTTTACGTCTTCTGACCAGTCGTAAGGTCTGCGCAACCAGTCGCCCATGCGATCGAGCAGCTTCGGAAAGTCGTCAGGTCTAGGCGCAACCGCGGCATAGGACTTGTACATCGGCGTTTCTTTCATTGCATCCGCCATCGCCGCGCCGACCTTCGCCTGCATGGGCAACAATTCGGGGTAAAACGCATCGCGCGCATATCCGGCGGAAACCAGTACCAGCCGCCGCACCATCTCCGGGTGTTGCGCCGCCAAACGAAATGCGACACCGCCGCCCATGGAATACCCGAACACGTCGACCTGCTTGTAGCCGAGTTGCTTCAGCAACACCGCCATGTCGTCGCCCATCTCGACCAAATTAATTTCGCGATCGGTAAGCGCCGTGCGCCCATGGCCGTACAAATCGACACCGATGACCTGCCGGTTTTTCGAGAGCGTCGGCAGCACCGGCCCAAACATCTGAATCGAGCCGAACCCGCCGTGCAGCAGCAACAACGGCTCACCCCGGCCGTGCACCTCGTAGTAGTAGTTGACGCCGTTGGCGTGGACGTAGCCGGTGCGGGTGGGCGTGAGCGCTTTCGGTTGTTTGGTTTGGGCGTGGGTCGGAGCGACGGCGAGGGTCGCGACCGTGGCAAGGGCAATCAGGGCGGTTTTCATTGTTTAGCTCTCCGTTCTTAAATGCGAAATTGCATAGTCCAAGGACGTATGAAGGTGCGTTAGTCTGACATATGCGCCCGCAGGAAGATCTTACTTCGAGCGATAGCGGAACCGTGGTCTGTCCCAATTACCCCCGCCGACATCTGCTACCTACCCTTCATCGAATTCTTCGGTCTCATGGAAATCACACCCCCGCCCGCCATTGCCGAATGGACCAAGCGCCTACTCGATCGCCCAAGCGCTCAGAGACCAAACCGGCGGCGTGAGTCGCCGGCAGCTTGAGTGGCGCAGGTGGCGCCGTTGTAATATTGCGTCACCACCACAAGGACCCGCCATGAAAAACAACCCTTATCGATCCCGTAAAACCACCCAGGGGCGCGGCGGCGCCGCGGCAAGGGCGCTGTGGCGCGCCACCGGCATGCGCGATGGCGATTTCGACAAACCCATCATCGGCGTCGCCAATTCGTTTACCCAATTGGTTCCGGGCCATGTGCATCTGAAGGATGTCGGCCAATTGGTGGTCCGCGAGATTGAAAAAGCGGGCGGCGTCGGGAAGGAATTCAACACCATCGCGGTCGACGACGGCATCGCCATGGGACACGAAGGCATGCTCTACAGTTTGCCGTCGCGCGAGCTCATCGCCGACTCGGTCGAGTACATGATCAACGCGCACTGCCTCGATGGCCTGGTTTGCATTTCCAATTGCGACAAGATCACGCCCGGCATGTTGTTGGCGGCGTTGCGGCTGAACATCCCGACGATTTTCGTTTCCGGCGGCCCGATGGAAGCCGGAAAGATCACGGCTCCGGGCGGCAAAGTTCAGAAACTCGACGCGGTGGAAGCGCTGGTCGCCGCGTTCAATCGGCAACTGTCGGATGAACAAATTAAGGAGTACGAACGCTCCGCCTGTCCCACCTGCGGCTCCTGCTCCGGAATGTTCACCGCCAATTCCATGAACTGTTTGGTCGAGGCGCTTGGGCTGGCCCTGCCCGGAAACGGCAGCGTATTGGCGACGCACAGCGATCGAAAGCAATTGTTCGTCCAGGCCGCCGAAATGATCGTGGCGATGACGCAGCGCTTTTATGTGGAGAAAGACAGCTCGGTGCTGCCGCGCAGCATCGCCACCTTCGCGGCTTTCGAGAACGCCATGAGCATGGACATCGCCATGGGCGGATCGACCAACACCGTGCTGCACTTGCTGGCGGCGGCGAACGAAGCCGGTGTCGATTTCACCATGAAGGACATCGATCGCTTGTCGAGAGTCGTGCCGCAGTTGTGCAAGCTCGCGCCGTCCTATCACTACCACATGGAAGACTTCCATCGTGCCGGCGGCGTGATGGGGATATTGGCGGAACTCGATCGCGCGAAATTGATTCATCCCGACGTCGCGACCGTCCACGAGAAGACGCTCGGCGAAGCTTTGCGCAAGTGGGACGTGCTGCAAACCGCGGGCAGCAATGTCAAAACGTTTTACGCCGCCGCGCCGGGAAACAGAATCACCATCGAAGCGTTCAGCCAAAGCGAACGCTATTCGGAGCTGGATCTCGACCGCGAGAACGGATGCATTCGCGACATCCAGCACGCCTACAGCAAAGACGGCGGCTTGGCGGTTTTGTTCGGCAATCTGGCGGAGCGCGGCTGCATCGTTAAGACCGCGGGCGTCGACGAATCGATGTTGACCTTCACCGGCCGCGCCCGCGTCTTCGACAGCCAGGAAGGCGCGATCCGCGCGATCGATGCCGGCGAGATCGTCGCGGGCGATGTCGTCGTGATTCGCTACGAAGGCCCGAAAGGCGGCCCCGGCATGCAGGAGATGCTCTCGCCCACCGGTCGCCTCAAAGGTAAAGGCCTCGCAAAAGTCTGCGCGCTCGTCACCGACGGCCGCTTTTCCGGCGCGACGTCGGGACTCTCCGTCGGTCACGTGTCGCCCGAAGCCGCAGAGCAAGGCGCGATCGGCTTGATCGAAGAATTCGACACCATCCACATCGACATCCCGAACCGCAGCATCAACATCGCCATCAGCGACGCGGAACTCGAGAAGCGCAGGCAAACAATGCAAGCGCTCGGCAAACGCGCTTGGCAGCCGAAACGCGATCGCAAAGTTAGCTTGGCTCTAAAGGCCTATGCGCTTTTGGCGACAAGCGCGGACAAAGGCGCGGTCAGGAATGCCGAGTTGTTGTCAGACCACAATTAGTAGAGCCGCGATAGCAAAGCGTGTTCGGCGATCGCGATTGCCCGCGGAGTCGCATCGCAAAGAAAAAAGAGGAGAAGGAGATGAACCGCGCTTCGTCTCGCGCCGTCGCGCCAGTATTTATCGTAATGGTCGTTGCCGCTCTGCCGAGCGGTTGTAGCGGTGATAATAGTGCTTCGATGCCGCGCCAATCACGCCTTTACTATACTTACTGTATTTATTCAGAGGAGGTGTCATGCGGATACCCACGCCGTTTCGAAAAATAACAGTAGCCGCCGCGCTTCTAGTCCTAACCGGTTGCGCAACAGACGACGCCATCATCGGACCGAGCGACAATAGTCGCGGGATGATCGTCGGTCGCTTCGACTACTCCGACTCGAAGTACATCGTCACGGCGATAACGCTCGACCCGCGGGATCGCGTGAGCGTGCGTATGGGGATGCGAGGAGAACGCGTCCATCTCTACAACAATGGAACGTTTTTCGCCGACGACTTGAAGCCGGGCAAGTACGGCGTCGCGGCAATCTTCTCCGGAAAAATGATGCTGACACTGCCGGCCGAGCAAAAAATGGAAGTGACGGTGCAACCCGGTCAGATCAGCTACGTCGGGACGTATAAGGTGAAGATCGAAGAAGGCAAGATTTTCAGCCGCACGGCCGGCACGATCGTGCGCACCGACAGGAATCCGAACGAGCGCCAGCTGCTCGAGGAAGTGCGCGAGCTGGTCAAAGATACGGCGTGGCGCCCGAAGATCGAGAAGCGCATCGCGCAGCTCAAGCGGTCGTAAGCTAAAGTTCGGCGCTGTACGCCTCTCGCTGCTGCTTGTCGCAATGTGAACTCGTTCCGTCGGCTGGGGATAGCGAGCGTAGCGTGCGCCATGCGCACGACCCTCTTACTTCAGCTCGATTGGGCCGGCGGATTAGTCATGGTAGCTCTGGTTCCGGCAGGCGAGTTTGCGAGAGGTTGAATCGCGCGCACGGCGCACGCTACGCTTGCTTAAGGATCACCAAAATCGACGCGCGATTGAATCACGCGATTCAAAACGCCAAGAAATAACACCGATCACCAGTAGATCCGTGGTGCTTTCCGGGGGCGATGCAAGGATGAAATGCCGTGCTGTACAATCCAACGATTGTCCCCGCCGCAATTCAATCGAGATGTAATAACAATCGTCTGTTCATGTAGGGCGCATTAGGCGATAGCCCAACGCGCTGCATATTTTCGATCCTTGCCATCGGCCCGCGCGGCGCGACGCGTGTTGTGTGCCGCGCCGCCTTGCGTGCTCGATCAGCCGAGGAGTGAACATGAAAGACGTCACGAACAAAGTTGCCGTTGTCACCGGAGCGGCCAGCGGTATCGGCCGCGCTATCGCCGAAACGTTGGTCGGTGCCGGAATGCGTGTCGTTCTCAGCGATATCGCGCAACCAGCGCTCGAAGTCACGACCGCCGGTTTGCGCGCGAAAGGCGCGGAAGTCCACGCCGTCGTGGCGGACGTATCGAAGGCGCACGATATCGGCGCGCTGGCCGAATCCACGCTGAAGAAATATGGCGCGGTGCACGTCTTGTGCAACAACGCGGGTGTCGCCGCGGGCGGCCGGCCGACCTGGAAGAGTACGCTCGACGATTGGACATGGATTCTCGGCGTCAACCTGATGGGCGTCGTGCATGGCACCCGCACTTTTCTTCCGATCATGATCGAACAAGACGAAGAGGCGCATATCGTCAACACCGCGTCGATGGCGGGCCTCATGACGGGCGGCTCACTTTATGGCGTAACCAAGTCAGCCGTGGTGTCGTGGTCGGAAAGCGTGTACTTGGAATTGGTGGCCGGTGGATTCAAGCCAAGGGTCTCCGTACTATGCCCGGGTTTCGTCGATACCGACATCGTCAACAGCAGACGTAATCGCCCGGCTGAGCTGCCCGATGCGGGACCGTGGCCAGGTGGATCTGAATTCGACGCCTGGCGTCGGGAGTATCTCGCACGACACCGAAGCGGGCTCAGCCCACGCGTGGTCGCCGCGCAAGCGCTGCGAGCTATTCAGGATGAGCAGTTCTACGTTGTCACACATCCGGAATGGCTCAAGTATGTCGAGCACCGAGCCAAACAAATCATCAATGGCGAGAACCCGACAGTGCGATAAATGCGACTGGTAAGTTAGATTCGAGACGGGTTTACTCTTTTCCGCGCCCCGCTGCTATGCTGCGCGGCTCCATGCGATCGTTCCTCCTGCTGTGGCTGTTCGGCTTGTGCCTGCGCAGCACGGTGCTCGCCGTGCCGCCGGTGATCCCGATGATCCACGACAGCCTCGCGCTGTCGCAGGCGCAGGTCGGGGCGCTCGCGAGCCTGCCGGTGCTGCTGTTCTCGTTCGCCGCGGTGCCGGGGGCGATCCTGATCGCGCGCTTCGGCGCCTTTCGCGTGCTGCTCGGGGGCATCCTGCTCACCGGGCTCGGGTCGGCGCTGCGCGGGGCCGCGCCCGATGCGGCGCTCCTCTTCGCGACCACGTTCGTGATGGGTGTGGGCATCGCGATCATGCAGCCGTCGCTCCCCTCGGTCGTGCGCGAATGGGTGCCCGCGCGCATCGCGCTCGGCACCGCGGTGTACTCGAACGGGTTGTTCGTGGGCGAAGCGCTCCCCGCATCGCTCACCATCCCCGTCGTGCTGCCTGCCGTCGACAACGACTGGCGGCTCGCGCTCGTCGCGTGGTCGGTGCCGGTGTTCCTCATCGCGGCGGCGGGCGCGTGGCACCAACGCGGCATGCCGCGCGCGTCGATGCAGGAGCAAGCGCGCCTCTGGTGGCCGGACTGGCGATCGCCGATCACCTGGCGGCTCGGGCTCATCTCCGGCGGATGCTCGAGCATCTACTTCACCACCAACGCATTCCTGCCCGACTTCCTTCGCGGCATCGAACGCAGCGACCTGCTCAATCCGGCGCTGTCCGCCACCAACTGGTTGCAGATTCCCGCCTCGGCTGCGCTGCTCTTCTTCCCGCGGTTCCTGATGATGAAGCGCTGGCCGCTGGTGCTCATGGGCCTGGCGTTCACGGTGGCCACCATCGGGCTGGTCGTTTCGACCGGCGCCATGGTCGTTGTCTACGCCGGCGTGATCGGTTTCTGCAGCGCCTTCGTGCTCACCTCGACGCTCGCGCTCCCGCCCATGCTGGTCGATCCCCACGACGTGCCGCGCGTGGCCGCGGCGATGTTCGCGATCGGCTACCTCTGCGCGATCGTCACGCCGGTGCTCGGCGGGTTCTTGTGGGACTTAACCGGCAGCGCGTGGACGGCGTTCGTGCCCGCGGGATTGTTCGGCCCGCTCATGATGTGGATGGCGTGGCGGCTGCGGATGACGCGCTATGCGCCGAGCGATAAGGTCGCCGCGTGAACTCCTTGCGGCTGGCCTACTGGGCCGCCCTGTGCTGTGGATTCCCCTCGCAGCGATCGCCGGGAAGCGTGCGTAGCCCGGATGAAGCAACGCGGAATCAGAACATCAAAGGTGACAGGCGCGATTTACTCCTGACCGCAAAATATTCGAGCCTGGCCCCTATAACCTATGCAAGCGTGCGCGGCTTTTCCAGCGCGATCCGCTCGAGCGTTGCGGTTGTGTGCGGGGTGCGCGCGTCGTAGTCCATCGGCGCGCGCGGATGAATCTCATCGGGCGCTCGTCCGGCGACGAGCGCCCGACGTTAGAACTTACTTGGGTGGCGCGGGGAACTGCACGTACGGACCTTTCGGTTGTTGATCCGGCGGAACGTAGGCAGGGGCGCGTTGGCCGGCCGGTCCCATGTGGCGGATGTAGCGGTACACCGCGCGCAGGTCGGGTTCCGTCATGCGGCGCAGGTTGAACCAAGGCATCGGCGGACGGAGCTCCGCGGTACGCGCGAGCGTGACCCACTGATCTTCCGACATCTCCTGCACACGCAACCGCAGATTGGCGGCATAGGTGGTGCCCCATGGACCACGCCAGCCGAGTTGATCGCCGATCAACCACTGCTCTTCGGGGACATTGCCGCCCTTCTCCGGATAACCGGGCGTATGGCAGTCGTTGCACCCGCCGATCGTTACTAAATATTTCCCGCGTGCGACGGAGCCGTCTGCCGGCGCTTTCGCCTGCGCGGCAAGCGCGGGCGCAGCGGATGCGGCCATTACGGCAAACACGGGGACCACTATGAGATTGCGGAACGTTCGCATGGTTTTCCTCTCTGGAGTTTCTGGGCTGCTGTAACGGTAAACTGGTGTCATCGGACCTGTTCGGGCGTCAACTAACCCACCCGCCGCGCCAACTCCACATACGACTTCTCGCTAACCGCTTTCGCGAGCGCCCGCAACAAAGCAGCACCGTCGCCTTGCCAAGCACTGCCATGCATGCAGGCGAGCGTGCGCGGCTGCTCGCGCGCAAATCGCTCCAGGAGATCCGTCGTATGCGGGGCGTGCGCGTAGTAGTCCATCGGCGCGCGAAACGCTTCACTCGGTCCAAGGATGTCCGATTCCGTGAGCGGTGTTTCGCCTTTTCCGCCTTGGGTGAAAAGATCGCCGCAAAGGAACGTGCGTGTGTGCGTTTCGAGCATCAAGCCGCACTCCCACGCATGCGGAACGTGCGGGGCGTCGAACCACTTTACCGAGCGCTTGCCAAGCGATAGCACTTCCCCATCGGCGAGGGCGCGTGGCGGGCGGTCGGCGAGATCGCCGATTGAGACCATCGCCGC
>JBJMVQ010000038.1:0-3144 GCA_045810625.1 Sulfurifustis sp.
CGCGACAGAAATATCGACCAGGCAGTCGCTCACCTTGCTGTTGGCACAGCCGTCGAGCCCGCATGGCCGACAGGAATGGTTTGACGTTATCACACGAGACGGGACCTGCCACGGGCCCCATTCGAGATCGCCGCTTGGGCCGAACAACACGACCGACGGCGTGCCCATCGCAGCGGCGATATGCATCGGCGCCGAATCGACGCCGATGAAGCACTTCGCTTGCGCCGTTAAAGCGGCAAGCTGTTTGAGGCTCAGCCCGCCGGAGAAATCGATGACCGGCGCGCGCAGCGCGCCGAGGATCGCGCGCACGAATTGAAGTTCGTGCTCGGCGGGCGCGGCAGTGACGACCACGCGTTCGCCGCGCGCTTGCAGCGCGCTGATGAGCGCGGCGTACTTATCGACTTCCCAGCATTTGAACAACCAGCGCGACGTCGGATGCAGATGAATGAATTGTCCGCGTGCGAGGCCCGCCTGACGCAGCAGCTCGCCGACCGATGCTTCGGCGTCGCTGCCGGGGACGAGCGTCAGACGCCGTTCCTCGTGCGCCGGATAAATGCCGATCCGGCGCAGCGCGTCGAGATGGATCTCCACCCGATGGCGCGGCTTCGCCGGAATCGAATAAAGATGCGTGAAGCTGCCGTGCCAGAATCGACCGCGGCGGGGATACCGCTGCGCGACGCTCACTCGCGGCGCAAGCCACTGCGCGAGCAGCGCCCCGCGATAACTTTCGGTGAGCTGAATCAGCAAATCGTAGCGGCGCGCGCGCAACTGCTTCAGCAGCCGCCACTCGTGGCGCCACCGCGCCCACGGCGTCTCGCGCCGCCAGGCGCGGTCGATGGTGTAAATGTTCGCGACCGCCGGATGCTGGGTCAGCATGTCGCGCGTCTCGCCGTAGACGAGCGCGTCGATCTCTACGTGCGGCGCATAACGCTTGAGCACGCTGAAGACCGGAGCGGTCAACAAGACGTCGCCGTGATGGCGCAGCTTCACGAGGAGCACTCGTGAGATGCTGGTAAGATCGACCGCATCCTTTAACGGATGGTCGATAGCACTAACCAACCGGAATCACCTCATCTAGCGCGGAGAGCGTCCGCTCGGGCGGGATATCATACAGGCAGCGCAGGTGTCCGAGTGGACATTCGCGCTCGAAACACGGGCTGCACGAGAGCCCAAGATACACGACCTCGGCGCGCGTGCCGAGCGGCGGCGTGTGCCCAGGGTCGGACGACCCAAAAATGGCGACGAGAGGTCGCCGAAGCGCAGCGGCAACGTGCATCAACCCGGAGTCGTTGGTCACGACCGCGGTCGTTAGCGACAGCAAGTCGATCGCTTCGGCAAGCGTGGTACGGCCGGCAAGATCGAGACAGCCGCGCTCAGTAAGCCGATTGATCTCGCCCGTCACCGACGCGTCGCGCTCAGAGCCAAAGAGCCAAACGTGCCAGCCTTGTGCAATGCGCTTGCGCGCAACCTCGGCGTAATACTCGACCGGCCAGCGCTTTGCCGGCCCGTATTCAGCCCCCGGGCAGAGCCCAAGAATCGGCCGCGAGGGCTCGGGTATCCCCAGCCGGGCGAGCGCGGCGGCGACGTCTTTAGGTTTCACGACGAGGTGCGGGGCGGGAACCTCGGCCGGCAGCGACTCGCCGGGCTCGAGCCCGAGCGTGACGAACCGGTCGACCATGCGCGGCAGCCGCGCGCGGTCGAGCTGGCGCACGTCGTTCAGCAGTCCATAGCGCCACTCGCCCCGAAAACCGGTGCGCTTTGCGATGCCGGCCACGAACGGGACCACCGCGGACTTCAGTGAACCAGGCAAGACGATCGCCTGATCGTAACCGCGTGCGCGCAGCTCCCGCCCGATGCGCATCCGTTCACCGAGCTTGAGCTCGCCGTGGCGAAACGGCAGGGGCAGGGCGTGGCGCACCTCCGGCATGTGGGCGAGCAGCGACGCCGTCCACGCGGGCGCGAGCACGTCGATTTCACACTCCGGCCGGCGCAGCTTGAGGAGCTTGAACAGACTCTGCGCCATCACCATGTCGCCGACCCAGGCGGGACCGACAATGAGTATTTTCACAATTGGTCGAACGGGCTCACGACGCCCTTGCCGCCGCGGTTCAATACGTGCGTGTAGATCATCGTTGTCTGCACGTCCTTGTGTCCGAGCAGCTCTTGTACCGTGCGAATGTCGTATCCCCACTGCAACATGTGCGTCGCAAACGAATGGCGCAGCACGTGCGGCGACACCGGCTTGTTTATGCCCGCCCGTTTCGCCGCGAGCGACACGACTTTCTGCACCGATTGTTCATAGAGATGATGCCGGCGTTCCGCGCCGGAGCGCGGATCAAGCGAGCGGCGCGCCGCCGGGAAAACATATTGCCATCCCCAGGATTTGCCGGCGCTTGGATATTTGCGCGCCAATGCATCGGGCATATAAACCTCACCGAAACCTGCTTCGAGGTCCTGGTCGTGCAAACGCTTGGCTTTCACCAGCTGATCGCGCAGCGGCTGAAGCAGATTTTCCGGCAGCACCGTTACGCGGTCCTTGTTCCCCTTTCCTTCGCGCACGACGATTTCGCGTCGCGTGAACTCAACATCTTTCACCCGCAGCCGCAGCCCTTCGAGCAGCCGCATTCCAGTACCATAGAGCAAACTCACCACGAGCCACATCGTCCCGTTCAACTCGGCGAGCAGTGCGCGCACTTCACCCGGCGTCAGCACGACCGGAAGCCGCTCCCCTCTTTTGGCCTGGACAATCTCGGTGAGCCAGGGAAGCTCGGTCTCGAGCACTTCTTTATACAAGAACAGCAGCGCAGCCTTCGCCTGATTTTGCGTGGAGGCCGAGACGTTGCGTTCAACCGCCAAGTGCGTCAGAAACGCCTCAACCTCCGGCGCTCCCATGTCGCGCGGATGCCGCTTGTTGTGCCACAGAATGAAGCGCCGGCACCAATCAACGTAAACCTGCTCGGTACGTATGGAGTAATGCCGCAGGCGAATCTGCGCGCGGAGTTGATCGAGTAGGCGCGGCTTGCCGGGAGAAAGCTCGGTGGTTGCTGTTTCCACCGCGCGATTTTAGGCGGCCCTAAATGCGCGGGGCAAGACGTCTCTACGCGATACAACGAAGACAAAACAGTCGATTTTGACTTAGGCCGC
>JBJMVQ010000039.1:0-163041 GCA_045810625.1 Sulfurifustis sp.
TAGCGAACGGCGTTGTTGATCAAATTCATGAACGCGCTATGCAGCTCCTCGCGGCTGCCACGAACCTTGAGATCGGGTTCCGCCTCCAGCGTGATTTGGTGGCGTGCGTCGCCGCTTAGGATGTGCGCCTGCTCTGTCAGCGCTGCGAGCAGCGACGGCACATCGACGACGTCTTCTTTGAGGCGCGACGAAGCCGTTTCGAGGCGCGACAACAGCAAGAGATCGTCTACCAGGCGCTGCATCCGCATCGCCTGCTCGTGCATGATCTGGAGATGCTTCTGCAGCTCTTGCGCATCCGGATTCTCCATACCGATTAGCGTCTCAATGTAGCCGGAAAGTACCGTGACCGGGGTACGCAGCTCGTGCGACACGTTGGCGACGAAGGTGCGCCGCATCTGCTCGAGCCGATGCATACGCGTCATATCGCGGGCGATGACGAGTTTCAGCCGCGCGCCGAAGGGTACGATTTGCAGTGACACGATGCGCGTGGGATCGCTCGGCGACGTTATCTCGAACGGTTCCGAGTAGCCGCCGCGCGCGAAGTGTGCCGCGACATCCGGGTCGCGTAAGAGGTTCGAGAGGCGCAAGCCGCGATCACGGGGGTAATCGATGCCGAGAAGCGATGTCGCCGACGGATTGGCCCATTCGATTTCCTCGTGCTCGGAGAGAAACACCACGGCGTCGGGCATCGCCGTTGCGGCGCTTTGAAACCGCATGAGCGCGTCCGTCAGTGCATCCGCCCGCCGCGCGGACTGACGCACGAGCTTACGTGCTTCATGGAAAACGTCGCCCCACGGCCCAGCCACATCCGGCACTTCGGCGCGTTTGTCGGAGAGCAGCCATTTATGTAGTTGGTAGAGGCGGCGTAGCTGCAGTGCGATGTACGCGCCGAGGGCGAACGTCGCGAAAAGAAACGGATGGCGCGTCAAAGCGCCGAGCGCGACGCACGCGGCGATCAGGCCGGCGAGAATCCAGATTTCACGCCACAAAGACTGCCGCATCGTGTGTCGCTGTCAGGTTTGAGTGGAGAAGCGGTACCCGGCGCCGTGTACGGTTTGGATCAAGCGGTCGTGCGCCGTCGGCGTCAGCGCCTTGCGGAGCCGACGGATGTGGACGTCGACCGTGCGTTCTTCCAGGTACACGTTGTTGCCCCAGACGCCGTTCAAGAGTCGCTCGCGCGTGTGCACGCGCTCCGGATAAGTCATGAAAAACTGGAGCAGGCGAAATTCAGTGGGACCGAGCGCGAGGGTCGCCCCGTCCGCGCTCACGCGATGCGTCACCGGGTCGAGCGACAGTCCGTTCGCCTCGAGCAGCACGTCCGCGATCAGCGGCGCGTGTCGCCGCAGCAACGCATTGATGCGCGCGATCAACTCGCGCGTGGAAAAGGGTTTGGTGATGTAGTCATCCGCGCCGCTTTCGAGGCCGCGCACCTTGTCCTCTTCCTCGGCCCTGGCGGTGAGCATGATGACGGGTAGATTTTGCGTGAGCTTTTCGCGCCGCAATCGGCGCGCGTATTCGACGCCGTTCACGCCCGGAAGCATCCAGTCGAGGAGCACCAGGTCCGGCGTATCGTTGACAATGCGCGTGCGCGCTTCATTCGCGTCGGCGGCTTCCAGGCATTCATAGCCCGCCTGGTTCAGCGCGAGACATATCATCCGGCGAATAGCGGCTTCGTCGTCGACGATCAGTATTTTGCCGCGTACGTTTCGCATAAAGGCTCGGTGAATGTGGCCGGCATTTCATACCATTAATATTACAGTTTGGTTACTATTACCCAACCCTTGGCAGCGCCGCTCACCCAATCGTCGCAACGCGATCCGAAAGACCATGCCCAAACCGAGCGTCCGGCCGGTCGAGATGAAGTTGCACCAGAAGTCGAAGGTGCTTGAGATTACCTTCGATGACGGCGGTCATTACCGGCTGCCGTGCGAATACCTGCGCGTCTATTCGCCTTCGGCCGAAGTGCGCGGGCATGGGCCCGGGCAAGAAGTCTTGCAGATCGGCAAAGAGAACGTGAATATCACGGCCATCGAGCCGGTCGGGACCTACGCGGTTCGGCTTTGTTTCGACGACGGGCACGACACGGGGCTCTATTCCTGGGAATGGCTGCACCATCTCGCCGTGAATCAGAACCGGCTCTGGGCTGACTATCTCGCTCGACTCGAAAAGGCCGGACATCGCCGCGCGAAGGCCGACTGACCCATGCCGACCGACGACCCGAATCGGAATCAGACCACGACGCACTTCGGATTTCGCGAAGTGCCAGCGAGCGCCAAGTCGGGGCTCGTTGCCGATGTCTTCCGCTCGGTGGCGGGACGTTACGATCTGATGAACGACCTCATGTCGTTCGGCGTACACCGGCTTTGGAAACGGTTCGCCGCGTCCTTCTGTGGCGTGCATGCCGGGAGCCGCGTCCTCGACGTGGCGGGTGGCAGCGGCGACATGACCGCGCTGCTCGCGCCGATGGTCGGGGAGACGGGCCGCGTCGTGTTGAGCGATATCAACGACGCCATGCTCGACGTGGGGCGCGCTCGCATGGCCGATCGCGGCATCGTCGGGAACGTCGACTTCGTGCGTGCGGACGCCGAAGCTCTTCCCTTTCCCGACGATCATTTCGATTGCGTCGTCATCGCCTTCGGCCTGCGCAACGTGACCCACATCGACCGGGCGTTGCGCTCCATGTTTCGCATTCTAAAGCCGGGCGGGCGGTTGATCGTGCTCGAGTTTTCGCGCGTGACGCTTGCGCCGCTGCGCCCGCTTTACGACGCCTACTCCTTCAACGTCCTGCCGGTGCTTGGCCGCGTGGTCGCGGGCGATGAGGAAAGCTATCGCTACCTGGCGGAGTCGATTCGCCGCCATCCGGATCAGGAAACGCTGAAGACAATGATGGTGCAGTCGGGGTTCGAGCGCGTGAATTACTACAACCTGAGCGGCGGCATCGTCGCGCTGCATCGCGGTTACAAGTTCTGAGCGGATCAGGCGCAGGAATGATTGCAGCCGGATTACTCGAAGCGACCGTTAACCGTGTGCTGCAGCTGGATCCGGACGCGAAACGCCGGTTCGCGGAGCTCGATGGGAAGACGATCCTGATCGAGCTCGCGCGAGAAGGTGCGATCGAACGCTTTTACGTAATGCCTTCGGCGGATCGCCTCCGCGTTGCCCGCGAGTACGACCGCCTGCCCGATGTCACAATCAGCGCAACGCCATCCGTTTTCCTCAATCAGCTGTTACGCGGTCCCACGGTTTCGGACGCGCTGGTGATTCGCGGCGACGTCGACCTCGGGCAGCGTTTCCAGCGCATACTGTCGCGTCTCTCGCCCGACTGGGAGGAGGGCCTTGCCCGCGTGGTTGGAGACATTGCGGCGCATCAAATGATGCGCTTCGTGCGCGGCTTCGTCGGTTGGGGCCGACAAGCAATGAGCACCCTCGGTCAGGATGCCGCCGAGTATCTGCAGGAAGAGGCGTTCGTGCTCGCCAAGCGCGAACGCCTCGCCGAGTTCTTGCGCGGCGTTGACGAAGTGCGCGCCGGCGCCGACCGACTCGAGAAGCGCCTGCAGCGCCTGGGGCAGCGGCGATGAAGCAGCGTCTGCGGCAATTGCGCCGGCTCGCGTTCATCACGCGCGTCTTCGTCAAGCATGATCTCGACGAGTTCGTTGCGGCCATTCACCTGCTCGGACCTTATCGCTGGCTGTTGCGGTTGTTGCCGCGCGGATTCGGGCGGGCGAAACCGGCACCGCGGGGCGTGCGGCTGCGTCTGGCGCTCGAGGAGCTCGGTCCGATCTTCGTGAAGTTCGGCCAAATCGTTTCGACACGACCCGACCTGCTGCCCGAGGATATTTTCGAGGAGCTCGTCAAGCTGCAAGACCAGGTGCCGCCGTTCCCGGGCGTGGAGGCCGAGCGCATTGTGGTCGAAGCGCTCGGCGCGCCGCTCAACACGCATTTTCGCCGATTCGACTCGACGCCGATTGCCTCCGCTTCGGTTGCGCAAGTGCATCTGGCCGAGCTGCATGACGGCAGCGAGGTGGCGGTCAAAGTGTTGCGTCCGGGGATCGAGGCCGTGATCGAGCACGATCTCGAGTTGCTCTATCTGCTCGCGCGTCTCGCCGAACGCTATCTGCCCGACGGTCGCCGTTTACGGCCGATCGAGGTGATGGATCAGTTCCGGCGCACGCTGTACACCGAGCTCGACTTGCGGCGCGAAGCGGCGAACGCGAGCCAGTTGCGCGCTAACTTTGCCGACTCGAATCTGCTTTACGTTCCGAAGGTGTACTGGGATTTCACGCGGCGCCAGGTGCTGACCATGGAGCGCATCCACGGAATTCCGATCAGCAATATCGACGCGTTGCGAGCGGCGGGCGTGGATATGCGCCGGCTGTCGCACAACGGTGTCGAGATCTTTTTCACGCAAGCATTTCGTGACGGTTTTTTTCACGCCGACATGCATCCCGGCAATATTTTCGTTTCGAGCGACGGCCAGTACCGTGCCGTGGACTTCGGGATCATGGGTTCGCTCGGCGAGGAGGATAAGCGCTATCTCGCGCTCAATTTTCTCGCTTTCTTCAATCGCGACTATCGCGCCGTCGCCGACGCGCACCTGCGTGCCGGGTGGGTCCCGCCGCATACACCGGTCGGGGAGTTCGAAGCAGCGATCCGCGCTGTATGTGAGCCCATTTTTGCGCGCCCGTTGAAGGACATTTCATTTGGGCGTTTACTGCTGCAGCTCTTTCAGACGGCGCGACAGTTCGATATGGAAATTCAGCCGCAGCTGGTCCTGCTGCAAAAGACGCTCTTCAACATCGAGGGATTGGGTCGCCGGCTTTATCCGGATCTCGATTTGTGGGTGACAGCGAAGCCTTATCTCGAACGGTGGGCCCGCGCGAATCTTGGGCCGCGGGCCCTGCTCCGTGCCTTGAGAGAGGAGGCTCCGAAGTGGTGGAGCTGGCTGCCGCGTGCGCCGGGACTGGTTTATGAAACGCTGCAGCGGGCGCACGAAGCGGCGTCCACGCGGGAATCCACGGAAATCGCGCGGTTGCGCGAGCAATTGCGCGAGAACGAGCGCCGCAATTATCTGGCCCTCGCGGGCGGCGGCTTTTTGCTTGCCGCGGCGCTGCTTTCCGGTTTCGGCGCATATGGCGGAAATTGGCAAACGTTCGCGCCTTTCACCGGCGCAATTGTGGGCATTGCGGGCGCTTGGCTGCTCTGGCGCGGCCGCCCGGGACAGCCGTTATGACGCGGTAATCGAGAGGAGGAAAAAGACAAGGCGGCCGACGGCTGAATCATGTGGTATCATTTTAGTTACGGAATTCGCGTTTTTGCTGAAAGATGTATAAACGCCACACCGCCATTGCCGTCGCGCTTGCTCTCGCCATCCCTGGCGTCGCCTCCGCCACTCGCTTCAGTTGGTTCGATGACACGCCGCGCGATAGCCTCGGCCTGCAGCGCACGCCGCCGTCCTTGTTCGATCGCGACAACCGGCTCAGTTTCGGCGTCGATGCCTACAAGTCCCTCGCGCCTGGCCGGTCAAACGAGGACGAAATTCACGATACGGGTTATGCGGGCGATACCAAGCTCGAGTTTTACGGTGAGGTTGGCGGCCGTGTCGGCGACGGCGCTCTACCGATCCGCATGATGCACCCGACGATTACGCCGGATGGCAACGCGCTTGCCGGGACGAACAACCGTCTGAGCGGATTTGGTATCAAGCTTCGGCATCGGGTCGATGCCGCGAACAGCATTGCGCTTTCAGCGGGATATAGCGAAACGCCGTGGAGCGTGCAGGGGCCGACGAATCTCGACGTGCTCGATACTCGCGCCGCGCTTTCATGGACGAGCAGGTGGTCCGGAAGCTTGCAGCCGGGGATGACCGGCAGCGTCTTCGTCGGCGACGAAAGCATGCGCGACGAAACGTATCAACGACTCGGGCGCCGCTACTACGGGTTCTCGCTTGGCGGCGAGCTCCGGCTGACGCAGGAACACACCCCGTACCTGTCGTACCGTGTGCGCCGTAATTTGGACGATCCGAGCGATCCGAACTATCTCGCGACGCCTTACGACGATCGCTCGCAGATCGCAGCCGGTTGGAGATGGCAGGTGCAGCAGAACTGGAGCCTGCAGGCCGAAGCGCGTTACGGCCTGAACGGCGCCAACCTCGATCCGTATTCGCCCGATCGCAGCCGGATCTTCTTCGGCACACGTTTCGACTTCCGCTAGCCGATTTTTCGGCGCTTCATTCGCGGGCCCGACCGGAAGGTCGAGGCCCGCACTTCGTTATATCAGCTCCGCTTTGCCTGGAAGATCGCAACGCCCTTCAGCAGGTGTAATGCTTCCTGAAGCTGGTAGTCCTCTTCGGGCGCCGAAGGCGTCTTCGAACCCTGCGTGGTCGGGTCCGCAGGCTTCGGTACTTCGGCCGGTTTAGCCTCGCCGCCGTTCGGGCTCTCGAGATGGCGCATCAGATCCGCCTCGCGCAAGCGCGCCGCGGCGTCGGTGTTGCGGGTGATCTTCGCATCGTCAACGGCAATATCCGGCACGATGCCCGCCGCCTGAATCGACCGGCCTTCCGGTGTGTAGTAGCGCGCAGTGGTCAGCTTGAGCGCCGCGCCGTTGCTCACCGGAACGATCGTTTGTACCGAGCCCTTGCCGAAAGTCTTGGTGCCCATGATGACGGCGCGCTTATGGTCTTGCAGCGCGCCCGCGACGATTTCAGATGCCGAGGCGGAACCGCTATTGACCAGCACCACCATTGGGGCACCGTTCAATATATCGCCCGGCGATGCGGAGAACCGGAGCTTCGAGTCGGACGCGCGACCTTCGGTGTAAACGATCAAGCCCTTATCAAGGAAAGCGTCGCTCACACCGACCGCGGCATTGAGGACACCGCCCGGGTTGTTGCGCAGGTCAAGCACGAGCCCGCGCAGCGGGCCCTTATTTTCGGTTTCGAGTTTTTTCACCGCGGCGCTCAACGACTTCGGCGTTGCCGACTGGAACTGAGTGATGCGCACGTAACCGTAACCCGGTTCGAACAGCCGCTGCTTCACGCTTTGAATTTTGATCACAGCACGCGTTAGGGTGAACTTGAGCGGCTTACTGCTGCCCTCGCGCACGACGGTCAGCACGATGTCGCTGCCCGGTTTGCCGCGCATGAGCTTCACCGCTTCGGTCAGCTGCATGCCTTTTACTGCCTTATCATCCAGCCGGATGATGAGATCGCCCGGCTTGAGGCCTGCCGACGCCGCCGGCGTGTCCTCGATCGGCGAAACGACTTTGACGAATCCGTTCTCCATCGTGACTTCGATGCCGAGGCCGCCGAATTGCCCTTCGGTCTCGACGCGCACCTCGCGGAATCCTTCCGCGTCGAGGTAACTCGAGTGCGGATCGAGTCCGGCCAGCATGCCCTGGATCGCTTCTTCGAGGAGCTTTTTGTCCTCGACCTGTTCGACATAGTCGGACTTAATGCGGGCGTAAACTTCGGTGAAGGTGCGCAGCTCGTCGATAGGCAGTGGCGACACGGCCGCCTTGCTCTGCTCGCGCTCCGCCATGACGGTCATATCGAAGCTGATACCGGCTCCGACGAAAACACCGAGCAGGAGGACCAGGGTATAGCGTGCAGCAGACTTCATATTCGACTCCATAAGTACCGAAAGTACCGATTGAGATGGTCCCCGAGACTTCAGCGCCGTGCGCCGCTCGCGCGGCCGGCCGCGCACCATTGAAGGGGATCGTAGGGAACGCCGTTATGACGGATTTCGAAGTATACGCCCGTCCCTGGCGCATCGCCTGTGTTGCCCGCTATGGCGATGCGCTCTCCGGCCTCTACCCAGTCCCCGGCGCGCCGGTACAAGGCCTCGTTGTGTCCGTAGAGGGTCATATAGCCGTCGCCGTGATCCAGGATCAAGAGTAGCCCAAAACCCCTCAGCCAGTCGGCGAAGGCCACTCGACCTCGAGACACGGCGTGAACATTCTGCCCTTCTTTTGAGGACAAAAAAATACCGCGCCAGGTAAGATCGCCTACGCCCTTGCGCTGCCCGAAGCGCGCAGCGATGCGGCCGGCAAGCGGTAGCGGCAACCGACCTTTGAGCGAGCCGAAACGATCCGCTCCGCCGGGTGCGGGAATTTCGGCTTCCGGCGCTATGGTTGTCAGCTCGCGCAGCAGGCGTCCGAGACGCTCTTCGTCCGAGCGCAACCGGGCGATTTCCTGCGTTTGACCGACCACCTGTCGATCGAGATTCGCCAGCAGCTCGGCACGGTGCTGACGCGACGCGTCCAGCATCTTGCGCTCGCGTTCCTGGTTACCGCGAAGCAGATTTAGCTCGCGTGTGCTGGTAGCGATCTCGTTCTCGAGCGCCGCAAGGCGGCTCAACGCTTCTTGTATCTCACCGATTCGTTCGACACGAGCCTGAGCGACGTAACGGTAATACGCCATGACGCGTGACGCCGCCGCGCGGTTTTCCTGATTCAGCAGCATTTTCAGATACGGCTCTCGGCCGATCGCATAAGCCGCGCGTACCTGCGCCTCGAGCGCACGCATCTGATCACGTAGACGCTCGCGGCTGCGCTGTCTGCGGCGTTCGAGCTCGGCGGCCGCGCGCGTTTCGCGCTTCAAGCGCTCGTCGGTATCGCGTAGTCCACGCAGGAGATCGTTGATCCGACGTTCTTCGGCCTGAAGTTGATCGCGCGCGGCGTCGCGGCGGCCCACGGTTTCATTCAGTTCGCGCTGCAATCGACCGATGCGTCCGCGCAAACGCTCGAACTCCGCTTCGCGCTCGCTCGGCGGGTCGGAAGCGGCTGCAACGGCGACGATGGAAATGAGGGCGGCGCAGGCGAGCAGGCCGGACGCGCGTCCGACTCGCGGGTCAGCCACGCGCCTTCGCGGTCGACGGTGCGCTTTGCGCGCGCAGCTCCACCAACGGGTTCCCGGTCATTTCTTTCGGAATCGGAAGTCCCATCAGGCGCAGCATCGTCGGCGCAATGTCCTCGAGCGCGCCGCTCGGCGCCATCGTCGCGGGGCGGCCGACGTAAATGAGCGGTACCGGGTTGGTGGTGTGCGCCGTGTGCAGTTGTCCGGTCGTCGGGTCGTACATCTCTTCGGCGTTGCCGTGATCCGCCGTGATCAGGATTTCGCCGCCCGCCGCTTTGGTTGCGTCGAGTATCCGACCGAGCGCGTTGTCGATAGCCTCGATCGCTTTTTTCGTCGCGTCGATGTTGCCGGTATGGCCGACCATGTCGGCGTTCGCGAAATTACAGATGACGACGTCGTACTTCCCGCTCTTGATCGCCTGGACGATGTCCTCGGCGACCTGCGGTGCGCTCATTTCGGGCTTGAGATCGTACGTCGGCACGTCCTTCGGCGACGGCACGAGTATCCGGTCCTCGTTCGCGTACGGCGTTTCGATGCCGCCGTTGAAAAAGAAAGTGACGTGAGCGTATTTTTCGGTCTCCGCGATGCGTAGCTGGCGCAGGCCGCGCTCGGCGATATAGGCGCCGAAGGTGTTGTTCAGCCGATCGGGCGGGAACGCCACGCGCACGTGGAATTTGGGGTTGTATTCGGTCAGCGTGACGAAAGCCGCAAGCTTCGGTTGGACTTGGCGTTCGAACCCTTGGAATTCGGCTTCGGTAAAGGCGCTCGTGAGCTGACGCGCACGGTCGGCGCGGAAGTTCATGAAAACCACGCAGTCGCCGTCTTCGACGCGCACCGCTGGCTCGCCCGGCAATGTCACCGCCGTCGGTTTCACGAATTCGTCGGTCTCACCGCGCTGGTAAGCCGCTTCGAGCGCAGCCATGGCATTTGGCGCGTTGTATTCGCCGGCTCCAAGCGTCAACAGATCGTAGGCACGCCGCACGCGGTCCCAGCGTTTGTCGCGATCCATCGCATAGTAGCGCCCGCAAATCGAGGCGACACGGCCGACGCCCAACGCCTGGAATTTTTTCTCCATCGCGTCGATGGACGCGCGGGCGCTTTTTGGCGGCGTATCGCGGCCGTCGAGGAACGCGTGCACGTAAAGCCGCTTTGCGCCGCGTCGGGCGGCCAGCTCGACCATCGCATGGATCTGACCCTCGTGGCTGTGCACGCCGCCCGGTGACAGCAGACCCAACACGTGCACCGCGTGATTATTTTTAACCGCGGCGTCGACGCTCTCCGTTAGCGCCGTGTTCGTGAAGAACGAGCCGGAGCGGACGGCGCGATTGATGCGCGTGAACTCCTGGTACACCACGCGACCGGCGCCCAGATTGAGATGGCCGACTTCGGAGTTGCCCATTTGCTTCTCGGGCAACCCGACCGCGCTTTCCGATGCATTGATGAGCGTGTGCGGAAATGTCCACAGCCGGTCCCAAACCGGTTTGTGAGCGGCGGCGATCGCGTTGTACGTCGGGTCTTCGCGGTAACCCCAGCCGTCGAGAATGATCAGGACGAGGGGTTTGGGAAAACTATTGGCGGCGTGCATCGAGTCGTTCGCTTTTCAAAGTAGCGGTTATTGTATATTGTTTGGCCGAGCGGCGGGTAAGCGCGCCCGATCCCCTTAACCACAACCAGAGCGGGTCGCAGAAATCGTGTGCGATCGACGCATATTGATTACCGATGCAGTTCGTCCTTAATAACTGGTATTTGTTTGTCGCACTCATCGTGGTGTTGGTGTTGCTCGTTGCACCGACGGTGATGCAACGGCTTCAAGGTATCAGCAGCCTCACTCCCGCGCAGTGCGTGTTGCTGATCAATCGCCAAAACGCGGTCGTGATCGACGTGTCGGAGCCGAGCGAATATCAAGCGGCGCACATACCGAATGCCGTCAGCGCCCCGTTTTCGACGTTGCAGCAGCCCTCGGCGCCGTTCGATAAGTACAAGGAACGCCCGGTGGTCGTGGTGGGCCGCAATGCGAACCGGATGGTCAAGGCGGCCGGGATGTTGCGCAAGCGCGGGTTTGCGTCGGTCGGCACGTTGGCCGGTGGCCTGGCCGCGTGGGAAAAGGAAAACTTGCCGCTGGCCCGGTGAAGCAGCGGTGATCAGCGGAGAGGCAAAGAGATGGCAGACGCGGTAGCTCCGGATGCGCAGTTTGGTCTCGAGCGCATCTATATAAAGGATATCTCGTACGAATCGCCGGCGACGCCGCAGGTATTTCTTCAGCAGGCCGCGCCTCAACTCGATATCCATCTGGGCGTGCAGCACGCGGCGATTCGCCCCGGCGAAGGGCTCTACGAAGTGGTATTGACGGTAAGCGTCGCTGCGAAGCACGCCGACAAGGCGGTCTTTCTCATCGAGATTCAGCAAGCGGGCTTGTTCCGCTTGAGCGGCATCAACGGCGAGGCCCTGGTCCGTGCGCTCGAGATCGGCGGCGCGTACATCCTGCTCCCGTTCGTGCGCGAAGCGATCAACGATCTCGCGGGCAAGGGCGGCTTCCCGCAGCTCCTCATCAATCCGATCAATTTCGAAGCGCTGTACGAGCAGAAGCAGGCGGCGCTCAAAAAGTCCGCGAGCTGATCTCCGTCGCGTCTCGTCCGTGACCGCGACCCAACTTCATAAGCCCGTCATCGCCGTATTAGGCGCGGGCGCCTGGGGCACGGCACTGAGCGTGTTGCTCGCCCGTAACGGTCATCCGGTATTGCTTTGGGCGACCGATGCGCGGCGGCTGGAGCGGCTCGCGCGCGAAGGCACCGATGTCGCCGGAATATCCGGCCTCCGGTTGCCGTCGGGCGTCGAAACGCGCGCGGATCTTGCAGCGACCCTCCGCGACACCCGCAACTTCCTGATCGCTGTGCCGAGCCATGCGTTCCGCGCGACGCTGCAGCGGCTCGGGTCCCCCGAAAAAGGTGCGATCGTCGCCTGGGCCACGAAAGGTTTGGAGCCCGGCAGTGGAAAGTTGCTGAGCGATGTCGCGGCAGAGGTTGTAGGCGGGACGCCGCTCGCGGTTTTGTCCGGACCGACGTTTGCAGGCGAGATCGCGCGCGGACTGCCGGCGGCGCTGACCGTCGCCGCGACCGACATGCAAACCGCCGAGCACGTCGCGGGCTGGCTGCGCAACGACCGGGTGCGCGTGTACACGAGCGACGACCTGCGCGGCGTGCAACTCGGCGGCGCAATTAAGAACGTCATGGCGATCGCGGCCGGTATCAGCGACGGCCTGGGCTTCGGCGCGAATGCGCGCGCGGCCTTGGTTACGCGAGGACTCGCAGAGCTCGTGCGGCTGGGTGTTGCGATGGGCGGAAAGCGGGAGACGTTCATGGGGCTCGCGGGCGCCGGCGACCTCATTCTCACCTGCACCGATAATGCGTCGCGGAACCGCCGTGTCGGCTTGGGATTGGGTCAGGGACGAAATCTGAAGGAGATCCTTACGGAGATCGGCCAGGAGGCCGAAGGCGTCGCGACGGCGCGCGAACTGCATCGGCTGGCGCAGCGGGTCAACGTTGAAATGCCGATTACCGAACAAGTCTACCGGGTTCTCTACGAAAACCTGTCGCCGCATGCCGCGGTCGAAGCTTTGCTGCGCCGCGATCCACGTCCGGAAGCGGTTTGAGTTCCGGGCTCCCGAGAAATTTTGCAATAGTTTCTAACCGCAGCGGACGCACAGGACGCGAAGGAATTCGTTATGAGAAATTGAGAATCGTACTTTCGGGTGGTTGTTATTTTCGTTTCCTTAATTTCGCATTTCCCCTTTCTTCAACTTCCATTTATTGCTTCTTCCGCGGTTGGGGGCGTCTTTTTGAGTTCCTTCGCGTATCGCATGCCGTCCCTGGAACACAGGGACGTGCGGTTGCGCGAAATTGGCGCATCCTGCGCGGCATCAACGGCGCGGATGCACGTAGGTGCATCCGCGAATACCGCGTTTCGCCCTCCGCGTCCTCTGCGGTTTAAGTTTTTATTAATTTTCCTAAGTGCAGCGCACGTTGCTCGTCGTCGTGCGCGAGATTCTTGCGCGTCCGGTATTGGAGATCGTGACGTAGCGCGCGTATTTCGGACCGCGCGCATCGCAGACCGCGAAGGTGGCCGGAGATCCGGCCGACGTTCCCATCGGCTGGTACGTGATTTCGTTGCGCGAGCGCGCGGTTCGAATGACAAAACCGCTCCCCAGACTGGGTTGTACGCGGATGATTTCCGCCGGTTCGGGTTCGCCGTTATCGTTGGCGTCCGCATAGATCAACCACCCGTATTGCCAGTGCGCGAAGTCCGCATCGGGTTCTACGCATGTTGATTGGTCTTTGCTTGCGCAGATCCGGACGTGCGCCCGGCGTTTGATCGCTTCACTCCGCGCAAGATTCAGGTGTGCAACCAATTCGTTCGCCGCAACGGTCTTGTGATTCTCCTGCAGCATCGCATAAACGCCGGCGCTGGCGCTGGAGAGCACGCCGGCGACGAGCAGTGTTATGAGCATCTCGTGCAAGGTAAAACCGCGGGCGGACCTGGGCGACTTCAACGATCGATGCGACGGCGACACCGGCAGCCGAGCCATGGCGTTCTCTCCTTTGTGCAGCGCGTAATTTTTGTTCGGTTCGGAGCGTCCCCTCGAGCTCCGCGTGCTCGCAATTATTCGCATTCGTGTTCGCGTTTAAATGGCACTTTCGTATGGACTTGGCGTCAAAAGCGGCTTGCCTTCGGCTACGAGAACTTCGTGTCAAAAATAAATACGGAGGGGCACGAGGATCGTCCGGAATGGATGGGGAAGGTCGATTTTTCCGGCCTCAAGGTGAAGCTGATCCGTCGATCGTGGCAATTTCCGCGATCGAGCTGTTGAAGAGCTTTGTAAACGTAAGCGCCCTCGACAACCATGAACTGCGATGGAAGGTGGGCATCCATGTCACCTTGATCGTCTCGGGCGTCCTCTTCGCGGTGATGGATCGTATCGCCGGCGGCGAGGCCCGCCCGCAGCAAAAAGAATGAGGTGGTGGTTCGCCCGGTAGCGGCTTAGCGCAGCCGGCGGGCGGCGTCGCCGGAGTCGAGGACGACGCGAACCGCCGCCGCGGCCGCGCCGAGAGTCGGATGACGTCCGAGATGATGCAGGCAGAGCGCGGCGGCGGCGACCAGATTTTCTCTTGCCGCGCCCGGCTGGCCTTCCAGCGCGCGCCGTCCCGCTTCCACGGTCGCCCGCGCGATCGCATCATTGTCGACCGTCGCTTCTTCCGAAACCTCTTTCGCGTCTGTACCGCTCTCGGCAGCGACAGGTAGCAACGGCGCGGTCAGACCGAAATCCGCGGGCGTCATGCGGTGTTCCTGCTCCACTTCGCCGCGGTCGTAACGAAAATATTTTCCTTCCTGCCGGATCGACGGAATGACGCCGCCCTCGACGCCGCGCACCAAGAGCGCGGAGTCGAAGCGCGCTGCGCGTGCGAGGAGCGCGTAGACGCGCGGATAGGCCTTGTGCACGAACCCCGTGACGAGATGCGTACGCCGGCGCGCGCGGATCGGGCCGAGCAGAACTTCAACCGTTGTGAGCGCGGGGCGCTTGACGATGAGCGAACGCAGCCGCGCGAGCCGATACAGCTTCGGGCAGAACGCGCTCTGATCGATGTACGCCCAGCCGAGCGCCGGATCCGCGAGACGCGCGGCGGCGTCTTCGACGCTCAGCCCGATCGGGAGCCCGGCGGCGCGCAGAACCTGCCGATGGGTGACGCCGTATTTCGGTCCCATCGATTCGACGCCGTGCGATACGGCAGGAACGCCACAGGCGGCGAGCAGGGCCGGCAGGAACGCGGCGATCGGCAGCGTGCGTGCGAAGCCGTCGTACGGATCGCCCAGGTCGATCAGCTCGTCGACGGATGCCGTGACCGCGGGCGTCGCTTCGCGCAGCGCGTCGAGCAGACCGAGCATCTCGTCGTCGGTCTCACGCTTCATTCGCAGCGCGATGAGGAAAACGCCCGCCTGCACCGGGTCGACGCGTTCGTCGAGTATGAGGCGCATCGCCTGATGCGCTTCTTCCCGTGAGATGTTTTTGCTCAGCTCGGGACCGGTGGCGATGCGCTGGAGGATCGAGCGCATCAATTCCGTGTCGGACGACGCGAGACCGTCTGTCTGCATGAGCCCTAGCGCCGGTTCTCGATCTCCGCCGCGCGCGCGAACGCGAGTTCGGCGCCGGCCTGGTCGCCGCTTTCGGTGCGCGCCTGCCCGATCAGGCGCCAGTTGGAAGCGCGCAGCTGCGGTTTGTCGCCCGCGAGCGAATTCGATTTCGTCGCGCATTGCGCGGCCTGCTCGAACTCGCCCTGGTGCAGGCGCAGCCGCGCGAGCTCGTGCCAGAGCGCGGGGTTACGCGGCTCGATGCGAAGCGCCCGTTCGAGCTGCGATGCGGCGGCATTGAGCCGTCCGGCGGCCGCTTCGTCGCGCGCACTGCGCACGAGCGCGACGACGGCGTTGTTGTCGGAAGCGACCGGGAGCGGTTCCGGCCCGCTGCCGGACGGCGGCGCGCTCACGCAGCCGGCGAGAACGACCAGGGCGAGCAGCCCCGCGAGCAGTGTCTTCATCATCGTTCGAACAACCTCCTGAACCAGCTTTTTACGGCCTCGACCGGCGAGCGGGTGCTGCACGGCGCCGTTTCCGTCGGCGCACTGCCGCGCACGTAGGGAATCTCGACGGTATCGCTGCAGCCGCGGTCCGCGCGCAGCCCGGTTTTCGCGTCGATACGGACGACTTCGACGCGCTCCGGCATCGACGGCGTGAGCGGCTCCGGATCGAGCGCTGCCATCATCTGGCCCCAGACCGTCAACGCACCGGCCGCGCCGGTCAACGCCGTCGGCTGGTTGTCGTCGCGCCCGACCCAAACCACCGCGAGCTTATCGCCGGTGAAGCCGGCGAACCAGCTGTCGCGCAGATCGTCGGTCGTCCCGGTCTTACCCGCCACCTTCAAATCCGGCGACAGATAGTTGCTGAGCCCGGTCGCGGTGCCGGCTTGCACGACGTGTTGCAGGGCCGCGGTCGTCAGATAAACGGCCGCCGGGTCGGCGGCCTGGTCGACCGCGAGGGAATAACGTTTGAGCGGCGTACCGTCGGGCGCGAGCACCTCGCGGATCGCGCGAAGCTTCGTGCGGAACCCGCCGCTCGCGATCGTCTGATACATCTGCGCCACTTCGAGCGGCGTGAGCCCGGCGGCGCCGAGCAGCGTCGACCCGTACGGCGCCAACGGCCGCTCCACGCCAAGCTGATGCGCGACGTCGATGATCGCCGGGATGCCGAGCGCGAGGCCGAGCCGCGCGGTCGACACGTTATACGACTCGGCGAGCGCGGTGCGCAGTTCCACCTGACCGTGGAACTGCTTGTCGTAGTTCTGCGGCGCCCATTCTTTCGCGCCGCGGTCCTTCCAGACGAGCGGGCTGTCGTCGAGACGCGTCGTCAGCGTGTATTTGTCGGGCTGCGACAGCGCGGTGAGATAAACCACGGGCTTGATGAGCGAGCCGATCGGACGGACGGCATCGATCGCGCGGTTGAATCCCTCGAAGCGTGCGCGCCGTCCGCCGACGAGGGCGAGCACTTCGCCGTGCTCGCTGCTCGTCACGACGATCGCGCCTTCGAGCGCGCCGCTCGGGATGCGCCGCTCCTTTTCGAGCGCTGTGAGGCGTGCGGCGAGCGCCTGCTCAGCGGTGCGCTGCACGCGCGGATCGAGGGTCGTGAAAATGCGCAGCCCCTCGGACCGCAGATCGGTATCCGAGTAATCGCTGCGCAGCTGCCGGTGCACGAGCGCGAGAAACGCCGGGTAGGGTGAAGTGCCCATCGGCGCGCGCGACGTGACGTCGAGCGGCGCCGCTTTGGCGCTCAGGTATTCCGCGCTCGATATCGCGTGCTGTTCGGCCAGCTCGGCGAGCACGACGTTACGCCGCGTGCGTGCGCGGTCCGGATGCCGGCGCGGGTCGTAATACGACGGTCCCTTCACGAGACCGACCAGCAGCGCCGCCTGCGAGAGCGACAATTGCTGCAGCGGACGATCGAAATAGTAGAGCGAAGCGAGGCCGAAGCCGTGGATCGCGCGGCTGCCGTCCTGGCCGAGATAGATTTCGTTCACATACGCTTCGAGGATCTCATCCTTTGAATAGTGCGCGTCGAGCAACAACGCCATGATCGCTTCCGTCGCCTTGCGGCGAAACGTGCGTTCAGAGGTGAGGTAGAAATTCTTGACGAGCTGCTGCGTGAGCGTGCTCCCGCCTTGGACCGCGCCGGCCGCGCGCACATTGGTCCAGAGCGCTCGCGCGATGCCGCGCGGATCGACGCCGTGGTGCTCGTAGTACTTGCGGTCTTCGACGGCGATAAGTGCCTTGATCAGCATCGGCGGCACTTCGTTGAGCTTCACCAGCACCCGATCTTCGTTGTGCGCGGGATAGATGCCGCCGATGAGCAGCGGGTCGAGCCGCACGAGCGGTATGGCCTGGTGCGTCTCGAGGTTCTCGATCTCGCTGATCTGCTTGCCCGAGAATCCGATCGCGATGTGCAGCGCCGGCTGCGCGCCGTCCCAAAACGCGAACGGCCGCGACACGAGCTCGATGCGGTCGCGCTCGCGCGTGTACATGCCCGGTGTGTCCAGCGTACCGGGATGGTAATTGAGCGCGGCCAGCTCCTCCGTCAATTGATTCGCGGAAATCTTTCTGCCCGGGTACAGCTCGATCGGGCTCGCATAAACTCGCGCGGGCAGCGCCCAGCGCTTGCCTTCGAACTGCGAACGGATGGAGAAATCGAGGAAGGCGACGTACAAGAGCAGCGCCGCGATGCCGAGTAGCGCGAGCGTGCGCACGCGCAGGTATTTTTTGAAACGAAAGCGGCGCATGGAATCGATAGACCGGGACTGGTATGCGATGCGGGCGACCTATTATAGCGATCCCGCGGCGCTTATAGCGATGCTGTATGGCGAACCTGGCGGCTCAAGCGCCGCCGGCAAATCCGAGCTGGCGCCACGCCTCATAAACAACGATGGCCACGGCGTTCGAGAGATTCAAGCTCCGGTTGTCGGGCTGGAGCGGCAGGCGCAACAGGGTGTCGGGCGGTAGCCGTTCGAGCAGCGACGCGGGCAGCCCGCGCGTCTCCGGACCGAAGAGCAGGGCGTCGCCCTCACGATATTGCACGTCGCTGTAGAATCGCCGCGCGCGCGTGGTGAACGCGTAGAGCCGCGGAAAGGCGAGCCGATCGAGCAGGGGGTCGAGACGCGGATACGTGCGCACCTCCGCCCAGTCGCGGTAGTCGAGCCCGGCGCGGCGCAGCCGCCGATCATCGAGCACGAAGCCGAGCGGCTCGATCAGATGCAGCCGTGCGCCGGTGTTGGCGCAGAGGCGCATGATGTTCCCCGTGTTCGAGGGAATCTCCGGCTCATAGAGGATGACGTTGAACATCGAAGCGTCTGGCGTTCGCGCCGCGGTCTACTACATTAAGGTCGACAACCACCGAGCGGCTATCGTATGAAAAGAACGCGGACCGGCACAACCGCGCCGGGGCTCGGCTGCGTCAGCGCGCTCTGTGTCGCGATCGCGCTGGTCCTCGCCGTGTTCTATCACGGGCCGCAGTTGGGGTTGCTCGCCGGGGCGCAGTTCATGCTCGTCGCGTGGCTCGCGTTGTCGTTCGGCGCGCAATACGCGGACGGCGTGCGCCTGCCGCTGACGCCGCTCGGCGCGAGTGTAGCGCTCTTCTGGGGTTGGCTCGCGGTGTCGCTCGGCTGGAGCGGGGTGCCGGCCACGAGCGTCATGAATTTCTGGTGGGTCGGCAGTTTTGCGTTCGTCTTCTGGTGTTACACGCTGTCGGCCGACCGCAGCCGCGTCTGGTTCTACGCGGCGCGCTTCGTTCTCGCCGGCGCGCTCGCGCTCTGCCTATATGCGCTCGTGCAACGCTTCGCCTGGCGCGAGCCGCCGCGCGCGACGTTCATCAATATTCATTCGTTCGCGGCGCTGCTGATGCTGGTCGCGCTCCCGCTCGCCGGTCACTTCGTGTCGGCGCTGCAACGACGCGCAAACGCGCGCGTCGTTTACGGCATCGGCGGCAGTCTATTCGTCTTAGTCTTCACGATCGCCGTTACCGAAGGCCGCGGCACCGCGTTGAGCCTGTTGCTCGGCGCCGGTGTGCTTGTCTTTCTTGCCCGATCGGTCGGCGTACGCCCGCTTGTTGCGCTCGTGGGCCTTCTCGTCGGCGCGTACTTGGCCGCGAACCTGCTGCTCCACGGCAGTTTCGACGGCAACCGGCTGGCGACGCTCGCTGATCCGGCGAGCGCCGGCGCTCCGCGATTTTTGATCTGGCGCGGCTCCTGGGAGATGCTGAAAGCGCATCCTTGGTTCGGGATCGGCCTCGGTACTTATTATCTTGCGTGGCCGCCGTATCGCTCCCCGGCCGACACGAGCCTGGGTTTCTTCGTGCACAACGATTATCTGCAGCTTTGGATCGAAACCGGACTGCCGGCGCTGTTGCTGTTGCTCGGCGTGCTCGGCTCGACGCTCTGGATGCTCGTGCGGCTGGTCCGCCACCCACAGCTCGACGTCGACGTTGCCGTCGAAACCGCGGGGCTCTTCGCCGGGCTGGTCGCCGTCGCCGCCCATAGTTTTGTCGACTTCAATTTCTACATCCTGCCGACATCGATACTGGCCGGTCTCGTGCTCGGGCGTTTTCACGAGTGCGCGACGCAAGCAGTGCCCCTGCGGGAGTGGCGGATGCGGCCGGCGCGCATCCTACAAGCGCGTGCTTACCGGCTGATCGTCATTTTGCTCGCGCTGTTCCCGGCGTCGTATTTCGTGGCACTCGGCCTTTCCGATCACTTTTACAAGCGCGGTTTCGCGCTGGCGCTACAGGGCGATCTCGAACAGGCCGACCATTCGCTCGGCTGGGCGGAGACGCTGATGCCGTCAGACGAAAAGGTGCGCATCAGCCATGCGGATCTCTATCGGCACGTGCTGGAACGTCTTCCGGCCGCCGACCGTTTGCAGCGACGCTCGCTTTACGATTCCGCGCTGTCGATGCTCGATCAGGCGGAGAGCGCGAACCCCTACCGTGCGCTGACTCACGTCGTGCGCGCGCGCATTTTGGCCGAGAACCGCGATCTCAGCGGGCCGACGGCGGCATCGCGGGCGGAGGCCGAGTACCAGCGCGCGCTCGCGCTCGATCCCCGTGGATTCCAGAGCCGTCAGGCGTACGCCCAACTGCTGCTGGCGAACGGGCGTTCGCGCGAGGCGTATCGATTGCTCGACGGTGGACTGCACTATTGGTACTACCCGGGAACGCCGGTGCTCGCGTACTACGACGACGCGGCGCGTGTCGCCCGGCAGTTGGGATACGACGATCGCGCGGCGGAAATCGACCGGTTGAAGGAGGCGATGCGGCGCGAGCTGGCGACGATGGTCCCCGCGCGTCCGCTGGCGCCGGATCCGAGCGTACCGATCAGCGGATCGACCGAGCGCACGTGAGCGGTTTTCGCGCCGCGCTCTGTGCGCTGGTCTAGATTTTGCTTAAGCTTTCGGAGGGGACGGTTTATCCGTTTACAGGCGCATCGATGGCGGTTACTTCACCGGCACGACCCAGGAAGATACGCATCGGCGATCTTTTGATCGCCGATAAAGTCATTTCCCAAGATCAGCTGAACGCGGCGCTCGCCGAGCAGAAGAAGACCGGCCGCAAGCTCGGGCGCGTGCTCATCGAGAACGGCCACCTCACCGAGGATCAGCTCCTCGCGTTCCTGTCGCAACAGCTGCAGGTGCCGCATATCGACCTGCGTCGCTACAACTACAAGCCGGACGTCGTGCGGCTGCTGCCGGAGACCCACGCGCGGCGTTTTCGCGCGATCGTGCTCGACGATAACGCCGAGGGGCTGCTGGTTGGTATGGCGGACCCGACCGACATCTTCGCCTATGACGAGATCTCGCGCGCGCTGCGCCGGCCGCTGCGTCTCGCGGTGGTCAAGGAATCGGATCTGCTCGCCACCATCGATCGGGTCTATCGCCGCACCGAGGAGATCACCGGACTCGCGCACGAGCTCGAGCAGGAGCTGTCCGCGACGACGGTTGATATCGGCGAGCTGGCCGCGGCCGAGGGTCTCGCCGACGCACCGGTCGTCAAGCTGCTGCAGACGATGTTCGAGGACGCGGTGCAGGTCCAGGCGTCCGACATCCATATCGAGCCGGACGAGCGCGAGCTGCGCATACGCTTTCGCCTGGATGGCGTGTTGCGTGTGCAGACGACCGCCGATCGGCGCATCGCTGCCGCAGTGGTATCGCGGTTGAAGTTGATGGCCGGTCTCGATATCTCGGAGAAACGCCTGCCGCAGGACGGGCGGCTGAACGTACGCGTGCGCGACAAGAACGTCGACGTCCGCATGTCGACGATGCCGGTGCAGTACGGCGAATCGGTGGTGATGCGGCTGCTCAATCAAGCGAGCGGCATCCTGAAGCTCGAACACCTCGGAATGCCGCCCGTGATGCTCAAGCGCTTCCGCGATCTGATACACGCGCCAAACGGCATGGTGCTCGTCACCGGTCCGACCGGCAGCGGCAAGACGACGACGCTATATGCGGCGCTCTCCGAGCTGAACCGCCCGGAGTTCAAAGTCCTCACGGTCGAAGATCCCGTCGAGTATCGGCTGCCGGGCATCAACCAGGTACAGGTCAATCCGCGCATCGAGCTCACGTTCGCGCGCGTGCTGCGCTCGATGCTGCGCCAGGATCCGGACATCATCCTCGTCGGCGAGATGCGCGATCAGGAAACCGCCGAAATCGGCGTGCGTGCCGCCATGACCGGTCACCTCGTGCTCTCGACGCTGCACACCAACGACGCCGTTTCCACGGCGCTGCGGCTGATCGACATGGGCGTGGCGCCGTACATGGTTGCCGCGTCCGTGCGCGGCATCGTTTCGCAGCGGCTGGTTCGCCGCATTTGCGATGCGTGCTCGCAGCCGCACGAGCTCGACGCGGCGACGCGCGCGGTGGTCGAATCCGAAATTGGCGCCGAGGCGGCGCAGACCATCAAGTTCCGGCGGGGTGCCGGCTGCAGCCATTGCAACGGCACGGGCTTCCGCGGCCGCATCGGCGTCTTTGAGTTTCTCGAGATGGACGAAGACCTCGTGCATGCGCTGCACGCGGGAGATCCGATCGCCTTCGCCGAAGCCGCGAAGCGCCAGCCGGGATATCGCAACCTGCGCCGCAGCGCCATCGCGATGGCGGGGCAGGGTTACACCACGATGAGCCAGGTCATCCGCGCCACGTTCGGCTTGGACGACTGACGTGGCCACCTTTCAATATCGCGGCCGCAATCAACGGGGCGAGGTGGTGACGGGGCGAGTCGACGCGGCTTCCGCCGATGCGGTCGCCACGCAGCTCTTCAACAGCGGTGTCGTCCCGGTCGATATCACAGCGGCGAAGGACGCGGCGGCCGACATCCAGGCGGCTTTGCGCGGGTGGCTCGCCAGCGACAAGATCGACATCGTCGATCTGGTTCTTTTCAGCCGTCAGCTCTACACGCTGCTCAAAGCCGGCGTGCCGATCATGTCGGCGCTGCGCGGGCTGCGCGATTCGGCGCACAGCCGCGCGTTCGCCCGCGTGATCAACGACATCGTCGAGACGCTCGATTCCGGACTCGAGCTGTCGGCCGCGCTCAAGCGCCACCCGAAAGTATTCCCGAGCCTATACGTCAGTATGGTGCAGGTCGGCGAAGCGACCGGAACGATGCAGGAAGCGTTTCTCCAGCTGGCGACGTATCTCGAGCGCGAGAAGGACACGCGCGATCGGATTCGTTCGGCGGTGCGCTATCCGATCTTCGTCGTCGTCGCGATCGCGATCGCCATTGCGATCATCAACCTCTTCGTCATTCCCGCGTTCGCCAAAGTGTTCACGAGCATGCGCGCCGAGCTGCCATGGGCGACGCGCATCCTGATCGCGACGTCGCAGTTCACGGTCGCGTACTGGCCGCTGTTGCTGGCGATGCTGCTCGTCGCCGTCTTCGGCGTGCGCATTTACGTCCGCTCTCCGGAAGGCCGCTACCGCTGGCATCGCCTGAAGCTGCGGATTCCGGTGGTCGGCGGCATTTTTTATCGCGCGACGCTCGGGCGATTCGCGCGCGCCATGGCCGTCACGATGCGCGCCGGTGTGCCGCTCGTCCAGGGCATGACGGTGGTGAGCCGCGCGGTCGACAACGAATATATCGGCGAGCGCATTCTGCAAATGCGCGACGGTATCGAGCGCGGCGAAACCATCGCGCGTACGGCGGCGGCGACCGCGATGTTTCCGCCGCTCGTACTGCAGATGATCGGCGTCGGCGAAGAAAGCGGGGCGGTCGATGAGCTGATGGCGGAAGTGGCCGAGTACTACGAGCGCGAAGTCGATTACGACCTCAAGAACCTGAGCGCGGCGATCCAGCCGCTGCTCATCATCGGCATCGGCGCGCTCGTGTTTATTCTTGCGCTCGGCGTGTTCCTGCCGCTGTGGGAGCTGCCGCGAGCCGTACTCGGCCGACACTGAAATGAATTCGAGCGTGCGACCGATCACGACGGCCGCAAACGCCTGGCGCTCACGTGTACGCGCCGCCGGTTTTACGTTGCTCGAGCTGGTCGTCGTGATCATCCTCGTCGCGTTGCTCATCACGATCGCGATCGGTCGGCTGATGGCGATGCAGGCCGACGCCGAGCGGGTGACGACGGAGACGATCGTCGGCACGCTTCGCAGCGCGCTTGGCATAAGAGTTGCAGAGGCTATCGTGCGACAAGATTTGAACAGACTGTCGGGCTTGGAGGGGAGCAATCCGATGGATCAGCTCGCGGAAGTGCCGGCGAGCTATCTCGGCGCGTTCGACCATCCCGACCCGGCACGTCTCGAAAACGGGCATTGGTATTTCGACAAGGCGGCGGGCGAGCTGGTGTACCTGGTACGCAACAAGGCGTACTTCAGCGGCGGCTCGGCGAACCCCCCGCGGGTACGTTTCGCGGTCCGGTTGGTTTACTCCGATCGTAATCGCAACGGCCGCTTCGACGCGCGCGTCGATTCAGTCGAGGGTCTGCGGCTCGCGCCGCTGGAACCCTACGCATGGGTCCGGTAAGTGGGTCCGGTCTTTGCAGAGAGTTCAGACAGGTCTGATTAACAACCAACAGCGCAACAGGAGAGGCAAAAATGGTTCGGCAAAAAGGTTTCACTCTGATCGAGCTCGTCGTCGTGATCGTCATACTCGGGCTGCTCGCGGCGACGGCGCTGCCGCGCTTCCTCGATCTTGGCAGCGACGCGCGGCGCGCGAGCGTCCAAGGCGTCGCCGGCGGCTTGCGCTCGGCGGCCGCATTGGCGAAAGCGGGTTTTCTCGTGCAGGGGAGCACGAACGTAAACATGGACGGCGTGGTCGTCACCACAAACGGATCGGGTTATCCGACGGGTGACGCGGCGGGCATCGGCACGGCGCTCCCGGCTCCGGACGGCTACACCGTCTCGTATGGCGCCGTGACGACGTACACGCCTTCGGGCGGCAGTGCCTCGTGTCAGGCGCAGTACACGGCGGCGACCGGCACGGTTCTCGTGCAGTCGACCTGCTAAGCATCGTTATCCGGAGGCTGACGGCATGAACCGCCATAAAGGCTTCACCTTGATCGAGCTCGTGATCGTCATCGTGATTCTCGGGCTGCTCGCCGCGACGGCGCTGCCGCGTTTCATCAATATCAGCCGCGACGCGCGGATCGCGAGCGTGAACGGCGTCGCCGGAGGTTTGCGTTCGGCGGCGGCGCTCGCGAAATCGGGCTTTTTGATTCAGGGCAGCACGAGCATCAACATGGACGGCCTGACCGTTACCACGAACCTGTCGGGCTATCCGACCGAAGACGCCGCCGGTATCGGAACGGCGCTGCCGGTACCCGACGGCTACACGGTTGCGTACGGCACGCCGACCACGTACACGCCGTCGGGCGGTAACGCGACGTGTCAGGCGCAGTATACGGCGGCGACAGGGACGGTCGTGGCGCAATCCGCGGGCTGCTAGTCGGCAGCGAGGCGCGCCGCTCCTCGATCATAATGCCGCACGATCGGGAAGCGGGCATGCTGCAAATCTCTCCTGTCATCGGCGCGCACGCGCGCCGCTTCCCGGGGCCGGTGTCCGCTGACGCGGATCCGGCCCAAGATTTTTTCCCGTTATCGGCCAAAGGACCTCGCGCGGTCACAATGCGGCGCGCCCGGCTCGTGGGGTTTACGCTCGTCGAGCTGGTGGTCACGCTGGTGATCGTCGGCGCGCTCGCGGCCGTCAGCGCGCCGCTTTTCTTCACCAAGCAGACGTTCGAAAGCGCCGGATTTTTCAACGAAACGCTGGCCGCGATGCGCTATGCGCAGAAGCTCGCGGTGAGCAGCGGCTGCAGCGTGCGTGTCAGCATCACCGCTAACGGCTATTCGCTCTTGCGCGCTGCGGCCGCCGGAACCTGCAACACGGCGCCATTTACGACCGCGCTGACCGATCCCTCCGATCCCGCTCGGGCGTTCGCGCGCTCGGCGCCGTCCGGGACGACCTTGAGCCCGGCGACCGACGTCGTGTTTAGCCCGCTCGGCAGCGCGACCATCGGCGGCGCCGGCGTCAACCAGACGTTCAGCGTCGGCGATCGACAGTTTCGCGTGTGGTTCGTGACCGGCTACGTGGAGCGGCTGTGACACGGCGTGCCGCCACCGCACAACGCGGCGCGACGCTCGTCGAGCTGGTGATTTCGATCGTCGTGATCGCCGTCGGGCTGGCCGGCGTCTTGACCGTGATCGACCATGTGACGCGTTCGAGCGGCGACCCGACGGTTGAGCAGCAGGCGATCGCCGTCGCCGAATCCTATCTCGAAGAAATTCTGCTGAAGGCGTATGACGAAACGGCCGCGACCGGGAATCCCGAAGGCGCGCCGGGTCCCGACGCGGGTGAAACCAATCGCACGCTGTATAACGACGTGAACGACTTTGACGCGCTCGCCAACAACGGCTGCATCGCGACGACGCCCGCCTGCCCGGCGCTCGGTAGCTGCGCGTGCGATCAGGACGGCAATCCGATTTCGAGCCTGCGTGGCTACAGCGTGGCGGTGCAGGTGGACACGACCGCGACGCTGAACGCAGTGCCCGCCTCGCGCGTGCAGGTCACCGTCACGGCGCCCGGCGGCGTCGCCGTGACCCTCGGCGGATACCGAACGAACTACTGATGACGGGTGCGCCGGAAAAGCTCGGGAGCATCACTCGGACCGCGCGCCGATCGCGAGGCGTGAGCCTCGTCGAGCTGATCGTCGTGATCGTCGTGAGCGGCATCATCGCCGCGATCGTCGGCGTATTCATCGTTCGCCCAATCGAGGGCTACGACGCGCAGGTGCGCCGCGCCGAGCTGACCGATGCCGCGGAGAGCGCCCTGCGGCGCATGCAGCGCGAGATCCGCCGCGCGCTGCCGAACAGCGTGCGCATCGTCGACGAAGGCAACGGCAACGGCCGGGTGCTGGAGCTGATCCCGGCGATCGACGGCGGGCGCTATCGCGAGAATCCACCGGGGAATCCGACCGCCCGCCTTAATTTCAACACCGCCGACACCGATTTCGACATGGAAGGAAACCTGCTTTGCACGACGAACCCGGCGGTCGCGGGTGCGTGTGCGACGTACAGCGGCCGCCGCGTCGTCATTTACAACCTCGGCCAGCCCGGCGCCGATGCTTATGCGGGGGCGAACGTCATTACCGCTGGAACGCTGACGATTACGTCGAACGGGGCAGCCGACGGCATCTCGGATCACATTCGCCTCACGCCCGGATTCCGCTTTGCGTTTCGCTCGCCGAGCCAGCGATTCTTCGTCGTCGAACCGCCGATCAGCTACGTCTGCAACACCGCCACGCGCACGCTCACCCGGTATCAGGGCTACCCGCTCACCGCCGCACAGACGTCGATCGATACGGACGCGGAACTGGCGGCGCTGACGCCGGCAAGCGGCGTCGCGAAAGTCACGACGGATATTGCGGCGTGCGTCATGCTCTACGACCCCGGCGCGAGCGAGCGCGCGGGACTCGTGACGACTGGTATTACGGTCCGCGATGCGTCGACCGGCGAAGACGTGCGCCTGCTGCATCAAGTGCACGTGGACAACATGCCGTGAGCGCGCGGATCAATGCGGTGGCGAGAAAGCGCGAACGCGGCTTTTCGCTCGTCGCGGCGATTTTCGTGATCGTCGTCCTCGCGCTGCTCGGTGCATTCATGGTCACGATCGGGCAGGTGCAGCGCTCGACGGTGACCGGGGCGCTGCAAGGGAGCCGCGCCTACTATGCTGCAAAAGCCGGCGTCGAGCTTGGCGTTTATAACGCGCTCAACACGCCGCTCGGCACGACCTGCGGCGCTGCGCCGGCGAGCGTTCAAACCGGCCCGCTCGCGCTGAGCGTACCGGGGCTCGACGGCTTCACCGTCACCGTCGTCTGCAGCTACACGACGCATCAAGAGCAAGGCAACACGTTTCAGGTCTTCTCGATCAGCTCGACGGCGACCTACGGCATCTTCGGCAGCCCCGACTATGCGGCGCGCACCATTCACACGACGGCAACGAACAGCCCGTAACGGGATCGCTAACGTTCAGCGCTCGCGCCGATTTTCCGGCGCCAAAGCGCCGTCGGTCTCGGCGCAAACGCGTGAACCTGACGATGAGAACAAAATTTGCAGGAGACCCAGGAGCACCGCGGACGACGCCGGAGTCGCAGATCACTCCCATGGTTGCGGGGAACGGCGGCAAGCAGGGTGCTGGTACCGGGTTTTGCGCCGAGCCGTGCGGGAAGCGAACGCTAGGAAGAATGTTGAACATGCGGCACCCCAAAGCAGCAGTCGCTGACGGCTCGTATCGAGCGCCCGGCCGGGCGCATCTCGCGCCGTTGGTTGTCGCGTTCATCGCGATGCTGCTGCCGCGCATCACACTTGCCGGGACGTGCACCAGCATCGCATCGGGAAACTGGAGCAACAGCGCGATCTGGTCGTGCGGCGGCGGTCCCGGCAACAACGACGACGTCGTGATCGCCAGTGGTCACACCGTGACCCTCAACGTAAACAGCAGAAACCTGGATTCGGTGACGGTTCAGTCGAACGCCGTGCTGCAAGGGAACGGATCCGCCACGCTGTTCGTCGGCCGGCAGGCCGGTGAGGACATCAGCAACAACGGCACGATCAATTTCAGCGGGGCGAACGCCGCGACGTTAGCGCTCAACCGCAATTCGCAGTGGGGCGGCTCGGGTGTCTGGAATCTCACGACGATCGATCTCTCGTTTCAGACGCTCGGCTTCACGGCCGGTACCACCACCACGATCAACCTCTCGGGCGCCGGTAACCCTATTACCAATCCCGGTGCGCTCAACTCGCCGTCCACGATCACCTGGAACTACAACGGCACGGCCGCCCAAACGCTGTCGGCGAGCACGAACGTCGCGTACGGAAACATTTCGATCAACAATGCCGCGGGCGTGAGCCTCGCGAGCAATCTAACGCCCACGAGCACGTTGACGCCCAACGTGCTCGGGAACATCGTGGTTCAGACCGGCGTGTTCAACGACGCGGGTTTTTCCATTCAAGGCGCGGCCGGTAAAACTTTTTCGGTAGCGAATGGGGCGACCTTCAACATCACGAACGCGAGCGGCATGGTCACAGGCTTCAGCACCAGGTCGTTTGGTGCGACGAGCACCGTCAATTACGCGTTGAACGGTAATCAACCCGTCAGCGCCGAAACTTACGGACACTTGAGCCTGAGCGGCGGTGGTACCAAGACTCCGGCGGCGGGCACGACGACGATTCAGGGCAATTTTTCCTTGGCCGCGGGCGTTACGTATGCCGGAACCACGAACAATCCGACCGTGAACCTGGCCGGCAGTTTTTTGAACGGGGGCACGTTCAACTCGGGAACAGGCGTCTTCACCTTCGACGGCACGACGGCGCAAACGTTAACCGGCGCTACGACGTTCAGCCGAATGGCGTTGAACAACAGCGCGGGTCTGACGATCAATAACGACGTCACCGTCACCAATCAGCTGACGCTCACGAGCGGCGTACTGACCACCGGCGCGAACACCGTCAACGCGACGACGACGAATTGTGCGTCGAGCGTCGTGCGCACGAGCGGATATGTCGCCGGATTTCTGCGCAAGCACATCCCGGCCGGCGGGAGCGTGAGCTGCACCTTCGAGGTTGGCGACGCGACGACCTACTTGCCGATTAATACGACGTTCACCTCGGTCTCGGCGGCCGGCGATTTGACCGGCTTTGCCGGTCAGCTGGGCGCCGACCATCCGGATACGACCTCTGTCATCTCCGGGGTCAACCCCGCCAAGAGCGTGAACGCTTATTGGGGGTTCTTGTCGCCTTCGCTCGCGTTCGCGAGCTACAGCGCCACCTTCAATTACACGGCGGGCAATATCGATGCCGGCGCCGCGACCGGTTCGTTCATCGTCGGATGGGGCCAGAGCTGTAGCGGAAGCGGCGCGAGTCGGACCTGCAGCGCCTGGTCGGCGCCGACGGTCGGTGCGCGTAACGCCACCAACACCCAGGCGACGGGGCTGACGAGCTTCGGGGACTTTGTCGTGGGCGAGGCGCAGCCGGCGATTCATCACTTCGCGATCACGGTCGGCGCCGCCTCCGCCAGTACCTGCTTCGCAAAAAGCATCACGATCACGGCGCAGGACATTTTGAACAACACCGTCGTTGGGTACCTCGGCACGGTCAACATCAGCACTTCGAGCAATCACGGCGATTGGTCGCAGGCTCCGGCGACCGGAACGCTCGTCAACGGCAGCGCAGATGACGGGGCGGCGGGCTATACGTTTGTCGCGGCCGACAGCGGCGTGATGACGTTGAGCCTGGTGAACCATCATGCCGACGATCTCACGATCGGCGTCGTCGACAGCACGCTCCCCGCGACCGCTTCGACGTCTTCGGCCCTCAATTTCCGCGACAACGCCTTCGTCATCACGTCCGACACGATTCAAATCGCCGGGCGCGACCAATCCATGAGCGTCGCGATGTGGCGGCGCGACGGAGCCAATTGTGCGATCGCGACGAGCTATACGGGCGCGAAGAATCTGGACGCGTGGTTGACGCGTGACGGTTTAGATCCGGGAGGGGCCGCGCCCAAAATCGGAGGCATCAGCCTTCCGAGCGTTGCACCCGCGGTGAGTGCGTCATCGAACAACGTATCCCTGACGTTCACGAACGGCGTTGCGAGCTTCGGCCTTTCGACGAGCGACGTCGGGAAATATGTACTGAATCTGCGCGACGATACCCGCACCTACGCGACCGGCGCCGATATCGCGGGCAGTACGTCGAGCGCGATTACGACGCGCCCGTGGCTACATGTGGCGGTGTCGGGCAATCCGGGCGCGAACACCGCGAGCGGCACGGTGTTCACATCCGCGGGCACCGGCTTCGCCGCGACGGTCCGCGGCGTGTTGTGGCAAGCGGCGGACGACGCCGACAACGACGGCGTGCCGGACACCGGTGCGAATCTCGCGGACAACGCCGTCGCGCCGGGCTATGCGTGGGCCACGACGCTGAGCGCCGTCGCACCGTACACGCCGGCTGCCGGCACGTTGGGAACGTTGACGAACGGAAGTGTCGCGCAGGCGAGTTTCAGCGGCGGATCGGCGAACGTCTCGAACTTGCAGTACAGCGAAGTGGGCAGCTTTACGGTACAGGCGACCGCGACGAACTATTTGAACAGCACGATGACGGTTTCGAACGCGAGCGGAATCGTCGGCCGATTTACGCCGGCGTATTTCAACACGGCGGTGACGCACGGCTGCCCGCCCGCCACGTTCACGTACTCCGCGCAGCGCTTCGCTGTCACCGTCACCCCGTACAGCGCCACCGGCGGAACGATCGACAACTACCGAAGCAGTTATGGTTTCGCCAAAGACGTAACGATTTCCGACGCGGGCAATGCCGCGAATTTTTCGAACAATGTTCTTTCCGGGGTTAGCGCTTTCACCGGAACCAACGGCAGCACCAACACCATCACCTACACGTTTCCGGTAAAAGACACGGCGCCCGCGGCGCTTACGCTGCGAGCCACGGATACCGACAACGTTTCTTCCTCCGGCCACACGGAGCAGCAGACCGAAGTACGCAGCGGTCGTGTTTTCATCCCCAACGCGTTCGGCTCGGAACTGGTCGATCTCGCCGTCCCGATGGTGGTGCAGTACTACCGAAGTGATACCGACGGGTTCGTGACGAACACCGCCGACAACTGCACGGCGGGTGTTGCGCTCGCGTTTTCCAGTTATCAGGGCAATCTCGCTTCGGGCGAGACGTGTGTGCAGGATAGCGGCGTTCCCGGCTCGAGCGGGCAGGGATGCGCCACGGCCGGTCCGCTCGCCGAGCGATTCCGGCAGTCGCCTGCCGCGGGCTTCAACGGCAATTTCAATCTGTACCTGAAAGCGCCGGGCGGCGGGAACGATGGCAGCGTCGTTATCGGTACCAACCTCGCGGCGCTTTCGTGGCTCCGTTATGACTGGGACGGCAACGGCGTGCCCGACAACGACCCGAGCGGGCGCGTCACCTTCGGCGTCTACCGCGGTAATCCACGCCATATCTATCTCCGCGAGCGCTACTAGTTCGCTCAGCCGCGAAAGCGGCATGGGATTTGCAACGTGACTGTCTAGGTACCGGCAGCGGCGTTGCAAAAAATCTCCTCCGTTGAATGGCTTACAGCGCTTTGAGCGCCGCACCCCGGCTATGTCGGGCGGAGTTTGATTGAGATTGCCGGCGAGGCATGGTTTGCGAACGATTGGCCCGCCCCGACTCATCTCGACCGCGGAATAAAAGCGTTTAGCGGTCAAGACTTTAGTTTACGAAGGTTATGCTACCCTTGAAAAAACGAGTGTTATTGGCGGAGTCCTCGTCCGCCCAAAGCTGGGGGACCCTCGAAACGTCATGCTTTCGTTCGGCAAGCACAAGCGTACCGTCCCGGGACTGACGGGCATCGATCTGCGCGAGGACGGCGTCAGTATCGTGCGCGTCGTGCGCGAGCCGGGCCGGGCGCCGCAAGTAACACTGTGCGATTTTGCCGAGTGGCATGACGCGGACGAGTGCGATCGAGTGCTCGGCCGGTTGGCGTCGGATCACCACCTGAAGCGAGCGCGCTGCACGACCGTACTCGATCCCGACGAATACACGCTGCTGCTTACCGAAGCGCCGGATGTACCCGCGGATGAGTTGCGCTCGGCCGTGCGCTGGCGAATCAAAGATCTCATCGATTTTCACATCGACGATGCCACCATCGACGTTTTCGACGTGACGACGCCGAACGCGCCGGGGAAGACGCGTCCGATGTACGTCGTCGCTGCGCGCAATCAAGCCATTCAGCGGCGCGTCGAGCTGTGCGACGCGGCTGGCGTCGGTCTCGATGTCATCGACATTCCGGAAATGGCGCAGCGTAATCTCGCAGCGATCTTGCCCGAGGACGTGCGCGGCGTTGTGATGCTCAGCCTCGGCTCGACGCATGGCCTGATCACGATCACCCGCCAAGGCGAGATCTTCCTGAGCCGGCGGGTCGAGATCGGCACCGACACGCTGCAGGCGGCGGAGGATCGCGCGCTCTACTTCGATCAGATTGCGCTCGAGGTGCAGCGCTCGCTGGACTACTTCGACAGTCATTTCCGTCAGCCGCACGTCGATCAATTGGTGCTGTCTCCGTCGGCCGGCGCCGTCGCCGGGCTGGTGGAGCATTTGAACCAGAACCTGGGCATCAAGTCGACCGTGTTCGATCTGAGCGGCGTGCTTCAGTTCGATCCCGCCCATGCCGATCTGCTCGCCGGCCGCGCCATCACGGCGCTCGGCGCGGCGCTGCGCCACGAGGAGAAGGCGCTGTGAAGCAGCAGATCAATCTCTATCGGCCGATCTTTCGCAAGCAGGAAAAAAAATTTTCCGCCGCCGCGATGTTGCAAGCGGGTGCGGCGATCCTCGTCGGCGTACTGGTGATCTTCGCGTTGCTCGCCTGGCAGGTGCGCGGCATGCGCGAGGAAGTGCGGCAGGCGGATAAACAGCTCGCGATGGCCGGCAAGCGCGTCGACGAAGCGGCCAAACGATTCGGGATCACCGCGGCCCGCTCGTTGGCGGACGAAGTGGCGAATCTCGAACGGCAAGTCGCACAGCGGCAGCAGATGCTCGACGTGCTGACGCGCGGCCGTCTCAGCAACACCAGCGGGTATTCGGAATTCTTTCTCGCGTTCGCGCGCCAGCACGTTCCCGACGTCTGGATCACCGGCGTGGAGATCGCCGGCGCCGGCGAAGACCTGCGGTTGCAGGGGCGCACCACGAATCCGGCGCAGGTCCCGCGCTACGTGCAACGGCTGTCGGCGGAGCAAGTGCTGAACGGCAAAGAGTTCCAGGTGTTCGTGCTGTCGCGTCCGCCGAAGAAAGACGCGCAGGCGGCGGAATCTCCGTACGTCGAGTTCCTGTTCAAGACCGCGGCGCAAAGCGAGCCGGGGAAATCCTGATGGACGATCTGAAAAAACAGCTCGAGCAGCTGGCGGATCGAATCGACGCGTTGTCGGTGCGCGAGCGCGGCCTGATCTTTTTCGCCGTCGCGGTCGTGCTGTATCTCATCGCCTACAACGTCGTGTTCGGTCCGCTGCGCGCCGAGCAAGCGCAAATCGCCCAGGAGCTGCGCGCCAAACGCGACCAGATTCAAACGCTCAATTCGCAACTCGGCGCCATGTTCCCCTCGGACGGCAACGACGCGAACGCGGACGGCCGGGCGAAGATCGCGGCGCTGACGCAGCGCATCAAGGAGCTCGACGTGCAGATGGACCGCATGACCAGCGGTATCGTCACGCCGAAAGAAATGGCGAAGCTGCTCGAAGAAATGCTGCAGAAGGGCCACCACCTCGAGCTGGTGAAGCTCGAAGCGCTGCCGGCGGTTCCGGCCGACGCCGATCCCAAGGCGCCGGCGGCCGCGAGCGCTGGCGGGCAGACGCTCGTTTACCGGCACGGCATGCGCGTGGAGCTTCGCGGGCGCTACTTCGACATCGTCGATTATCTGAAGACCGTCGAGCGACTGCCGTGGAAAGTTTTCTGGGGTGAGATATCGCTCGAGTCCGATACGTACCCGTTCTCGAAAGTGAGCTTCGTGATTTACACGTTGAGCCGGTATCCCGGCTGGATCGGTGTCTGATGCGCTCCGTTCTCGCCATCGTGCTTGTGGTCGTGACGGCGACGGTGCACGCAGGGGCGTTGTCGGATCCGACGCAGCCGGTCGGCTTTGGCGCGCGCCGTGCGGCGCCCGCGCCGGTACCCGCCGGTCCGGTGCTGCAATCCACGATGGTGTCGCCCGATCGGAAGGTCGCGGTGATCAGCGGCAAGACCGTGAAGGTCGGCGACACGTTCGACGGCGCCGTCGTGACCGACATCAAGCCGTACGAAGTCCGGATGACCCGCGGGGGGCGCGAAACGACGTTGCGCATGCTTCCGAAGCTCGTCAAAGAGAAGGGGACGGTCGAATGAAAACAACACATCGAATGGCGTTCGCGCTGTTGGCCGCGGGCGCGCTGTTCCTCTCGGGCTGCGAGAGCATTCCGTCGCACTGGCACTCGCAGGTCGGCGAGAGCATCGACACGAGCCTCAATGCGCCGAAGCAGGAGAAACCCGCAGAGGTTCCGGCCGATGTCGCCAAGGGTCTCCTGCCGCCGCTCGAAATCACCGTACCCGACGGCCACAAAGCGCCCGTGGAGCCGCGGTTCGATCTCTCCGTGACGAATGCGCCGGCGCGCCAGGTATTCATGGGTCTCGTCGAAGGTACCCCGTACGACATGGTGCTGCCGCCCGATCTCTCGGGTTCGATCACGGTTCATCTCAAGGACGTGACGGTTCCCGAAGCGCTACGCGCGCTCCGCGAAGCGTACGGCTACGAATACCGTCGAGACGGCAATCGCTTCTTTGTTCTCGGCCGCGATTATCAGACGCGGATTTTCCAAGTGAACTATCTGAACCTGGTGCGCAAGGGCAAGTCCGACACGCGCGTTCAAAGCGGCGAGATCGGCAATCGCAGCAGCAGCACGACCGGTACTGCGACATCGGGCGGCGGTAATACGGGGCTGTCGAGTATCGAGGTCGAGACCCAGTCGTACGCGGATTTCTGGAAAGATCTCGGTGACACGCTGCGCGCCATCATCGGCAACGGCGGCGAGCGGCGTGTCGTCGTGAACCCGCAGGCGGGCATCGTCGTGGTGCGCGCGCTCCCCGAAGAACTGCGCATCGTTGAGAACTATCTCGGCGCGACGCACGCCGCCGTGAATCGCCAGGTCGTGCTCGAAGCGAAGATCATCGAAGTGCAGCTGAGCGACGGCTATCAGGCGGGCATCAACTGGGCCAAAGTCCACGGCAACTATACGTTCGCGCAGACCGGCGGCGGCACGGCGCTCGACTCGGGCAAGAGTGAAATCGCAGGGAAGACGGGAAACCTGAATCCGATCACCGGCATCTTCAGCCCCGTCTCAGGAACCAATACCTCCGCCTTCGGCGGCATCTTCAGTGCGGCGGTGAAAACCGGCAGCTTCGCTGCGTTCATCGAGCTGCTGAAGAACCAGGGCCAGGTGCAGGTGCTGTCGAGCCCGCGCGTATCGACCGTGAACAACCAGAAAGCCGTGATCAAGATCGGCGGCGACGATTTCTTCGTGACCGGCGTGAGCGGTTCGAGTACGACAACGGGCGGGCTCGTTACGGCACCGAGCGTGGAGCTGACGTCGTTCTTCTCGGGTATCGTGCTCGACGTCACGCCGCAGATCGACGAGGCCAACAACGTCGTGCTGCACATTCATCCCTCGGTCAGCTCGATCACGCAGAAGGACAAGGCGTTCAACGTCTTCGGCCAGCCGTTCACGCTGCCGCTCGCGTCGAGCACGATTCAGGAATCGGACAATGTGGTGCGGGCGCAGAGCACGCAGATCATCGTCATCGGCGGCTTGATGCGCGAGGCGAGCACCGACGACAACGCCTCGGTGCCGCTGCTCGGCGACATTCCGATCGTCGGTAATCTGTTCAAGCAGCGCCGGATCACGCGCGTCAAGCGGGAGCTGGTGATTCTGCTCAAGCCGACGATCGTCAACACCGGCACCGAATGGGCCGGCGAAGTACAGGATGCCCAGGACCGCATGAAGCGGATACGCATCGGTTCGTAGCGACGGAGAGCGGTATATGTATCACGAGCATTTCGGATTGCGCGAGGCGCCGTTCACGATCACGCCGGATACGAGTTTCTTTTTCGCACACTCGTCGCACCAGGAAGCGCTCAACACCTTGATCGTCGCGGTGCGCAGCGGCGAAGGTTTCATGAAGGTCGTCGGCGAGGTGGGGACGGGCAAGACCATTCTCTGCCGCAAGTTTCTCGACGCGCTCGATCGCGATCAGTTCATCTCCGCGTACATTCCGAATCCGTACGTCGGCCCGAACACGCTCTTGCTCGCGGTGGCCGATGAGCTCGGCATCGAATTTCCCGAGCGCGTGACGCAGCATCAGCTGCTGAAGCTCCTCACCAAATTTCTGCTCGAAAGCTACGCGCAGCAAAAACGCGTGGTGCTCTGCCTCGACGAGGCGCAGGCGATGCCGGTCGAAACGCTCGAGGCGCTGCGACTCCTGACCAATCTCGAAACCGAGCGGAGGAAGTTGCTGCAAGTCGTGCTGTTCGGGCAGCCGGAGATCGACACGAAGCTCAACAATCGTGCGATCCGCCAGCTCAAGCAGCGCATTACATTCTCCTGCCGGCTGCGCCCGCTCGATCTCGCGGACGTTGATTTCTACATCGCGCACCGATTGACGATCGCCGGCTACCGCGGCGCGCGCTTGTTCGCCGAGGACGCGGTGAAGCGGCTGTTTCGCGCGAGCCGCGGCGTGCCGCGCCTGATCAACGTTCTGTCGCACAAGGCGCTCATGGCCGCCTTCGGTGAAGGCGAGCGCCGCGTGAGCGAGCGGCACGTGCGCGTCGCGATTGCCGACACCGAATCGGTGCAGCGCGGCGCCTGGCGGCGCTCGCGCCTGCTACGCTATCTCGGGCTCGCCGCCTCCGTCGCGCTCTTCTGCGTCGGCGCCATCGTCTGGGCGATGTGACGTGAGCCTGATCAACAAGATGCTTCAGGACCTGGAGTCGCGCCAGGATGTCGCGGCGCGCGCTCCGACGCCGGTGTATCAGGATCTCCGCCCGGTGCGCAACGCATCGCGTGTCGCCGCGTCGCGCATAGCCTGGATCGCCGCGGCCGCGGGCACGCTGGCGGCGGCGATGTATTTCGGTGTGCAGAGATTACCTTGGTGGCCCGAGACGAGTAGTGCGCTGCCTGCATCGCCGCAGCCCGTTGCAGTCGTCCCGGCTGATGCGCCGCCCGTTGTTGCGAAAACACCCACAGACGCCGCGTTGGCTATTGCGCCGCCCCAAAGCACCATTATTCCTGCTGCGGGCACCGTGAACGCCTCGGTGCCGGTGTCCGTAAACACCAAGCCGCCTGCCGGTTCGCACCCCGCCGCTTCCGCCGGTATAGTCGATAAGAGCGCGACGCCATCCGTCGCGGCTCCTGGTTCTACGCGCGAACGGAACCGCGCACCCGCCGTTCAAGCGTCGAAATCCAAGGTTGAACCCGCGCCTGCCGTCGCTGAGAGCGCCGTCATGGACAAAAAGGTTCGGCCGCAGACCGCGGAGGAAACCGCGGAGCAGGGTTACCAACGTGCGGTGCGCTTGTTGGATCAAGGGCGTGCGGAGGAGGCGCGCCGCGCCGCGGCCGAAGCGCTGACGGCGTATCCGGGGCACGTGAAGGCGCGTGAACTGGCGGCCGGGATCGAACTGCAAAACGGCCACTGGCGCGACGCGCAGAAGCTGCTCGAGGAAGGGCTACGGCAAGTGGCGAATCACTACCTGTTTGCGCGGATGCTCGCGCGCGTGTACGTCGACCACGGCGCCGAAGCCAAGGCGCTCGCGGTGATGGAATCCGCGTCGCCGCATGCTTCCGACGACGCCGACTTCAGCAGCCTGCTCGGACTGCTCTATCAGCGCGCGGGCCGGCCGGCGGATGCCGTGAAGGCTTACGAACGGGCGGCGGCGCTGCGACCGAGCGACGGACGCATCTTGCTCGGCTATGCGATTTCGCTCGAAAGCGCCAGCCAGTGGAGCGCCGCCAAAGATGCTTACCGTCGCGCGCGCGAGAGCGGCGAACTTTCGACATCGCTCGCGCAGTATGCGGATCAGCGTCTGACGGCACTGGCAAATCGCTAATGGGGCGATGCGCTCGCCCGCCGCACAACCGCGCATCAAGCTCTCGCCACTACCCAAATCTCGACGTCGCTCGCTCCTGCTTTCAACAGACAGCGCGCCAGCATCTCGGCGGTCGCGCCGCTCGTCATCACATCGTCCACGACCGCAACGCGCTTCGCCGCGACATCCCCGGTCGTGCGAAACGCGTTGCGCACGTTTTTCTGACGCTCCTCGCGCGATAGCGCGGTCTGCGGCGGCGTGGCCCGCGCGCGCTCGGCGAGCGACACCAGTGGGACGCCGAGCGCCGATGCGACCGGCCGCGCGATCTCCATTGACTGGTTGTAGCCGCGTTGTCGCAGCCGCGAGCGATGCAACGGCACAGGGACGATCACGTCGACCGCAGCTGCGGACGCGCCGATGTGACTTGCGAGGCGGCGTCCGAGAAGCGCCGCGTAGTCGAGTCGCTCGCCGTACTTTGCGCCCTGAATGAGCCGGTCCACGGGAGCGGCGTAGCGAAACGCGGCGCGCACGGTGGTATAAGTGGGCGGTTCTTGCTGGCACAAACCGCAGATCGAACCGGCGGCCTCGACGCTTTCGAGGGGTGCGGCGCAGCGCGCACACGCGGCGCTGGGTTTCGGCAGCGAGCGCTCGCATCCTGCGCAGAGATCCAACTCCGGTGCGATCGAGGCAGCGCAGAGCGGGCAGGGGACGGCGAGAAACCAACCGCCGACTCGTTTTAGCCGCTCGTAAACCTGCATGTCTATTCCTGGTTGACTGGTGCGCTACTCGCCATAAACTGCGCAATCATCGATGTACCGCCGAGTATGTTCGGTTCCGGTCGCTGCTCGCCAGGCGCCGAAGGTGCCGATTCGCGGAAAGCGTCGACGTAGCTGATTCGAAGAAGCGCCGAGCGACTTTTTCGGCCATGTACTGAGAACTCAACGAAGCACTGCTTTATGAACCCTCTTTCGGACTATCTCTCGCAGCGCCGCTCGCAAGGGCTCTATCGTCAGCGCCAAGTGCTGGAGTCACCGCAAGGTGTGGAAGTGACTGTCGACGGTCGGACGCTGCTTTCCTATTGCAGCAACGACTATTTGGGTCTGGCGAATCATCCGGCCGTCATCGATGCGTTTCGCAAGGGTGCGGAGCGCTACGGTGTGGGCGCCGGCGCTTCGCACCTTATTAGCGGTCACAGCCGCGCGCACGAGGCGCTCGAGGAGGAGCTTGCGGACTTCATCCGATGTGAGCGCATACTCCTGTTTTCGACTGGTTATATGGCGAACATGGGGGTTGTGCAAGCGCTGGCGCAGCGCGATGGCTGCATTTTCGAAGACCGCCTCAATCATGCCTCCTTGATCGACGGCGCCCGGGTGTCCCGCTGCAACGTCAAACGTTACGGGCACCTCGATCTCGCGCACCTTCGGACGCTGCTTCAAGACGAGCCGGCAACCGAACGGCTTGTCACGACCGATGCCGTCTTCAGCATGGACGGCGATCTCGCCCCGCTGCCGGAGCTTTTTGGGATCGCCGACGCCGCCCGCGCCCGGCTCATCGTCGACGACGCGCACGGTATCGGCGTGCTCGGCGCGGCCGGTCGCGGTTCGTTCGATTACTGGGGATTGGTGCCGACGGGTGCGGCGGTCCTGATGGGAACGCTCGGGAAAGCGCTCGGAACCTTCGGCGCGTTTGTCGCCGGCGACGCGGTCGTCATCGACACGCTTATCCAGCGGGCGCGAACCTACATCTACACGACAGCGCTCCCGCCGGCCGTTGCGGAAGCTACACGCGCGAGTCTCGAACTGGTCCGCAGCGAAGAGTGGCGCCGCGAGCGGTTGCGGGAATTGACTGAACGATTCCGCCGAGGCGCCACGCAGCTTGGCCTCACGCTCGCCGAAAGCGCGACGCCAATCCAGCCGGTAATTTTCGGCGCAGCCAAGCGAGCGGTGGCAGCGGCGCGTCAGCTCCGGGCGCGAGGCTTCCTGATACCGGCGATTCGTCCGCCGACTGTGCCCGAAGGAACCGCGCGGCTTCGCATCACCTTTTCGAGCCTGCATACCGAAGAGCATGTCGATCGACTGCTCGAAGCGCTTTCGTCTGTCCACCGAGAGATCGACGCTTGTTAACGGGCGCCAAGCCATTTGACTACGACAAGCGGCGGCTGCGCGCGCAGTTCGAGCGCGCCGCTGTCAGCTACGACAGTGCGGCGGTCCTTGCCCGTACCGTCGCCGATCGGTTGATCGAGCGGCTCGACGTGGTTCGCCTGGTCCCGCAGCGTGCGCTCGACGCCGGGTGCGGCACCGGCTATTGCACGCGCGCGCTCGCGCGCCGTTACCGGGCCGCGCAGGTTGTCGGTATCGACCTCGCCTTCGCAATGGTGTCCGAGGCCCGCCGCAAAGCCGGCTGGTTCTCCCGTTCCCGGTTCGTGAGCGGCGACGTCGAGCGGTTGCCGTTCGCGGACGCGAGCTTCGGCTTAGTCTCGGCAAATTTCGCGCTGACATGGTCCGATCCGGCGATTGCGTTCACCGAGCTGTTGCGCGTGCTCCAGCCCGACGGTCTGCTGGTATTCACGACGCTCGGCCCCGATACGTTGAGCGAGCTGCGCGAGGCGTGGCGCACGGTCGACGAGACCGCGCACGTGCACACTTTCCTCGACATGCACGATATCGGCGACGCGCTCGTGCACGCGGGCTTCGCCGACCCGGTCATGGATGTCGAGCGCTACACGCTGACATATCCGAATGTGCCGGCCGTGCTGCGTGATCTCAAAGCGCTCGGCGTGCAGAACGCCGACCCGGCGCGGCGGCGCGGGCTCACCGGGCGGAAGCGTTTTCAGCGGTTTCAGTCCGCGTACGAAGCCTGTGCCGAACACGGACGTATACCGGCCACGTACGAAGTGGTGCACGGACACGCGTGGGCGCCGGCACAGCGGCGCACCGCCGACGGCGCGGTAAGAATTCCGATCGGCCGGATCGGGCGACGTCGATGACGCGCGGCTGGTTCATCACGGGAACCGACACCGGAGTCGGGAAGACCCATATCGCGCAAGCGTTGCTGCAGGCGCTCGGGCGCCGCGGTTTCGCGGCCGTGGGCATGAAGCCGATCGCAAGCGGATGCGTCAGGACACCCGCGGGCTTACGTTCCGATGACGCCGAGCGGCTCGCCGCGGCGAGCACGGTGCCGGCGGACTACGCCGACATCAATCCGTATGCGTTCGAACCGGCGATCGCGCCGCATATCGCGGCGGCACGCGCAGGCGTCGAGCTGCGGCTGGAAGCGCTCGGACAGCATTTTCGGCGGCTCGCGGCGCGTGCGGACTGGGTCGTCGTGGAAGGCGCGGGCGGCTGGGACGTTCCATTCGATCGCGGTCGCACGTTGAGCGCGGTTGCGCGCGCGTTCGGACTGCCGGTGATTCTCGTCGTCGGTGTGCGGCTCGGCTGCATCAATCACGCGCTGCTCACCGGGCGCGCAGTTCGCGCCGACGGTTTGCGTTTTGCAGGATGGGTCGCGAACCGGATCGATGCCGCGTTCGATTCGGCGGACGAGAGCATCGCCGACCTCGACGGGCGACTCAGCGCGCCGCGTCTGGCCGACGTTCCATATGGCGCGGATGCGGCACAGTGGCGCGAATGCGCCGACGCTTTGCTCGCGAACTTGCTTCGCGAGCGCTTCTCTTAAGGTGATTCCCAGTTAAAAATCGCTCGGCTCGCCACTACACTCTGCTTTAGCGTCGACGGGCGCGGCGCTGTGAACATCGCGCCAATTGCCACACTTTATGGCTTGTGATAGTTTGCGCGCGCCTGATCGGGGCGCGCTATCTCCGTTTCGATTTCCGACTGCTGGCGATCCTTCATGAGCGCCACCGGAGCCCTTGAGATAGGGGGCGCGCGCCTCGTAATTCGGCCGAATCGTTCCTTGCCGGTCGCCGGGATGGCGGCCTTGTTCGTGGCGTTTGGTGTACACGCCACGACGGTGGGCGTGTGGTTCACGCTCGCGGGCGCCTGGATGGTCCTGCCCTTTGCCGGGCTCGAGATAGCGACCGTGGGCCTCTTGTGCCTATGGTTTTATCGGCATCGCGACGACTGTGAACTCGTCACGATCGAGGCGGACCGAGTACGGGTCGTCCAGCGGCGCGGCAACGCCACGGCAAACTACGATTTTCCACGTTATTGGGTCCGCGTGGCCCTTGACCGACGTCATGGAAATGAAGTCGGACGGCTGCGGATCGGTTCGCATGGAAGACACATCACCCTCGGAGATGAGATCAACGATAGCGACCGTGCGCTGCTCGCGCAGGAACTGAAGCGGCTGCTAGCGTCGGCGTAATTAGCTATTTAGGTATTGGTCAACGATTACTTATTGTGTGTAAGCGGTGGAATGAACAGCCCGGTGGCTGCCGGGCGACCTCGGACTATAAGATCGGGAGATAAGCATGCACGTTGTTCGTAGCCGCGGCGTACTAGCGCGCCTGATTCACGGTATCCCTCTCGCTCTCGCGCCCGCGTTCGCGGCCGCCGATTACGGCATCAACCTTCCAAAGCCCGTCACACCGATCGCCGGCCGCATTTTCGAGCTGCACAACCTGATCTTCTCGATCTGCGTGGTGATCTTCGTGATCGTGTTCGCCTTCATGTTTTACTCGATCGTGGTCCATCGAAAGAGCCGCGGTCAGAAGCCGGCGACCTTTCACGACAATACCGCGCTCGAGGTGATTTGGACGGTCATCCCGTTCGTCATTCTCGTCGGCATGGCGATTCCTTCGACGGCGACGCTGATTGAAATGTCGGATACCAGCAAAGCCGAGATGACGGTCAAGATCACCGGTTATCAATGGAAGTGGAAGTACGACTATCCTGAACAGGATGTGAGCTTCTTCAGCACATTGTCGACGCCGCGCGAGCAGATCGAAGGTAACGCGCCGAAGAGCGAGACCTACCTGCATGAAGTCGACAATCCGCTGGTGCTGCCGGTCGGCAAGAAGATCCGCTTGCTCATGACCGGCAACGACGTGATTCACTCGTGGTGGGTGTCCCAGCTCGGCATCAAGACCGACGCGATTCCAGGCTTCATCAACGAAACCTGGACCCATATCGATCAGCCCGGCGTGTATCGTGGTGTATGCGCCGAGCTTTGCGGCAAGGACCACGGCTTTATGCCGATCGTCGTGAACGCCGTCACGCAGGAAGAGTTCGACAAATGGGTCGTCGCGCAGAAGCAGAAGGCTTCGACGGAAGCCGCCGGCGCGACCAAGACCTGGAGCAAGGAAGACCTGATGGCGAAGGGCAAAGAGGTTTACACGCAGTGCGCGGCGTGCCATCAACCCGAGGGCAAGGGAATGCCGGGCGTCTTCCCGGCGCTCGCCGGCAGCAAGGTCGCCACGGGGCCGGTCGCGGAGCACATCAAGACCGTGCTGCAAGGACGTAAGACCGGCAAGTTCCCCGCGCCCATGCCGCCCTTTGGTCCGCAGTTGAGCGACGTCGACATCGCCGCGGTCATTACCTACGAGCGCAACAGCTTCGGTAACCAGACCGGCGACGTCGTGCAACCCGCGCAGGTCAAGGCCGCGCGCTGACGTATAGAAAGGTTCGAGAGGAGAGTTCGCAATGGCAACCGCAGCCGCACATCATCACGAAGATCATCCGTCGGGCATCACCCGTTGGCTGTTCAGCACCAATCACAAAGACATCGGTACGTTATATCTGCTGTTTTCGCTGGTGATGTTCTTCGTGGGCGGCGCGATGGCGCTCGTGATCCGGGCCGAGCTGTTTCAACCCGGTTTGCAGATCGTCAATCCGCATTTCTACAACCAGATGCTGACGCTGCACGCGCTGGTGATGATCTTCGGCGTGATCATGCCGGCGTTCGTCGGATTCGCCAACTGGCAGATCCCGCTCATGATCGGCGCGCCCGACATGGCGCTGCCGCGCATGAACAACTGGTCGTTCTGGATTCTGCCGTTCGCGTTCACGATGCTGCTGTCGACGCTGTTCCTGCAGACCCAGGGCGGCGGACCGGCCGGCGGCTGGACGCTCTATCCGCCGCTGTCGGTGCAGGGCGGCATCGGCACGGACTTCACCATCCTCTCGATCCATATGATGGGTATCTCTTCGGTGCTCGGAGCGATCAACGTCATCGCGACCATCCTCAACATGCGCGCACCGGGGATGAACTTGATGAAGTTGCCGCTCTTCGTGTGGAGCTGGCTCATCACCGCGTTCCTCTTGCTCGGCGCGATGCCGGTCCTCGCCGGCGCGGTCACGATGCTTCTGACCGATCGCCACTTCGGCACGCACTTCTTCGACGCCGCGGGCGGCGGCGACCCGGTGCTGTTCCAGCACGTGTTCTGGTTCTTCGGGCATCCGGAGGTTTACATCCTCATCCTGCCCGCGTTCGGTCTCATTTCGCAGGTCATTCCGACCTTCGCCCGCAAACCCATCTTCGGGTACAACTCGATGGTGTACGCGATCGCGTCCATCGCGTTCCTCTCGCACGTCGTGTGGGCGCATCACATGTTCACCGTCGGTATGCCGATGGCGGGCGAGCTCTTCTTCATGTACGCCACGATGCTCATTGCGGTCCCGACCGGCGTTAAGATCTTCAACTGGATCGCGACGATGTGGCGCGGCGCCATGACGTTCGAAACGCCGATGCTGTTCGCGATCGCGTTCGTGATCCTGTTCACGATCGGCGGTCTTTCGGGGCTCATGCTCGCGATCGTCCCGGCCGACTTCCAGTACCAGGACACGTACTTCGTTGTCGCGCACTTCCACTACGTGCTCGTGACCGGCGCCGTGCTCGCGATCTTCGCCGCCGCATACTACTGGCTGCCGAAATGGACCGGCCATCTGTACAATGAGCGGCTCGGCAAGTGGCATTTCTGGCTGACGATGATCGGCATGAACCTCACGTTCTTCCCGATGCATTTCCTCGGCCTCGCCGGCATGCAGCGCCGCGTGCCGGACTACGCGCTGCAGTTCACCGATTTCAACCAGTGGGCGAGCGTCGGCGCCTTCATCTTCGGCTTCTCGCAGCTTCTGTTCGCGTACTTGGTCGTGCAGACCATCCGCGGCGGCAAGCGCGCGTCGGCACAGGTTTGGGAAGGCGCGAGCGGCCTCGAATGGACGCTGTCGTCGCCGCCGCCGTACCACAGCTTCCTGACGCCGCCTGTCGTCAAGTAAGCGGTGGAGCAGGCGGTGGCCGGTGACATCGATCAGCGTACGCGGCGGCGGATTTGGATCACCGTCGCCGTCACCGGCGCCATTGCACTCGGGTATTACGTCGCGGCGTTAATTCGGTTTCTGTGATGTCTGGGACGGAGAAAGCGAGCGTTAACCGGCGGACCGCTGCGAAGGCGGCGGTCATCGCCGCGGGGATGTTCGGCTTCGGCTATCTGCTCGTGCCGCTCTACGATCTCGCGTGTCAGGTGGCCGGACTGAACGGCAAAACCGGACGCCTGGAGGCGACGGCGGCGCAAGCGGAAAGCGCTCCGATTGCGCGCACCGTGACGGTCGAATTCACCGGCAACGCCACGAGCGGCCTGCCGTGGGAGTTTCGCCCGCTCACCAAACGCATCGAGGTGCATCCGGGCGAGACCGTGACCGTGAGCTATTACGTGCGCAATGCCGCCGATGAGCCGATCACCGGGCAGGCAATTCCGAGTGTCGCACCGTCGCAAGCCGCGCCGCACTTCAAGAAAATCGAATGCTTTTGTTTCAGTCAGCAGCACCTGAACGCCGGCGAAGCGCGGGAGATGCCGGTGCGCTTCACCGTGCTCCCTGACCTCGCGCCTGAGGTTCAGACCATCACGCTGTCGTACGCGTTCTTCAACGTCGACAAGACGTCGGCGCGCAAGTACGGCGGCGACACGGCGACGGAGCAACACGCGCATCACCCTGGCGAACACGGTTAATGGTCAAACTAGCAACTCGAAAGGGGATTGTTCCAATGGCAACTGCACACGGCAGCTATTACCTGCCCAACCCGAGCCCTTGGCCCATCGTGACGTCGGCGGGGTTGTTCCTGCTGGCGCTCGGTACGGTTCTTACCATCAACGGCATTCAGCTCGGTCCGTGGCTGATGCTGGGCGGCGCCGTGGTGATCATCGGCATGATGTTCAGTTGGTTCGGACAGGTGATTGGCGAGAGCGAAGGCGGCATTTACAACGCGCAGGTCGATCGTTCGTTCCGCTGGGGCATGGCGTGGTTCATTTTCTCCGAAGTCATGTTCTTCGCGGCGTTCTTCGGCGCGCTGTTCTACGTCCGCCACTACGCGATCGACTGGATCGGCGCGAACGATCTGCTCTGGCCCGGCTACGACGCCACGTGGCCGACCGCCGGTCCGAAGGGTCCGATTCCGATTCCGCCCGGCAGCTTACCGGGCCCGGGGCAGTTCACGCCGATGGGTGCGTGGGGCATCCCGGCGCTCAACACACTCATTCTTCTCAGCTCCGGCGCGACCGTGACGTGGGCGCACTGGGGTTTGCTCAAGGATAACCGCGCGCAGCTCATCACGGGCTTGTTCCTGACGGTCGCGCTCGGCATTACCTTCCTTGGGTTTCAAGCCTTCGAATACGCGCACGCCTACACGGAGCTCGGGCTTACCCTGAAAACCGGTATCTACGGCACGACATTCTTCATGCTTACCGGTTTCCACGGGTTTCACGTGACGATGGGCACCATCATGTTGATCGTGATTCTGGTGCGCTCGCTGAAAGGCCATTTTCGGCCGGACCATCACTTCGGTTTCGAAGCGGTCGCCTGGTACTGGCACTTCGTCGACGTCGTCTGGTTGTTTCTCTTCATCTTCGTTTACTGGCTGTAAACGAAAGCGTCGAGAAGAAGAAGGCGTCGCCCTGGGGCGGCGCCTTTTTTCGTTGCGGCACGCGTTACCGCAGTCCCTGCGGCGGGATGATCCCGAAGTAGAGGCCCGCCATCAGCAACAGGAACAGCGTCAGCGACAGGCCGATGCGCCATGTGAGCGCTTTGGCGGTCCCGCGCGAACGCCCGTCGCCCCGAAACAGGAGCACGAGGGCGGAGAAGAGGCTCACGAATATGAGCACGAGCATCAGGACGATGAAGCCTTTGATCAGCATGTCGCCTCCGGGCGCGCGGACAAATCGCGATTATACTTAAACGCATCACCCGGCAATCGATCCGATCGAGAGCGCGTCGCGTAAACCCGAGACCCGCATTACCGTTCATGCCGAGACGAAACGCACCCGGCAGCCGCTCTGCGCGGCGCGCGCCGTTACTCGCTACCCGCCGGATCGCCGTCGGTCTCGTCCTGGCGTTGCTCGGCGTCGCGCTGTTCTGTGCCCTCGGCGCGTGGCAGCTGCAACGCGCCGACGAAAAGCGCGCGCTGCAAGCAGTGTATGACCGGCGTACTGCACAATTGCCGATTCTGCTCACCTCAACCGTTCTCCCCGCCGAGGCGCTGCAATATTTCCGCGTCGAGGCGAGCGGGTTCTATGAGCGCGGCTACCAGTTACTGCTCGACAACCGCGCGCACCACGGCGTTCCGGGCTTCGAAGTCGTGACGCCGCTGCGTATCGCGGGGAGCGACACGCGCGTGCTGGTGAATCGCGGCTGGGTGCCGCTCGGGGCCGATCGAACGCAGCCGCCGGTTGTCGATCCTCCCGCCGAACGAGTCGTCGTACGAGGTGTCGCCGTGATCCCGCGCGTCGGCTTTCAGCTGGGTGCTCCGGATCCGCTTCGGCGCGAAGGCGCGACGGTGTGGCAGCAGCTCGATCTCGCGCGTTACGTTGCGGAGACGCGCTTTAAGCTGCAGCCGATCGTGATATTGCTCGATCCGCAGAGCCCGGCCGGCGGTTACACACGCGAATGGGGCCGGCTCGACGCGGGCATCGCCGTTCACCAGAGCTACGCGCTTCAGTGGTTCGCGTTAGCCGCCGCCGTCGTAATTTCGTACGGCGTATGGGCGGTGCGCCGGGTTCGGCGCGGCCGCGGAGGTGTGGCATGAGCGTTCCGCCGGGCGCGGCCCGCCCCAAGGTCTGGGTTCTGTTCGCGCTGCTTGCACTGTTCCTCACCGGCATCGTCGTTTCATTCGTGCTGATCGCGACCGGATGGCGCCCGACCACCACGAAAAATTACGGCGAGCTCGTGCAGCCGCCGCGACCGGTCCGCGACGTCGCGCTCTACGATGCCGACGGCCGGACCGTGCCATTCAGCCGTTATAAAGGAAAATGGACGCTGCTCTACTTCGGGCCGGCCGAGTGCCTCACGCCCTGTACCGGCAATTTGTACAAGATGCGTCAGGTCGTGGCGGCCCAGGGGGACGATGCGCATCGCGTGCAGCGCGTGTTCGTCGTGACCGATCCGAAAGCGCGCGACATGCTGCGCTACACGCTCGCCGATTATCCCGGGATGGACGTGCTCTTCGGTGCGCCGGAATCGCTGCGCGAGCTGGCCGCTTCGTTCAGCTTGCCGGTTGGCACGCCGCTCGAGGGTCTGCATCGCCTGTACGTGATCGACCCGCTCGGTAATTTCATGATGAGCTATCCGGCCGACGCCGATCCAACACGCATCAACAAGGACGTTAAGCTGCTGCTTCGCGCCTCGCACATCGGATGATCTTGAGCCAGACAAAACCGGCGCGGTTCTTCCGCACGGCGCTCGCGGCCGCGTTCTTCGCGCTTGCGAGCGTCGTCTTCAGCGCCTACGTGCGCCTATCGGAAGCCGGTATCGGCTGCCCGGAAGGCCCGGCGTGCACGGCGCAGCCACTCACGCCGTCAGCGGTGCAGCAGGCGACGAGCCGCCATCATGAGCGGAGCCAGCGCGCGTGGCAGGACATGGTAACGCGCTACATCGCGGGCGCGCTGGGGCTGCTCCTCATCCGCCTGACGGTGCTCGGCTGGCAGCTGCGCCGCCGCCCGGGCCAGCAGGTCGTGGTGCCGGTGCTCACGCTGTTCGCCGTGTTCGGGCTCACCGGCGTCAACGTCTTCACCATCGACCTGCAATCGAAGCCGCTCGTGATGATGATCCAATTTCTCGGCAGCCTCACGGTGCTGGTGTTTCTCTGGTGGATCGTGCTGCGCGAACAGCGGCTGTTCCGCTCGGTTCCCGTGACGCCGATCGTACGTTCGTTGCGCAGCCGCGCGATCGCCGCGCTATGCTTCGGGATGCTCGCAATGCTGCTCGGCGCCTGGTCGATGGTGAACTACGCCGGGCCGGCGTGCCCCGATTTCCCAACTTGCCAGGGCGATTATTGGCCCGACGCCGATTTCGTCGAAGGTTTGCTGCGTTGGCACGGCGAAGGATTGCGTTACGACCGTACCGAGCTCGACTTGAGCTCGGCTGCGGCGATTCATCTTGCTCATCGCGCCGCGGCCTTCATGGCGTTGTTGTATCTCGGCTGGCTGTCGTTGCATCTGGTGCGCGTCGGCCTGCGCGACAGTGTCTTCCGCTATGGCTTGTTATTGCTCGTGATGCTATCGTTCGCGACCGCGCTCGGCATCATCGAGTCGCTCGGCGGCTTTTCGCTGCTCGCGGCCGTCGGGCACAACGCCGCTACGGTGATTTTGCTGCTGACATTGGTTACGCTCTACCACGTCCTGCGTGCGCCCCGATAAATGAAGACTGACACTTCCACATCCGCTTCTTCGCGTCCCTATACCGTGTCCGTGCAACGTTCGCGTGTCCTCGCCCGCGAATATTTCGAGCTTACGAAGCCGCGTGTCGTCGCGCTCATCGTCTTCACCGCCATCGTCGGCATGTTCCTGTCGTCGCCGGGGCTGCTGCCGCTCGGTCCGTTCCTCTTCGGGACGCTCGGCATCGCCGCGGCAGCCGGGTCCGCAGCGGCGTTCAATCACGTGCTCGACCGTTCGAGCGATGCCGTCATGGCTCGCACGCGCGCACGGCCGCTGCCCACCGGACAACTGACGACGCGCGGCGCACTCGTGTTCGCGGTGCTCCTCGGCGTCTTTTCGATGGTACTGCTGTTCGTCGGTGTGAACGCGTTGACCGCGGTGTTGGCGTTCGCGTCGCTCATCGGTTATTCGGTGATCTACACCGTCTTCTTGAAGCGCGCGACGCCGCAAAACATCGTCATCGGCGGCGCCGCCGGCGCCGCTCCGCCGGTACTCGGCTGGACCGCTATCACCGGAGAAATCTCCGCCGACGCGCTGCTGCTTTTTCTCATCATCTTCGTCTGGACGCCGCCGCATTTTTGGGCGCTCGCCCTGTATCGGCGCGAGGAATATGCCAAGGTCGGCATTCCGATGCTGCCGGTTACGCACGGGCCCGAATTCACCCGGCTGCACGTGCTCCTTTACACCGTGCTGCTCGCCGCGGTAACGCTGCTGCCGTTCACCACGCGCATGAGCGGTTGGTTCTATCTGATCGGCATCGTGCCGCTCAACGCAATCTTCCTGTATTTCGCGTGGAAGCTTTATCGCGACTACAGCGACGCGCTCGCGCGCCGCACGTTTCGCTATTCGATCGAATATCTGGCGCTGGCGTTCGCGCTGCTGTTGGCCGATCACTACGGCACCGCGATCCGCGAGGCGTTGCATTCGGCATTGTATTGAGCGTTCCCATGATCCGGCGTTGTCTACAATGGTCTGTCGCTCTGCTGCTGGCGGCTGCCGTTGCCTGCTCGCCGACAAAACCCGAATTCAAAGGCGCGGATATCACGGGCGTCGATTGGGGTGGCGACGTGCGGTTGCAGGCGCACACGGGCAACGAGGTGTCGACCGCGGATTTTCGCGGCAAAGTTTTGGTGCTTTTCTTCGGTTACACGCATTGCCCCGACATTTGCGCGCCGACGCTCGCGAAACTGGCCGCCGTTCGCAAAGAGCTGGGGAGCGACGGCCACCGGCTTCAAGTGCTATTCATTACCGTCGATCCCGCGCACGACAACGCGGCGCAACTTGCCGGATTCGTTCCCAAGTTCGATCCGTCCTTTATCGGGCTGACCGGAACGCCGGAACAGCTCGCTGCGGTCGCGCGTGCGCACAAAGTCGCCTACACCCCGGGATCGGACCCGGAGCAGGTGGAGCATTCGAGCGGCATCCTCGTTAAGGACGGGAACGGCAAGCTGCGGCTGCTCTGGCAGAACAATACATCGGTAAGCGACATGACGCACGACGTGCGCCTGTTGCTGCAACCGACGGTCGCCTCGAAGTAAGCCTTTCGCGCCTCCTGTGTTCGAGCGAGCGGGCTCACGCGGCGTGCGCGCGCAAACGGTCGAGTATCAATCCGAAGAAGCTGTCGCCTTCCGCCGTGTAGTGCCAGCCGAGATGCGCGCGACATTGCCCGCATTGCGCGAGGCGCCAAGCGTAGCCGGGAAACCAAGTGTACTCCGTGGTCGCATCGCCGGTCGGTGTGCAACCTGGCGCATGCCGAAAGCACCCGATGTGAAAGCGAAACCCGTGCGGGTTGACTACGTCGTGCTCGGCCGCGCCGCTTACCGCGATTCGCTCGCGTTCTTGCGTGATGGTATGCCGACAGCGTGCGCACAAGAGCGCCGGCTCTCGGGCCGGCGTTTCGGCGACTATCCGGTCAACGCGTCGTTCGCGCGCGCCGTCGTTCTCGCGATCGAATAAGTAGAAGGGTACGGATACGGAGGTCATTGGCGATGTATGCGTCAGGCATGGTCCAAGCCGGCAGAAGATTGTCTCCTTCGCGGTGATCCCGATCATAACCCGTGTCGCCCGGGTGCGCCCGTCAATGGAGGCCTTCGTCGCATCGTGGTGGGCTCGTGAATTCCAATACCTGAAACTGATTCGGCGCACGAAAGGCACCGCGCCGCGTTAGGAGAGTACCCGCGGTGTCGCGTCGAATAGTGGGCGCGCCCATCGGGGGCTTTCGTCCAACCCAAATTCAAGCGTCCACACCGCCTCCATGCGATTTCGTACGTTTAGTTTGTCATAGAGTCTTTGTAGGTGCGTCTTGATGGTCTTGTCGCTCACCTTGAGGATTCTCGCGATCTCACGATTTGTTTTCCCCTTTCGCAACCATCGCACGACCTCGGCCTCGCGCGCGGTAAGTCGCGGGCGTTGGTGAAAATCGATCACTTGTGACGCCGTTGTTTCGGGCATGCGGCGCAGCGCATCGCGCATGTACGGCACGAGCAGCCAAAGCAGATGCAGATGCCGGGCGTCGAGTCGTTGGGGGATTCCGGAGAAACTGAAATAGGCGAACGTGCCGGCATCGACGTTGAACGCACCGTGCGCAGCGATGTTTCTCAATTCGAACTTCTTGAATCTTTCGACCCAACGTTGCTCGATCTCGTATCGCATTTCCTCCAACTGGAACAATTGCGGCTTGCGTTCGCGGCACCACTTCGCCAGCACGGGCGACGCGACTTTACCATCCGTTGCCACGATCGAATTGATGTAGCGCATCGGGAAATCGACCAGTAGCAGCCGAATCGCCCTGACTTCCCCCCGCGTCATCCGACCGATGCCGCAGAGGAGGAACTCGTGGGGAAATATTTCGCGCAGTTCACCGCGTGCCCAGCCGAAAAAGTCTTGACATGTGTTGACGTCGACCAACGACTCGAGGGCTCGCAGCGTTCGGACTCCCTTCGCGATCCGTTCTTTCATGATTGCGTCCCGGCTTACTGCCATCGGCTCGCATGTCCGGCGCGCCGAACCGAACCGATACCTTCGAAATATATATTCCGTCCGTAGTGACGTCACTATCACTGGCGCAATGGATCGAATCCATTCGCATCGGATTCGGCAACGCGATGCACGTACCCGTCAGCGTTCCGACAACGCGTACTCCGTTCGGAGTCTTCAGCGCGAGTAGACGGCTCCGTAGCATTGCGCCGCTCGCGCAGTGCCGATGACCAATGACATCGTCGCGAGATATCAACGACGCGGACCAACGACGCGATAGGCGGCGTTTCGGCGCCGATGCGGCGCGGTCGGGCACATGGATGAATGGGTTGCTCTTACGGACAGGGAGGTTGACATGAAAGTAGTAGAGTTGCCGCCGTTCATGACCGGTTTCGGAGTACAGCAGTACCACCGAGCGGAAGACGGAATCGTTCGTGCAGCCGAAGAGGGGTGCACGCACTGGTATATCGACGGGGCGTCATTTGCCGACCGTGCGGCAGCGTGGAATAAGCTGCGGTTCGAAAACATGCGCAGTCTCATCGATCGCTACAACGTAAAGCCGATCTATCACGGCAGCTTCAAAATACCGCTCTCGAGCGACGTACCGGAACTGCGCGACATCAGTGTGCAATACGTGCTTCGGGAAGTGGACGTCGCGGCCGAGCTGTCGGCGCCGCTGATCGTTCACGGCGGCGGGATCGTAGAACCTCGCGAAGTGTCGCAAGCGAAAGAGCGCGCTCTCGAAGGTTTGATCGCATCTATCAGGACGATCGCAAACTACGCCGAGGACAAAGGTGTTCCAATCTGGCTCGAGAACCTGTCGAATTACATGAAGTTCCATCCGTTCTACTACATCTACACCCACATGCCGGAGTATGAGCGGGTGCTGTCAGAGGTCGACAACATCTGGATGCTGTTGGACGTTTGCCACGATTCCGTCGGCGGCGGCGATCCGACCGAAACCTTCGTCAAGTTCAACAAGCGCGTCGCCGCCTTCTCGTTCAGCGACACGGAGGGCGGCCGCGATTCGCATTTGCCGCTCGGCCTCGGGCGTATCGATTTCAAACGCCTCGTCAAACACATCCTCGCGCTCGATTGGAAGGGCGTCGTCGCGTTCGAGACGCGAGGCATCGACGTGACCAAGAACGTGGAGTATCTAAATCGGCTTGTCCTCGATTTGAACACCCCGACCGCCGACATTGCGTAACTGGCGCCAGCCCGCCGCAACTTGCCGTAGGAGTGCCCCGATGCAGAATGACGTCGCGCCCATCGTGCTCACACTCGACACAGGAATTGTTCATGAAGACTATCAGCAAACAGCCGTTTGCCTCGCGCGATTGGGCGCGGTGCGCCGGACATGCAATATCTACGACGATGCGGCATTGGCGCGGACGGTCGGCGCCGTCGTGGCCGGCGAGATCGATCTGATCGAAACGCGCCACATCCGGAAGTGGCAGCAGAACTGGAGCAAAGTGAAGCCGCGATTCGAGGCGGTGGAAACAGCCGCACGCGTCGCGCAAGTGCCGATGGTGCCTACGCCGGCGATGTTTCGGTGGAACAGCAACAAAGCGCTCTATCTCGAAGCGATGCAGTGCGCCGGCGTTCCGATTGTCCCCACCATTTTTTTGAGGTTCGGTGCACCTTTCCGCCTCGCAGATGTCTTCGATCAGTATTCACGCGGGATAGTGATCAAACCCGCCATCGCCGCCAGAGCGCATGGTTTGCATTTCGTAAAACGCCATGCGCGCGCAGCAGGCGAGTATCTGTATGAAATCGCGACGCCGAAGGAAGCCGAGGGCGATCGCGCGGCAAGAACGGAGAAGACGGTAGTCGACGAGGCCGGGCTAGCCCGCTTTTTTGATCAATATCGCCGGCGATTTGCCGAGCATTCGGTTTTGGTGCAGGAGTTGATTGCCGACAAAGTTGAGTATTCCGCCGTCATGATCAGCGGGCTGAAGACTTACTACGTCAAGCGCACCGAAGGAGAGGATACGGGAATAGGTCACGATGCCTTCGGTGGCCGTAACATTCCGGAGCCCGCGCCCGATCCCGCGGTCGTCGAGATGGCCGCGCGCGTCCGGATGGCAATGCCGGCGATGCTGCGAGACGAACCGATCGTTCGCGTCGACGTTCTCGCTACTCGGTATGGAGAGCCGTTGTTGCTGGAGATAGAATCCGGGGGACCGAGACTTTTCAACGAGAGAGAAGTCAGCAATACGGTTGATCGATACGCACACACGTTGTTTACGATCGCGCGGTTTTCTCGTCTCAAATTTCAGGAACAAGGTTCCCGTGCGGGTGTCGTGAACGCGAATCTCGCGCCGCGAGTCGAGGTCCTCGAGGCGCTCTTCGAGAGTCCCACAGCTCCCGCTGAGCGGGACGAGCGGCTTTCGGCCACGAGCGGCGAATCGAACACGATGGAAGAACCGGTGCCACAACGATATGCGGAAATGCGAGTATCTCGAAACGGCGATTGAGGCCGCGGCGGCCGCGGCCGACGTCATCAAGCACTATTACAAAGCCGATAGCTTCCGCGTCGAGCAGAAGAACGACCGCACTCCCGTTACCGTTGCGGACGTCGAGAGCGAAAAAGTCATCAAGGGCGTCATCGCGACGAAGTTCCCGGCACACGGGTTTCTCGGCGAGGAGACGGGTCGAGAGAACATCGAAAACGATTACGTCTGGCTGGTCGATCCCATCGACGGCACGAAGAGCTTTATTCGCCAGATACCGTTTTTTTCCACTCAAATTGCGCTGATGTATCGCGGCGAATTCATTGTCGGCGTATCGAACGCGCCCGTGTTCGGGGAACTGGCGTTCGCGGCGAAGGACCAGGGCGCGTATCTGAACGACGCGCGGCTGCAGGTCAGCCGTGTCGCGGCGCTCGATGAAGCGACGCTGTCGCTCGGAAACATCCGGACGCTCGCCGGTTCCGATCGATGGTCCCACCTCGGCAACCTGATTCAACGAGTCAATCGCGTGCGCGGCTACGGGGATTTTTCCCACTACCACTTGCTTGCCTCGGGAAGGCTCGACGTCGTCATCGAATCGGACGTCAATATTCTGGACGTCGCTGCGTTATCGGTCATCGTGCGCGAGGCAGGCGGGGTATGGACGGATCTCGCGGGCCGGCCGCCGGGGTTGACCACCACCACGGTGTTGGCGGCCAACAGCGCGGCGATGCATCGTGCAATCCTCGATGTCCTACAGACCGCTTAGTCACCCTTTGCGCAACTAAGGGTCAGTCAACATGGACGTGCAAAGCAGCGCAGGCCAATACCGCTGGATAATCTTCCTCATCCTGGTCGCCGGGTATATCGCCGTGTTCTTTCAGCGCGTCGCACCGGCGACGGTCGCGGTTGAAATGATGCGCGATCTACGGACAAGAGAAGGCATGATGGGACTCTTGAGCGCCGTCTATTTTTATCCCCATGCGGCGATGCAGATTCCGGCGGGTGTTTTGTCGGACCGGCTCGGTGCGAAGCGGACGATCGGCGTTTTCTTGATGATCGCGTCGTTGGGATCGGTGATATTCGGCCTGTCGCACTCGGCTTACGCCGCTCTGGCGGGGCGGTTCCTGGTCGGCGTGGGTATGGCGGTGCTGTTCGTGCCGGCATTGAAAATATTCTCGTCCTGGTTCGAGGGAAAGGAATTTGCAGTGGTCACGGGACTGTTCGTGTCTGCCGGCGGTCTCGGCTCGCTCCTCGCGAGTACGCCCTTTGCGGCGCTGGCCGAACACACCGGCTGGCGCTGGTCGTTCACGGTGGCGGGCATCGTGACGTTTCTGATTGCGTTGGTGACATTGATAGGCGTCTACGATGCGCCGCAGCGGCTCTCGATGTCCACGAGCGAGACGAGCAACCGAACCGCCAGGCGCGATCGCAACAAAGTGACGGCAGACATATTGTTCATCCTCAAGCAGCGCTCGTTCTGGCCGCTCGCGTTGTGGTTTTTTTGCGGTAACGGTTTGTTCTTTACGTTTGCCGGACTCTGGGGCGGACCTTATCTGGAACGGACCTATGCGCTCAGCAAGACCAGCGTGGGGAATCTGCTGGCGATGATCGCCGTCGGCATTATGATCGGCGGTGCGCTGCTCAGCGCGATCGCGAACCGAGTGTTCGGGGCGCGCAAGACGGTGCTCGCGCTAAGCGCCCTCGCTATTTCGGTTCTGTTGCTGGTGCTGATCGCATTTACCGACTCGCTCCCGATATCCGCCCTTTACGCGATCTATCTGATGTTCGGGATATTCGGAAACGGCGCCGTCGCGATCGGCTTCACCATCACGAAAGAGACGTTTCCGGTCCGCGTCGCCGGAACCGCTCTCGGGCTCGTGAACCTCTTCGGTTTTCTCGGGCCGGCGCTGCTGCAACCGATGATCGGGTTTCTGCTCGAGCAAATGGGGACGGGCGCGGGCGGCGCAGGGAGATCGGATTACCAAATTGTCTTTATTTCACTGCTCCTCTTCAGCGGTCTTTGTTTGCTCGCGTCCGTCTTGATCAAAGAGCGAGCCGTCGAAGATCCCTTGGCTTCGAAGGTGATGACCGCGGCTTAACTGCGAGGCGATATTCAGCGCCGGCCGCCGAGCAGCGAGCCGAGCACGCCACGGATGATTTGCCGGCCGATTTGGCTGCCGATCGCACGTGCCGCGCTCTTGGTCATCGCCTCGACCACGCCTTCGCGCGAGCGCCGCGATTTGCCGTCGCCGCCGAGTAGCACATCGAGCACGCTTCCGGCCGCGGTGGGCGGCGCGGTCTTTGCGGCGGGCTCGGCGCGCCGCTTGAGGATCTCGTAGGCCGATTCACGGTCGACCGATTTTTCATAGTGGCCGTAGAGCGGCGAGCGCCGGATAACGGCATCCCGTTCTTCCGGCGTCACGGGGCCGATCCGGCTCTCCGGCGGGGCGATCAGGATGCGCTCGACCGGCGTCGGAGCGCCTTTTTCGTCGAGCACCGACACGAGCGCTTCACCGACCGCCAGCTCGCTGATGACATCCGCCGTCTTGAACGATGCATTGGCGCGAAACGTTTCCGCGGCCGCTTTGACGGCTTTCTGGTCCTTGGGTGTGAACGCGCGCAGCGCGTGCTGCACGCGGTTGCCGAGCTGCCCGAGCACCACCTCCGGAACGTCGAGCGGATTTTGCGTTATGAAATAGACGCCGACGCCTTTGGAGCGGATCAGGCGCACGACTTGCTCGATGCGCTCGAGCAGCGGCGCCGGCGCGTCGGTGAACAGCAGATGCGCTTCGTCGAAGAAGAAGACGAGTTTCGGTTTGTCGCGGTCGCCGACTTCCGGCAAACGTTCGTACAGGTCGGCCAGCAGCCACAGCAACAGCGTCGCGTAGACCTTCGGTGACTGCATGAGCTTTTCCGCGACCAGCACGTTGATGACGCCGCGGCCGTCGTCTGCCGTTTGCATCAAATCATCGAGGTTCAGCGCGGGCTCGCCGAACAGATGGGTACCGCCTTGCGATTCGAGCGCGAGCAGGGCGCGCTGAATCGCGCCGACGGAAGCGACGGAAATGTTGCCGTATTCGGTGGTCAGACTGCGCGCGTTGTCGCCGGCGAACTGCGTGAGCGCGCGCAGGTCCTTGAGATCGAGGAGCAGCCAGCCGTTATCGTCGGCGAGCTTGAACAGTGCCGTGAGCACGCCCGCCTGCGTCTCGTTCAGATTCAGCAAGCGGCCGAGCAGGAGCGGTCCCATCTCGGAGATGGTGGTGCGCGCCGGATGGCCGAGCGCGCCGTAGACGTCCCAATAGCAGACCGGGTAACCGCGCGGGGTGTAGCCGGAAACGCCGACCTTTTTGATTCGTTCTTCCAGCTTTGGATCGCGGCGTCCCGGTTGGCTGACGCCCGACAGATCGCCCTTAACGTCGGCAAGAAAGACCGGCACGCCGAGGCGCGAGAAACCTTCCGCGAGCACTTGCAGCGTCACCGTCTTTCCCGTCCCGGTGGCGCCGGCGATCAGTCCGTGCCGGTTCGCCATGCGCGGTAGGAGTGATACTTCCCGTTTGCTCTTGCCGAGATAAATCGTCTCGTTCATAAATTAAAGAAACTCCGGGTTGCCGGTTCGGCCAAAGAGGGGGCAGTATACGTTTCCGGATTCAGCGCGCAATTGTGGCGCGCCCGGCGCCGGATTTTCCGTTAGACTGTTGGCGACACCGCGCAATGCAGACTTCCCTCGCCGAATTCATCAAAGATACACCTAGCGGCCGCGAAGCGGACGCGATTCTGCGCGCGTGCGTGCATTGCGGTTTCTGCAACGCCACCTGCCCGACGTATCAGCTGCTCGGCGACGAGCTCGACGGCCCGCGCGGTCGAATTTATCTGATCAAGGAAGTGCTGGAGGGCAGGTCGCCGAGCCGCAGCACGGAGTTGCATCTCGATCGCTGCCTCACCTGCCGCAACTGCGAGGTCACGTGCCCGTCCGGCGTGCGTTACGGACGCCTGGTCGAGATCGGGCGCGAGGTCGTGGAGCAGCAGGCGGGGCGCGGTTGGTTCGATCGCGGTTTGCGCCGCCTGCTGCGCGCGACGATCCCTTACCCGGAGCGTTTCGCGCGACTTTTGCGCGTCGGCCATCGCGTGCGTCCGTGGCTCCCCAAAGCGCTGAAGCGCTCCATTCCTGCGCCGCCGGCCCCGGTAACGTGGCCGGCGCGGCGTCATGCGCGTCGCATGCTGGTCGCCGCGGGTTGCGTGCAGCCCGCGATCGCGCCGAACATCGACGCCGCCGCGGCGCGCGTGCTCGATCGGCTCGGCATCAGTCTCGTTCGCGTTTCCGGCGGCGGTTGCTGCGGCGCGTTGAGCCACCACACCTCGGGGGCCGAGCAGGCACTCGATCTTGCCCGTCGCAACATCGACGCCTGGTGGCCCCAGCTCGAGTCGGGCGTCGAGGCGATCGTCATGACGGCGAGCGGGTGCGGTTTGCACGTGAAAGACTACGGTTATTACCTGCGCGACGATCCGGCGTACGCTGCGAAAGCGGCGCGCGTTGCGGCGAGCACGGTCGATGTGAGCGAGGTGCTCGCGCGTGAAACGCTCGGTGCGCTGCGGCCGGCGCATGGCCGGCGGGTCGCGTTTCAGTCGCCCTGCACGCTACAGCACGGGCAGCGACTGGGCGGCGTGGTCGAAGATCTGTTGCGGCGGCTCGGTTTCGAGCTGACCGCTTTCGACGACGCGCACTTGTGCTGTGGCGCCGCCGGCAGCTACTCGATTCTCCACCCCGTGCTGTCGCGGCGGTTGCGCCGTAACAAGCTCGCGGCCCTTACGTGCGCAGAACCGGACGTCATCGCCACCGCCAACATCGGCTGTCTTACGCACCTGCAAGGCGGTACCGATCTACCGGTGCGGCACTGGATCGAGCTCGTCGATGAACCCAGCGCGTAAGCGCGGCTAAAAGTCCAAGCAAAGGTACGGAAATAAAAGCGCGCCGGCAGTTCGCGGTCCGCGTGCGGTCACCATGCGGTGCTGTAGCGCCCCGGGTTCAGAACGGTTGCGGGGTCGAGCGCGCGCTTGAGTCGGCTATGGAGTTGCGCCAGCGGCCGTGCGAGCGGATGAAACACTTCGCCGGCACGATCGCCGCCGCGAAACAGCGTGGCGTGTCCCCCCGCACGCGCCGCCGCCTCCCACACGTCGGTCGCGCGCGCGCTGGTTTTGAGCCAGCGCTGCGCGCCGCCCCAATCGATCAGCCATGAGCCGGCGAGCGGGAGCGGCGCACTCGCCGGCGGCACCGATAGCCGCCACAAGGAGTTCTCGTCCGCGAAGAAATCGAGCTGATGCTCGCGCAGCGCCCGCCAGAAGGTCGTACCGTTCGGGTGTTCGTCGCCGCCCAGTTTCGTGCGCGCCGCGCGGAGCGCCTCTTCCGATCCCGCCAAGCGTAGATATAAGGTGTCTTTCCAGTGACACGCCGCCGAAAGCGGTAATGGCGCCGCGGCCCAGGTATTCATCCGCTCGATCGCCCGCGGCGTTTGCAAGGTGAACGTCAGGGTGATCTCGTGCTCGGGGCGCGGCAGTACTTTTAGCGACACGTCGAGCAGCACGCCCAGCGTTCCGAGCGCGCCCACCATGAGCCGCGAGACGTCGTAGCCGGCAACGTTTTTCATCACTTGGCCGCCGAAGGAGAGGATCTCGCCTTTGCCGTTGATGATGCGAGTGCCGAGCACGAAATCGCGCGCGGACCCGGCGTAGGGGCGGCGCGGTCCGGAGAATCCGCACGCAATGGTGCCGCCGAGGGTCGCGGTGTCGGCGAAATAGGGCGGCTCGAAACCGAGCATCTGGTTGCTCTCGGCCAGCGTCGCCTCGATCTCCCGCAGCGGCGTGCCCGCGCGCGCCGTCAGTACGAGCTCGGTCGGCTCGTGCGCAAGAATCCCTCGATGGTCGGCGACGCGAAGCGGTTGTCCGCGCGCCGCGCGCCCGTAAAAACTCTTGCTGCCCGAGCCGACGATCTGCAGCGGATTCTCGCGCGCCGCCGCGCGGACGACCTCCGCGATTTCCGCGCTGCGATCGGCGTCCATGTTCAGAAGCGCTCCAGCTCGGGAAACTTCAGTTGGCCGGCGTGCACGTGCATCCCGCGGTACTCGGCGCAGCGCGCGAGCGTCGGCACGGCTTTGCCCGGATTGAGCAGCCCAGCCGGATCGAATGCCGCCTTCACCGCATGAAACTGCCTGAGCTCGGCGGGATTGAACTGCACACACATCTGCTGAATTTTCTCGACGCCGACGCCGTGCTCGCCGGTAATCGTGCCGCCGACGTCGATGCAGAGCTTGAGGATCTCCGCGCCCAATCGCTCGGTTCTTTCCAAATCGCCCGGCTTGTTGGCGTCGTAAAGAATGAGCGGATGCAGATTGCCGTCGCCGGCATGGAATACGTTCGCCACCGGCAAGCCGTACTCGCCCGATAGCCGGCCGATTTCATCGAGCACGCGCCCGAGGTGTTTGCGCGGGATCGTGCCGTCCATGCAGTAATAATCCGGCGCGAGGCGGCCGACCGCGGGGAATGCGCCCTTGCGTCCCGCCCAGATCTTGCGCCGCTCGGCCTCGTCGCGCGAGACGCGCAGCGCCGTCGCGCCATGGCGCAGCATCAGTTGCTCGACGTGCGCGATGCCGTCGGCGACCTCTTCGCGGGTTCCGTCGAGCTCGCAGAGCAGAAGCGCGGCCGCGTCGAGCGGGTAACCGGCGTGCGCATAGTCTTCGGCCGCACGAATCGCGAGCTGGTCCATCATTTCCAGACCCGCCGGGATGAAGCCGGAGGCGATGATCGCCGCGACCGCTTCGCCCGCCTGGTTCACGTTCGGGAACGCGCCGAGCGCCACCTGCGCGCACTCGGGTCGCGGAAGCAGTTTTACCGTGATTTCGACGATCACACCGAGCATCCCTTCGGATCCGGTCAGCAGCGCGAGGAGATCGTATCCCGGTCCGTCCAACGTCGCTCCGCCGATTGAAATCGGCTCGCCCTCGACCGTCAGGAACACGAGACCGGTGACGTTGTGCACGGTAAGGCCGTACTTGAGGCAGTGAACGCCGCCCGAGTTCTCAGCGACGTTGCCGCCGATCGAGCAGGCAATCTGCGACGAGGGGTCCGGTGCGTAGTACAGCCCGTGCGGCGCGACGGCTTCCGAGATGGCGAGGTTGCGCACCCCGGGCTGCACGCGTGCCGTGCGATTGACGGGATCGATCGCGAGGATGCGATTCAGCTTCGCGAGCGATAACAGCACGCCGTTTTCGATCGGAAGCGCGCCGCCGGAAAGACCCGTGCCGGCGCCGCGTGCGACGACCGGGACATCCTGGGCACGGCAGGCGCGTAGCACGGCCGCCACTTGCTCGACGGTTTCCGGCAGCGCGACCGCGAGCGGCAGCCGCCGGTACGCGGAGAGCCCGTCGCATTCGTAGGGACGGCATTCTTCGGTGCTCGTCAACAGCGCGCCGCGCGGAAGAACGGCGCGCAGCTGCGCGAGAAGGCGGCGTTTGGTCTCGTTTGCGAGATCGATGACGTCGTTTTCGGTCTGGCTCATGTGCGGTTCTCTCGGGCTCGATCTTCAAGACGCGATGTCGATCGAACCGTTGGTTCGCCGCGTCGGGAAGCGGCAAAGCAAACCAGAGAAGACGCTCTCGCCCAACAGCAGCATTGTGGTCGTGTCGCGTGCGACAGCGTGAACCGTTGCGTTCACGACCGGGTTTATTACGTAAGGATGCAAGGTCTTATGCCGAGTGACGACACTGCGAATAGGAATATCATGCGAGCGTTTTTGTTGTACCGCTCCAAAACTGTTGTACCAATACCAAAACGGCGGGGTGATTGTGGGAACAATAATAAACGCAGTCGGGCGGCGTGCAATGGTGGCAAGGCTGCGATAAGTAGGGGGCCGCCCGATCCATCTCGGGATCGGGCGGCCCGGAGGCCGATTTCGACCCGCGTTGTCGGCCCGCTTTGTTTTCGCCGCGCTGGGCAAACGGGTATACTCGCCGGTCCTTTTTGCACCGTTCTACGTTTATTTCCCAGGATTACTTGCTCGTGCAGCCTGCACGCGATCTTTTCTCCTACCGTAAGTATTGGGCAAAGCGTTTCGGTACCGCGCCGTTTCTGCCGACGTCGCGCGCCGAGATGGAGGCTCTCGGCTGGGATTCGTGCGACATCGTTCTCGTTACGGGCGACGCGTACGTCGATCATCCGAGCTTCGGGATGGCCCTCGTCGGACGTTTGCTCGAGGCGCAGGGATTTCGCGTTGGCATTCTCGCACAGCCGGATTGGCAGAGCGCTGCGCCGTTCGAGGCGCTCGGACGGCCGAATCTGTTCTTCGGCATCACCGCGGGCAATATGGATTCGATGGTCAACCGCTATACGGCCGATCGGAAGATTCGTTCCGACGACGCGTACACGCCGGGCGCGGCCGCCGGCAAGCGGCCCGACCGATCGGTAATCGTCTACGCGCAGCGAGCGCGCGAGGCGTATCCGGACGTGCCGATCATCATCGGCGGAATCGAAGCGTCGTTGCGACGCATCGCGCACTACGACTACTGGTCCGACAAAGTGCGTCGCTCGATCCTCGTCGATGCCAAGGCAGACATGCTGATTTTCGGCAACGCCGAGCGCCAGATCGTCGAGATCGCGCACCGTCTCGCCGCAAGCGAGCGGATCGATGCGATCACCGACGTGCGCGGCACTGCGTTCGTTTGCCGGCAAATTCCGGACGGCTGGAGCGAGATCGACAGCAGACAGATCGACTTGCCGGGGCCGATCCACCCGCCGGCGAATCCGTACGCGACCGAAGCGGAAATGCGTGCGGTGAACGCGTCCACCTCGGCTGCGGCCGAAACGAAGGTCGTGCGCTTCGAGCGCCGGCGCATGAAACTCGATCGCGATCGCACGGTGATCCGGTTGCCGAGCTTCGACCAGGTGGCGGCGGATCGCGTGCTGTATGCGCACGCGTCGCGCATCCTGCACCTCGAAGCCAATCCCGGCAACGCCCGCGCGCTCGTGCAGCGCCACGGCGACCGCGACGTGTGGCTCAACCCGCCGCCGATTCCACTCACGACGGCGGAAATGGATGCGATCTACGAATTGCCTTATCAGCGCCGGCCGCATCCGTCGTACGGCGACGCGAAGATACCGGCGTACGATATGATCAGGTTCTCGATCGCGATCCAGCGCGGCTGCTTCGGCGGGTGCACGTTCTGCTCGATCACCGAGCACGAAGGCCGCGTCATCCAGAGTCGCTCGGAAGATTCGGTGATCCGTGAGATCGAAACAGTGCGCGACACGGTTCCCGGATTTACCGGCGTGATCTCCGACCTCGGCGGGCCGACCGCGAACATGTATCGGCTCCACTGCAAGAGTCCGGACATCGAAGCGGCGTGCCGGCTGCCGTCGTGCGTGTATCCGGAGGTTTGCCACAATCTGAAAACCGATCACGCACCGCTGATTCAGCTTTACCGCCGCGCACGCGCCGTGCCGGGCGTCAAGAAAGTGCTGATCGCATCCGGCGTCCGCTACGATCTTGCCATCACTTCGCCGGCTTATGTAAAGGAACTGGTGACGCATCATGTCGGCGGCTACTTGAAGATCGCGCCGGAGCATACCGAAGAGGGGCCGCTGTCGAAGATGATGAAGCCCGGCATCGGCAGCTATTACCGTTTCAAGGAATTGTTCGATAAGTACTCGCAGGCGGCCGGGAAGAAGCAATATCTCATCCCTTATTTTATCGCTGCGCATCCGGGCACCACCGACGAAGACATGTTGAACCTCGCGCTTTGGCTCAAGCGAAACGGTTTCCGCGCGGATCAGGTGCAGGCGTTCCTGCCGTCGCCCATGGCGACCGCCACGGCAATGTATTACACGCGCAAGAACCCGCTTCGTAAGGTCACGCCGACATCCGAAGACGTGCCGATAGCGAAAGGCTTGAAACAGCGACGCCTGCACAAAGCGTTTCTCCGCTACCACGATCCGAATAATTGGCCGTTGTTGCGCGAGGCCCTTCGTCGGATGGGGCGGGCCGACCTGATCGGGAACAGCAAAAAACATCTGGTCCCCGCATGGCAACCTGCGGCCACCGGCGATCAGCCGGAAGGAAGGCGGACGAAGACGAAGGTCTTTCGCACGCAGCACACCGGGCTGCCGCCGCTTCCTCGTGGATCAAAAGGCGTGGACAAGCCGCGGAATCGCTCGGTCGGGAAGCCCGCCGCGCGCTCGCGCGGCGCGCGTTAGTAGCACGGCTGAGGGACCGGGACCGAAGCGGATCTCCGTACGCCGATCAATTGTTCCCGCGCGGAGTTTCCAAACTGTCCCGACGCATTCTTCGGTGCGGCGAAAACCTTTGGAACCGTCCCGTGTTTGCATCTCGCGTCCCGCGCGATACTCCCCTGTTCGGCTACGGAGGGTGTGCAAGCATGGACGACTATCAAACGATCGCTCGCAAGCGCCGTCTGCGTGAGATCAAAGAACATGCCGTCGCTTTCCTGATGCTCAGCGTTTCTCTGATCGCGCTTTACCTGCACGAGGTTTACCTTGCCATCATTCCGTTGCTGTGGATGGCGTTCCGTGCCGGCAAGGAGCAAGGACGCGAAGAGGCTCGTCGCGATATCGAGCAGGCGAGCGCGCTGGCTCGGCTGATTCAGTTCCCTGACGACGTCCCGGCGAACCGGCTGACTCGGTTTCCACGCGGCTAGTCATTACCGCAAGTTCTTTCGCGCACTAACGGTTCGTCGCGTTGTCGCCGACGAAAAAGAAAGGGCTCCGCGAAGGAGCCCGTTCAACAACGCCATACCAGTTAGGCTAGCAATTTATCCTTCATTGCCGTCAACGCTTTCGCTTCGATCTGGCGCACGCGCTCGGCCGAGATACCGTATTCTTCCGCGAGCTCGTGTAACGTCGGCTTCTCTTCGTCCAGCCAACGGCGCTGAATGATGTCGCGCGCACGTGGATCGAGCGACGCCAGCGCCGCGTTCACCTGTTCCTCGCGCGCGCTTTCTTGATCGGACTTCGTCACGATCACTTCGGGGTTGTAGCGCATGTCCTGGAGGTAGCCGGCGGGGGCGACCTGTGGACTTTCGTCATCCGCTTCCAGTTCCCCGTCGAACGGAACGTCCACGCTCGCCATGCGCGATTCCATTTCCTGCACGGTTTCCGGCGCGACGTCGAGATGCTCGGCCATTGCGTCGACTTCTCCGCGGCGCATCCAACCGAGCCGCTCGCGCGATTTGCGCAGATTGAAGAACAGCTTCCGCTGCGCCTTGGTCGTCGCGACTTTAACGATGCGCCAGTTCCGGAGAATGAAGTCGTAGATTTCCGCCCGGATCCAATGGACCGCGAACGACATCAAGCGGACCTTGTGCGCCGGGTCGTAATGCTTGACGGCCTTCATCAGGCCGATATTGCCTTCTTGGATCAGATCGGCCTGCGCCAGACCATATCCCGCGAAGCCGCGGGCGATGCGCACGACATACCGAAGATTCGAGAGGATCAGCTGGCGGGCGGCATCGAGGTCATTGTGCCGGCGGTAACGCCGGGCGAGCTTCCGCTCCTCCTCCGCACTCAGCACCGGCAGCGCGTTGACCGCGCGCACGTAAGCAGAGAGCCCTTGGTCAGGGTATAGAGGGAGTGCTACCGAAAGAGCCTGCGTCGTCATTAACCCAACCTCCCAGTCACAAAGTGCGATTCTAGCACTCGGCCAATGAGAGTGCCAAAAGAAGGTCAAAGTTCCCCGTGTACGTAAGCCCTTGTCCTAAAGCGGATCAGGAAGGAGCGATGGCGCTGAGGTGACGTCCGACCGCGAGGCGGGACCCGAGCCAGCCGAGAAAGGCACCGGTGACCAGGACGATACCGGCGGTGGTGGCGCTGAATCCATCGAGAGGGACCTCCGCGCCGTAGGACGCCGCCAGGCTTGCGAGAGGCTCCGCCAAGAACAGCCGCACGAGCGCCAGGATGAACCAGGCGACGGCCGCGCCGAGGAGTCCGTAGATCACGCCCGAATACAGGAACGGGCGGCGGATGAAGGCATCCGTCGCGCCCATCAGCTTCATGATTTCGATCTCATCCCGCCGGTTGAGCACCGAGAGGCGAATGGTGTTGCCGATCGTGAGCAGCACCGCGGCCGCGAGCAGCACCGCCAGGACAGCCACGACACGCTCGGCCACCGCGAGCAGCGCCTGCAGGCGTTGCACCCATTCGAGATCGAGCTGCGCCGAGTCGACGATTTCGGAGGCGCGCAGCTCACGCATCAGCGCGTGCAACGCGCCGGGAGATTGGGCCGCAGCCGGGTGCACGATCAAGACCGGCGGCAGGGGATTACGATCGAGGAGGTTGAGGGCATCGCCGAACCCGGACAATCGTTTGAATTCCGTGAGCGCTTGATCGCTCGAGACGTACTCGACGCGCGCGACGCCCCGCAGACCCCGTACCCGTTCGGCGAAGCGATCGATCGCTCCGCTCGCCGCCTCGCGCTTCAAAAAGAGCGAGATTTGTCCGCCGGTGTCCCAACCGTGGCTCACGCGCTGCAAATTGTCGACCACGATATAAAGACCGGTCGGCAGCGCGAGCGTGATGCCGATCGTCGCGATCGTCATGGCTGCGGCAAGTGGCGCACGCCCGAGCTGCGCGAGCGTCATTCGGAACACGTAACGGTGGTTACGTGCGTACTTGCGGAGAAAGCCGATCATGCGGAGGGCAAGGCGGCCGAATCGTGGGTGATCTCGCCGTGCGCGAGCGCGAGCACGCGGCTCGCGGCGCGCCGGATGAGGTGCTGATCGTGGGTCGCGATCAGCACGGTGGCGCCGTGGTGGTGAAAGTCGCGAAACAGATCGAGTATCTCCTCGGCGAGCGCGCGATCCAGGTTACCGGTTGGCTCATCGGCCAGTATCAGCGTCGGACGATGGACAATGGCGCGGGCAATGCCGACCCGTTGCTGCTCGCCCGCGGACAGCACCACGGGATTCAGCCGCTCTTTGTAGAGCAGGCCGACTTTATCGAGCGCTGCGCGCACACGCTTGCCGATCTCGCGCGGATCGAGGCCGGTCACCACGAGCGGCAACGCCACGTTGTCGTATACGCTGCGATCGAACAGCAGCTTGAAATTCTGAAACACGATGCCGAGCTCGCGACGGAAATAGGGGACGCGCCAGGTGGCGAGCTTTGCCAGGTTCTTGCCGTTCACTTTCGCCTGCCCGCGCGTCGGACGCTCGATGAGACTGATGATCTTGAGCAGCGTGCTCTTGCCGGCGCCCGAGTGTCCGGTGATAAGGACAAGCTCGCCGCGTTCGATCCGGAAGGTCGCGTTCTTGAGGGCGTCGTAATCGCCCGGGTAGCGCTTCGCGACGTGCTGGAATTCGATCATTGCGCCAGGCTCGTTTCCGGGAGCAGGGCGTCGACGAACGCCTCCGCGTTGAATTCCTGCAGATCGTCGATGTCTTCGCCGATGCCGACATAGCGGATCGGCAGCCCGGATTTTTTCGCAATAGCGAGGAGTACGCCGCCCTTGGCGGTACCGTCGAGCTTCGTGAGCGCGAGCCCGGTGACGCCCACGGCCGCGCTGAAATGCTCGAGCTGTGACAGCGCGTTCTGGCCGGTGCCCGCATCGAGCACCATCAACACCTCGTGCGGCGCGGCCGGATCGACCTTCGCCATCACGCGGCGGATTTTCTTGAGCTCGTCCATCAAACCGCTGTGCGTATGCTGGCGCCCGGCCGTGTCGACGACGAGCACGTCGACCGCGCGCGCCGCCGCCGCGGTCATCGCGTCATGCGCTACCGCGGCCGCATCGGCCCCGGTGTGCTGCGCGACCACGGGCACGCCGACCCGTTCGCCCCACACCTTGATCTGCTCCACCGCCGCAGCGCGGAACGTGTCACCGGCGGCGAGCATGACCTTCAGGCCCGCGCGCTTCAGTTGTGCCGCCAGCTTGCCGATGGTGGTGGTTTTGCCGACGCCGTTCACGCCGACGACCATGATCGTGTAAGGGCGGCCGGCCGGCGTGACGCGTAGTGGCTCCGCCGCCGGTTGAACGATGCCGAGGATGTCCTGTCTCAGCACTCGGTAAGCGGCCGGGGCGTCGCTCAGCTCCTTGCGCCTGAGCCGGCCGGTGAGATCGTCGATCAGCATTTGCGTTGTCTCGACGCCGACGTCGGCCCGGAGCAGCGCGGTTTCGATGTCGTCGAGCAGGCTTTGATCGAGCGCGCGACCGCGCAGCAACCCGCTCAGTCCTTCGCCGATGCTGCGCTGCGTGGCGACGAGTTTTTCTTTCAGCCGCGCGAACAAACCGCGCCGTTTGGTGTCGGTCGCGCCGTTGGAGGTAGGCTCGGTCAAGGATTTCGGTGTCCGGGTCGCTAAGCTATCCTATGCGCCCATTATAAAGAGGAACAGCAGGGAAGAGATGAAGCAATTACCCCGCACGCGAATTTTCGCTGCCGGCCTCTGGTCCGCGGCGCTACTGCTTTTGTCCGGTTGTAACGACGTCTACGACACTACACTCGACAATGGGCTGCGTGTTGTGGTCAAGGAAGATCACCGCTCGCCGGTCGTCGTTTCGATGGTCTGGTACAAGATCGGCAGCATCGACGAACCGAAAGGGCTGACGGGCATCTCGCACGTCCTCGAACATATGATGTTCAAGGGCACCGAGCGGCTGAAGCCGAACGAGTTCTCGCGCATCATCGCCGAGAACGGCGGTCGGGAGAACGCGTTCACGACGAGCGACTACACCGCCTATTTCCAGCAGTTGGAGAAATCACGGCTGCCGATCGCGTTCGACCTCGAAGCCGACCGCATGCAGAACCTGAAGCTGGACGAAGCGGAGTTCAGCAAAGAGATCCAGGTCGTCATGGAGGAGCGGCGGCTGCGCACCGAGGATCAGCCGGAATCCCTCGTGTACGAGAAATTCATGAGCGAAGCGTACGGCACGCATCCGTACGGTCACCCCGTCATCGGTTGGATGGCGGATCTCGAGCAGATCAAGGTCAACGATCTACGCGACTGGTACGCCCGCTGGTACCGTCCGAACAACGCGGTGCTCGTCGTAGCGGGCGACGTGAAGCCGCGCGAGGTCGTCGAACTCGCGAAAAAATATTTTGGCCCGATCAAGCCGCGTCCCCTCGATCGCCCGGCGATTCCGCCCGAGTCGCCGCAGCAGAAGATGCTGCGGGCGACGGTGCGCGCACCGGCACAAGTTCCGTACGTGCTGTTGGGCTTTCACACGCCGGTGCTGGAGCCGGGGAAGTCGCGCCGCATGGAGGAGTCGTGGGAGCCGTACGCGCTTTCGGTGCTGGTTGGCGTCCTCGACGGCGGGGACAGCGCGCGCTTCGAGCGCGAGCTGGTGCGCGACCAAAAGGTCGCGTCGCGCATCGGCGGCGAGTACGACGCTATCGCCCGTGCGCCGAGTGTGTTGCTCGTGAGCGGCAGCCCGGTCGGCGAGCGCAAGACCGCGGACCTGGAGCGGGCCGTGCGCGCGCAGATCGAGCGGATCAAGACCGAGCGCGTGACGCCGGCCGAGCTCGAACGCGTCAAGGCGCAGGTGGTCGCGGGCGAGGTTTATCGGCGTGATTCGGTAATGGCGCAAGCGATGCAGCTTGGCGAGCTTGCGATCAACGGCCTAGATCTGAGTCTGCTCGATGAACGCGTCAAGCGATTGAGCGCGGTCACGCCCGAACAAATCATGCAGGTCGCGAAAAAATATCTGAACGAGGACAACCTCACGGTCGTTACACTCGATCCGCTGCCGATCTCCGGTGGAAAAGAGAAGCCCGCCCTGGGAGGAGGTTCGGCGCATGTACGGTAAGACACTACGTTGGGCAGCCGCGGGGCTGCTCTTTCTCACCGGCGCGGCGACGGCTGCCCCGAAGATCGAAAACTGGACGCTCGACAACGGCGTCCGCGTCTATTTCGTGCGCACGCCCGAGCTTCCCCTGATCCAGCTGCGCGTCGTGTTCGACGCCGCTTCGAGCCGTGATCCCGCCGCCAAACCCGGCGTCGCGCTGTTGACGAACGCGATGCTGAAGCAGGGCGCGGCCGGCATGAATGCCGACCAGATTGCGAGCGGCTTCGAAAATCTCGGCGCCGAATTCGGCGACAGTTCCGAGCGGGACATGGCGATCCTCGAGCTGCGCAGCCTTTCCGACCCGAAGCTCCTCAATCCGGCGCTCGATCTGTTCGCCGCCGTCGTCGCGCGGCCGACATTCCCGGAGGACGCGTTCGAGCGCGAGCGCGCGCGGGCGCTGGTCGGGCTGCAACGCGACGCGCAGCTGCCGAACGTGATCGTGGAGAAGACATTCTGGCGGACCCTTTACGGCAATCATCCTTACGCGCACGATCCGCTCGGCACCGCCGACTCGCTGCGCGCGATATCGCGCGCCGATCTGGCGGCGCATCACGCGCGCTACTACACCGGCGCGAACGCCTGGCTTGCGATCGTGGGCGACGCAACGCTGACCGAAGCGAAAGTCATCGCGAATCGCGCGCTCGGTGGATTGCCGCGCGGAGAGCGCGCACCGACATTGCCGGGCGTGTCGCAAAAGCCGGCAGGGTCGTCGCAGACGATCGCCTTTCCCGCACAGCAGACGCACGTGCGTCTCGGGCTACCCGGCATTCAGCGCACTGATCCCGACTACTTTCCGCTCATCGTCGGTAACTACAGTTTGGGCGGCGGCGGTCTGGTATCGCGGCTCGCCGTCGAAGTGCGCGAGAAGCGCGGCTACTCGTACGACGTCTACAGCTACTTTCTGCCTATGCGCGAGCACGGGCCGTTCGTGCTCGGCCTGCAGACGAAAAACGCAACACGTGACGATGCCATCAAGGTCTCGCGCCAGGTGCTCGCCGACTTTGTGGAACGCGGTCCCACCGACCAGGAGCTGGAAGCGGCGAAACGCCACCTGACCGGCAGCTTTCCGCTGCGGCTCGACAGCAACCGCAAGATTGCGGAGAACGTCGCGTTCATTGCGTTCTACGGCCTGCCGCTCGACTACCTCGACACCTTCATCGACAAGGTCAATGCGGTGACGGCGGACCAGGTCCGCGCGGCGCTGAAGCGGCACTTGCATCCGAAGGACGCGGTGACGGTCGCGGTCGGTGGCGCCTCGGACTAAGCGGCGTCCGGCCCGGGACGGCGCCGGGTCGGCGGGCAGCGCGTATCCCGGCAGCATTCGTATTATCGGCGGGCAGTGGCGCAGCCGGCGGTTACCGGTGCTGACCGCCGAAGGACTGCGCCCGACGCCCGATCGCGTTCGCGAGACGCTGTTCAACTGGCTGGCGCCCTACATCGAGGGTGCCGACTGCCTCGACCTCTTTTCCGGAACCGGCGCGCTGTGCCTCGAAGCGCTCTCGCGCGGCGCCGCGCACGTCGTCATGGTCGAGCGGCAGCCCATCGCCGCCGCGCAGCTTCGAGCCAATCTCGCCCGGCTCGGTGCGACCGGCGCGCAGGTCGTCGCCGGCGATGCGCTCGAATATCTCGCTGGGCCCGCTCGCCCATTCGACGTCGTCTTCCTCGATCCGCCGTTTGCGGCTGCGCCGGAAATGATCCGTGCCTGCGGCTCGCGCATTGCGCGCCGCTGGATCAAGCCCGGTGGGCTGGTGTACATCGAAGCGCCGCGCGCGCTGAAAGAACTACCGGTGCCGGCGGACTGGGAACCGCTCAAGCGGAACACCGCGGGGCAGGTCGCGTTTTCGCTCTGGCGTTTGCCGGCCGGCGGTTAGCCGCGCGCGCGCCTCCAGGCTATACTGTCGCCCTGTGAAAATTACCGCGCTCTATCCCGGAACGTTCGATCCGATCACCAACGGTCATGCCGACCTGGTGCGGCGGGCGGCGCGCATTTTCGAGGAAGTCGTGGTGGCGGTGGCCACGAATCCGAAAAAGACTCCGCTGTTCCCGCTCGAAGAACGCGTGGCGCTCGCGGAAGCGGTGCTCAAGGATATTCGCGGCGCGCGCGTCATCGGATTCGACACGCTGTTGATCGACTTGATGCGCGAGCAAGGCGCGCGCGTGATTCTGCGCGGCCTGCGCGCCGTGTCCGATTTCGAATTCGAATTTCAGATGGCCGGTATGAACCGGCGTCTGGCGCCGGAATTCGAAACCGTGTTCATGACGCCGTCCGAGAACGAAATGTTCATCTCTTCATCACTCGTCAAGGAAATCGCCGTGCTCGGCGGCGATGTGTCGAGTTTCGTCCATCCGCGCGTGGCCGAGGCATTGCGAACGCGCATGCGGTGAGAGCCTTATGGCGCTTTTCATCACCGACGAATGCATCAACTGTGACGTGTGCGAGCCCGAGTGCCCGAACGGCGCGATTTCGCAGGGCGAGGAGTACTACGTCATCGACCCGAAGCGCTGCACGGAATGCGTCGGCCATTTTGCGAAGCCGCAGTGCGTGGAAGTCTGCCCGGTGAATTGCATCTTCCCCGATCCGAAACACCCGGAAACCCAAGAAGCGCTTCAGCGCAAATACCGCGAATTGACGGGCCAAAACGTAACGAGCCAAGCCGCCGGCCGCTGATCGGTACCGAACGGATTCGTGCTTAATCCTCCGTACAGGCGTTCCCGCTCCATCGTCGTACTGCTTCTCGTCGTTTGCGTCGCTTTCGCCCGCGCGGACGATGCGCGTCCGTCGGCGGCGGCTATCGCAACGGCGCATCCGATCGCGACCGCCGCCGGGCGCGAAATTCTCGAAGCGGGCGGAAATGCGTTCGACGCCGCCGTCGCGGTCGCCGCAACACTCGCTGTCGTCGAGCCGTTCTCCTCCGGGCTCGGGGGTGGCGGCTTTTTCCTGCTTCATCGCGCCCGCGACAAGCGCGACGTGATGATCGACGCCCGCGAGCGTGCGCCGGGCGCCGCGCGCGCCGATATGTTTCTCGACAAGCAGGGCCAGCCGATTCCGCGTGCATCACTGGATGGTCCGCTCGCCGCGGCGATTCCAGGCGTGCCCGCGGGTCTCGTGCATCTTGCACAGCAATACGGGAAGCTTCCGCTCGCGCGTTCGCTCGCCCCGGCGGTGCGCGCCGCGCGCGACGGTTTCCCGGTAACGCCGCGTTATCGGTTCATGGTCGACTTGCGTGGCGAGGCGCTGCGGAAGTGGAGCGCCGGATCGATTTTTCTGGACCATGGTCATACGCCCGCGATCGGTTACCGCGTTCGGCAACCGGACCTCGCGCGCACGCTCGAGTCGCTCGGGCGTAAGGGCGCGCGTTCCTTTTACGAAGGCGAGGTAGCGCGCCGGCTGGTCGAGGGCGTGCGCGCGGCGGGCGGGAATTGGACGGCGGCCGATCTGCGCGAATATCGCGTGATCGAGCGCGAGCCGATTCGCGGATCGTATCGCGGCGCGCGCATCACGAGTCCGCCGCTGCCGTCATCCGGCGGCTTCGTTTTGCTCGAAACGCTCGGCGTGCTCGAACGTCTGTCGCTCGATTCCCTCGGCCGCGCCGATCGCGTCCACCGGATTGTCGAGGCGATGCGTCGCGCCTACCGCGATCGCGCGGTGTATCTCGGCGACCCGAAATTCATCGGGCGTGATCCGGCGGCAGCCTTGCTCGAACCGCAGCGCCTCGCGGCGCTCGCGGCCGGCGTCGACGCATCGCGTGCGACGCCGAGTGCGTCGCTGCGCACCGACGCGCTCGCGCCGGCGGATCGTTCGACGAACACGACGCATTTTTCGATCATCGACACGGCGGGCAATCGCGTCGCGGCGACGCTCAGCATCAACACGCCGTTCGGTTCGTGTGTCGTGCCGCCCGGCACCGGCGTCGTGCTCAACAACGAGATGGACGACTTCGCTTCCGCCCCGGACGTGCCGAACGTCTACGGCCTGACCGGCGATACCGCGAACGCGATCGCGCCCGGCAAGCGGCCGCTCTCCAGCATGACGCCGGTGTTCGTCGAAACGCCCGACACCTTGGCGATCGTTGGAACGCCCGGCGGCAGCCGGATCATCACGATGGTGCTGCTCGCGACGCTCGACTTCGTGAACGAGCACGGAAGCGCGGAGCAAATGGTTCGCGTCCCGCGGTTCCATCACCAATATCTACCGGACGAAATTCAGTACGAGCCTGATGCGTTCACGCCGGAAGAAATCGAGCTGCTGCAACATAAGGGGCACCGCCTGAAAGAGCTGACCCGCAAGTACGGAAACATGGAAGTCGTCGTCTGGAACCGCAAGACTGGCCGCGTCCACGCCGCGGCCGATCCGCGCGGCGAGGGCGAGGCGCTGGTCTTTATGCCGAAGCAATCCGCCCCGGCGCGGGCGGCCGGTCGCTGACGACTCGGCATCGAAGGCGGCATTCGCCCTTCGAGTGTCTTACGCTGTCGCCTATCGTCATGAGGCGGTCATCTGGGGCGACGTAGGATACACGCTACAACAAGAGACAATCGGGAAGATTTCTGTGGCGAACGCCGCGAAAGACGTCACGAAGATATTGTTTCTCTGTACCGGCAACTCTTGCCGTTCACAAATGGCGGAGGGCTGGGCGCGGCATCTCGGCCGTGGACTCGTTCTGCCGGAATCGGCCGGTATCGAGGCGCACGGCAAGAATCCGCGTGCCATCCGCGTGATGGCCGAGGCGGGCGTCGACATTGCCGGGCAGGAATCGACGCGCGTAACCGAGGAAATGATCGGCCGTGCGGATATCGTCGTAACGGTCTGCGGTCATGCCGATGAACATTGTCCGGTGTTGCCGCATGGCATAACGAAAATTCATTGGCCTCTCGAGGATCCGGCGAAGGCGACCGGCACGGAGGACGAGATCATGGCCAAGTTTCGAGCGACGCGCGAGGCAATACGCGCACGTGTCGAAGATCTCTTGCACGTCGTCCGGGCACGCCAGAGCCGCGCGACTCCGGTGCGATAGGCGAGCGCAAACTCACCGGCCGCACGTAGGCGCAAACGCAGATCCACTGACCGCCGATCCTTTAGCCATGGGTTACTCGCGGTTGAGTCCCCGAGCGGCGCATCGCGCCCCAAGTCCGTGGTTGACGTTCGGCTATATTTCGGTTATTGTAGAAATATGGATAGGAGATCGATCGTGGCGAAGAAACCGAGTGTTGATCAAGTGGCGCGCTATGCGGACATGCTTTCGGCGATGGGAACCGAACCGCGGCTGCGCATCATGCAATTGCTTCTTTCGGCGCATCCGGACGGGATGGTCGTCGGGGACATTGGACAGGAACTCGAGATCCCGAACTCTACGCTGTCGCACCACCTCGAGAAATTGAAGAACGAAGATTTAGTGAACGTACGCCGCGAAGGGACGTTCCTTCGGTACTCGGCGAACGCGCAAGCGCTTCAAGAGCTACTCGGCTTTCTGTATGCGGAGTGTTGCACGCGGAATAAAGCCGTTGAGCCGAGAACCATCGTTTCCATCTGCAAGTGAGGTCACACTATGAGCGAACAGACAGTGAAGGAAACCGTCCGAGCAAAGTACGGTCAAGCGGCATTACGGGTGAAATCAGGCGCGGGGAATTCCTGCTGCGGCGGCGCTTCCGCGCTCGAAGCATCCTGCGATCCGATTACGTCGAATCTCTACGATCACGCGCAAGAGCGTGAAGTACCGGACACGGCGCTCCTGGCGTCTCTCGGTTGCGGTAATCCGACAGCGCTCGCCGAGCTGAAGCCGGGTGAAGTCGTGCTCGATCTCGGTTCCGGCGGCGGCATCGATGTGCTTCTGTCCGCGCGGCGAGTGGGTCCGACCGGCAAAGCCTACGGCCTCGATATGACGGACGAAATGCTGGCGCTCGCGGAAGAGAACAAGCGCAAGAGCGGGCTGACGAATGTCGAGTTCCTGAGGGGCGAAATCGAGAACATCCCGCTCCCCGACAATTCAGTCGACGTCATCATCTCGAATTGCGTCATCAATTTATCCAGCGACAAGGATCGTGTGTTGAAGGAAGCGTTTCGCGTGCTCAAGCCGGGCGGCCGTTTCGCAGTTTCCGACGTCATCGTTCGCGGAGCGGTGCCGGCCGAGATCCGCAAGAACATGGAACTTTGGGTCGGTTGTGTCGCGGGAGCGCTGAGCGACTACGAGTACGTCGCGAAGCTCGCGAAGGCCGGGTTCGAGAACATCGACATCGAGCCGACGCGAATTTATAGCATCGAGGATGCCCGTAGCTTTCTTACCGGCCAGGGGCTTGACGTTGATGCACTGGCAGGCGAGGTAGAGGGAAAGTTCATGGGCGCGTTCGTGCGTGCGACGAAATCGCAGGCGGCGTGTTGTGGCACAGGGTGCTGCAGCTGATGTCTGGCGCGGCGTCGCCATCGTGTGATGGCGGCGCTTCGGCTTCGACTGGCGCATACCTCGTGTTGTGTTGCAGACGGCGTGCAGGACCAGCCCGAGACGTCGCCCCCTAGGCTGCGCGATGGAATACGCGTTGCGCGTGAGGACCGTTTTCGTGCGTTCGTGTAGCAAGAACTTCTGAATCTTCGCGGATGTACTCGCGCGCTTTATGTGCTATGGTTCGCCTCAGTTTGTTGGCGTTCGATTGAACGCCTAGAGTGCCCGCCTAGATTCGCCTCCGCGTTCTGATGCCGGTATTCGCAAACCGGTCGCGGACTGCCTGCCAAGGCCACAACCCGCTACGCACCTTAACCCCCGAACACTAGGTCGGGTCGCCTTGGCGTGTGACTTTCAAAGGAATCAACATCAAATGACATTCTCTACTCTCGGTCTCTCGGCCGAACTGCTGCGCGCCGTCGCCGAGCAAGGCTACGAGACGCCGACGCCGATCCAGGCGCAGGCGATCCCGGCGGTCCTCGCGGGCGCTGACCTAATGGCAAGCGCGCAAACGGGCACGGGCAAGACCGCCGCGTTTACCTTGCCGCTGCTGCAACGACTGGGCGCCGGTCCGCGCGCGAACGGTCGTCCGCGCGCGCTCGTGCTCGTGCCGACGCGCGAGCTGGCCGCGCAAGTCGCGGACTCCGTGCGGACGTATGGGCGCCACTTGCGGCTGCGCTGCGCGCAGATCTTCGGCGGCGTCAACATCGCACCGCAGGTGCGCGAGCTGCGTTCCGGCGTCGATATCATCGTCGCGACGCCCGGGCGGCTGCTCGATCATCTCGAGCGGCGCAGCGTCGATCTGAGCGAGGTCGAGGTGCTCGTGCTCGACGAAGCCGATCGCATGCTCGACATGGGCTTCCTGCCCGCTATCGAACGCATCGTGAAGCAGCTTCCGCGCACACGCCAGACCTTGCTCTTCTCGGCCACGTTTGCTGAAGCGATCCGCGCGCTGGCGCAGCGCTTCCTGCGCAGCCCGACGACGATCGACATCGCGCGGCGCAACGCCGTCGCCGAAGCCGTCAGTCACCAGGCGTACCGGGTGGATCACGCACGGAAGCGCGAATTGCTGACGCATCTCTTCGAGGAGCGGAGCTGGCAGCAGGTTCTCGTGTTCACGCGCACCAAGCACGGCGCCGAGCGTCTCGCGAAGCAACTGCACAAGGCCGGCATCGATGCGAGCGCGATCCACGGCGACAAGAATCAGAATCAGCGCATGCGCGCGCTCGCCGCATTCAAGCGCATGGAAGTGCGCGCGCTCGTCGCGACCGACGTGGCGGCGCGCGGTCTCGACATCGATGAACTGCCGCACGTGGTGAACTTCGATCTGCCGCACAACCCGGAAGACTACGTCCACCGCATCGGTCGCACCGGCCGCGCGGGACAGAGTGGCGAGGCGGTCTCGCTCGTTGCCGCGGAGGAGCACGCGCAGTTCGCCGCGATCAAGAGACTAATAAAGGTCGAAGTCCCGATCGCGGTCGTGGAAGGTTTCGCGCCGCATACCCAGGGCGCGCGCGAGCTTGCGCGGGAGCAGGTACGTCAGCGACCGCCGCAACGCAACCCACGCCAAGCAGTACCCGATCGTGAAGCGCGATCGAGCCGCTCCGGCTCGTCCCATCGCCACGACCGACACGATCGTCGCGACCAGCGCAGCTCGTCTCGATATGAATCCGGCAGTCAAACCCATCCGAGCAACGGCCGCCCGCAGAAGAATCGCCGCCCGACTCGGGAGAACGCGGTCATCGGATAGAGGCGTGGCGGCGAAAGCGAATTCGATGCACCGTGTCTCGAACTTCCGTCCCCCTTTCATCACCTTCGCCACATCTGTCACCTTCGCTCGCGCAGATTGCTTCGATCAGAGAGGTGATGCGACGGCGGCGGGATATGTGGTTTACCTTCAAAAAGGTGGGACGTAGACTACGCGCGAATGACGCGCTGTCGCGACGTGCTGAAGAGCTGGTTGAGTATTTCGACTTTTAAAAACACAGAGGAGGGTCAATGAAGTTTTTCAACCGTTGTATTGCTGCGGCGCTCGTTCTGTTTTTGAGCGGCTGTGTCACGCGGGCTTTGGTGAAAGACATTACGGCCGATCCCAAGGCTTATCTGACAAACACATTCAATGAGACCAAGCTGTCGGATTCGGTGCGCAATGCACTCGGCATCAAGACGCCCGGCAACGTGAAGCGCGAAGTACACGTCGATGCGGTGATGACGATTATCGACGGCGAGCAGAAGCATAGTTTCGACAAGACCGAGTTCTATCAAGTACTCGACAACGGGCTGGTGCGGAGCATGGTCCAGGCGGGAAACAACGGCATTACTTCCATATCCGAGTTCGATCTCACGTACCACGACATATTCGCTTTGATATACCAATCAGTGTCGCACGACGCCACGACCGCGTTCGCAGCGACGTATACGAAGGGTATTGCGAAGCTCGACAAAGGCATCGCCGATCCGAAGGAAAACGCCGAATATGTTTTCGAATATGCGCTCGCTCCCGAACCCCAGATCGTGAACTTCGAGAACCAGAAGACCGTCTGCAAGACAGGGAAGTGGTTTGCGGCGAACACCGTGCATCCGAAGTTGACGGGAAACGCGTTACCTATCGACTGCGAATACTTCGGCAGAAATGGACAAACATTCCTCAAGTTGCGGTCCGTTTTCATAAAGGATCTCGGCGTTACGCTGAAGCGAGAAAGCGTGACATCGACGCGGAAGCGGACTTGGACGATCCGCGATGTGAAGACATAAGACGAAATGACGTACGAGGAGTTCTATTTGAATCGGGTCCTGCATTTGTGCGACGAGTAGGGTGCAATAAGCGAAGCGCATTGCGCCACGCTCGATGTAGTGCAGCCGAACGCCGTCGATATCGATAAAATTTCCCTTCGGCGGATTGACCTTTCCGCCTGGCGCGTGGCGCTTCGGCCCGGGCGCCAGACAGATCCAACCGAGATGCTGACGACAACGTGATCGAGCTGTCTGGGCCGGATTAGCCCTAAGCGCGCAGACGAACCTAATCAGGCACTGCCGCAACCGTGACCGCTTCGATGACGAGGTCAGGATGCGAGGCTCAGCATCTCGGCAATTTCACGAGCTGACTCCCGTTCGCACTTTCTCGTCTTCGCCATGTCGGATCGGGAAGTTCTCGATCGTCCTTGGACTGTGCCCTGACCTGAACGGAGGTGCCTCATGACCACATCGCTCGTTCCCGCCCATGAGCTGGTGAAAAGAAACAACATGCGTTTCCCTGGGGAGAGCGAGGAATATCGCCGGGCGCGCGACGCGCTGTTGGCGGAGGAAATCGAGCTGCGCCGCCACATCGAGCGCGTGGCGGAGCTGCGCCGCCAACTGCCGCTTGGGCGCCAGATACTCAAGGACTACCGCTTCGAGGGCGAGAACGGACCGGTGCGCTTTGCGGATCTCTTCGCCGACAAGCAGACGCTCGTCGTTTACAACTATATGTACGGGCCGCAGCGCGAGCGGCCGTGCCCGATGTGCACGTCGCTCCTGAGCGCGTGGGAAGGCGAGGCGCGCGACATCGAGCAGCGTGTGGCGCTCGCGGTGGTGGCGCGCTCGCCGATCGCGCGGCTCGTCGCGTTCAAGAAGGAGCGCGGCTGGCGCAATATGAAGCTCTATTCCGATCCGACCGGCGAGTTCAGCCGCGACTATTACGCAATCGCTCCAGATGGCAGCGACGTGCCGACGTATAACGTATTCACACGCCGCGACGGCAAGATCTACCACTTCTACGCCGCCGAGATGGGCTTCGAGACGGCCGATCCGGGTCAGGACCCACGCGGCGCGCCGGACCTCATGCCGATCTGGACGATCCTCGACACGACGCCCGAAGGCCGGGGAACCGACTGGTATCCGAGCCTCGAATACGCCGCGGCCCGCTGATTTGCTGGCGCGGATAGTCGATGATAAATCTCTCGTCGTTTGTTACTTAACGTCACTTTCACAAAGGAAACGGAAATCATGCCAAACACCATCCGACTTCACCGCGTCTTGCACGCGCCGCCCGAGCGGGTTTATCGCGCATTCCTCGACGCCGACGCCAAGGTCAAATGGCTTCCGCCCCATGGCTTTACCGCCAAAATCCATCATCAGGAAAACAAGGTCGGCGGCACGTACAAAATGTCGTTCACGAACTTTACGACGGGGCAAAGCCATTCCTTCGGTGGAACCTATCGCGAGCTGGTGCCAAACGAGCGCATTCGCTACACCGACACGTTCGACGATCCGAACCTGCCCGGTGAGATGCAGGTAACCGTCACGTTGAAGAAAGTCTCCGTCGGGACGGAAGTGAACATCGTGCAAGAAGGCGTGCCCGACGTCATTCCGCCGGAAGCGTGCTACCTCGGGTGGCAGCAATCGCTCATGCTGCTCGCGCAGCTCGTCGAGCCGGAGATTCCGGGTTGATTGACCCGAAGCTCGCTACTGCCGTCCGCGCTTTGAAATTTTGTTACCAGCGAGTGTCGAGCTACCGCTCTAAGCGCTTTGCGCTTCGATATGATCAAGCTGCAGGGGCGGAGCGCGACGCGCTCCGCGGCACCCGATCGGCCTAGATCGCACAACGTGGCCCCTAGCCACCGAAGCGGAAGCGGTTGGCCGTCCGGCTGAGCGGCGACCACGAAGCCGTGCGGATAGGGCAGGATCGATTTCTTCTTCCCTTCTCTTTTTGTTGCCGCCAAGCGAGGAAGGGGGAGATCGAGCGATTGAACCTTCCGGGCCGTTTACTGCCGGTTCGCTAAAACCGATCCAAGTACCGGTGCAGGGTGCCGAGCGCTTCGCACCCGCACCGCAATCCTGCCCTGCCTCCCCTTGTTCGTCGCCAATTGCTCCGACGCATGCCTTAAATAATCGCCGGGCGTGTCCGGGTTCGGTCGTTTGGTTCGTCGTATAGGTACAGGCGGAACGAGTAGGGCCAGCAAGCCGCGTCCGCCCGACATCGACCAACCGGAAAGGAGAAGCGAAATGACAACTTTGCAGGCACGAATGACGAACCCCGTCATGGTCCTTCCAAACGCGCTGCCGACATTGCTGACGTTAGCGGCGTCGGTCAAAGATTGCGGCGTGCCGGCGCGTACGCTCGAGCTTGTGCACTTGCGCGCGAGCCAAATCAACGGCTGCAGTTTCTGCGTCGACATGCATGCGCGCGATCTCAAGAAAGCGGGCGAAACCGACGAGCGCCTCTTTGGCGTCGCCGCCTGGCGCGAGTCGGCCTATTTCACGGATGCCGAGCGCGCGGCGTTGGCGCTCACCGACGCCGCGACTCGCCTCAGCGATCGCGCGGATCCGGTGCCGGACGACGTCTGGAACGAAGCGGCCCGGCATTACGACGAGCGTGCGCTCGCCGGTTTAGTGCTCGCGATCGCCATGATCAATTTGTGGAATCGGGTCAACGTGAGCACGCGGCAGGTAGCAGGCGCGCATCCGCCCAGAGTCGCGGCGAACGCGCGGCGCGTAGAGAATCAGGCAGCGCATTGAGGTCGAAGGCATACCGCACAGGAGAAAGCCATGGCAAAGTTCTTGTACCTGTTTCGAAGCAACCCGTCCGCGTATCGCTCGATGTCGCCCGAGCAAATGCAACAGACCACGAAGAAGTGGATGGACTGGAGAGACGCGCTGGAAAAGAAGGGTCACGTCGTTCGGCTGGGCGAGCGGCTGGACGGCGCCGGCAAGGTGGTGCGCGGCAAGGCGAAGCTCGTGACGGACGGCCCTTACATCGAGGTGAAGGATTTCATTCAGGGCCAGATGCTGATCGAGGCGAAGGATATGGACCAGGCGGTCGAATTGTCCAAGGGCTGCCCGGTGCTCGAAAGCGACGGATCGGTGGAGATTCGCCCGCTCTATTCGCAGTAACGACGGAGGGCTTACGGCAAACGTACCGCAACTCGTCGATCATCTTTTCCGCCGCGAGGCGGGAAAGATGGTCGCGTACCTGACGAAGATTTTCGGGCTGGCGCGCCTGGATCTCGCGGAAGACGTCGTTCAGGACACGCTCTGCCGCGCGCTCGAGAGCTGGTCGCTGCACGGCCTTCCGGACAATCCCTCGGCGTGGCTCATGCGCGTCGCACGTAACCGCGCGATCGATCTCGTGCGGCGCGATCGTCAGTTCCATATCCTGGCGCCGGAGTTCGCGCATCTCCTCGAGCTGCGGGACGATCAGCGCGACGACGCGCCGGCGTTCGCCGCGGAGATCCGCGACGATGAGCTGCGCATGATGTTCTCCTGCTGTCATCCGGATTTGACTGTCGAAGCGCAGGTGACGCTCATCTTGAAGACGCTCTGCGGCTTCAGCGTTTCCGAAATCGCGCAGGCGTTCCTGGCGACGGAGGAGTCGATCGAAAAACGCTTGAGCCGCGCGCGCAATCTGTTTCGGCGCTCGGGCGAGTTCGTGGAAATCGGCGACGCTGCCGAAGTGCGCGCGCGACTGGAGGCGGTGTACCAGGCGATTTATCTGCTGTTCAACGAGGGCTACCACGGCAGTCATCCCGAGCACACCGTGCGCGAAGATCTGTGCTCGGAGGCGCTGCGCCTCATGCTGCTGCTGAGCGAGCATCCGGAAGGCGGCCGGCCGAAAACCTACGCGCTGTTGGCGTTGTTTTTCTTCCAGGTCGCTCGTCTGCCCACCCGCATGCAGGACGACGGCGCCTTGATCCAGCTCGAAATACAGGACCGCTCGCAGTGGAACGCAGAGTTGATCGCGACCGGCTTCCATTACCTGGACCGATCCGCGGCGGGAAACGAGCTGAGCCCTTACCACGTCGAAGCGGCGATCGCTTCGCTGCATTGCGCGGCGCCGACGTACGAAGAGACGGATTGGTCCAAGATCGTGGATCTCTACGATACGCTTTTCCGGCTGAAACCCTCGCCGATCGTCGCGCTCAATCGCGCGATTGCCGTCGGCAAGGCGCGCGGACCGGAAGCAGGGCTAATAGAGCTGGAAAGAATTCCGGACGCAGCCGCGCTCGACGACTATCCTTTCTATCCCGCCGCTCGGGGCGAGCTTCTTCTTCTCGCGGGTCGACCGGCGGACGCCGCTCGATACTTCGAGCGAGCCAAGGCGCTGGCGCGGAGCCGGTCGGAGACGCAGTACTTCGAGTCCAAGCTCGGGAGCGTGCGGGTCCAAGCGGCGAGGGCAGTCCCCAACCACCATTGACGCGGCGGCGGATCACGCGATGTGCTCGGAGACAGCGCGCGCCGCGAGACGGCAAGGCTTGGTGGTATTGGATGTTACCGGTATCACCCGAGTCACTCCGGCCCATTTAGCACGGTTACGAGCAAGATCCGCGGCTTTCTTCTCGCCACTCTCAAGCAATCGAACCACTTCAAACTTGAACTCTCGGTTGAAGCTTCTTCGTTTTGTCATCGGACACTCCTTTCGGCATTATGTGCCTATCTGGGTGTCCGTGGGATTGGGGCTGCCTCGATCCGACCCCTTTTAGTCCGTGAGCCGAACGCCAAGGAATGTACGCTCCGCAATGAGCGGCGCGCCGGCAAAGCGCGCGTTCCGGCGGCACTATTCGGCACGCTGAAGCGCTTGAGCCGCCGCGATTGGACGAAGGGTTCGCCGAGTTGTACCGGTTGCGCATCGGGCCAAACGGGGAATTCGAGGTGGAACGGGAGCGCGGGACTTAGGCGCAATTACGCCGCTCGGTGTTATTGCTTGCGGCGCCCTTCGCCACTTCAAACGATGCGGCCAAGCTCGGTACCGGGCGGTCGAGCGCCGGCGCCCATGGATGTCCGCAATTCAGCCGAGTGCAATTGTGAAATTCGCGCCGTGGTCCCTTTTAGCCGTTGAGCACTCTGTATGGTGTCTCCCCGCTTCGCTCATACCTTCGATCTTCGATAGCCGGCCGCTATTGCGGCGGCTTCGCTACGGAAGCACACGCGATTATCGCCACGCTTATTCTGTCGCAGCATCCGCAGATAGTACCGGCCGCCGGGTACGTGATAGATCCCGCTATTTGTGTTCCCCACGACAGGACATTCTTTGGGTGTGTAATCTCTGGCGGACGCCAACAACGGGAGAAACAGCGCCAGCATCAGCGCAATGATTAGCAAGCGGCTACGCATCCTCCCTCTTGGCCGAAGCCGTGATCTGTTCTTAACAGTGTAGATTCATATATCGAGCCCGCACGCTTCTAACCCCGCGTACAAAACTCGTAGGGCGTATCAGGCGTGAGCGTAATACGCCGAACGTAACGGCGTTTGGGAGGCGCGATACGCTTCGCTATTGGGCTACCGCCTGCGCGCGGGCAGCATCGAAGATGTCTTCCCGTATCCGCTGTCAGTCCGGTTTCGCAACTTGTTCGCTACCAAGCGCGGCGCGCAGCCGTTAAGAGAAAGGAGAAGGAAAAAAGGATCGAGGTGACTAAAAAGTAGGCAACATCCAGGTCGGCAAGCGTAGACGCTGTCAGCCGAACGCGAAGCCTTCGTAGCCGCGCGCGGCCACCTGCGCGCAGCGCTCGGCGTACGCGGGGAAGCCGCTCGCAAGCGGCATGAAGATGCGCGGCTTGCCGGGAATGTTGGCGCCGAGATACCACGAGTTGCAGCCGAAATAGATCGTGCGTTGCGCCGCCTTGTCGACGTGCGCGAGCCACTGCGTCTCGGCTTCTTCAAGCGCCTCGATCGTGGCGTGCCCGTGAGCCGCCATCCAGGCGATGCACTCCGCGATCCAGTCGGCGTGGTGCTCGACCGCGACGAAGAAGTTGGTGAATGCGGAGGTGCTGCCCGGCCCGGCGACGTAGAAGAGGTTCGGAAAGCCGGCAATCGCGAGACCGAGATAGTTCGCGGGCCCGGCGCGCCACTTGTCGCGGATCGAGAGCCCGCCGCGGCCGCGCAAATCGATGCGGAAGAGCGGGCCGGTATAGGCATCGAAACCGGTGGCGAGCACGAGCGTGTCGCAGCGGTATTCGCGACCGCCGGTCATCACGCCGCCGGGCGTGATCGCTTCGATCGGCTGCGCGCTCACGTCGACGAGCCGCACGTTCGGGCGGTTGTAGGTTTCGTAGTAGCCGCTGTCCACGCACAGGCGCTTGCAGCCGATCGGATAGCGCGGGAGTAGCAGCTCCGCGGTGGCCGGGTCGCGCACGAGCGCGCGGATCTTGCCGCGCACGAACTCGGCGGCGAGCTCGTTCGCGCGCGGGTTGGTGAAGAGATCCGGAAACGCGCCGAGCAGGCTGAAGCCGCCGTAGTTCCAGCGCTCTTCGAACGCCGCGGAGCGCTCCTCGGCGCTCGCCTCGGTGGCGGACATCGGCCGCGGTGCCAGCTCGCAGCCGAAGCCGCTGTACATCTTGCGGTTGCGCGCGCGAAAGCCCGCGTAGTCGGCTTTGACGCGCGCCTCCCACTCGGGGTCGAGCGGGCCGTTTTGCGCCGGCACGACGTAAGCGGGCGTGCGCTGAAACACGGTCAGCGATTGTGCCTCGCGCGCGACGATCGGAATGATCTGCACCGCCGAGGAGCCGGTGCCGATCACCGCCACATGGCTCCCGGCGAAGTCCACCGACTCGAGCGGCCAGGCGGCCGAATGCAGTACCCGGCCGGCAAAGCGATCGAGGCCGGGGAAATCGGGCCGGTTCGGCGCCGAGAGCGGTCCGATCGTCAGCACGAGAAAGCGCGCGGTCCATGCCTGGCCGTCGTCGCTCGTTACGCGCCAGTGCCGCGCGGCGTGGTCGAAGTGCGCTGCCGCGACACGCGTGTTCAGGCGGATGTCGCGGCGCAGATCGAAGCGATCGGCCACGTGATTGGCGTAGCGCAGCAGCTCCGGTTGCGCGGCGTAGCGCTCGCTCCAGCGCCATTCCTGCTGCAGCTCCTCGGAGAACGAATACGAATATTCCAGGCTTTGAACGTCGACGCGCGCGCCCGGATAGCGGTTCGCCCACCACGTGCCGCCGACACTCGGCGCCGCCTCGAGCGCGAGCGTTTTAAGCCCCATGCCGCGCAGCCGGTAGAGCGCATACAAGCCGCCGAAGCCGGTGCCGACGATCAGCGCGTCATAGTCCGCGTTGGCGCTTTGCATACCCGAGCGAGAGGAATAATCGAAATTGGCAAAGGAAATGGCATTCGCCGATGAAACCTCGAAGGAGAAACTATGCCAGGGGCAATCGAATATCGCCACGACTGCGTCACTAGGCTGATCACGTTCGCGCGGAAAGGTCCTTGATCAACGGCCGCAGGAGCGCGGCGGCGCTGAGGTTTCGTAGGGTGCAATAGCGAAGCGTATTGCGCCGCGCGAGACTATTTCCGATTCCGCAGGCAACGCGCGACGTAAGAAGCGTTCGGTGTGAGCCCGCCGAAAGACCGAACTCAGCGAATGTAGCGTGCCCAAGCGCACGATCTCCCACGGTTTCTTCCCCGGGTTTTAACCTGCTCCACCCACGTCTTGCGAACGACAAGGGACCTTGACGCAAATAGGACGACTGTCCTATTGTACCGTCGGGACTAGGACGGCCGTCCTATACGGCCAGCGCATTCTGCCGAGGGTCTGATGACGAGAGATCTATTCGAGCCGTTTTACCTGGGTGAATTGGAACTCGCCAATCGGATGATCATGGCGCCGATGACGCGTAACCGCGCGGACAAGAATGGCGTCGTGCCGGCGATGACGGTGACGTACTATCGACAACGCGCGAGCGCGGGTCTCATCATTACGGAATCGAGCCCAGTTTCGCCGGAAGGTGTGGGCTACCCCTTCACGCCGGGGATCGGCTCTACTGCGCAGGCGGCCAGCTGGTCCCACGTAACCGATGCGGTACATGCAGCCGGCGGCCGTGTCTTCGTGCAACTGCAACATTGCGGACGGATTTCGCATCCGAGTATGCTGCCCGGCAACGCGACGCCGGTCGCGCCATCGGCGCTGCGGCCGATGGGACAGGCAGTCACTTATGCGGGCGTGCAGGATTTTTTGACGCCGCGCGCGCTCGAGATTCATGAAATTCCGGGCATCGTGGCCCAATTCCAGCACGCCGCCGAGATGGCGAAACGCGCGGGCTTTGACGGCGTCGAAGTGCACGGCGCCAACGGCTATATCATCGATCAGTTCCTGCGCGACGGCAGCAACCAACGTACCGACGCGTACGGCGGCAGCGCGCAGAACCGCATGCGACTCTTGAACGAAATTCTGGATGCCGTTTGCGCGGTGTGGCCGAGGCACCGTGTGGGTGTGCGCCTGACGCCCGAGAACAGCTTCAACTCGATGGCGGATTCCAATCCGCAAGTCCACTTTGAATATTTTCTCGAGCAGTTGAGTCCGCGCGGCTTGGCGTATGTCCACCTGCTCGAAGGCGACATGATGACGAAGACGCGCTTGCTCGACTATCGCGCGCTGCGCTCGAAATTCACCGGCCCGTATATCGCCAACAATGGCTACGACCTCGAACGTGCGCAAACGGCGGTGCGCGGCGGCGCCGCGGATCTGGTGGCTTTCGGAACTCCGTTCTTGGCCAATCCGGACCTCGTACGCCGTTATCGCGAACGCCTGCCGTTGAACGCGCCCGATCCGTCGACTTTCTACGGCGGCAACGAAGCGGGCTATACCGGTTATCCCTTTTATCGTACCGAGGAAACCAAAGCGGCCTGAGCGCAAGGCGCTCGGCCGGGAGAGGTCTACATGAGCGACAAGACAACGCGCGATCACATCGTCGAGGCCGCAGACCAGTTGTTCTATCGGCAAGGTTACGAGCACACCTCGTTCTCGGACATTGCCGACGCCGTGCAAATATCGCGCGGCAATTTTTATCACCATTTCAAATCCAAGGACGAGATTCTGGACGCCGTCATCAGCGCGCGTCTAGCGAATACGCGCAAGATGTTGGAGCGATGGGAAATCGAAGGAAAAACGCCGGCAGAACGCATCCGCAGTTTCATCGACATTTTGATCGCGAACCGCGCCGACATAAAACGTTACGGCTGTCCGGTCGGGACGCTGTGCAGTGAGCTTGCGAAGATGAATCACACGTCGCAAGCGGAGGCGAACAAGCTGTTTACGCTCTTTCGAATCTGGTTGCGCCGGCAATTCACGCTGCTCGGCCGGAAGAACGACGCCGATACGCTCGCGATGCATCTGCTTGCCCGCAGCCAAGGCGTAGCCGCGCTGGCCAATGCCTTTCACGATGAGAAATTCATCAAAGAGGAAGTCGAGCAGATGTACGACTGGTTGAGCTCGTACACGAAGGACGCCGCACCTAACCCACGCCGGCGCGCCGACGCTAACAAACGTGCGATGCGCTAGGGAGAATCAGTCGAATGTTTATCGTATTGTTGAAATTTGCCGCCAACAAAGAGCAAGCGAGCCGCTTTGCCGACGGCCACAAAGAATGGATCAAACGCGGCTTCGACGACGGTGTGTTTGTATTGGTCGGAAGCCTTCAGTCCAATTCGGGCGGCGCCATTATCGCGCACAGTGCGTCGCTGTCGGATCTTCAACGCCGGGTGAACGCGGATCCGTTCGTGGCGGAAAACGTAGTAAGCGCGGAAATCGTCGAAATCAGTCCATCGAGAACCGATGCGCGGCTGAATTTCCTGCGCGATTAAAGCAAGCGGCTGCGCCGCACGAATTATAAGAAGCCGTTCGGTCTGAGCCCGTCGAAGACCGAACTCAGCGAATGCAGCGTGCGCCAGGCACGACTCCCACTACTTCTTCCCGGGTCGTTCGACCTGCTCCGCCCACGTCTTCGAATGACTCTCCTATTCAGAATGGTTGGACTCCCTCTACCTTGCCGCGAAGTGTAGGGATGTACCAAGTTCCGCGGGAAGCGGACCCATCGACTGTCGTTCCCCTCTCCCCTTGAGGTTACGTGCAGGGACGCACTAAGTTCCGCGGGAGCGCTGGACGCGCGGGAGCGAATAGGAGGGGGGAGGGGAGAGGGGTACCGTACAACGCGCGCGATGCGTACTCGACACCCGTTACTTCTTTGTCGGTTGTTTCACCTGCCCGACCCACGTCTGTAAATGACTCCTCCCATCTAGAAACGGCAGCGCAGTTTGCACAAAGCTCCGGCGCCAAAAAAATATCGTAATGCGTGAGGTCGGGCAGAATCGCCAACCGATTCTTCGCCATATGCTCGCGCTGCCAGCCCGCGTCGTTGACCTTAACCCGTTGTCCGGCAAAAGGTGGGAAGTCCAGAGTGATTTATCTTTAATCACTCCGACCCCTTTAGTCTCCCGCGAGAACGAGTACGAATATTCCAGGCTTTGAACGTCGACGGGCGCGGGTGCGGGCGAGGCGCGCGCCCGGATAGCGGTTCGCCCACCACGTGCCGCCGACACTCGGCGCCGTTTCGAGCGCGAGCGTCTTCAACCCCATGCCGCGCAGCCGATAGAGCGCATACAGCCCGCCGAAGCCGGCGCCGACGATCAGGACGTCATAGTCGGCGTTGGCGCTTCGCATACCGATCCAGAGGAATAGTCGAGCATTGGCAAAAGAATTATGAGCCAAGTTTCGCTAACGGTTCGACGGGACAACAGTGAATACCGCCGACGCCTTGCTCGTCTCAGGTACCGCCGAGCGAATAATAAGCTCGGCGAGCGCGGGATAATCGATCGGTTTGGTTAAGTGGTGGTTGAAGCCGGCTGTCGCGGATGCGAATCGGTCGGCGGTTTTGCCCCACCCGGTAATGGCAATCAGCAGCGCGTGACGGCCGGTTTCGCTCGCGCGGATGCGGCGCGCTAAGTCGTAACCGCTTAAGCGCGGCATGCCGATATCCAGCAACAACACGTCAGGCTTGAACGTGCCGAACAACGTCAGCGCTTGTTCGCCGTCATCGGCCACTACCACGTCGTGACCGTCGGTGCGCAAGAGCATGGCGAGACTTTCGGCGGCATCGCGATTGTCGTCCGCTACCAGGACGCGCCGCGCCACGATCGGCTTCGACGGCGCGGAAGCGCGCACCGTCGTTGTCGGCGACACCACGGCGCGCGGAATTTGTACCGTAAACGTGCTGCCCCCGCCGTGGCCGGGACTGTCTACGGTGATCGTTCCGCTGTGAAGCTCGACCAGGCCTTTGGTCAACGCGAGGCCGATGCCCAGGCCGCCTTCGGAGCGGTCGATCGCGGCCCTGGTTTGCGCGAACATCTCGAAGATCGAGCCGCGTTCTTCTGCGCCGATACCGATACCCGTGTCGGTGACCTGAAGGATCAGGCCGCCGTCATCGATTTTCGCGGCGAGTCGGATGATGCCGCCAGCGTTCGTGTACTTCGCCGAGTTGCTTAAGAGGTTCGCGACGACCTGTGACATGCGCACCGGGTCGATGTCGAGCGACACGTCGTCTTGCGGCAGATCGATCTTGAGATTGTGCTTCTTGCTTTCCACGAGCGGCCGCACGGTTTCGACGGCCGAGCTGACGAGCGCCGTCAGCGCCGTCGGTTGCTTCTTGAGCTGCAGCGTACCGCGTGTAATGCGCGAGACATCGAGCAGATCGTCGAGCAGCAACGCCATGTGTTGAACTTGCCGTTCGATCACTTGGTTACACCATTCGCGTTGCGCTTCCGTGACGGTCGGTCTTTTGGCGATCGCCGCGGCCTGACGGATCGGCGCGAGTGGGTTGCGCAGCTCGTGCGCGAGAATCGCGAGGAACTCGTCCTTGCGCCGGTCCGCGTCGCGTAACTCGAGCTCTTGGTTTTTGCGTACCGTGACATCGGAGAACCAAATCGCAAGATTCTCCTCGAGCGGGGACGCGACCACCTGAAACCAGCCGTTGATGCCGTCGGCGTTCCAGTGAATTTCAAAATCGCGGACTTCGCGTTGGTTTGTCGCGGCGACGCAGTTCTCGAAGAGCTGCGGTACGCCCCACATGCCGGGAAGCACGTCCGACACGCGTTTAGCGAGAAGCGCGGCGGCGTCGCGTTTCAGCGATCGGGCGGCGGCCGGGTTGAGATAGGTCCAACGAAAGTCGGTGATCGTGCCGAGGTCGTCGCGTACCGGCGCGAGCACGGCGAAGGAGACGGCAGAGGCGTCGAGCACCAGGCGCAGACGTTGCTCCGTCGATTCGCGCTCGGCCTCCGCGCGCCGCTGCTCCAGCTCGCGCGCGCGTATCGCTTGCACGCTCCACCACAAAATCGCGGCGAGCAGGACGACTTCGACCAACGTGCGCAGCGCCGACCCAAACGCTGCGTCGTAGAGCGACACCTGTTGTCCTTGCAGCCGCAACCAGCCGAGGGCGAACGGCACGACAAAAGCGACCGGCAGAAGACGGCGGGCGAGGAGGCCGGCCGTGCTGTCCGCGAGCAGCGTTCGCATCGGCTCTTGCTCGGGATGCGCCGCGATGATGCCGATGCCGAGCGCCGCGAGAATCGTTGCCGTGTGCACGGCAATGCCGGTGAAGCGCGGCACCGCGTACATCGCTTCCGCGCCATAAAAATAACCGACGAGCGACAACGCCGCGATGCCGAAGACGGTCACGCCTGCGGCAACCGCGAACGCGCGCGCACGCGCGGACGCCCCGGTTAAGACGAGCGAGAGCCCAATGGCAAAGAAACTTGCCGACGCGGGCGGACCCATACGGCCCGGCGCCACCGTGCCGGGCATTCCCGCCGGCTCATCGAACAACAGCGTATCGATGCCAAGATTTATCGCCGTCACATGCTCAAACAGCGTGAGTCCACCGAGCAGTGCGGCAAAGAGCCCGAGCACCCGAACCGACACGCGCGCCTTGGGCAGCGCCAACGCGATCAAGATCGCGAGACCCGCCGCGGTACCGGCGAGCGAAGTATTCGCCTTGATCGTGATCCCCGTTCCCCACCAGTCGGTGAGCCGGTAGACCTCTGTGACCCAACCGGCGAAGGAAATGATGCTACCGACGACCGCGTAAGTCGCCGCGATGATGCCGAAGTAGTGCGCGGAAGTCCGGGCTGCTAGGAATGCTGGTTTTTCCATGCGCGCGTATTTTGCCAGTCGTGCGCAGTATTTAGGCATGAGCGGCGTACCGCGAAGACGGTTGGTCTTGCGAGGAATCGATGCGCTAGCGCAAGACCGACCGCGAGACGCTCTGATACTTGGCCGGTTTATTTTCAAAACCGTGATTCAGTGTTTTCGGACGCAAAAGTATTTCGCTAATAATAGTAAGGGCGGTTCAAGGCGAACCCGTATTGGGTGATGCCCGGCTAAGCAACCAGCCGCGTAGTTCCATCCGGCAGTTTCTCAACTCTGCGAAATTGGTGAAAGGGGTCGGAGTGATTTATCTTTAATCACTCCGACCCCTTGATGACCCCTTGATCTGCTCTCCTTGATCTGCTCTTGAAAGAAACTGAGACCTGACCTTTTAGCGCTGTTCGATTACAAACACTCTCCGAACTCTTTTGATGGCGACAGCGCCAGGGTCGATTTCTTTAGGCGAAGCTAGAAAGTAATCGAGCTAGCCTCCTCAATTCTGCTGTCGCCCGCGACTCTGACGGTTCGTTACCTCAGCACAAGGATATCGACCAGCGGTGCGGTACGTTGCATCTCGCCATCGAGTGTGATCGATAGGTCATCGTCGTCTACAACGTTGAACGTCAAGCGCAGCGGGGAGCCGCTAGGGTAGGAGACCTCCACGGTCGAACGCGTAGTGCCGCCGACGAATTGCGCGCCCGGTACGGCCGTAGACCACTGGAACTTGGGGTTGCGGAAGTCCTGAATCTGCGCGCCGGCCGATACAACGGTCCGGTCTCCGACCGAGCGTGCGCGGCCGATGACGAGCGCGGCCGGACGCCGGTCGGCCGGCACGATCGAGCCGCCCATGTCGACCGCCTCCGCACCAATCTTTAAGAGGCTCCGAGTTAGATCGAACTGCAGCTTCTGAGCGGGTGGCAGCGGATCACCCGGGTCCGCCGGCGGCTTGCGCTCCAGCATGATGTCCGTCGCCAGCGCTTCGGCGAGTTGCGAGAAAAGACCTTCCAGGTCTTTGGGCGCCAGGTTTTCGAGCGCGTTTCCGAGGACGTTCTGTACTCCGCGCACGGCGAACACGGCCGGTCGCAACAAAGCAGCGAGCAGCTTCTGCCCGAGGTTTCCCTCCGCGAGTCGGCTGGCGAGTTCCGGTACGTCGCGGCTCGTAATGCGTGTTACGCCCACATTCGGCGTCGTCTTGACCGCCAGCCGGTGCGGTCCGCCCGTAACGCGCGGTACTTCGAGCGCCTCATGCACGCTGGCGTCGAAGGCGAAGGCGACATCGGCTCCCGCGATCGAGCACGAAAGAATGGTCGCGACGGATGATGTTGCGATCGCCTGATCGGTGGGCACGTCAGGGTTCGGCGCGCCTTGTCCGCCGCCGCCCGTGACGACGACCGAAACGCGACCGATGCGAATGTTCCCGATCGCGATCGGTCCGCAGTCGCACGGCTTGAAATCGAGCGAGACGCGAAAGCCGGTTGTCCCGTAGAGCGCGCGTGCCGCCGCTTCGGCGCCTCGATACGGCACACGCAACGCGAAGGGCACCGTGCCGAGGCGATCGCCGAGCCGGTCCCACGGCTGCAAATCCACCTCAGCGACGGCTTGCTCGCGCGACGCCTGCACTTGTGCGTTCGCCGGCGGCGTCGCATAGATGCCGATCGATTGCCGGCGCTTGGCGTCGCGCAGTGGCTGGATGCGCGCCGGGAGCGGAAGTTGAGTCAGCGCCTCCGCATCAATGGCGTCGCCGGCCGCGACTTGCACGATTGTCGCGCCCGGCCCAATCGCGTCCGTCAGCAGCGTTAGCGCGTCGTTAATTTTTTCGGACGGATCATCCAACCCGAGCAACGTGAAGTCGGGAAAGGCGGGGGCGACCTGCAACACGATGTTTGGCTTGTTTACGCTTGCGAGGAGATCCGACAAGCGGTCCGGGTCGGGCAAAAAGTCATCGAGCCCCGGTGCAATCCCCTGGAAAGGGGTCGCCTCTTCGATTCGGCGTTTTGGCATGGCTCCCTCGCTCGCATTGCGAAGGTCCCGAGGATAGCGGCGGACGGACGAGTGGAACAATTGGGGAGCGCAGCGCATCGTGCGCGCGCCGTGGATTAACCCTAAGCGGACCTCGATTCCGACCCTCGCTGCATAACTGTGAGATGCGCGAGGGAATGCGCCTCGCGCATCAGACGCTTTTTGCGCGGTCGCGTAACAAGAATTTCTGAATCTTCCCCGTCGATGTTTTCGGCAGCGGGCCAAATACCACTTTCTTTGGCACCTTGTAGCGCGCGATACGCTCGCGGCAGAACGCGATGATCTCTTCTTCCGTCGCGGTCGCGCCTTCCTTCAGCTCGACGAACGCGCACGGAGTTTCGCCCCATTTTTCGTCCGGGCGCGCGACGACGGCGGCGGTCAGTACGGCCGGGTGGCGGTAGAGCGCGTCTTCGACCTCGATCGATGAAATATTTTCACCGCCGGAGATGATGATGTCCTTCGAGCGGTCTTTGATCTTCACGTAGCCGTCGGGGTAGATCACGGCGAGGTCGCCGGAGTGGAACCAGCCGGCGGCGAATGCTTCTTTGGTCGCTTTGGGATTCTTCAGGTAGCCCTTCATCGTGATGTTGCCGCGAAACATGATCTCGCCGATCGTCTCGCCGTCGCGCGGCACGGGCTGCATCGTCGTCGGGTCGAGCACCGTCATGTCTTCCTGCAACAGCGCGGCGACGCCCTGACGACTGTTCAGCTCGGCCTGGTCTTCGATCGACTTCGCACTCCATTCGGGATGTTTGGCGCAGACACACGCCGGTCCGTATACCTCGGTCAAGCCATATACGTGCGTGAGGTTGAAGCCCATGCGCGCCATGCCTTCGATGATCGCGACCGGCGGCGCCGCGCCCGCGACCATGCACGAGACGCCGGTGACGCCCTGTTTCCACTCGGCCGGTGCATTGATGAGTGACGCGTGCACGATCGGCGCGCCGCAGTAGTGCGTGACCTTGTGCTCGCGCATCAGATCGAAAATCAATTTCGGATCGACTTTGCGCAGGCACACATTCGTGCCGACCGCGGCGGGCATGGTCCAGGGAAAACACCAGCCGTTGCAATGGAACATCGGCAGCGTCCACAGATACACCGGATGCCGCGGCATGCCCCAATCGATGATGTTGTTGAGCGCGTTCGTATACGCGCCGCGGTGATGGTAAACGACGCCTTTGGGATTGCCGGTCGTGCCCGAGGTGTAGTTGAGCGCGATGGCGTCCCATTCGTCCGGCGGGAGCGACCATGCGAAGTTTTCGTCGCCCTCGCGCAGAAACGCCTCGTATTCTTTTTCGCCGAGAAATTTGCCGTCGCCGGTGTAGAGCGCGTCGTCGACGTCGATCACCGTCGGCTTGCGCTTGACCATCGCCAGCGCCTGCTCGACGGCGCCGGAAAATTCCCGATCGGTGAACAGCACTTTCGCCTCGCCGTGATCGAGCATGAAGGCGATCGCCGACGCATCGAGGCGCGTGTTGATGGCGTTCAGCACCGCGCCGATCATGGCCGGGCCGTAGTGCAGCTCGAACATCGCCGGGATGTTGGGGAGCACGGCGGCGATGGTGTCGCCCCGGCCGATCCCGCGGCGCTGCAGCGCCGAGGCGAGCCGGCGGCAGCGGCCGTAGACTTCGCGCCAGGTGAGGCGGCGCTCGCCGTGGATGGTCGCGAGGTGATCGGGGTAAACGGCGGCGGCTTTGTGCAGCAGCGAGATCGGCGTTAGCGGCGCGTAATTGGCCGGGTTTTTGTCGAGGTCGGTATCGTAGGCGTTGGCCATGGGTCGCTCCCTCCTCATGACGGTGGATCATGTTAAAAGAGGTCCTGCGCAAATGTGCCGTAAACGGTCACGCGGTTCAATGGATGGCCAGCGCGCCGCGGGCTGTGGGAAAATGCGTTGTCCCACAACTGCACTCATATCGCGAGGGAGAACGTCCATGTCCGCCATCGCTACCACTGCGACTTCCCCGTCGGTGCTGCAGGTACAGGTCGACCGCGGCATCGCCACACTCACCTTGAACCGCCCGGCGCAGTACAACGCGCTCTCGGCGGAGTTGTTGGCGGAGCTGCAGCAGGCGTTGGACCGCATCGCGGCCGATGCATCGGTACGCGTCGTCATCATCGCCGCCAACGGCAAAGCGTTTTGCGCCGGCCACGATCTGAAGGAAATGCGCTCGCGCGAAGATCGCGCGTTTCATGAAGAGCTTTTCGATCAATGCGGCAAAGTGATGCTCACGATCAATCGCCTGCCGCAGCCGGTGATCGCGCAAGTGCAGGGCATTGCCACCGCCGCCGGCTGCCAGCTCGTCGCACAGTGCGACCTCGCCGTGGCAGCGCAGTCGGCGCGCTTCGCCGTCTCCGGCATCAATCTCGGTCTCTTTTGCTCGACGCCGGCGGTGCCGCTCAGCCGCAACGTGAGCCGCAAGCGGGCCATGCAGATGCTGCTTACGGGGGATTTCATCGACGCCGAGACAGCCGTGCAGTACGGCTTGGTCAACGACGTGGTGCCGGACGCCGAGCTTGCCGCCGCCACGCGCGCGCTCGCGGAAAAAATCGCGGCCAAATCGCAGGTTGCGTTGCGCCTCGGCAAGAAAATGTTTTATCAGCAGATCGAAATGGACCTCGAGTCGGCGTATCGCTTCGGGGCCGAACGCATGGCGTGCAACATGCAAAGCGAGGACGCGCGCGAAGGTATCGATGCGTTCATCGAAAAGCGCGAACCGCGCTGGAAAGGGCGTTGATGCAACGCCAGGTGAGTTCCGCGAACTGCGCGAGCTCGCGAATTACCCCCACCCTAACCCTCCTCCGCTTGCGGGGGAGGGGATGGGAGGGGGCATGTCCGCGCTAGAATACGTAGCCCGGATGGAGCGACGCGGAATCCGGGATGTATGAACACCGCACCTGGCGGCGCTGCGACCTTCATCCGGGTACACGAAGCTGTCGTCGGTCGAGGTTTGAGTACGAATGCCCCGGATTGCGGCGCGTTGCGCCTTCATCCGGGCTACATGAGAAGCGCGTCGATCCAGGTTCGATAACTTAACCATCCTACGCGGTATCGACCAAGAGTCCGCATGACCGAACCTAAATACGAAGACGGCTGGCTGCGAAGGTTGCTGACGCGGCACAAACGTGTCGCGATCGTCGGTCTCTCGGCCAATCCCATGCGCCCCAGTTACTTCGCCGGGAAATATCTCAAGGATCACGGCTTCACGATCGTGCCGGTTAATCCCAATGAAAAAGAAATACTCGGGGAAGTGTGTTATCCGAATTTGAAGGCGATTCCCGGCCGCGTTGACGTCGTCGATTTGTTCCAGCGATCCGAGGCGGTGATGCCGTTCGTGGAGGACGCGATCGCGATCGGCGCCAAGGTGGTTTGGATGCAGCTCGGAATTGTCAACGAAGCGGCGGCAGCTAAGGCGCGCGCGGCGGGGCTGGACGTCGTCATGAACCGCTGTATGAAGATCGAGTACGCGCGGCTGTTCGGCGGGCTCAATCTGGTCGGTGTGAACACGCGCGTGATTTCATCGCATCGGCCGGCGTTCGTGAATCGTTAGACAACGTTACGCCCCCTCACCCTAGCCCTCTCCCCCGCGCGGGCGGGGGAGAGGGAAAATTGATAGATACGGTAGCCCGGATGGAGCGAAGCGGAATCCGGGTTGTTCCGAATTCCCGAGATTTCGGTGGTGTACATGCTTTTCCGGCTATATCCGGCTCGATTTGACGAGTGAATTTTCGACATGTAGCGCGCGCCGTGCGCGCGATCGAGTGAGAACCGTGCGCACGGCGCACGCTACAGGAAGCTAAGAATCGTGCACCCGCGCGTCACATCCCCTCACCCTAGCCCTCCCCCCGCGCGGGCGGGGGAGAGGGAAGTAGCCCGGATGGAGCCGAGCGGAATCTGGGTTGTTAGGAATGCTGCGGATTTGGACGCTGGGCGCCTTCATCCGGGCCACGTGCTTAGTGCATGCCTAGCACGGCATCGCCGGTGAGACGGAAATTTATTTTTGCGTCGGCCTCCTTCAACATTACGAGACGCGTCTGGGTACTGCGGAGGATTGTTTAATCTGCGTTAGAACATGTAGCGCGCGCTACGAGAACCGTGCGCACGGCGCACGCTACAGGAAGCTAAGAATCGTGCACCCGCGCGTCACACCCCCTCACCCTAGCCCTCTCCCCCACGTTCGTGGGCGAGAGGGAGATTTATTCTTGGGGCGTTCGAACATCACGGTCACCTCCTCCGCTTACCGCGGAGGATCGTTTAATCTGCGTTTCTTGAATTGCTAGTGCTGTTGTCAGGCTTGCTTCCCCCTCCCTCTCCCTCCCCCGCATGCGGGGGAGGGTTGGGGTGGGGGCAACGCGGGCGGGAGAAACTACGTGACTGATCGCCAATTCGGTATCGAAACGCTTTGCCTTCACGCTGGACAAATTCCCGATCCCGCGACCGGTTCGCGCGCGGTGCCGATCTACCAGACGACGTCGTACGTGTTCGACGACACCGACCACGCCGCGAGCCTGTTCAACCTGCAGACGTTCGGCAACATCTACACGCGCCTGATGAACCCGACCACCGCTGTGCTCGAAGAGCGCATGGCGGCGCTGGAGAACGGGCGGGCGGCGCTGGCGCTGAGCTCGGGCATGGCGGCGCAGATGGTGGCGCTGTTGACCTTGATGGAGCAGGGCGATGAATTCGTCTCGGCGAGCACGCTCTACGGCGGCACGTATTCGCAGTTCGACGTGACGTTTCGGAAGTTCGGCATCACGCCGCGCTTCGTCGATCCCGAAGACCCGGAAAATTTCCGGCGCGCGATCACGGACAAGACCAAAGCGATCTACGCCGAGACGATCGGCAATCCGCTCAGCAACGTACTCGACATCGAAGCGGTCGCGGCCGTGGCCAAGGAAGCGGGCGTGCCGCTCGTGATCGACAACACCTTCGCCACGCCGTTTCTCTGCCGGCCGATGGACTTCGGCGCGGACATCGTCGTGCATTCCGCGACCAAGTTCATCGGCGGGCACGGCACCTCGATGGGCGGGATCGTCGTGGAGTCGGGCCGGTTCAATTGGGCCAACGGCAAGTTCCCCGGCATGATCGAGCCGTCGAAGGGTTATCACGGCGTGCGTTTCTACGAGACGTTCGGCGACTTCGGCTTCACGATGAAGGCGCGTTGCGAGACGCTGCGCACGCTTGGGCCGAGCATGAGCCCGTTCAACGCGTTTTTGTTCCTGCAGGGCCTGGAAACGTTGCACGTGCGCATGGAGCGCCACGTCCAGAACGCCAAAGGCGTCGCCGAATTTCTGCAACAGCATCCGGCGGTGAGTTGGGTGAAGTATCCCGGACTGCCGGACAATCCTTATTACCGTCTAGCGCGTAAGTATTTGCCGAAGGGCGCCGGGTCGATCTTCACCTTCGGCGTCAAAGGCGGTGCGCAAGCCGGCGCGAAGTTCATTGAGAACGTACGTTTCTTGAGCCATCTGGCGAACGTCGGCGACGCGAAAACCCTGGTGATCCACCCGGCCTCTACGACGCATCGGCAGCTTTCGGAAGAACAGCAAATCTCGGCCGGTGTCACGCCCGACATGGTTCGCATCTCCGTCGGCCTGGAAACGCTGGACGATATCCTCTGGGACATCGATCAAGCGCTGCGAAGCGCGGGAAGCTGAGGCACGGTTGCGATCGGCATTGCGAGAGCGAGTCGGCGAACGTCGTGCGTTTACTCCTTATCGAGGGAATACCCGGGTCGGGTAAAACCGAAACCGCGCAACATCTTTGGCGCGTCGCCCAAGTAGCCGGCATAGAGGCCAAATGGTATCTGGAGGAACATGCCGAGCATCCGGTTCATCCGCGCTCTCTCCGTCAACGACGCCACGAGCCTTCTTTTCCCGATGAATGTTTGGATGCCTGGCGCGCGTTCGTCACGCAGTCGCTTTCTTCGCCGGTGCTGCACATTCTCGAAGGCAGCGCTTTTCAAAGCACGGTCAGGTTCATGCTGGAGTCCGAGCGGTCGGACATCGAGCAGTACTACCGGCAATTCGAAAATGTCACCGCGCCGTTGTCGCCGGCGCTCATTTATCTACGTCCGGCTGATGGTTTCCGTTTCTCGCGTGCTCTCGCCGTGCATCGCGGTGCGTCGTGGTCCCAGAAGGTGGCTGACTATCTTTCCGCCACGCAATACGGTCGGCGTCGCGGACTCGAAGGAGTCGATGGTATGTACCGTTTTTGGCAGGATTACGCGGAGCAATGCGACGCCTTGGTTACGACGTCCCGGCTTCCCAACTGCATCATCGATGTTGCGGTCGGTGATGAAGACCGGCGTCTGGCGGAAGCCGTCGTCTACTTCAGACGCATGACATTGACCGCGAACAAAGCGTATCAGCCTTTTACCTGAATGAATGCCTCACAAGCTGGGGAATCGTCATGAATATTCAGCAGCCAACGGTCCAAGCGGTCCGACCGGACCAAGAGGTGGCAACGCTGCAACGCCTGCCGTACTTCATCGGCATATCGGGGCAGACGGTCGGCGCATCGGGGCTGTCGATGCATCTGGTTGTTATTCCACCCGGCGCGCGCGCCGAACCGCACATTCACGTCGGCTACGAGACCGGGATCTACGTGCTCGAAGGGACCGTTTGCACGCGCTGGGGTCCGCGTCTCGAGAACGAGGTGATAAGCAAGCCCGGAGAGTTCTTGTTCGTCCCGCCCGGCGTCCCTCACGAAGCAATCAATCTAAGTGCCACCGAGCCGGCACGCGCCGTAGTGGCGAGAAACCACCCGGCCGAGCAGGATCTGGTTCAGCCGTACGTTCGCCCAGAGAATGCCGAGCGCAAGGCGTGAGCGGCGCTACGACGCAATCCGAGGTCGCTGTAAGGGTTCGAGCTGATCGAGAGCCGTCGTAGGCGCGCATTAAGCGAAGCGCATTGCGCGGTAAGTGAGCGGCTCGTCTGCACGAGCCCCGTCTCGGCGGACGCGAAGCTCTACTGCGCAGAACTCCTTGCCAAAGCACGGGCGTTCCTTTCGCACGAGCGCGGAGCATCATCGCTTCACGCCGCCTCAATCTAGGATTAGGACAGTCCGGTCGTCAACGACGCGCGGAATTTTTTACTCGGTTAGTTCTCCGACTCCTGTCAGGCTCATCTTCCCCTGATGCGAAGGTGGTCTATGCGTTGCGACAACGTCGAGGTGTATTCACGCATACGCCAGACACCAGCCGCCCGTTTGATTCTTGCTGAGCTCGTATTCGACGTGAGCGAACGTTCGGCATAGCGGCGCTGCGTCGAGGTTTAAAAAACTTTTCGCGGCCGACGTCACCCGAAAACCAAAGGCGCCGTAGCTCGAGCGCTTCGCGCAAGCTTTTTAGCGTGAATCTACTCGCTTGTCGCATGGCCTCTTCAATCGAATGGTCTTATTAATTCGCTTTCTGTCTACGGTATCCGGGTGCGACGCGATTGATAGGGCAAGCCGCGGGTGATACAACGACTCGGCTTGTTGGCGCTTGCGTGACGGGTATTTCAGATTGTGAACAAACTGCGCGTATGACAAGCATTGTCGCTCAGACGAGGGGAGCTCGTCTCTAACGAAGCTGGGAGAACTCCAATGCGAAGCGTCCTGATAGTGTCCTTGCTCGCGACGGTCCTCGCCCTCACAGCTTGCGCCAGCAATAAGCCAGTGGAGCTGGTGCAGATGCCGCACCGTGATGCCGACGTTTATCCCTGGGCGCAAAAGCGGGATGGGGTGTCGGTCACGGTTGACGAAATCGCTGATCCCGCCCGAGTGAAGCAATATTTCGGTGTCGATCTTCTCGAGGCCGGTCTTCTTCCGGTCGACGTCATCGCGTCGAACCATGGCCAGCACCGCGTCACACTAAAGCCTTCGGACGTCCTTTTGCTCGACGGTCGTCGAATCATCGATCCGCTTCCGATCGAGCGCGTAACGTCCATCGTCAAGGCTCACATGAGTCGGGTCAGAGCCGAGAGCGGGCGCAAGGTGGAGGCTTATTTCCGCAGCCTTGCTCTGCGCGAAACCACCCTCGCAGCGAACGATAGCTACCACGGCGTCTTGTTCTTCCCCGCGCCGCAAACATCGAAAAGGGACCGATTCTTTAGTGCGATAAACCTGTTCATCGAAGGTGGCACGAAGATGCGCGTGGCGTTGACCGACCTCGATACGCAGGCGCGCATGCAGTTCGGGCCGTTTTCGCTTTCGGATGCGCCGCGTTGGCGGGAGTCCTCCTACGCCTCACGCTGGAAGACGTACTAGCCCGGTTGTCATCCGTCGGTTCGTTCGGCCATCTCTAACGCGTCGTCAACCTCGATTCCGAAATCTCGTGACTCTTTCGAGCCTGCTGTAAGCGGCAGCTGGACTGCGTCCGCCGATAGCCCAGTGCGTGCTTTCGGTCGCCGCGTCGAGTGCGTTTCGTACCTGTGGACGCCAAGCCCCGTGTCGGCCGAGCGGATATATCAGCGACACCAGAGACAGCGTGCGCGAGATCAATGAGATTCGTCTCATGGCGCTGTTGATCCGGCCGGGTCGCCAAGCGCGATGACTTCGAAAGAAATTCAAAATTGGCGTGTGCGTACGACAGTCATTAAGTCGTATATTTCTGGTTGCGCCGCACAAGGTCGAGCTCCGCGACTGGGCCGATTGCGGACCTTATTCAACGCGACTTGGCCGGCAATTTCATACACAGCTCTCTGCCGCGTCGCTATTTGTCGCTACTCATACTTATATCTTCTTTACATATCTTCGGCAGGCTCTGTCGTACGGCGCTGTTAAAATGGGGCGATGTTCGGAAAGAACGTGCTTGGCGTCTGTTACAAAATGAGGGCTAGCGGTACATTCATTTTGCAAACGGTTCTTAGCACGGGAGGCCGATAATCGTGCCATGAGTGTTCAGGTCCCACGTCCGGCAGCTACGCTCGTCTTGCTGCGTCCCGGTCCTCGGGGTGCCGAGGTGCTGATGCTGCAACGCTCGCGGAACGCCGCATTCCTCGGGGGCGCCTACGTGTTTCCCGGCGGCTCGCTCGAGCCGCAGGATGCCGACGAGCGGGTATTGCGGCGCGTGGTTGGTCTGACGGCGGAGCAGGCGAATGCGCGTCTCGGTCTCGCCTCGGGCGCGCTTTCGTACTACGTCGCGGCAATCCGCGAATGCTTCGAAGAAGCCGGCGTTCTTCTCATCAAAAACGCCGATGGAAGTCTTGCGACGGCGGATCAAGCGGCGTCGCTGCTGCGCTACCGTCACCAACCGTTTGCCGAATTTCTGGAAGCCGAGAACCTTTTTATTCCGGGCGATGCCCTCGCGTACTTCGGTCATTGGGTCACCGTGCCCGGCCGCGCGCGCCGCTTCGATACGCGCTTTTTCGTCGCGCTCGCGCCGGAGGGTCAAGCGGGCTCGAACGATGCCGCCGAAACCGTGCACGACGTCTGGCTGCGCCCCGCCGAAGCGCTCGAGCGCGGCGCGCGCGGGGAAATCGAGGTCGTGTTCGCGACAAAGTACACACTCAGCGAGCTGGCGCGCTTCGCCGACCCGAAGGACGCGTTCGCTCACGCGGCCAGCCTGCCTGAGATCGAATCGAACCGCGCCTGTCGCGCGCAGGGAAAAGAGGGCGAGAAGATTTTTCGCCGCGCCGACCCTCAGTATTTCGAGATACATTGGTGCGATCCGGAAGAAACCGGCACGACGACCTACGACATCGTGCCGGGACAACCAAAGCGCCTCGATCGCTTCGTGACGCGCCTGACCGCACCGAACGCCGGCATGATGACCGGTCCGGGCACGAACACCTACATCGTCGGAGAGCACGATCTGGCGGTGATCGATCCGGGGCCGGCGATCGCATCGCACACGGAGAAGATTCTCGACATCACAAAGGAGTTGCTCACGCATACGGGCGGCCGGCTGCGATGGATCATCTGCACGCACACCCACCCCGATCATTCGCCGGCCGCGGCGATCCTCAAAGCCGCAACGGGTGCGCAGGTGCTGGGTCAGCCCGCGCCGGAAGGACAGGATGCATCGTTCAAGCCCGACGTCGTGCTCGAAAACGGCCAGCGCATCCCCCTGGGCGGCGCGGACAGTACGTTGACGCTACGCGCCATCCATACGCCCGGGCATGCATCGAACCATCTTTGCTACCTGCTCGAAGAGACCCGCATGCTTTTCACGGGCGATCACGTCATGCAAGGCTCGACCGTCGTCATCAATCCGCCGGACGGCGATATGCGCGCGTACCTCACTTCACTCGAGCGCCTGCTTGCCGAGGACATTGCGATCATCGCGCCCGGGCATGGTTATCTCGTCGGCGCGCCGCATAAAGAGATACGGCGTCTCATCGCACACCGGCTCGCGCGGGAAAACAAAGTCAAATGGGCGCTCCAAAAAACCGGGCCTGCGTCGCTCGAGGAACTCCTCCCGCTCGTGTACGACGATGTTCCAGCGGGCTTGCATCGCTGGGCGGCACGCTCGCTGACGGCACATCTTGAAAAGCTCCTTGCCGACGGCGTGGTCAGCAGCGAGCGCGCACGCTATGCACTGGTTCAATCGCCGTGACTTGATCACAAAGGGAGCGTGTCGGGCAGCGCAACATTATCCGAACGGCAAACATGCGTATTAGGGTAAGCAGAGTGGTTGGAAGAGCGTGACGACCGGCGTTAGCGTGCTGCCCGGGTGGCGTTGCTCGTACGACCGCACCTGTCGTTCGAGGCGGATGCTCGACGTGCGCCGCAAAAGCAGCGGGTGCGGCGTAAGCCGAACCCGGTTGCGTTAGGAAATTGGGGAACTAGCCGGTGCGGCTGAGCGGTGCGCTGATCGGATCGAAATCGAGCAGCTTCAGAATCCCTTCCACCCGTTTTTCGAGCGCGCGTTCCTGCTCGTGCACGCCCTCGCGGATGTGGTCGAGCTCGCTGATCCGTGCTTCGAGCGTATCGGTCGCTTTGTGGATGCGTTTGATCGATTCGAGCCGCCGGCGGAGCAGAATTTGGTGCTCGCGTACCTGCGACTCCATCGGCGACATGATCGTCTTCAGCCACGCGTCGGCGTCGCGATTCGCCATCCGGTAGATGGCGCGGACTTTGGCCACGGACGATTCGAAGAACTTGCGCGTCAACGCCTGCTGTTCCGTAAAGACGAGCGACAGGCCCTTCACGAATTGCTCGTGCTTCGATTCGAGACGTTTGATCTCGCGCAGGTAGCGCGTCACTGAGAGCCCGGCCGGTTTCACGTTGGCGAGACCGTACTCTTCCTGGAATTTGCGGTACACGCCTTCCATCATGTCCTTGATTTCGTTCGCCTGCGCCGCCGCCTGCTCCATGGTCTTGTGGGCGTGCACGAAGAAGTTGTCCATGCACGCCTTGAGGCCGGCGGTGGTCATGCTGATTTCCATATCGCGCTTCGTCTGCGCAATCAGGGCGTCGATGTTCTTCAGGTTGAGATGCGTGTACAGCACGTTCGTCTGCTGCGAGAAGATGCTGCGCGTCGCCTGAAATCGCTGCAGGCTCTTCTCGAAGACTTCCTTGTCTCCCTTGACCTTCTGCATCATGTGGTCGATGACGTCGAAGTTCTTGCCGTTCAGGCCGCGCAGCTCGTCCATGTGCTCATGCACGCCCTGCAGCCGCTGCTTCAACAGCTGACGCATCGCTTCGATCACGAACTGAACGTCGCCGCCGATCGCGTCGCGCACGATCTCGCGTTTCGCCGGAAGGATTTCGGTCGCGAGCGCGCCTTCGAGATTACGGATGCGGCTGCGTTCGATGATCTTCGAATCTTTCTTGATCTTGCCGAGCAGCGCTTTTTGCGCCGAGACCGGATAGACATTGTGCTCGGGAATGTCGAGCGTCCGCGCGGTCTCGCGGATCTGCCGGTCGATCTCACGGTTGACCTCGTTCCAGTCGCGCAGCTCGTCCCACAATCCGTCGATCTTGTTCAGGACGACGAGCCGCCCCTTGCCGCCGTTTTCTTTGGCTCCGGTGATATGGTCGTGCCAAACCTGGATGTCTGTTTTCGTGACGCCGGCGTCGGCCGCGAGGATGAAGAGCACCGCGTGCGCGCTCGGCAACAGGTTGAGCGTCAGCTCGGGCTCGGAGCCGAGCGCGTTCAGGCCCGGCGTGTCGAGAATGACGAGGCCGCCGTCGAGGAGCGGATGCGGCAGGTTGATGATCGCGTGGCGCCAGCGCGGAATTTCGACCAAGCCGTTATCGGTGACGCGCACGCCCGGTTGGGTTTCGTCCTCGGCGATGTGTAGGCCGAGCGCCTGCGCGGCGTCGCGCTCGACCGGCTTCACCTCGGTGATGTGTTGCAGCGTCTTCGCCATGCTATCGGCGGACTTCACGTCGAGGGGGACGACGGTCCATTCGTCCGGGAACGTCCGAAACTCGGCGATGGTCGTGCCGCTCTTGCGCGTCTCGATCGGCAGGAGCCGAAGCTCCGGTGGCCGCGACGCGTCGTGCAGCAGCTCGGTCGGACACATCGTCGTGCGACCGGCGCTCGACGGCAGGATGCGCGAGCCGAAGTCGGCGAAGAAGACGGCGTTGATCAGCTCGGATTTGCCGCGGGAGAACTCGGCGACGAAAGCGATATACAGCTTGTCGTCGCGCAGCGTGCCGAGCACCTGCTCGAGCCGCTGGTCAACCTGGGTGTCGGAGAGTTCCTGCTCTTTGAGCCATTGCTTGAGCTCGGTGATGCCGCCGGCCAAGGCCTGACGCCATCCGCCGTATTGTTCGAACTGCTGCTCCAGGCTCAAAGCCGGCTCCCCATTTAGTGATTGTTGTTAAGAACCCGCGGGCGTGCGTTGCACGTTCAGGCGGACGGTCGCGTAGCTTGCGACCCACGCCGAAAGTCTAGTTCACCGTATTTCCCCAGTAAAAGACCGCTCTTCGGGAAGACCGATGAGCGGCGGTCAGGTCTGACAGCTCGGGCAGTAGAAGGCGGAGCGCTGACCGAGCCGGGACAACCGGACCGGTGTCCGGCAGGTGCGGCACGCCTGGCCGTCTCGCCCATAGACCTTGAGCGAGACCTGGAAATAGCCCGGACTCCCGTCGCTGGCCCGGTAGTCCCGTAGAGTCGTTCCACCGGCCCGAAGGGCGTGTTTTAGCGTGACCCGGATGGCACGGACCAGACGGCCGGCGTCCTCGCGGGAAAGCCGGCCGGCGGGCCGCGTGGGGCGAATACCAGCCCGGAACAGGGCCTCGTTCGCATAGATGTTGCCAACGCCGGCGACCACGGCTGAATCGAGCAGAACGTCGCGAATCGCCCGGGTCCGGCCGCGGGTCATGCGGAACAGGTGGTCGGCATTGAACTCGCTTCCGAAAGGCTCGGGGCCGAGGTTGGCGAGGAGCTTATGGCTCTCCGGGAGCTTGGTCGTCCAGAGGACCGACCCGAACCGCCGCGGATCGTGCAGCCGCAGGCATTGGCCGTTGGTGAGCACGATGTCGACGTGGTCGAATTTGGCGGGTGGTTCGTCAGCCTGGGCGATGCGCAGCCGGCCGGACATGCCGAGATGCATGATCACGGTGCCGGTGTCGCCGGCGAGCAGAAGATACTTCGCGCGACGGGTGACCGACCGAATGCGCTGGCCGGGAAGTTCCTGCACCAGCGAAGCCGGGACGCGCCAGCGCAGGCGTCCGTCGCGCACGACCACGCGTGCGACTTTTTGATTCACCAGATGCGGCTCGATGCCGCGGCGGGTTGTCTCGACTTCGGGAAGCTCTGGCATGAACCGACGCTATTTTGTCTCGTCGGGCCGCAGCTCGAACAGGCGCGACGCCGTGTCGGCCGGGAAGTGGTACTCGAGGCCTTCATCGGCGCGTGCGAGCACCAGCTCGGGCGTGCGTTGCAGCACCGCGATCGTGAGCGTACTGCGCTTTTTGCTCGCGTCCTCGAACTCGATGGTCACCTGCTCGCGCGCCTTGGCGCCGCTGTACTTTTGCACCTGCAACGCGCGTGCGTGACGCCAATCGTCGACGAAGGCGTTGATGCGGTCCGACGACAGCGTCTTGATCTCCGGTTGGCGCTGCCACGTCCCGTCCTTTTGCGTGAGCGTGAACCCCGGCAGCTTGAACGCGACCGGCTTGCGGCCGGGCTCGATCAGTCGCGCGTCGATGAAGTTCGTGACCTTCGCCGCCGCCGGCGCGTAGTAGCCGCTCGACACGAGGTAAACGGCATTTCCGTATTGCACGTAGCGCGCGTCTTTCAGCGGATGCATTTCGCCGAAGCGGATTTCCGCGCCGTCGAGGCGGAGCCGAAGCGCGGGCGGTGCGAGACCGTAACGCGCGAGATCGTTGTCCTCGGGTGTGATGCGTGCGTCCACCGGCGCGCTCACGATGCGCAGCAGTCCATCGACGACGAAACTGTCCGCGCGCGCCGCGATCGGCGCCGCGAGACGCCAGCCGTCGTCCGTGCGCTCGATGATCATGGCCGGCTGATCGGCGCGTTCGATTGAAATGCGCCGGATCGCGTCCGCTTTGAGCTGCGTCAGTCGCGGCTTGTTGTCTTCAGGCGGGCGGTTCTCGCGATACCAGGCGAGCGCGCCGAGCGCGACGATGAGGAGCAGCAGCGCGAGATTCAGCCACCAGCGATGCGCGATCGTACGAACCGGGAGAGGCGGTCCGCTCGGCGACGATTTCGGGTCGGGTGTTTCCGTCATCAGCGTCGGCGCCGGCGCCACCAGATGCCGACACCGGCACCGACGAGCGCGACCGGGAGCGCGAGCAGGAACGTCGTGCCGATGGCAATCTGGACGTTGGTCGAGAGGCTCATGCCGCGGTCGCGCGCGGTGCGGACCGGGATGTTGACGTAAGCATCATCCTGCGACAGCCAGTTCGCGACGCTCATGCCAAGCTCGAGATTGCCGCCATTCGCGATGATGCTGTTCGAGAGAAAATCCCCGTCGCCGATGACGATCACGCGCTGCTCACGATTCTCGATCGTGTGCGTCAGCGCAACGCCGAAGGTGAGCGGACCCGGGATGTCTTTTCCCTTGTCGAAGCCCACGCGGTTGTCGAGCTTGCCGGTTTCCGACCACGCGTTCGCGCGGGTGTCGAGCAGCACCTGGCTCTTCCAGCCTTCGGGCGGACGCACGCTCAAGCCCGCCGTCTGCGGGAACACCGTCGTTTCGGAGAAGTTCCGCACCACCGGGTGCGAGCCATAGCGCGTCTCGACGAGCGCCGTTGGATCGCCCGCGAGCAGTTGCGACGCCGGATCGACGATGACACCCGGCTGAAGCTCGAGGCCGATCATCTCGGCCACCGGCTCGAGCCCTTGCAGCGGACCGGGGTCGGCGAGCCAGAGCACGTTACCGCCCTTCTTCACGTACGCCTCGATCGTTTTCACTTCGCCGGCGAGCAGCCGCGTGCGCGGGCCCGCGATCACGAGCACGCTCGTGTTCTCGGGAATTTGCGGGTTCTCGCCGAGCGCGAGCGTTCGGGTCTTGAAGCCGCGCTTGCGCAGCTGCGCGGCCCAGGTCGAGAGGTCGAAGTTCGCCTGCCGGTCGGGGCTGCGCTCGCCGTGGCCGGACAGGAACACGAGCCACCGTTCGCCGCGATGGCCGAGACGCGTGAAGGCGTTCGTCAGGTTCTCTTCGTTCAGTGCGGTCGGCGGCACCGTCTCGTGCGCCTCGCCGTAAGCGAGCACGAGCTCGCCGTCGAACTGTACGCCGGCCGAGCGCACGCGCTCGGGCGACTTATCCGGGTCCACCGTTTCGAGCGTCAGGTCGGGTTTGTATTGCTGATAGCGCCCGATCAGCTCGCGAATTTCGGTGCGCGGGCCGCGCTCGCTGACGTAAGCGTTCACGGTCACCGGCCCTTTCAGCCGCTCGATGGCGGCGACGCTCGCCGGCGAGAGCGAGAAGCTGCGGTTTTGTGTGAGATCGAGCTGCCAGTGAAACTCGCGGCTCGCCCATTGCAGCAGCCCGATCGCGACGAGGAACAACGCCACGAAGCTCGCGTTCACGAGTCGCAATTGCCATTTCGCGCGCGGATGGTGGTACATGTCAGCCCCCCAACCGGTCGGCATCGAGCCGGCGAATGCTCAGGCCGAGAAACGTGACCACGAACAGCAGATGGTAAACGGCGTCGCCGCTGTCGAAGACGCCGCGCAGGAACGGTTGATAGTGGTTGAAGATCGACAGGTAGGCGAGCGTGCTTGCGCGCGAATCGCCCTGACCGGTCACGTCGAGGACCCAGAAGAGCAGCAGCGCCCCGAAGCCGCCGATCGCCGCGACCGTCGGATACTGCGTGAGTGTCGACATGAAGAGACCGACTGCGGCGAACCCGGCGAGCGCCAATACCAGCCCGAGGACGGCCGAGCCGAGCAGGCCGAAATCGAGCGTGCCGCCCATAAGCAGCGACAGCGGCATGAGCGTCACGAGCAGCGCCACGACCAGCAGGAACAGCAGCACGCCGAAGTACTTGCCGAGCACGATGTCGGTCATCGACACCGGACTGCTCAAGAGCAGGGCGAGAGTCCGATTGCGGCGTTCTTCGGCGATGAGACGCATCGTGATCAGCGGGACCACCAGCAGCAGGATGACCGCGGCGCTGTTGAAAAGATCGGGCACGACCAGCTCTGTGATGCCGGGGGCGTTGTCCATCGCGAGCAGCTGGCCCTGGTAACGCTGCAGCAGCTCCAGACGTCCGAGAAAAAGAAACGCGAGCACCGCCTGGAGCGCCGCGAGCACGGCCCAGGCGAGCGGGGAGAGGAACAGATTCTTGAATTCGCGCCAGGCGATGGTGAAGATCATGCCGCTGCCTCCGATGCCGGTGTTTCCGCGGCCGCCGGTTCGGTCGTCGTCAGCTCGACGAAAATCTGCTCGAGCGACGCGCGCTCGGGCGCGATTTCCTTGAGGCCCCAATTGCGTTCGGTCGCGATGCGAACGAGGTGCTCGCTCGGATCTTGTTCCGGATCGTGCAACACGCGTACGCGTCCGCCGTCTTGCATTTCGACACTGCGCACACCGGGCAGGCGTTCGATTTCCGAGGCGGCCGGCGGATTCCGGAACGCCGCGATCAGCGCCGCCGATTTCAAGTGGCGCGACAGTCCGTCGATGCTGTCGGTCAGCACGAGATTGCCCTTGCTGATGATCTGCACCCGATCGCAGGTCGCCTGCACTTCGGGAAGAATGTGCGTCGAGAGGATGACGCCGTGATCTTTGCCGAGCTCGCGAATGAGCGTGCGGATCTCGCGGATCTGGATCGGATCGAGACCGATCGTCGGTTCGTCGAGAATCACGAGCGGCGGCAGATGAATGATCGCCTGCGCGATACCGACGCGCTGCTGATATCCCTTCGACAGATTGCCGATCAGGCGACGCCCGACGTCGGCCAGGCCGCACTTCGCCTTCGCCGTTTCGCGGGCGTCGATGCGCCGTGCGCGCGGGATGCGATGAAGCGCTGCGCAGTAGTCGAGATACTCGTCAACGGTGAGGTCGCGGTATACCGGCGGTTGTTCGGGCAGATAACCGAGCGCCGCTTTGGCCGCTTTCGGTTCGTCGAGCAGATCGTGCCCCGCAATGCGGACCGTTCCGCCGCTCGGTGCCAGATTCCCGGAAAGAACCTGCATGGTGGTCGTCTTGCCCGCGCCGTTCGGCCCGAGAAAACCGAGAATCTCGCCCTGACGCAGTGTGAAACTGACCTCGTTCACGGCTTTGAGGTTGCCGTAGTAGCGTGAAAGGTTCTGGACTTCGGCCAGGATTGTTTCCGTCATCGGCTGATTTATGCAGAAAAACGAGGGTTTACGCCACGCGCGCATTTAAGGCGGCGCGGGCGTCAATGTCAATCCTAACAGGACGCTTCCCGCTCCTCCCGAACATGTCGGTTCGCTTCATCGACGCCGCGTCGCGTGCGCGCACTCGCGTGCGGCGCTCGAAAGCCTCGCGCCGTCTCGCATCGCAGGCGCGCACGCAACGGGCGAACACTAAGAAGTCGATAGACGGCACACCAAAGAAGACAAAACCCTTTCGCATCGCGTCCGGGAATTCCCGCGAGTGTTGCGGGCGATTTTTGAGAGACCGGCACGTTACCGACTTGCGGCGGATTCAGCGGATGAGTATCCGCTCTCGCAATGAGACGCTGATCTTTCACGTTCATTTCACAATGACCCCACGGTCCGTAAGCTCGAAAGTTTTTCCACTGATGAAATTGGGTAATAATCCGATCCATTCACCACGTTACGCACTCCATGAACGCAAAGGTCTATCACGTCCGCATCGAGCCCAGTGGCCGGGAGTTTACGGTCGAGGAAGGGGAAACAGTACTTGCAGGAGCGCTGCGGCAGGGGTTGGTCCTGCCGTACAGTTGTCGGAGCGGAACCTGCGGAACATGCAAGGGGAAGATCGCCGCCGGCGAAGTTGACTACGGTGTCTATGAGGAGAAAGCGCTGAGCGCCGCGGAGCGCGCGGCGGGTCAGGCGCTCTTCTGCCAAGCGAAGCCGAGAACCGATCTCGTCATCAACGCCCGCGAAGTAGTCGCGCCGGCGGACATCGAGATCAAGACGCTGCCCTGTCGCGTCGTGAAGTTGGAGCGTTTGGCGCACGACGTGATGATGGTGCACCTGAAGCTCCCGCAAACCGAACGCTTCCGCTTCCTCGCGGGGCAGTACATCGACATTCTGCTGCGCGACGGCAGCCGCCGCAGCTTCTCGCTCGCGAATCCGCCGCAGCGCAGCGACGTGCTCGAGATACATATCCGGCGCGTGCCGGACGGCAAGTTCACGAACTACGTTTTCACCGATCTCAAGGAAAAAGATTTGCTTCGCTTTCGCGGTCCGCTCGGGACGTTTTTCCTCCGCGCCGGCGATGCAGCGACGGAACCGGCGGCACCCGGTTCCTCCAGCCGTCCGGCGCTGCTCGTTGCGGGCGGCACCGGTTTTGCGCCGATCAAGTCGATGGTTGAAGACGCGATCGCGCGCGGCATCAGCCGTCCTATGCATTTCTACTGGGGTGCGCGCGCGCGCCGGGACCTGTACATGCACGAGCTTGCGCTCGGCTGGCAGCAGGCGCATTCGTGGTTCCGCTACACGCCGGTGTTATCCGAGGCGGGTTCCGAGGATGCCTGGGACGGCCGCAAAGGCTGGGTCCACGATGCCGTCATCGCCGATCACGCGGACATGCGCGACGTTGAAGTTTACGCGAGCGGTCCGCCGCCGATGATCGAGGCGATTCGAACGACGTTTACGGCGCGCGGGCTGGCAGCCGACCGCCTCTTTTACGACTCGTTCGAGTTTGCACACGCGACGCCGTAGCCGGCGCCGCGGATCGCGTCGTACGGCCGGGGTTGAATCCGCTGAATTGAATCCGTTGAGTTGTCAGTGAATCGCGCGCTGACGGCTGAGCGCGATTGCACTCGGCCGACGGATCGGCACGAGGCGGGCCTCCTCCGTTCGGATTTCGGTCACGCGACGGTAACAAGCAAGCGCACGCTCCGTTTCGCCGAGGCGCTCGAGCAAACCTCCGAGCTCGGCGTACGCCTCGATCGGGCCGTGCAGATTCACGCAGCGCTCGAGGTAGCCGATCGCTTTCTGATCGAGCTTCGCGCGCATGGCGAGCCGCCCGAGCGCGAGGAGCAGAGTCGGATTCGCCGGATGCAGCCCGAGCCAGGACTCGGCCGTCTCGAGCTGCTCGGCCGCGCCTTCCCCGCCGGTTCGACCGTAGAGATCGACCAGCGCGTCATCCCACTCTTTCTCCAGCGACTCGCGTAGCAGCCGCTCGGCCGTGGTGATTTGCTTTTGCTCGATCAAGTGCCGTGCATAGATGGCGATGAAGGCCGGGTGGTTGCGCAAATGCTTCGGCACCGCGTTCCACGCTTTTTGCAACGGTTCGAGCGATCCGGTCGGCAGCGTCAGCACGAGCAGCTCGCGGTGCGCGCGCAGCTCGAGCGCGTCGATCTCGCGCACGGTCATCGCCTGCTGCAGCCGCAGCTGGGGGATCAGCTCGACCAGATTGGTCCAGTCGCGCAGCTCGAGATAAAGCTGCGCGAGCAGACGCAGCACGTTCTTGTGTTTCGGCGCGACGCGCCGAAGCTCGCTAAGCGTCGCGAGCGCCTGCTCGGACTGATGCGCCAGGTACTGCAGACTCGCCTGCGTCATGCCGATCGCGAGGTGATGATCGGGCGCGGCGCGGTGCGCCGCGGCGAGATACTCGTCGCGCTTCTCGAGATTCCCCTGTCCCTGACTCACGCAGGCGGCGGCGAGGTAACCGAGTACGGGTGTTTCGGCGTCGCGCATGCCGGCGAGCAGGCTCGCCTCGGCCTCCACCCAGTTCGCTTCGGCGAGCTTGACCAAGCCGTCCACCAACGCTTCCCGGCTGCGCTGGTGGTTGCGCTTCAGACGCCAGCGCGTGACATCGCGCGGGATGCGTAGCAGCCGCACGATCAGATAAGCCGCGAGTAGAAACGCGATCACCCCGAGCAGCGTGGCGATGACGAACACCGGGATCGACATCTCGATGCTCCACGGCATACGAGCGATCAAGACGTAACCCGGGTCCTTTAGCGCGGCGAGCGTGAGGAAGATCGCCGCAAACAGCACTCCGATGACGACGAGGACGAATCTCATGAGTTCGGGGCTCGACCGAGAGCTTTGTGCAGCATTTCGAGCGACGGAGTGATGTCCGGCAGCTCGCCCATGACCGGAATAGCACGCAGCCGTTCCAGCTCGGCTTGTGTCGTGGTGACGGTCGGCGCATCGCGATCGAAGTAGTCAGCGATCCAGCGCGTCGCCGTCTTCAGGTTCTGCTGATAGGTCGGCGCGTTCCCTTGCAGCACGGCGTGCTGCGCCCCGTAGAGCATGAGCCGCAAGTTCTCGCGCGCGTAGTACTGTTGCTCGGGCGGCAGCGGCGGGCGCATCGTGTCGTAGCGGCGCACGCGGACCAGGCTCAGCAAGTCCTTCCAAAGGCTTGCTCCGCTATCGCGTCCGGCCTCGGCCACTTGCGTTGCCGCTTTTTGCTCGGCGGTCATCCGCAAATCCGGCGCCAGCGGAAGCTGATCGATGCCGTCCGCGAGCGTCGCGAGCCGCAACGAAATGCCGTCCACATCGGTCCGTTGGAGCGACTCGAGCACGCCGATTTCGCGCGCGATTTCTTTCCGTATCGGCAGAAGGCCCGGCCGGGCGAGCAGCTCGAGCTGGCGGTCGGCGGCGCGCAGCGCCGCGAGGGCGGAGGTCACGTCGCGCGCCAGCTGCAGCCGGCGATTGGCGATCGAGAGCAGTTGTTCGGTTTCACCGAGCATCCACTGCGCCTGGTTGCGGCCGAGATCGCTCTGCATCTTGTCGACCGCGGTTTTCAACGTGTTCTGCGTTTCCCGAAGCAGATCGAGCTGGCTCTTGGCATCGTCGAGCGCCACCTTGAGCTCGCGATTGCTGTTTTCGACGTTGCTCAGCGCGCGCGGCACATCCATACGCATCAGCTCCGGGCGTGTGTAGATCAACGCGTACCAGAGATAACCGGTGACGAGCAGCGCCAGAACCGAAAGTATCAACGCGAGGCCGCCGGACACGCGGCCGCTGCGACCGGAACCATTGCGCCAACGGCGATCGCGTGAGGTCGGGACTACGTCGGCGGTGAGATCGTCGTCTGAATCCATCATCTTCTCGACAGGCGGGTAAAGGCTGCTCCGGAATGCCTACGAAATTGCGGCGGGCACGCGAATTATAGGGGAAACGCGCTGCGTCGCCACACTTTGATTGCCTCCAGTATAGCTTCGTCGCTCGCCTCGGTGACCACGCGCGCGGGATGAACGAAGCCCAGTTTCCGACATTCCGCCGCCTGCGCTTCGCTCAGAACGATCATCGGGGTGCCGAGCAGCAACCGGCGTCCCGGCTCAGCGAGCATGTCGTACAGATTGTGCAAGCCCTCGGTGCTCGTCACGCTCACTACGTGGACCTTGCCGTCGCGCCATGCCCTGAGGACCGGTGTGGCATCGGCGGCCGGACGGACGCGGCGGTAGCACTCGACGTACGTCACCGTCGCACCGCGCTCCGCAAGCGTTTCGGCAAGCAGCTCGCGCCCGCCATCGCCGCGGAAGATCACGACGCGACGACCGGCGACCTGCTGCAGCGCGGGTAGGGCGAGGAGCGCTTCGCTGTCGTAACGGCGCTCGGGCGCGAGAGGATGAATGCCGAAGCGCTCGAGCGCCCGCGCGCTCGCTCGTCCGACGCACGCGACGGTGATGTCGCTCGGCCAGCGATGTCTCTCCGCCTCGAGTCGGCGAAAGGTTTGTTCGACCGCATTCGGGCTCACGAACACGGCGAGATCGAAATCCGAGAGCCGCGTCAGCGCATCGCGTAACTGCTCCGGATGGCGTGGCGGCCCGATTTCGATCGTCGGAAACCGTATGGCCGTTCCGCCCGCCTGTTCGATCAGCCCAACCAGCCGATCGGCCTGGTGCGCGGGGCGGGTGACGAGCACGCCGATGCCGACGAGCGGGGAGCCGCCGGCGGGGCGCTCAGGCACGGCCGTGGATCGCCTCGATGATGGCGCGCGCGCCGCGGGCGATCAGATCGTGGGCCACTTGCCGGCCGAGCACTTCCGGCTCCGCCGCCGGACCGCGCGCCTCGGCGCGCACGATTTGGCCGCCGTCCGGTGCGCCGACGAGCCCGCGCAGATGCAGCGTTTCTCTTTCGAGCACGGCGTACCCCGCGATCGGAAGCTGGCAGCCGCCTTGCAGCTCCGCGTTCAGCGCGCGTTCGGCTGCGACACACCGGCGGGTCGGCGCATGCTCGAGCGCCGCCAGCAGCCGATTGGTCGACGCGTCGTCGCGCCGCGACTCGATGCAGATGACCCCCTGCGCCACCGCCGGGAGACTGTCCGCGGGATCGAGGCGTTCGCGCACGCGCGCGCCCATGCTGAGCCGTTCGAGACCGGCGACGGCGAGGATCACCGCATCGAACTCGCCCGCATCGAGCTTTGCGAGGCGCGTGTTGACGTTGCCGCGCAGGTTGAGAATTTCGTACTGTGGATAGCGGGCGCCGAGCTGCGCGCGTCGGCGCAGGCTCGAGGTACCGATCCGCGCGCCGGCCGGCAATTCCGACAGCCGCGCGTAGCGGTTGGAGACGAAGGCGTCGCGCGCGTCGGCGCGCTCGAGCACCGCAGCGATGTGGAGCCCGTCGGGGAGCGTGACCGTGAGGTCTTTCATCGAATGAACGGCGAGATCGATGCGGCCGTCGAAAAGCGCCTGCTCCAGCTCCTTAATAAAGAGCCCCTTGCCGCCGGCGGCGGCGAGCGGTCGGTCGAGAATGCGATCGCCCTCGGTCGTGATTTTGACCAGCTCGATTTCGAGATCGGAATGGCTTGCCAGCAGCCGCTCGCGCACGTGCTCGGCCTGCCAGAGGGCGAGAGCGCTCTTACGGGTGCCGATGCGCAGCGTTTTCATCGGTGCGGTCCTGAGTTAGATGGTGAAAAAGTCCATCCTGGACTTTTACACATCGCGCGTCGCGGCGCATGTGCTCGCGCCTCCCTGGCGCATCGCCGCTTCGCGGCCACGTCGCTGCGCTCCACTGTCCCCATTTTGCTCCCGGCGAATGCTGGTCCGCAGCGCGCTCCGCCATTTCAAACACTCGCGTTTTAATCCGTGCGGCACTATCGTCGCTGCGTTTTCCTGCTTCGCTCGAAAGCCGGGGCCGGCGCGAACCCAGCCGCGTATGAGCCCGTGATTATAGGAGCAATCGGGCACGCGCGGGTATGGGCCCGCCGATCGCCAAGCCGATTCGGCCCCGGCGAACGTAAAGGATCGCGGGCGAACTGCCGTCAGCCGGCCGCGGCGGCCAGCGGCCGGTTGCGCGCCCAGCGGCGTACCGAGGCCGTGTGGCGCCGGCTCACGTCGAGCTTCTTCTCGACGTTGCGCAGGTTGACCTGCCAGGTTCCCGTCGGGCTCTTCTCGATGCCTTTGATGAATTGCGTCGCGACGAGGGCGTTGCGGTGAACGCGCAGGAAGCGATCGCCGAACTCCTTCTCGAGATTGACGAGCGAATCCTCGATCAGGTGCTCTTCCGCCGCCGTTCGCACGACGACATATTTGCTGTCGGCGAGGAAGTAGATGATCTCGGGCACCGGTACCAGGCGGATATTGCCGCGCAGGTGCACGCTGATGTGCGTGCGCGCGGGCATCTCCTTGCGCGCGTGGTGCAGCTCCTGCACCTGCTTCATGGTGAGCTTCCGTGCCTTCGTGAGCGCGTTGGCGAGCCGGTCCTTGCGGATCGGTTTCAGCAAATAGTCCACCGCATTCACGTCGAAGGCGTCGAGCGCATGCTGATCGTACGCCGTGGTGAAGATCACGCTCGGCGGATGCTCCATGCCCATCAGATGCATCGCCGCCTCGAGCCCGTCCATGCCGGGCATGCGGATATCCATGAGCAGCACGTCGGGGTTCAAGTCGGACGTCTTCTCGACGGCCTCGGCGCCGTTCATGGCTTCGCCCACCACCGTATAGCCGCCGATATCGGACAGCAGCTCGCGCAGCCGTTCGCGCGCCAGTTTTTCGTCATCTACGATCAACACTCTCATACGTTACCTCCGCGCAGCGGTATTACCGCCGTCACGCTGAACTGACCGTTCTCCCCGATCGCTTCGAGCTGCGCCGCGTCGCCGTAGTGGCTCTGCAGTCGCTGGCGCAGATTGTCGAGCGAATGACCGCGGGGTTCGGGTCGAGCTTTCGATTTGACAGGGAAAGGATTATTGACGCGTATACGTATATCGCCCCCTTCCTCCCAAAGCCGAACCGTTATTGTTCCTCCCGTCGGCAGCGCTTCGATGCCGTGACGCACCGCGTTCTCGAGGAGCGGCTGCAGCGTCAGCACCGGCATCGCGGCCTTGCGCGGAAACGTGCCGACATCCCATTCGACGTGCAGGCGCTGATCCAGACGTAAGTTCTCCAGCGCCAGATACTTCTTTGCTACGTCGATTTCTTTTTTTACCGGAACCAGCTGTTCATCCTCGGACAACATCATGCGGAACAGATCCGCCATGTCTTCGATCGCGGCTTCCGCACGTCCCGGCTCGTTGCGGGTGAGGCTCGCGATGATGTTCAGGCTGTTGAATACGAAGTGCGGGCGGATGCGCGACTGCAGCGCCTGGATCTTCGCGCGCGCTTCCGACAGCGTCCGTTGGCGCAGCTCGTGTTTGGCGAGCAGATACCGCAGCGCGAGGCCGTTCACCAGGACGCTCACCGTGAAATTCTGTACGTGAAAGTACAAGTACCAATCCGGATGCGGCGAGTTGATGCGCCCGAGCGCGTAAAGCAGCCATACGGCGGCCTCGCTAACGAGCAGCGTCACCAATAAGAGCAGCGCGTACGCCATGGCGAGCGCGCGCAGCTTCGGCAGGCGGTTCAGATAGCGTCGCGTATGGCAGAGCGCTGCCATGCTCGCGAGCGCGATCCACTGCACGAACAGCGAGATCAGGAGCAGGTCTTCGATGAGATTCATCGAAATGCGCCGCGTGATGAGCGTCGCCATGAGCGCGAACATCTCCGCCATGATGACGACGTTCAGCACGACGGGGACGGAGCAGAAGTCAGGGAGAAACCCCTCGTCGCCCTCGGTCGCGCGCGCGGGCGCCGCGGTCAGCCCGACGAACTCCGCGGCTGCGCGCAACCACGCCTGAACGTTATTGCGAACCGTCAGTAACTCCACACATCACCTTGTCGTTACGCCTCTCGGACTTCATGCCTCAGCCATCGGAATCGCCGCATCGTACACGTTGACGGTTCGCCGGTCGCTGCACGAATCACATCCTGCCAACGCGCCATCCGTCCCCGCTTGTACGTCCATGCACACGCGCTCGGCCGCGCGGAGGCACGTTACGTGCATCTGCGAATCTCGGCCCGGAGTTCTGTGCCGTTGTTCGATTCAGTCTCAGCCGTCCCCGGCGCGACATCGTTCGCTTCTTTCAGCCCGGCCCGCCCTTTCGTGTGCGGGCGATCGCTCTCGCACTTTTCCGCTGCGCAATCCTGCTTCGCTGAAAAGTCCAGGGCCCACGTCCATGTGCGCCCGCTCGGCGGCGCGACTGCTGCGCACTCGCGACCACTCCGCCTCGCCCCTGTGCTACCGCGAAATTGGCGCATCCTGCGCGGCATCGCCTGCGCGACGACACGTTAAGTGTCGTAGCGACTCGTCTTGTATCCAGCCTCTTGCATGCAATCCGTGGCGAAGCAGAATCGTCTTCGTTCAACCCCGGCCCGCACCTCCTTTGTGCGGGCGTTCGGCCGCGCGGATGCACGTTAAGTGCATCCGCGAATTCCCGGCCTCACCCTTTCACGATCGGCATTTTGATTTTTACGTGGTACTGCCCGCCTTCTTCGAACGCTTGCAGGCTTGCCGCCGAGCCGAATTGAGTCGTGAGCCGCTGGCGCGTGTTTTCCTGCGCGATCTTATTACCCTTGCCGCGCCGCTTGTTGGCGTTCATGTCGGGTAGTGGGTTGCTGATGAGGATCCCGAGTGTATCGCCTTCGGTCCACATGTCGATCTTGATCGAACCTCCGGCAAACCGCGGTTCGATGCCGTGGTAGATCGCGTTTTCGAGCAGCGGTTGTAGCGTTAGCGCCGGGATCAGCGCCGAGCGCGGAATATTGGGGCTCACGTTCCATTGGACGTGTAGACGGTCGCCGAGGCGAATCTTCTCGATCTCCAGGTATTGGCGCGAGATCTCGCGCTCCGCCGAAAGCGGCACCAGCTTGCGCGCGTCCGCGAGCAGCACCCGAAAGAGGTCGGCGAGGTCATGCAACACCGCTTCGCCTTTCTCGGGGTTGCTGCGCGTGAGGCTTGCAACGCTGTTCAGGCTGTTAAACAAGAAGTGCGGACGAATGCGGGACTGTAGTGCCTGCATGCGCGCTTCCTGCTGCGCTCGGCCCTCGACTTCGGCGCGATGCTGTACGATGAAATAGCGCACGCCGAGCACGCCGATGATCAGCGCCACGATGAGACTGCGAATGATCAGCGACTCGCGCCACGGCGGCCAGCGCTGATCGATCTTTTGCAGATCGTAGAGTGCGTAGATGATCGCGTCGGTGCCGAACGCAGTCACGAGCAGCAGTAGCAGTACGACCAGCACCGAACCGAGGATCACCGGCGTGCGTCGCAGCAGCGGCGAAGCGAGCTTCAGCACGACCACGCTGCACAACGAGATGGCAATGGCGAACGCCGACAGCAGGTTCAGGTCCTGCCAGGCGTGCTCGTCAAAAACCGGATTGCGTCCGATGGTAATGATGATCGCGATGAGCTCCGCGAGGAAGATGAAGCGGATCGCCATCGCGAACGATCCAAAATCGGGAAGGAAATGCCGCTCTTGAATCGGTGCGTGTGCCATGGCCCCGTGTTCGTGCCGCTTGCGCTTGGCGGTAGCGGCATTCGTCTCTCGCAAAAACATTACCGCGCGGAAGAAATTGAGTCAGGCCCGCGATTTAAACTTGATTACGAAGGTTGCAACGCAGAACACCGCGTGGTCCCGGAGTTTTTCGCAAGCCTTTCAGCGAATTAGCGGGGATCCACAGATGATTATTCTATAAAGCAAGGGGTTCAGTATACTGCGCGGCTTCCAGTCCCCCCGGCCCGAAAAAAAACCCCCGTACGAGACGGGGGTCCGAAGACCTGATTCGGAATTCGGGGTGGGGGGTGCACAAAGGAGAGTCCGAATCAGGCAACTTGCTGCTATGGGCAAACATAGTCCGACGAGACCAGCGCAACAATCCCTTACCGATGACCGGGGGGCGGTCACGGATAGACGGCGAGTTGCACCGGACCCGGTCATGGCACCGTCGTAATGGCACGTGATGAACAGGGGAAAATGACTAAAGGCAAACTGTGGGGCGGGCGGTTCGGCGATGCGACCGATGCCGAGGTCGCCCGGTTTACGGCGTCCGTCGATTTCGATCGCCGGCTCTATCACTACGACATCATGGGATCGATCGCCCATGTGCGCATGCTTGCGCACGTCGGTGTGCTCACCGCCGCGGAAGGCGACGCGATCGTGCAAGGGTTGCAGCAAATCGAAGCCGAGATCGACGCAGGGCGTTTCCAGTGGCGCAGCGACCTCGAGGACGTGCATACGAATATCGAAGCGCAGCTGATCGAGCGCGTCGGCGAGCTCGGCAAGAAGCTGCACACCGCGCGTTCCCGCAACGACCAGGTGGCGACCGATCTGCGGCTTTATTTGCGGGATGGTATCGACGCCGCTCTCGATGCCTTGAAGCGGCTGCAGGAAGCCGTCCTCGGTCGCGCCGAGCGGGAAGCCGACACGATCATGCCCGGCTTCACGCACCTGCAGATCGCGCAACCCGTGACGCTCGGCCATCATCTGCTTGCGTGGTTCGAAATGCTCGTGCGCGACGGCGCACGCCTGCGGGACGCGCGCCGCCGCGTAAACGTGCTGCCGCTCGGTTCCGCTGCGCTTGCTGGCACGAGTTATCCAATCGATCGCGTATACACGGCGAAGCTCCTCGGGTTCGACGCCGTCGCGCAAAACTCGCTCGACGCCGTTTCCGATCGCGACTTCGCGATCGAGTTCGTCGGCGCCTGCGCGCTCCTCATGATGCACTTGTCGCGCATGTCCGAAGAGCTGGTGTTGTGGTCCTCGCCGCTATTCGGCTTCGTCGAGCTCGCCGACGCCTACTGCACCGGCTCCTCGATCATGCCTCAGAAAAAGAATCCCGATATTCCGGAGCTCGTGCGCGGCAAGAGCGCGCGTGTGCAAGGCCATTGGGTGACGCTGCTGACGCTGATGAAAGCGCAGCCACTCGCCTACAACCGCGACAATCAAGAAGACAAGCTCCCGGTATTCGATGCCCTCGATACCACGCTCTCGTCTCTGACCGTTTACGCGGGCCTGATCGAAACGATGGCGGTGAATCGCGAGCGTCTCGCGCAGGCGGCATCGCAAGGCTATGCCACCGCCACCGATCTCGCGGACTACCTGGTGCGCAAGGGCGTGCCGTTTCGCGAAGCGCATGAAATCGTCGGGCGCGCGGTGCGCCGCGGGATCGAAAGCGCCCGCGACTTGAGCGAATTCGCGCTCGAAGAGCTTCGTGCATTCGACGCGCGGATCGATGCGGACGTTTACGACGTTCTGACGCCGAGCGGCTCCGTGCAGTCGCGGCGGCACGTCGGAGCGACGGCGCCCGCGCAGGTGCGAGCGGCGGTTGACGAGGCGCGTCGACGTTTGACTGGCGAGGAGTAAACACGATGTTCGGGTTCGGACAGAAAAAGAATAATGAATTCCGCTCGCGTTTGGCGCGCCGCGCCGCCGATCGGCGCATGGGCGAACGGCGCGTGCTCGTGCGGCGCGAGGAAGACCGCGTACGGACGGCCAGCTGGGACGAGCAGCGCACTCAATTTGTGACGCGCTACATGTTCGGTGCGCTCGGGCTCGCCTATTTCAATCTCGGCGATCCGGTCGCCCGCGGTGCCGACTACCTGGTCGCGATCAACGTAGTGCACGTCGTCTATCTCGTGCTGACGACCGTTTATCTCGCGCATGCCCGGCGCCATATCGCCTCTCCGATACGATTGCGCCTCGCCATGGCCACGGATGTGCTCGGTGTCTCGGCAGCGGTGTTCGTTGACGCGAATGTGATGTCGCCCGGGTGGCTCCTGTATCTCGTCATCGCCCTCGGTAACGGTATGCGTTACGGCGCGCGCGCCTTTGCTGAAGCGGCGCTCGCGGGTTTCGCCGCCGCCGCCGTCGTGAGCGGTCTGCGTCTGAGCGATTATTCGGCTAATTTCTCGTTCGCGAGCCTGTTCTCGATATTGTTCGTCGGCATCATCGTTCTTTATTCGTATTCGCTGATGACCAACATCGACCGCGCGCGCCAGGGTCTGGAAACCGCCAGCCGCAACGACGCGCTCACGGGACTGCTCAACCGCCGCGGATTGCACGAGCGCACGGAGACGCTGTTCCGATCGCTCGGAGGCGGGCGCGCGCTCGCCGTGCTGTTCGCCGATCTCGACGGCTTCAAAGCCGTAAACGACGCACATGGTCACGACGCCGGCGACCGCTTGCTGCAGGACGTCGCACGCGCAATTGCCGGGCAAGTGCGCAGCAACGATATCGTGTCGCGGTTCGGCGGCGACGAGTTCGTGGTGATCCTTCCCGACGTGAATTACGAGCAGGCGGCGGTGATCGCGAAGCGCGTTCAGGATGTCGTCACGGCGACCGGGCGGGAGAACACGCAGCTGAGCGTCACGATCGGGATCGCGCTCGCGCCGGAACATGGCACCGACCTCGATGCCGTCTTGAAGCGAGTCGACGCCGCGATGTATGAAGGGAAACTCGTCGGCGGCCGTGGCGGCATCCGGCGCGCCGACGGCGTCGCGGTGGCATGAGCGCCCCTTCGATCGAGGAACTGCGCGAACGGCTGCGCGCGTTTGCGCGGGCCCGCGACTGGGAACAATTCCACTCCCCGAAGAATCTGGCGATGGCGCTGGTCGCCGAGGCGGGCGAGCTGGTCGAGGTCTTCCAATGGCTGACTGAGGAGCAAAGCCGCGCGCTAAACGCCGCGCAGCGCGAGGCGGCCGCGCAGGAGTTAGCCGACGTCCTGCTTTATCTCATTCGTCTCGCCGATCGGCTGGATATCGATCTGCTCGCCGCCGCTGCCCGCAAGATCGAGCTGAACGATAAAAAATATCCGGCCGAGATCGTACGCGGCCGGGCGACAAAATCCGAATAAGTTTCCCCAACGGCTTCCTTATCTCAGTGCCCGGTGTCCGGCGGACGATCGTCCGGTGCCATGCGGAACCGACGGCGTTCTTCCGGCGTCATGTTGCGCCAACGCTCCCGCAACCGCTCGCGGTCCTCGGGCGGCAGGCTCTTGAACCATTCATGACGGCGACGCAGCCGTTCCTGTTCCTCCGGCGGCAACTGTCTGAACTGGCGGTAGCGCTCGCGCGCACGCGCACGTTCCTCCGGTGTCATTTGCTGCCAGCGCTGCATGCGCTCGCGCGCGCGTTCGCGCTCCTCGGGGGTCATGTTTTGCCAGCGCGCCGCACCGCGCCGCAAACGCTGTTGCTGCTCCGCGGAAAGCGTCGGCCAGCGCTCCTCGAACGGCTTTAGCACCTGGCGTTCCTGCGGCGTCAGCTGATCCCACGGGATCGATTCCTCGGCGAGCGCGGTCGCCGCCCAAAGCCAGATGAGCGCAGCCACGAACAGCGCCGTAACGCTCGTCATGGTGCTGCGGGGGACCTTCTGAAGCATCGGCCGATGATCCATCTAGCCGGCATCCGAGTCGGTGGCTAGCCAATCGTAAAAATCGAGATCGTTGTAGAACTCCGGGCTCTCGTTCGTCGTCAGGAGATCGATGTCCGCAACCGACGAAGCGGTCGGGACCGGCGCCATATCGGATGGCGTCTGCAACCATAAGACGCCGGCCAACCCCGCGATCGTCGCGGCCGCGGCGACGGCGCCCGCGAGGCTCCAGCGCCTGAACGCGGGCCGCGGCTCTGCTTCGAGTGCACGTCGCCGTGCCGCGCGCAGCCGCGCGACCGTAAGCTCATCGCAATCGCGCTCGCTGCGCTGCAACACCCGGCGTGCCGTTTCAACAATGTCGCGTTCCTCGGGTGTCGTCATTCCCAATGGTCCTTCAGCTGTTCTCGCAGCGAGTGAACCGCGCGCGAGTAATGTGTCTTGACGCTGCCTTCCGAGCAACCCATGGCGTCCGCCGTTTGTTTTACGTCGAGTCCTTCCCACGCACGCAACAAGAACGCCTGTTGCTGGCGCAATGGTAACCGCGCGACCGCCGCTTCGAGCGCGACCATGGTGCGCCCCGTTGCCGCGAGATCGGGTGGGTCCGTCGCTCCGGGGTCCGGCAGGTTCTGCAATGGATCGGCGTCGTCGGTCTCGTCGCCGCTGAACCAGTGCCGCCAGCGGTGGCGCACGCGCGTGCGTCGATACCAGTCGACGATGCGTCGCTGCAGAATCCGGTGAAACAGCGGCGGCCATTCGTTTTCGCCGCGTCCGCCGTAGTGCTGCACGAGCTGGAGCATCGCGTCTTGTACGATGTCGAGCGCCTCGTCGGCGCTTCCCGTCGCCATGCGCGCGATCAAAAAAGCCCGCCGTTCCACGCTGGCCAGGAATCGGTCGAGCGCCTGCTTTGATTCCAGAGTCACTCTCCTCGTTGCCAGGCGGGCGATCTCGGGTCTTGTCCCTGATTCCACGTAGGACATATCGTCAGCGCCTCTCCTGCTGCGTGCGCCGGGCTGGCGCATTCTCGGAGTATCCGTGGGCACCGTCCAGCGCATGAATGTGTTTGCCGTCGTCTACGTGACCACGCATACGGCGTATGCCGCACAGAGATGCGAGGAATGCGTATGGGCTTGCCGAGAAGGCCCGATGGCGCAGGCGCACCGATGGACCGCGCTCCCGAGCCGAAAAAATCCTCAGGCGGCACTCTTTCGACAACTTGGTTTTGCAGCGACCCGTTAACGGTGTCTGCATCGGATGGAACAAAGCGTGCAAGTTTGTCGCTATAACGCCGGCCCGGTCTCCCGGTTGACCGGAGCGGCGCCGACGCGCAAGGTGCGTGGTACAGTTTTCCCGATAAATTCACGGCCGGGGGCGAGGGAGAGGGCAATGGCGGAAGAAAAAGGGGCAGGGGCTTCTACGCCACCGGACGATGAGCCGCTGTACGAGCGCCGCCGCGAAGAGCGCCGCAGCGGTTACGACCGGCGGGGCCCGTTACGCTGGGATCCGCGCGCGAAGGAGAAAGAGCGCCGTTGCGGGCTGGACCGGCGCCAGCCGTCCAAACCGCAGCACTAACGGAATCAAACGCGCCAATACGCGGCAAGCAGGTTATCGGATTCCGTTCTTCCGGCGAGGGGAAATTGCACGCGCCGGAGGTAGTCAAGCGTGTCCGAGATCGGGCTGAAATCCTGATACAGATGTTGGTAGGTTTTCCGCCGCAGCGGGTTGATCTCGTAGTCGGCCGAGCGCCAGAACGCGTTGCGCCCGTGTGCGACATAGTAGTCGAGCTCGCCGCGCGCTTTCACGCGCTCCCGAAAGAGGCCGCTCATGAACAGCGCGTAGTCGCCGATGTAGCGCATCACGGCGCGCTCGCGCGCCGCGTCGCGTCGGCCGTTGGCTCCGCTCTGCGCCTGCTGATGGGCGAGCAGCATGTCGACGATGTATTCGAGCGGACGGCCTTCGACGTCGCGCAGACCGTGGAAGATGCGTGCATAAGCGAACTCTGCGAGCACTTCGCTAACGTATTCGATGGTGTCGGCTGCGATGTTCATCCCGCACGCGTGAAATCCCTGCTCAAGCTGATGACGGAAGAACTGATGAAGCGACGGCAAACGCATGACACCTCCGTAGCATATCGTTGCTATACGTTGGACATCCTCGGCACCCAAAAATCCTGTTGAGCGCTGGCCAAGCTCGGTTGGCCGCCGGTCCTCCGTCTTAAAGTATAGATAATCACTGATTCCGATCGCATCTCATGCCGGTGTTCCGCGTTCCGCGGGACAGTAGATACCCTCAACGTGTCCGGTTAAGCTTTATCCTTTCTTCTTGGTGCAGGCATGCGTCGTCGATCGATAACAACATGCGCCGCGGCGCTCGTACTCATTAGTGTCGCGACGCTCGCGAGCGGTTGCGGAAAGAAAGGGCCGCTCTATTTGCCCCCGCCTCCCAGCCAGTTGCACCATGGCACGATCAGCGCCACCTCGCCGTTCGTCTCCGCGCATGGAATGGTCCGTTGAATCCGTTTGAGTACCGCCACGGCCGGCTGTACGCCGAAGGGCTCGATCTGGCTGCGCTTGCGGAGGAAGTCGGCACACCGTGCTATGTCTACTCGCGCGCGTACATCGAGGAACGCTGGCGCGCGTTCGACGCCGCATTCGGCGGCCGCGGCCATCTGGTCTGCTACGCGCTCAAGGCCAATTCCAATCTCGCCATCCTCGACACGCTCGCGCGGCTTGGCTCGGGCTTCGACATCACCTCGGTCGGCGAGCTCGAACGTGTGCTGGCGGCCGGAGGCGATCCGCGGAAGGTGGTTTTTTCCGGTGTCGGCAAGACGGAACCGGAGATGCGCCGCGCCCTCGAGGCGGGGATCGGCTGCTTCAATATCGAGTCGGCGAATGAGCTCGAGCTGCTGAATCGCGCGGCGGCCGGACGGGGCGTGCGTGCGCCGATCAGCGTGCGCGTGAACCCGGACGTCGATCCGAAGACGCATCCATATATCGCTACCGGCCTCAAGGAAAGCAAGTTCGGCGTCGACATCGACGCGGCGGCGGAGCTTTACCGGCGCGCTCGAGCACTCGCGCACATCGCGGTCAACGGCATCGCCTTTCACATCGGTTCACAGCTCACGGACGTCGGTCCGCTCGTCATGTCGTTCGACCGAGTTCTCGACTTGGCGGAGCGCCTTCTCGACGACGGTTTCGCGCTCGAGCACATCGACATGGGCGGCGGCCTCGGCATCCGCTATAGCGACGAAGAACCGCCCGAGCCGCAAGACTACGTGCGCGCCCTGGTCGGTGTGATCGATCGTCGTGGCCCGCAGCTTCGAAACCTGCGGCTCATGGTCGAGCCCGGTCGATCGATCGTCGGAAACGCCGGCGTCTTGTTGACGCGCGTGATTTATCTCAAGGAAGGACCCGCGCGTAATTTTGCCGTGGTCGATGCCGCCATGAACGATCTGTTGCGGCCGGCATTGTACGATGCATGGCACGACATCCGGCCAGTCGTCATGCGGCCGGGTGCGCCGAGTAAACGCTATGAGGTCGTCGGTCCCGTCTGCGAGACCGGCGATTTTCTGGGTCGGGACCGTCCGCTCACCGTCGCGGAGGGCGATTATCTCGCCGTGATGTCGGCAGGCGCATACGGCGCGGTCATGGGCTCGAACTACAACACGCGCCCGCGCGTTCCGGAGGTGCTGGTGGAGGGCGAGCGGTATTGCGTCGTGCGGCGGCGCGAGACGATTTCCGATCTGCTCGCGCTCGAATCGCGCTTGCCGGAGTCTTGATCCGAAGCGCGCTATCCCGGGCCGGTTTTGTCGCGCGGTGGCGTTTGGTTCCTCGTCGGATGCAGTTTTCGCCGCCGGCGCTCCCACCATACGAGCGTGCGGCGGTTGAACCGTCGTACGCCCGGAGAATCGACCGCGAGGAGCGCGAGCCCGAGCGGCAGCATCCAGTAGCCGAGTACGGGCAGGAAGCCGAGCAATCCGCCAATGACGAGCAGCACGCCGACGGTCTTACGGAGCCGGTGGCGTCGCGTTGTTTTCAGGACATGAAACTGTCGATGGAGATAAGTTCTCATAACGCCGCGCCACCCCTTGTCCGGTTCTGCCGGTTTATCGATCTCGGCGCAGGCGTTAAGCTTAAAGCATGCGGATCGAATTCACGAAAATGGAAGGAACCGGGAACGATTTTGTCGTCATTGACGGTTATCGTCACCCGGTTTCGCTGTCGGCGGCGGTCGTGCGTCAGCTCGCCGACCGGCATTTCGGTGTCGGGTGCGACCAAGTGCTGCTGGTCGAGCCGCCAACCGCGGCGGACGCCGACTTTCGCTATCGCATCTTCAATGCGGACGGCGGCGAGGTCGAGCAGTGCGGGAACGGCGCGCGCTGCTTTGCGCGCTTCGTACGCGACAAGGGGCTCACGCGCAAAGACGAAATCGTGGTGGATACGCTCGGCGGACGGATTCGCCCGCGCGTCCATGCAGATGGTCGGGTTGCAGTCCAGATGACGACCCCGCGTTTCGACCCGGCCGACGTGCCTTTCATCGCCGAGCGACGTGCCCTCGTCTATGATTTGGACGTGGAAGGGAGCGTCGTGCAGGTGAGTGTCCTTTCGATGGGGAATCCGCACGCCGTGCAGCTGGCGGCGGATGTCGCCCGCGCGCCGGTCACCACGCAGGGACCGAAGATCGAGCATCATCCGCGCTTCCCGAAGCGAGTGAACGCCGGCTACATGCAGGTAGTCGATCGCGGCCGTATCCGCCTTCGGGTGTGGGAGCGCGGGGCGGGCGAGACGCTGGGTTGTGGGAGCGGAGCTTGCGCCGCAGTCGTGGCGGGACGTCTGCGCGGTCTGCTGAACGAAGCTGTCGAAGTCGAGCTCACCGGCGGGACGCTGTCGATCAGCTGGGCGGGCGAGGGCGAACCGGTGTGGTTGACCGGCCCGGCGCGAACCGTATTCGAAGGTACGATAGAGTTCGATGGCTGAAACCATTCTTTAACGATGAAAACCGGCTGCCAGGCCGCCGCCTAGAGAGAGGTCATGACCCAAAAAATATCGAGCGACGATCACGGCAACGACGCTTCCTGGGAAGAAGCGGTTTCGCGCTATCTAGAAGATCACCCCGATTTTTTTCAGCGCCATCCGAAGACGCTCGCACAGCTCTCGCTGCGCCATGAGGTGGAGGGGGCGGCATCCCTCATCGAACGCCAGGTGCGCGCGCTGCGCGAGGACAACGAGCGGCTGCGCGGACAGCTCGACGAGCTCGTCGCCATCGCGCGCGAGAACGATTTGCTCGCCGGGCGGTTGCATCGCTTCGCGATTGCCATGGCCGACAGCGCATCGCTCGATGATGTTTTCGACAATGCGTACGAGATGCTGCGGCGCGAGTTCAAGATCGACGTCGTCGCGATTTTCTGCCGCGGCGAAGGCAGTGCGTCGTTCGCGCGCTCGGAGTTCGTCGGCGACGACGCCCGGCTGCAGAGCGTGCTGCGCGACTATCCGCCGGGCAAGCCTGCGTGCGGCGCGCGCTTCGAAGAGAGTCTGCTGAAGTATCTCTTCGGCGCCAACGCGCCGGAGATTCGCTCCGCCGCCGTCGTCACGCTCGGCGCCGCCGAGGCGGTAGGGGTGCTCGCGCTGGGAAGCCGCGACGCGCGGCGTTTTCGTGCGGAAATGGGCACGGTTTACCTCGCGAAGCTCGGCGACATTCTCATGCATAGCATCGCGCGGTTCGCTCCGCTCCGCTGACGCGGCCGATCGCCCGTGTCGCTCGACACAACGATCCGCAAGTTCAGCAGCTACCTCACCAACGAACGACGTCTCGCGCGCCTCACCGTCTTGAATTACGGCCGCGACCTCGAGCGGCTACACGACTTCTGCCGCCGGCGGGGCATCGATGACGGGCAGCACCTTCGTCCGGAACACGTTCGTCTTTATATCAGCGAGCTTCGCCAGGCCGGGCTCGACGGCCGCAGCGTGCAACGGCACTTGTCCGCCGCGCGTTCGCTTTATCGCTACCTGCTTTGCGAAGAAAAGGTCACGGCCGATCCGACCGCCGGCATTAAAGCGCCCAAGTCGGGACGCAAGCTTCCGAAGAGCCTGAACCCGGATGAAGCGACGCGGCTCATGGAAATCCCGGAGACCGACGAGTTGGCGCGTCGCGATCGTGCGTTGCTCGAGCTGTTGTACTCCTCGGGGCTGCGGCTGGCGGAAGTCTGTTTGCTGGATCTCGACGATTTCTTGAGCGACGGGACGCTGCGAGTGACCGGCAAAGGCAGCAAGACGCGCGTCGTGCCGGTTGGAAGCGCCGCACGCGCGGCGCTCACGGAGTGGTTGCGCGCTCGCGCGAGCTTAGCGCGATCCGGAGAAACCGCGGTGTTCGTTTTGACGCGAGGGCGGCGGCTGAGCGGGCGCGAGGTGCAGCGCATCGGCGCCCGGCGGGCGCGCGCACAGGGCATGGCGCGGCCCGTGCATCCGCACATGCTGCGGCACTCGTTCGCAAGCCATGTCCTCGAATCGAGCGGCGACCTGCGCGCGGTTCAGGAGATGCTCGGTCACGCGAGCATATCGACGACGCAGATTTACGCCCATCTCGACTTCCAGCACCTGGCGAAGGTGTACGACCAGGCACATCCCTGCGCGCGCCGGCGCAGACCCGCCGACAAAGACTGAATGCAAGCGCGTTATTACAGCCTGCGGCGTCTGTCGCCCTATCAGGGAACGGTGCAGGTCGTTGAGTGCCCCGGCTTTCGCGCGATGACTGCCGATGGCGTGCGCTGGCGCGTCCAGTTTCTGAACCAGCGCACGCGTTTTTCGAGCTACGGCATCTGGCGCGCGGACGGTCACGGCAATCTGATCGAGACCGAACGCACGCGCCCGATCGTGCAGGCGTTACTGGAGCGTCCGTCGCTGCCGTTTCCGCTGGCGGACCGTTTGGAGCTATGGCTGCTCGATGCCCGCGACCGGATGCCGCTCGCGCTGCTCGCGAGCACACTTTCGGAGCGCGAGCCGCCGCAGGCGGTTGCGCTCGGCTGGCGCGCGGCGCTCGGCGGGGACGACGAGTTCAGCGCGCCGAGCTTGAGCCGCGACGGCGAGACGTCGCACATGCCGCACCGAAGCGTGCTCGACCGCTGCGTACAGCGCGCCGCCGGCTCGCGCCCGCAAGCGCAGTGGTTCCGGCGACTCGCGGACGGAGCGGGCGAAGGTTTGGACGCACCGGCGCGCGGCGAAGGCGTTTGCCCGCGTCGGCTCGAACGTGCATGTTTTCCCGAGTTACTGCTGCGCGAGGACTGGGAGAGTGACCAGGAAACCGGGCTCGTGCGCGACTACCACGAGTGGCACGCGGCGAGCCTGCTGACGCACACCGACCTCAGCCGCGAGACGCGCGCCGCGCTCGAGCGTGCCGCCTGCCGTCACTCGACGAAACTTTTTCGTGTACGTTACTTGCTGCCTGAGACGGTGAACGGCGAGCTGCTGCGGGTCGCGATGGTGGAAGCGCTGATCCGTCAGTCGGCTTAGTCGCCGGACCGTGCGAGCGCGCCGCCGCCTGTTTTTTAAGAAAGGTCTGATTTCTTGCTGTCTCAACCGCCAAGGAGGCAAAGATTTTTCTTGTCTTTCAAAGTTTGTTCCTTGGCGTCCTTCGCGTCCTTTGCGGTGAAAACCAATATTTCAGAGCTTTCTTGATGTGGTGAGCCGCGAAGCAATCGTCGACGCCGCGCTCGAGTGTGCCGAGCGCAGTTCGTGGGAAGCGGTCCGGCTGCACGAGGTGGCGGCTGTGCTCGGCGCGACATTGGACGACGTGCGCCTGCACTTTCGCGAGAAGGAAGACATCGTGGAGGCGTGGTTCGATCGGGCCGATGCCGCCATGCTCGCCGACGCCGCTGTCGCCGATTATCACGCCTTGCCGCCGAGCCGCCGTATCGCGCGCTCGCTCGAGACCTGGCTCGCGGCGCTTGCGCCGCACCGGCGCGTGACGCGCCAGATGATTCTCGGCAAGCTCGAGCCGGGGCACGTGCACTATCAGCTGAGCGGATTGCTGCGTGTCAGTCGCACCGTGCAATGGCTTCGCGAAGCGACGGGGCGCACGAGCGTGCTGCCCTGGCGCGCGATCGAAGAAGCCGCGCTCACCGCGATTTATCTCGCCACTTTCGTTCGCTGGATGTACGACGACTCTCCCGGCGCCGCTCGCACCGCGGCGTTCCTGCGCCGTCAGCTCGAGGTGGTGGCGTGGCTGGTGCGGTGAAGATACAGAAAATATTCACCGCAAAGGACGCCAAGGACGCGAAGGAAAGATTACGGACCGAAGGGCAGTCGTTCACCCATCAAGCGAAACGGAATTTGCGAGTATCGGGGTGATGAGGAATATTCGTCGTCACCGTCGAGCATGCGGAGGACGCAGAGGAAAGAATTTTTGGGGCGGGAACGTTTGTCTGCGCACCGACGGGGGGTCGGAAGTAAGAACGCGCAGGCAAAGCATTTCCATTTCTTAGAATGCCTTCCTCCGCGTCCTTTGCGTCCTCTGCGGTAAAAACTAAAAATTTATTGCAGCGGGCAGCTAGCGGTACAAGTGTACGCGCGAGCGCGGGATAGTGTTGTCGCGGCTGCGTGCGAACACGACCTGGAACAGCTGCAGCGAGCCGGCGAGAAACGCGGCGATCGATCCCGCGAGATAGAGCCGCCACGCGCGCACGAAAGAATGGTCGAACATCTTTTGCACCTGTTCGGCGTGCGCCTCGTAGCGCTCCAGCCAATGGCGCAACGTCTGCGCGTAGTGCAGTCGCAGATTCTCGACGTCCAGCACCGAAAAGCGGTACGGCTCGAAGATCTGCATCATTTCGCGCAGGGTCGGAGGATACGCACCCGGGAAGATACGCTTCTCGATCCACGCGTTCATGAGCTCGGGTTTATTGCGGCCGATGGTGTGGATGAGCCCGCGGCCGTTCGGCGCAAGGGCTCGATTAATGACCGCACCGAGCTCGGCGTAGTTGTCGGGTCCGACGTGCTCCAGCATGCCGACCGACACGAACTTGTCGTACTCACCGGAGATGGTGCGGTAATCGTCTTCGACGTACTCGACGCGGTCGGCGAGCCCCTCCGCCTGGGCGCGGGCGCGGGCATAAGCAACCTGCTCATGCGAGATGTTGTACGCGCGAACGCGAACGCCGTGATGGCGCGCCATGTAGCGAGCGAGTCCGCCCCAACCGCATCCCGCTTCGACGACCCGGTCGCCCGGCTTCAGCTCGAGCTTGCGGCACACGTGCTCCATCTTCGCGCGCTGCGCTTCTTCGAGGGTCAGCGTCGTTTCCGGATAGTAGGCGCAGGTGTACTGCTGGTATTCGCGATCGAGCCACAGCTCGTAGAACGCGTTGCCGAGGTCGTAGTGGTGGTGAATGTTGGCACGCGAGCCGCTGAGCGTATTCGCCCGCGGCTGCGGCGTGAGGAACGCGTTCAGCCGACGCAGCCACCCCGAGCCGCGATTGTCCGCCATACCTTCGTACGCGGCGACCAGGAATTCGACGAGATCGCCTTCGACATCCACCCGACCGACACTGTAAAGGTCGCCGAAATGGAGCGACGGATTGCTGAGCAGCCGGTAGAAGGCGGCGCGGTCGCGAATGTGCGCTCTACGCGTGGGCGTCGCACCCGGAAGGCGTACCTCGTCGCCGTCCCAGAGCACGAGAGCGACGGATGGATTGCCGACCAGGGAAAGCGCCTTGTCGGCGAGCCAGCGGTCGATGGCTGACGCGGGCTGACCGTAGCGTGCAGCGTCGGCGTCGTCCGCGGGTAACGTGAGCGTTCCCGTCTTTTCGTCCTTCATGGGTAGACCGATCTCTTTTTGTGCCGAACGCGCGATCCTAACACCCCGATTTGGGGTTCGCACGGCGCGCGGGGCGTGGAATTCGTAAGCCGATTGTTACGCTAAACTTGGGATTATTCTATAACTTCGGTCGCATTGGGAGGTCCGGCTTTGGCGCTGAAACGCAAAAGCATCGTCCAGTTTTTCATCCTCGTCCTGCTCCTGTTGGCGGCGGGTGGGGTGTACCTGTGGCAGCAAGGCCAGCTTGACTTCGTGACGGACCTCATCGGCCTGACAGAGCCCGCGAAGCCCGCCGCGGCTCCGCCGGCGGCGAAGCGTCAGCGGCCGGGGTCGCCGAGCAGCGCGGGGGCGCCTGCTGGCGAGAACAAAGTACGGGTCGCGGCGCCGGCAATTCCAGATCATCCGGCGCGCGGTGAGGTCCAAAAGGCCGCGTTCGTCGTGGAGACGGCGGAGTTCGAGAACGGGGTGCTCACCTTGCGCCAAGGCAAGGACGCTCTCGGCACCGAAATCAAGCTGTTCCTGCGTACACAACCGTGGCACGTTCCGGAACAACAGAGCTTCAAGATCAGCGCGCAGGGAAGTGCGCAGGATGTGCCGTTGATAAGGGTCCGATGGAACGAGGGCGGCCAAAAAGCGCCGCGGCAGCGTGACTTCACCGAGAAGTACACGTTGCGGCTCGAATTCGACCGCGAGCGCGAGCGCAAGCTCCCGGGCAAGATTTATCTGCAGCTGGCGGACGAGGACAAGAGCCAGGTGGCCGGTACATTCACCGCCGACATCCGCGGCTTCCGCTTTATCGACGGCAAACCGGATCTCACGGTCGATGCGATCGACACCCTTCAGTATCTCGCGCTGCGGGAAGTGCTCAAGGACGATCCGGACAAAGCGATCAGCGATCCAGCGTTCCGGCAGGGGCGTTACGGTACGTCAGGAAATCCGCCGACGGGTTCTCTCGATCTCGAATACCGCACCGGCGATGCGCTCGTCATGCAGCGGTTTCAGTTCGCAAAAGAGCAGGGCACATGGCGCGTCGCGCACATCCTGCGTCCGGACCAGCTCGATGAGGCGCACCCGTATCGGGTGCCGGGCACGAAGGATGCGCCCGAGCGGCTCTTCACGTATCTCGCTGCCAAGCGCGTCGAAGCGGACGCGCAGAAGCAGTCGCCGGGACGCGCGCTCACTGCGACGGAGTTCACGACTCGCTACAACGAGAAGCGCAAGATCGGCGTTACCGAAGTTTCGTATAGGGTCGGGGACACGCAGCCGATGCGAAAGACGTTTCTGTATCAGTTGAAACCGAACGGCTGGGTGCTCGTACGCGAGCTGACGCGCAAGGAGCGGGCGAATCTTACGACCGGCAAGGTGGAGACGGCGCGCTAGTCGCAGAAACAAAAAACCCCGCCGTAGCGGGGTTTGAAATTCGTTACGCCTCCGGTTTGTTAAAGCGGCTTTACGAGGGTGGCCTGCATCCCCTTCGGGCCCTTTTCGGCCTCGAATTCGACGCTCTGTCCTTCCGCGAGCTTCTTGAATCCAGAACCCTGGATCACGGAGTAATGAACGAACACATCCGCGCTCCCGTCCTCGGGCTTGATGAAGCCGAATCCCTTTGCTTCGTTAAACCACTTAACGGTACCAGTACGCATTACGCAAATTACCTCATTCGGTTGACCAGGCACTTACGATGCTGCGCCGGAGGGCGAAAAAATTGTGTAGAACGCCTACCTCACAACACGGCAGCACGAAGCTGCAAAAACAGTATATCCCACAGGGGTAAGCTGTACAGTGCGATTCGAGCGACCGGCGTGCGTCAGTGCTGATGATCGCCCTCGCCGTGGACGTGACCGTGCGAGATCTCTTCGTTCGTAGCGGGGCGGATATCGACGACTTCGACGTCGAAGTGCAGCTGCTTGCCGGCGAGCGGGTGATTTCCGTCGAGCACGGCTCCGGTGTCCGTCACCTCTACCACCGTGAATGAAACCGATCCCTCCGGGCCTTCCGCATACACGCGGGTGCCGGCTTCGAGCTTCATATCGGCCGGAAACTGCTCGCGCGGCGCTTCGAAGACCAGCTCCGGATTCGTTTCGCCGTAGGCGTCCGCGGCGCCGACGGTCACCTGGGAACGCTGCCCGACGGTCGTCCCTTCGAGCGCGCGTTCCAACCCGGGAATGATGTTTCCGTGCCCATGCAAATAGGAGAGTGGCTCGCGGCCGCTCGAGCTGTCGAGCACTTCACCGGCGTCATCTTTGAGCGTGTAATGGAAGCTGACGACCATGTTGCGCGCAGTTTTCATAGGAGAGTCCCTGGAGGTGAGAGTAGAACCGTTTACTATAACGCAGCGCCTCCGGCGACGCATGTCGCTACAGCGCGCTCTGCGGTTAAATCGGACCGTACGATGCTGAAGCATTGTGTGATCTCAACGCGTGGACAAGGACTCCACGAAGTCACGCGCGAAGTCGAGGCGGTCGTGCGTACTGCCGGGGTGGGTGAAGGGCTGTGCACGCTGTTTTTACGGCACACGTCCGCGAGCCTCGTCATTCAAGAAAACGCTGACCCTTCGGCGCGGGCCGATCTCGAGCGCTGGCTCAACCGGCTCGTGACGGAGGACGACCCGCTTTACACGCATCGAACGGAAGGCCCCGACGATATGCCCGCGCACATCAAAGCGGCGCTCACCGCCGTGAGTTTGTCGATTCCCGTCAGCGAAGGCGCGCTCGTGCTCGGCACCTGGCAGGGTATCTACATATGGGAGCATCGCCGCAGCGGCGGGCGGCGCGAGCTCGTGGTTCACGTAAGCGAGTAGTTTCGTGCCGACCCCGGTCAGCGCGCCTTACGGCTCCTGGACCTCACCTATTACGGCTGACCTCATTGCCGCCGATACCGTCGCGTTGAGCGGCATACGGCTCGACGGCGAGGCTCTCTACTGGAGCGAGCTGCGTGGTGCCGAAGGCGGCCGCAGCGTGATCGTGCGGCGCACCGGCCGAGGGATCGACGAAATCTTGCCGCGCGAGTACAGCGCGCGCTCCCGGGTCAACGAGTACGGCGGCGGTGCGTATACCGTTGCCGACGGCGTGGTGTACTTCGTGAACGACGCCGATCAGCGCATCTATCGTTTGGCGCCGCCCGCTGCGCCGGTCGCGATCACGCCGGCCGATGCGCGCCGGTATGCCGACCTCGCGTTCGATCACAAACGCCGACGCGTGCTCGCGGTTTGCGAAGATCACCGCTCGACCGGCGAGCCGCCGCAGTCGATCGTCGCGGTGGATGCGGACGGTAACGAACCACTGGTGACACTCGCGAGCGGGCGTGATTTCTATGCGGCGCCGCGAATCAGCCCGAACGGTCGTTTCGCGGCGTTTCTCGCTTGGGATCATCCGAACATGCCGTGGGATACGACCGACCTGGCGTTGGCAGAATTGACCGACGCGGGCTTGCTCGAGCGCGCGCACCGTATCGCCGGCGGAGCGGACGAATCGATCGTCCAGCCGAGTTTCGGTCCGGATGGCGCACTTTACTTCGTGTCCGATCGAACGGGTTGGTGGAACCTTTATCGTCATCGTGCCGGACAAACCGAGGCGTTGGCGGCCAAGGAGGCGGAGTTCGCCGGGCCGCCTTGGGTTTTCGGGTTATCGACGTATGCGTTTGTGTCGGGCGATCGTATTGTCTGTGCGTACAATGAGCGCGGCGCTTGGCGGCTTGGCGTTTTGCATCTCGCCAATGGCGCGTGGCGCACGCTCGACACACCGTATAACGATCTTGGCTACGTGTGCGCGCAGGGCGAGCGTGCCGTGTTTCTGGCTGCCGGCCCCGCCGCGCCATCGGCGGTGATAGAGCTCGACCTCCGCACGAACCACGCGGCAGTGGTGCGTAGCGCAGCGAGATTCGATTTGGACCGCGGCTGCCTTTCGACCCCGCACGCGATCGAATACGAAACCGGCGGCGGTATGCGCGCGCACGCTTTCTTCTATCCGCCGCGCAACGACGGTCGGGATGCGCCCGCGCGCGAGCGTCCGCCGCTGATCGTGATGAGCCACGGCGGCCCAACGTCGGCGACGAGCAGCGCGCTCAATCTGAAAATCCAATATTGGACCAGCCGCGGTTTCGCCGTGCTCGATGTGAATTACCGCGGATCGACGGGATATGGTCGCGGTTACCGCCGCGCGCTCGACGGACTTTGGGGGCTGGCGGACGTCGAAGATTGTGTCGAAGGCGCGCGCTATCTCGTCGCACGCGGTGAAGTCGACGGCGAGCGGCTCGCGATCCGGGGCAGCAGCGCGGGCGGCTATACGACGTTGTGTGCACTGACGTTTCATCGTGTGTTCCGCGCGGGCGCAAGCCTGTACGGTATCAGCGATCTCGAGCTGCTCGCCGCCGATACGCATAAGTTCGAATCGCGGTACACGGAACGCCTCGTGGGACCTTATCCGCAAGAGCGTTCGCGTTATCGCCAACGTTCTCCGATTCATCACGCCGATCAGCTCAGCTGTCCGATGATTTTCTTTCAAGGTTCGGAAGATCGCGTCGTGCCGCCGGCCCAGACTGAACGGATGGTGGAAGCGCTGCGCCGGCGGGGGATTCCGGTCGCGTATCTGCTCTTTCCCGGGGAACGGCACGGATTTCGCCGGGCGGAAAACGTTCGGCAGACGCTCGAAACGGAGCTTCGCTTCTACGGCCGCGTTTTCAATTTCGCGACCGATGTCGACGACCGTGTGAGAGACCCCTTGAGCTAGCGTGGTTTGGCATGGCGCCGAACTGTGTTTTAATGCTCGGCCCCTGCTGCAACCAAGGACCCGCATGAGCACGGCGGAGCGCGCTCCGGCAGAAGGACTGATTCGCCCGGATTTGCTCGCAAGCTACGGCGAAGTGCGCCGCCGCACCGAGCTGTTGTGCCGACCGCTTGCCGTCGAGGATTACTGCATCCAGTCGATGCCCGACGTCAGCCCGCCGAAGTGGCACCTCGCGCATACGACCTGGTTCTTCGAAACGTTCCTGCTGCGTCCCTACTTGGCGCAGTATGAGGTTTTCCATCCGCAGTACGACTATCTCTTCAACTCGTATTATCAGACGATCGGCTCGCCGTATCCGCGCGCGAGCCGCGGGCTGTTGTCGCGTCCGACGGTCGAGGATATTTATCGCTACCGCGTCTATGTCGATGCCGCCATCGGTGATCTGCTCGCCGCGGCGAGCAATGCGCAAGCGGCGGAAATCGGTACACGCGTGGTACTCGGGCTGCATCATGAGCAGCAGCACCAGGAGCTTCTGCTTACCGATATCAAGCACATCCTCGCGCTCAATCCGCTCAAGCCCGCGTATCACTCTCCCGATCCGACACCGGCCCGCGCGGCGTTACCGCTCGGCTGGCAGCGGTTTAGCGGCGGCGTGCGCGAGATCGGGCACGCGGGCGATGACTTCGCGTTCGACAACGAAACGCCGCGCCATCGTGTCTTCTTGAACGACTTTGCGGTTGCGTCGCGGCTCGTCACGAACGGCGAGTACCTCGCGTTCATGGAAGACGGCGGATATATACGACCAGAACTGTGGCTGTCGGACGGCTGGCGTGAGGTGAACGAACAAAATTGGCGAGCGCCGCTTTATTGGGAGCGCTGTGACGGCGGCTGGTCGACGTACACGCTCGCCGGCATGAAGGCGGTGCGCCTGGACGAGCCGGTCTGTCACGTGAGTTTCTACGAAGCCGACGCGTACGCCCGCTGGGCCGGGAAACGACTCCCGACGGAGGCCGAGTGGGAAGTCGCGGCGTCCGAGCGGCCGGTCTCGGGTAACTTTTACGAGACAGGTCTGCTGCACCCGGCGCCCGCAACGTCGCGCACGGGGCTCGCACAGCTCTATGGCGATGTCTGGGAGTGGACCGCGAGCGACTACGCGCCGTATCCGGGCTACCGACCGGCGGCGGGCGCGCTCGGCGAATACAACGGCAAGTTCATGTGCAACCAGCGGGTGCTGCGCGGTGGATCCTGCGTGAGCCCGCAATCGCACCTGCGCCCCACGTATCGCAATTTCTTTTATCCCCCCAACCGCTGGCAGTACACGGGGCTGCGCCTCGCGGAGAGCGCGTGAAGGCGGCGATTCGCTTTTACGACGAGCTCTGCGTGCAGCCGGACGCCATCGGCGAGCTGCTGCACGGGCTCGAAGCGCGCACGATCGCGCCGAAGTTTTTTTACGACACGCGCGGCTCCGAGTTGTTCGAAGCGATCTGCCGTCTGCCCGAGTACTACCTCACGCGCACCGAGACGGCGATTCTGCGCGCGAGCGCGCGTGACATCGCCCGCCGGACGAAGCCCGGCGTCGTGCTGGTCGAGCTCGGCAGCGGTGCGTCCGAGAAGGTGCGGCTGCTGCTCGATGCCGTGCGACCGGCCGCTTATCTCGGTATCGACATCTCGCGCGATTTTCTAAAGAGCGCAACGCGCCGGCTTGCGCAGGACTGTCCGTGGCTCGCGGTGCACGCAGCTTGCGCCGATTTTTGCCGGCCGCTTTCGCTGACGTATCCGCCGCCGGAGTTGTCGCGCCTGCTGTTCTTCCCCGGCTCGAGCATCGGCAACTTCACGCCGGCGGAAGCCGAGGTTTTTCTCAGGCAGCTGCATCCGCTCGTTCGTCCGGGCGGCGGGTTCGTGATCGGCATCGACCTGCGCAAGGACGCGCGCGTGCTGCACGCCGCTTACAACGACAGCCAGGGCGTGACCGCGGCGTTCAACCGGAACGTGCTGCACCGACTGCGGCGCGAGTACGGAGCGGCGGTCGATCCCGACGCGTTCGTGCACGAGGCGGTGTACAACGAAGCGCTCGGCCGTATCGAAATGTATCTCGTCAGCACGCGCGATCAGGAAATCCGTCTGAGCGGACGGCGTTTCCATCTCCGCGACGGCGAGCGGCTGCACACCGAGTACTCCTACAAATACACCATCGAAGGCTTCCACGCCCTCGCTCGCGCGGCCGGCTACGAACCCGAAGTCGTGTGGACGGATTTGCGGCGCTATTTCAGCGTGCACTACCTGCGTCTGCCCGCCTAAGGCGGTCAAACGCAGGTGCCGGTCAACGAAAACGGCCCGAGGATGGGCCAGGCGTCCGGGGTTCCGACGATGGCGCATAGCGCGATGCGGTCGGCCACGAATTCTCCCGGATGCCGGCCGGCGATTTCCGCAATGATCTTCTCCTTGTCGGCGCGATCGATCTCGCCGTAGACGAGACTCAGGTGCGGCAGGTAGTCCGCTTCGACGGGCTGCCCGAGTTCCGTACACGCTCGGCGATGCGCCGCGAGAAGCTCGGCGCTTTTGGCAGCGCGCAGAAACAGGCAACGAAAGTAAGCGTCGGTGTGATCGATGCCGTCGAACCGCACCGGAACCGGCGCGAGGTGCGTCGCAAGGCGTTGCGCTTCGGCGAGCGCCTGCGCTTTGGTGGCGCCGCGCGGTGCGGCGAGCGTGATATGCGGCTCGAACCGCGGCGTGCCGAGCCGCCGGCTCAGTGCGTCGATCAATTCCGCGAAATGTTCGCGCAGGGCGGGCGGCGGCATCAGCCATACGGAATATCGCACGTTTGTCATGGATGCCTTGCCCCGAATCGGCCGATTTCAGAAGATGTCACGTCTGTCGAGGAATGTCATGGGATCCCGATCCACTCCGCCCGATCCGGCTGTCGTCGCCCGCACGCTCCGTAAAGGTCGCGGTGCGGCGAGCAACACCGACGGCCGCTACGAATCGCTTCGGCACCAAGCCGAAGACGATGGATGGGGCGCACTCGACGCGGAAGTTCCGGCAGTGCAGACGGTCGTGGCGGCGGACAGCGCCCGCACCGTCATCACGCGCAACGATTCGCCCGACATTCCGTTCGAGCAGTCGATCAATCCTTATCGCGGCTGCGAGCACGGCTGCATCTACTGCTACGCGCGGCCGTCGCACACGTATCTCGGGCTTTCCGCCGGGCTCGACTTCGAGTCCCGACTGTTCGCGAAATTCGACGCCGCCGCGCTGCTGCGTGAAGAGCTGCGCGCGCCGAACTATCAGCCGAAAGTGATCGCGCTCGGCGCGAACACCGATCCTTACCAGCCGGTCGAGCGGCGTCTGGGCATCACGCGCAGCGTGCTCGAGGTGCTCGCGGAGTTCGAGCACCCGGTGATCATCGTCACGAAATCGGCGCGCGTCGAGCGCGATGTCGATTTGCTCGCGCCGATGGCGGAGAAGAAGCTCGTGCAGGTCTTCATCAGTGTGACGACGCTGAAACCCGAACTGGCGCGTCGGCTCGAACCGCGCGCGACCGCACCCGCGCGGCGGCTGCAGGCGATACGCGCACTGAGTGATGCGAACGTCCCGGTCGGCGTGCTCGTCGCGCCGGTCATTCCGGTGCTCACCGACGGAGAGCTGGAATCGATTTTGAAAGCGGCGAAGGAGGCCGGCGCGCGCGCGGCGAGCTACACGCTGCTGCGATTGCCGCACGAGATCAAGGATCTGTTCCAGGAGTGGCTGACCGCGCATGCGCCGCTCGCGGCCGCGCACGTCATGGCGCGCGTGCGGGAAACGCGCGGCGGTCGCGACAACGATCCGCGTTTCGGCTCGCGGATGCGCGGCGAGGGCGAATACGCGGAAATCATTCGCCATCGCTTCCGCCTCGCGCGGGATCGTCTCGGTCTGACTGGACGCGATTTGACGCCGCTCGACACGCGACGTTTTCGACGACCGGCGGCGAGCGGAGATCAGCTCGAGATGTTTTAGAGAAACTTTGAAATATTCGTTTTCAACGCAAAGGCCGCGAAGGACGCCAAGGAAAAGACTTTAAAAGTTAGGAAAAAACCTTTACGTCCTTGGCGTCCATGGCGTTGAGACCTATAAATCAGTCCTTTCTTAGGAACATGATTGCCAACCGCGGAGGACACAGAGGACGCAGAGGAAATCTAGGGTAAGCAAGTCAAACCTCTGCGTCCTCCGCGTCCTCTGCGGTGAAAACGTTCGTTAGCCCGCGCCGCGGGGATCGTGCCGGCACAAGAACGAAGACGTTGCCTCGCACCGCCTGACCGAGATACGAACTATAGTGAGTACAGGCATCGTCTGCGTGACCCCGTGAGCAATCTCTTCTTCGACGCGTTCGTGATTCTCCTGGTTGTCGTCGACCCGATCGGCTTGGTGCCGATTTTCGCGTCGATCACGCACGGCGGCGCGCCGCAATATCGCCGGCGCATGGCCGTGCAGGGAACGATCATCGCGGCGATCATCCTCTTCGTGTTCGTGTTGGCCGGCGCGGCATTTTTGCGCACGCTCGGCATCAGCGTGCCGGCGTTTCAGATCGCGGGCGGACTGCTGCTGTTTCTGGTCGCGGTCGATATGGTGTTCGTGCGCCAGTCCGGCATCCGTTCCACGACCGAACGCGAGCAGCGTGAGGCGGAAAAGAAAGAGGACGTGTCCGTGTTCCCACTCGCGTTTCCGCTCATTGCGGGTCCGGGCGCTCTCACCACAGTGCTGTTGATGTCGAGCAAGTACGCGGTCAAACCCTACGGCATCGTGATCGTGCTTGCCGTGGTCGTGGCTGTGTTGTTGCTCGGGCTCGCGGCGCTGCTGCAAGCGGCGCGCATCATGCGATGGATGGGCGAAACCGGCGCGAACGTGGTGACACGTGTGCTGGGGGTCGTGCTGACCGCGTTGGCCGTCCAATACGTCATCGACGGCGTACACGCGGTATTTTGAAACGCCGTTGAGCGCTCAGGCGTCTTCGGACGGCGCGTCGCCGGATTTCGTTCCGCGCGCCATTTTCGTCACCGGGAGGTAGCGAACCGGATCGATGCCGTAAGTCCCCGGATCGAGTACGCGTTCGATTTCGACGGCGCCGCCGGAAGCGGTTTTGTAGTGAATGAGATCCACGGTGACCGGTTTCGGATACGGCGTACCGCTCGCCGTCAGCGCGAGCACGACCCGCGGTTTCAAGCGCCGCACGCGGTTCATCGCGACGACGACGCCGACCTCGCCGGTGCTGAGCTCGACGACGCTCCCGATCGGATAGATACCCATGCACTGAATGAACTGTTCGATCATCCCGGGGTGGAACTCGCGTCCGCGCCACTCGTAGATCTGACGCAGGGCCGCGTGTGCCGACATGCCGGCGCGGTAGGCGCGGTCGCTCGTGAGCGCATCGTAGCAGTCGACGATGCCGCCCATCGTGCCGAAGGCGCCAATTTCCTCGCCCTTCAGCCCGGCCATGTAGCCGGTTCCGTTGTAGCGCTCGTGGTGGTAGCGCACGACTTCGATCGCGGCCGGTGGAATGCCCGCGGTGCGCTCGAGAATCTCGACGCCGCGTGGTACGTGCGTCCTCATGACGCCAAGCTCGTACTCGTTGAGCGGCGTCGGCTTGTTGATGATTTCCGGCGGCAGCTTGATCTTTCCAATGTCGTGCAGCAATCCGCCGATGCCCAGAGCGAGCAGGCTGTCGCGATCGAGGCCGAGATGCCGGCCGAACATGAGTGCCAGGATGCACACGCGCAGGCCGTGCAGCGCGGTGTATTCGCTTTTGTTCTTGAGTTGAATAAAGCAGGTGAGCGCGTCCGGGTTGCGCAGCACGCTTTCGGCGAGATCGCTTACGACCTGGCGCGCGAGGCCCGAGTCGACGCCTTTGTCGTCGCGTGCGTCGTTCAGAATCCGATAGACGAGGTTGCGCGCGATTCCGTAGTGCGCGCGAACGGCGTCGATCTCTTGTTCGAGGGTGGTCTGGTCCGTGTAGACCGGTTGCCCGCGGGGTTGATTGACGATCTTCAGAACGTCGTGCGCAAAGCGCTGCTCGGCTTCGGTCGGCGCGGCCGCGGGCGCACGCCCGGGTTTCGCGTTCGGGTTCCGCGGGTTCGGGTCGACAACGTTATCCGGCACCTCGATGTAGACCCAACGGCAATGGCGCCGAAGATCATCGATATCGGTTTGCGAGCGGATCTCGAACCCTTGGAACAGAAATGGAGTTCCAAGCCATGGTCGGTCGAGCTCGGCGACGTACATGCCGATCTCGAGGTACTGGACGTCTATCTTTTTGCGCAAGTTTGGCCGCCGGATCAGGCTTCGACGGCACCCGCCGTCTAGCTAGGTTTCGATTTAGCTTTATCGCTCTCTATTTACATAGCGTTGCTACCGCTCGTCGGCAAGTGTTCAATGGTCTCGTGAAGCGGATTTATAGCGCCGGAAACCTGCAGGAGGCCTACCTCATCCTGCACCGTTTGGCGCACGCCGGTATTCCGGCGCGCGTCCTCAATGAGCATGCGCAGGGCGGCGTGGGCGACTTGCCGTTCACCCATGCCTACCCGGAAATCTGGGTGCTCGAACCGGCCGACGCCGAGCGCGCGCGGCGCCTGATCGAGGACTACGAGCGGGCGCCGGCGCCGGGTCCAGTGCGGGTGTGCGCGTCCTGCCGGGAGGAGAATCCGGAAAGCTTCGAGATATGTTGGCATTGCGGCGCCGTCCTCGACCGCTAAACGCCGACGATCGCAGGCGCCGCGTCCACGCCCCTAGAGCTGCGCGCCGATCTCCCCCTCGGCGTGAATCTTGGCCCGCAGCAAGTCGCCGGCAATCGGCTGCCACGCCGCGCGCGGTTCGCGGATTGCGGCGGACAGCTCCCGCGAAAACGTCGGATAGGCATACAGATCGTCGTTCACGGCCAGGCGCGCGCCGTCGTCGAGAAACGCTATGAGCGCTGCTATCTTGTGCAACCGATCCCGCCTCGCGGCAACATCGGCGTTCGCAGCTGTCTCCCGAACGTACGCGTCCGTGTTTCGCTCCATGGTTGCGAGCGGCTCTTTCAGTTTTTGGTAATCCCGCTGCAACATCGAATGCGCGTGTTCGTAAAGCGCAAATAGTTCTGTCACGCGATCTGCCACGCTACGCACGCACGCGTGGCGCTCCATTGTTTCGAAGAAAATCCGGTAGATGTCGGCGTCATCGGGAATCGTCACCCACGGTGCGCGCCGCGCTGGCGAAGTTGCGGCCGCGCTCATCGGCGCGATCGCTCGCAATGCGCTCTCGACGCGGTCTGCACATAACGAGACTTCGGCAGCGAGTCCCGATTCGGTCTGCTCCGTCCCGAACGGAAAGACGACCGCGTTGTTCCTGACGCCCGCGTCGGCCGCCCGGTCGGATTGAACCGGATCGCCGGCGCCGCCGGTAGCATGAGGCGGGTGGGCGACCAGGCGGATTTTCTGCGCCCGTCGCATGCGGGCTTCACGCTCGCGGGCGGCGACATATCGCGCGAGCGCATCGGCAAACACGTTACATTGTCCAATGAATTCGCGCGAGAACGCGAAAAGCCGAACAATGAATTCCTGCGTCACCGCTGTGCGGTCGGGTGCCTGGGCGATCCGCGATGCGAGCTGTGCCTGTCTTTGGTGCAATACGGCGCCGCATTGGCGCGCCCCGGTCAGGATATCGGAGATCCGCGCGAGTGATTGGTGCAGGCGATGTGCGGCGTCGAGCTGTTCGCGAAGGTGCGGAAGCATCGAAATGCCGCTGCCGGCGCTCAGGAGCAGCAGCTGCAGTCGTTGCTTCGCATCGCGCAGCTCGGCGGCGCCGAGTAAAGCGTGCGCCTCGAGGAAGCGCAGCGCGGTCAGAAGAATGACCGCTTCACGTTCGCGCGCGCCTATAAAATGGTTGCGGTTGACGGCCATATCGGCGGGGAAACGTCCGGGCCGGTAGGGTAACATACCGGTTCGGTGGCGCCAGCTTCCGCGCCGAAACGCGCCGTGCCAGCGTAACGGCGGTCCGGTGCGGCCCTGCTCGCCGCCGGGGAGACATTGAACTCGTCGAGTCGCACCCGCATCTAAAGGATGCTTGGTTACGTCCGGAGATAAAGAACTATGAAGCGCATTTTCCTGTTCCTCGCCACGAACATCGCGATCCTCATCGTGCTCAGTATCACGTTGAGACTGCTCGGCGTCGACCGGATCATCGATCAGTCGGGAGGGCTTAATTTCAATGCGCTCCTCGTCTTCGCCGCGGTCATCGGCATGGGCGGTTCCTTTATTTCGCTCGCGCTCTCGAAGTGGATGGCGAAAAGGATGACCGGCGCCGAGGTGATCGCGCAGCCGCGCAACAGCACCGAAGCCTGGCTGATCGACACGGTGCGCCGTCACGCGCGCGCGTCCGGCATCGAAATGCCGGAAGTCGCGGTCTACGATTCGCCGGACATCAACGCGTTTGCGACCGGCATGAACAAGAACAAAGCGCTGGTAGCGGTCAGCACCGGCTTGCTCGCGTCGATGAACCGCGACGAGGCGGACGCCGTGCTCGGCCACGAGGTGACGCACGTCGCGAACGGCGACATGGTCACGCTAGCGCTGATCCAGGGCGTGGTGAATACCTTCGTCGTGTTCATGGCCCGTGTGATCGGCTACGTCGTCGACCGCACCGTCTTCAAGAACGAGGACGAGCGGGGGCCCGCGTTCTTCGTCACGACGATCGTTGCCGAGCTGCTGCTCGCGATTCTCGCGAGCATGATCGTCATGTGGTTCAGCCGTTACCGCGAATTCCGTGCCGACGCCGGAGGCGCGCGCCTCGCCGGTCGGCCGAAGATGATCGCGGCGCTCGAGCGGCTGAAGGCGAGCCACGAATCGCACTTGCCCGACCAGATGGCGGCGTTTGGTATCAACGGGCGCATCACGCGCGGCTTTGCGAAGCTGTTCATGTCGCATCCGCCGCTCGATGAGCGCATCGCGGCGTTGAAGACAGCCGCCTGAGTTGCACCCACGGCCGCTTCGATGTGCACCGTTCGTTGCCGGCGCCCAACAAGCGCCGGCAGAATGGTTTCCGTGACTGAATGAGCGCGATCTGGAAACAACCCGTCTCCGTCGATCAACTCACGGCGATTCACGTCGGCACGACGGCGAGTCATCTCGGTATCGAGTTCCTTGAGATTGGCGACAACTTCATGCGCGCTCGAGCGCCCGTCGATCAGCGAACGCGTCAGCCCATGGGGATACTGCATGGCGGTGTCTCCGTCTTGCTCGCGGAGACACTCGGCTCGAATTGCGCCGCGTTCGCGGTTCCGTACGGCACGCCCGTTGTTGGACTCGATATCAACGCGAACCATATTCGCAGCGTGCGCGAAGGCTGGGTCACCGGCATATCGAAACCGGTTCACATCGGACGCAGCACGCACGTCTGGCACATCGAGCTGACAAACGATCAGGGGCTAATCACGTGCGTATCACGTATCACCATGGCGGTCTTGGCGCCGGCGAGCGGGTGACGTAGCGGCCGCGAGCGCTTGAGGCTCTTCCGGCGATGGAAGCCCGTCGAGTGCAAACGCGACGGGCTTTTATTTTTCCGGGCACGCCGTGAGCGCGAGCGCCTGCAGAATTTCGGTGCCGCCCGATTTCTGCACGAATGCGGCGACGCCGAGATCCGCCGGCTTCCAGTCGGCCCCGAGCGTGAGCGTCTGCCGGAAATGGACTTTTCCTCGAGCGTCGAACGCGACCGGACCGAGCAGCCGGCGGACGACGAATTCGTGATGCAAGCGCCGACCGCGATTCTCGCCGGCAGTGACTTGCGAATTCAGGTCGTTTTCGTATATCGCGATGTAGAGTTCGGCGGGAGTGCCGGGCGACTGGGTTCCGGCGTCGGCATCGATGCGCAGCGCTTTCCCTTGTCGCGTGAGCGTCAAGCCAATGTCGGCGCGCGCCGGCGCAGCGGCGATACGGCTGAGATCATCGGTCAGGGTGCCCGCGGACCAATGACGATACTCGCGTCCGTTCAGAAGAACTTCCGGTGTGTAGGCCGTCGTCGCGTTCGTGCGGCGCACGAAGTCGCGCTGCCGCGCAGTAAAAGCGCTTTGCGCAAACCGGTCCGGCCAGCCGAGATCGTTCCAGTAGTCGACGTGAAACGCGAGTGGCACGACGCGGGCGGGTCCGATACCGGCCGCGCGAAGTGTGCCGAGCCAGCGGTCGGCCGGCGGGCAGCTGTCACAACCCTCGGAGGTGTAAAGCTCTAGCAACGCAACCGTGCCATTCGGGCTCTTCGCATGGCAGGAACTATCCGCCACGGCGGGCCCGGCGCAGACGGCGGCGGCGAGCAGTGCAAGACAGGATTTGCCAAAAGATTTCATGACGCTCCTTCATGGTCGCGGGCAGGTAGACGATATCCGTTTGTCGCTCGGCAGGGGCGATCATTTCACTCTCCGTTGACGAACCGAAGGCCTTCCGGGCAACCTCGGCAGGTTTGACTGTAAGGGACCGGAACGCCGGCCGACTAAACTTTCAGCCAGCCCGGCCGTCCTACAAGCCAAGGAGATCGCTTCATCATGCTCATCAAGCGCCCGTCCGACGTACGCCCTTCCGAAATTACCGATGAGAAGGTCTATCGCGCGCGGCGCGATTTTTTGCGGCTCGGTGCGGCCGGTCTACTGGCGCCGGGCTTATTAGCCGCGAGCGCCGAGGCGAACGAAAAGCTCGGGCCGATCAAGAAAAGCACGTATTCGACCGACGAAAAGCCCACGTCTCTGCGTGACGTCAAAAACTACAACAACTTCTACGAGTTCGGCTCTGACAAGAGCGACCCCGCGGCTCATGCCAAGGATTTTCGTACGCGCCCGTGGACGGTGACGATCGAAGGCGAGGTCAAGCGGCCGGCGGTGTTTCAGCTCGAGGATTTCATCAAGCCGTATGCGCTCGAGGAGCGCATCTACCGGCTGCGTTGTGTCGAGGCGTGGTCGATGGTGATCCCATGGGTCGGCTTTCCGCTCGCGGATGTCATCAGGAAGGCCGAGCCGACCTCACGCGCCAAATACGTCGAGTTCCTCACGCTCCTCGATCCCGAACAGATGCCCGGTCAGCGACCGGGGTTCTTCGGCACAGGGCTCGATTGGCCGTACGTGGAGGGGTTGCGCCTCGATGAGGCGATGCATCCGCTGACGATTTTTGCAGTCGGCCTTTACGGCGAAGTGCTTCCGAATCAGAACGGCGCGCCGCTGCGTCTCGTCGTTCCGTGGAAGTATGGCTTCAAGAGCATCAAGTCGATCGTGAAGATGCGTTTCGTCGAGCAACAGCCGGCCACGACGTGGATGAAGGCGAACGCGCGCGAGTACGGCTTCTACTCGAACGTGAATCCCGACGTCGATCATCCGCGCTGGACGCAGAAATACGAACGGCGTATCGGCGAGGGCTCGCTCCTCGCGCAATTGACGCAGAAGCGTAAGACGCTTCCGTTCAACGGTTACGCCGAGCAGGTCGCCCAACTGTACGCGGGCATGGACCTGCGGAAGTATTACTGACCGCCGCGCAATGGCGCCCGAACGGATCGTCCGAATCGCGAAGCCTTTCGTTTTCGCGCTGGGACTCGTCCCCGCGGCGCTCCTCGTGTGGCGCATACTGGCGGACGACCTCGGCACCAATCCCATCGAGACGCTCAATCGTTACACCGGCGATTGGACGCTGCGATTCTTGTTGATCACACTCGCCGTTACGCCGCTGCGTCAGCTCTCGAATTGGCCGTACTGGATTCGCTTTCGACGGATGCTCGGCCTGTTCGCGTTCTTCTATGTCTGTCTGCATTTCCTGTCGTGGTCGTGGATCGACAAGCTGTTCGACTGGAACGAGATCGTGAAGGACGTCGTGAAGCGGCCGTTCATCACGCTCGGCTTCGCCTGTTTTCTGATGCTCATTCCGCTCGCGGGGACCTCGACGAACGCCATGGTGCGCCGGCTCGGCGGCAAGCGCTGGCGGGCACTGCATCGGCTCGTCTATGTCATCGCGATCGGCGGCGTGACTCATTACCTCTGGTTGGTCAAATCCGACATTCGCGAGCCGCTGCTCTACGGCGCCATCCTCGGGGTCTTGCTCGGCTATCGTTTTTGGGCTTTTTGGCGCCGCCGCGTCGGCGCGCTTGCCACCGCTAGTTGACGCTCCCGTCTTGAAAATCCCGCGTCCCGCGCGCAGCTATACTCCATGAGGGCGTTGAAAGCCGGTCACCCGGCTTTCCGGTCGTGCCAATGTTCACGGTGCGCCGGTTCTTTACGACCCTTAACCATAACAACTGCCGATTCGGAGGGTGCATGGCCGGCTGGATTCCCTTGGCGCTTATCGTGTTGGTGCTGGTGTTCGTGGTCATGCTGTACAACCGCCTCGTGACGCTGCGCAACCGCATCAAGAATGCCTTCGCGCAGATCGATGTACAGCTGACCCGCCGCTACGATCTCATCCCGAATCTCGTCGAGACGGCGAAGGGCTACCTCAAACACGAGCGCGAGACGCTCGAAGCGGTGATCCGCGCGCGAAATGCGGCGGTAACGACGCTGAAGGCGGTCGCTGCCGATCCGAGCCGCGGCGATGCGATGCAAAGCCTCGCCGGCGCCGAAACCGCGCTCGGAGGTGCGCTTGGCAAGTTCTTTGCGGTCGCGGAGGCGTATCCGGATCTCAAAGCCAACCAGAACATGATGCAGCTCTCGGAAGAGCTGACGAGCACCGAAAACCGCGTCGCGTTTGCGCGCCAGAGCTACAACGACGCCGTCATGGAGTACAACAACGCGCGCGAGATGTTTCCGGGCTCGGTGATCGCCGGCATGTTCCAATTCACGCCCGGCACAATGCTCGAAATCGAGAATCCGGCGAAGCGCGCGGCGCCCAAGGTGGCCTTTTGAATGGGCTTTGAGCGTTTCGTCCGAGGGGCAAGCAGCGCATCGCCGCTCTTGCCCTTCATCTCCGATCGCGCGCGGCATTAATTCCCTTGAACTTCTTCGAGCAGCAGCAACGTGCGCGTAGCCGTACCTGGCTGCTGACGGCGCTCTTTGCCGCCGCGACGCTTGCCACTGTCTTTCTAGCGAACGTCGTCGGGCTCGCGATCGTCGCCTTTTACACCGCCGGCGCCGGCGTGACCGTCTCGTTGGCATCGTGGGTCCATGCGCATCCGCAGGCCGCGTTCTGGACCTCGTTCGGCACGCTCGCTCTGATCGGGGCGGCGAGCATGTACCGCATGGCCTCGTTGAGCGCCGGCGGGCGAGCGGTCGCGCAAGAGCTTGGCGGCGCGCGGGTCGACGGCGAATCGGCCGACGGCCCGCATCGGCAGCTGCTCAATGTCGTCGAAGAAATGGCGATCGCCGCCGGTGTGCCGGTGCCGGAGGTCTATGTCCTGGAGCAGGAACCGGGCATCAACGCGTTTGCGGCCGGCTTTACCGTGAGCGACGCCGCGATCGCGGTCACGCGCGGGGCGCTGGATGTGTTGACGCGCGAGGAGCTGCAAGGGGTCGTGGCGCATGAGTTTGGGCACATCCTGAACGGCGATATGCGCCTGAACACGCGCTTGCTGGGCGTGCTCTACGGCATCCTCTTTGTCGGCCTCACCGGCCGAATAATTCTGCGCAGTCTTTCCCGGGTTCGTGTTTCGTCACGTCGCGGCGGGGGGCAGTTCGTTCTCGTCGCGTTTCTGGCGGGGCTCGCGCTCGTCGTCGTCGGCTACGTCGGTTTGCTGTTCGGTTCGATCATCCGCGCCGCCGTCGCGCGCCAGCGCGAATTTCTGGCCGACGCATCGGCGGTGCAGTTCACCCGCAATCCGCAAGGGATCGCGGGGGCGTTGAAGAAAATTGCCGCATCGCCGCTGCGGGCCGTATTGCAAGCGGCGGACGGTGCCGAGGTCAGTCACATGCTGATCGCGGACGGGCGCAAGATGTTCGAGCGGTTCTTCGCCACGCATCCGCCGATCCTCGCGCGGATCAAGGCGATCGATAAGCATTTCGATCCGGCCGAAATCGATCATATTCGGCTGCCCGCTCCCCGGCCGGTCGCGGCGGCGCAAGGCAACACGACGGAACTGCCGATCTCGCCGTCGCTGGTGGTGGCCTCGATCGGCACCGTGGCCCGCGACCGAGTCGTTATCCCGGAGGCGTTGCGACGCTTGGCGTATTCGCCCGTGCACGCGCCGAGCCTCGCTCTTGCGCTGGCGCTAAGCCGCGACGCTACCGAGCAAGCGCGACAAATCGCGCGCGTGAAGCAACGTTTGCCCGACGGTGCGGTTCCGCATCTCGACGCCGTCGTCTCCCTCGTTCGCGAGCTTCCCCCGGCGCAGCGCCTGCCGCTGATCGAGGTCGCGCTGCCGGCATTGCGCCGGCGACCGCCGGCTGAGATCAACGCGCTCGTCGCCGCGATCGAAGATGCCGCGCGTGCCGACGGTCGTTTCGACTTTCTCGACTATGCGCTGATCCGGTTGTTGCGGCTGCATCTCTTCGAAGCCGGCTCGCCGCAGTCCGTGCAAGGCGTTCCGCCAAAGCTTTACAGCGTTCGGAACGATGTGGCCGTACTCCTTTCCCTGATGGCGCAGGCGGGCAACCGCGACAAGTTCGCGGCGCGTCGGGCGTACGAGGCGGGGATCGGGCAATTGTTCGGGGCCAACGGTCCCGCATACGAGACGCCCGAACCGTGGGTGGCCGCGCTCGACCGCGCGCTCATGCGCCTCGATGGGCTCGCGCCGCTGGACAAACAGCGGCTGATCGAAGCGATCGTTGTGGTCGTCGTGCACGACCGACGGATCAGTCTGGGAGAAGTGGAACTACTGCGAGCGGTGTGCGGCAGTCTGCACTGCCCGGTGCCGCCGTTATCCGTCAGCGAGACGGCTGCCGAGGAGACGCGCGGCGCCGATACGTCGAAAGCGGCGGGCTGAGGCGTTCAGGCCGCCTCACGGCGCGACGAAAGCCGCACGGTTTGCCCCAGGACCCGTTCTAGCCGCAGCGCGTCCTGGCCGTCCTCGTAGAAGCCGGCGATACGCCGAACCACGCGGTACCCGCGCTTTTCGTAGAGAGCCAGCGCCGCCCGGTTGTCCGTTCGCACTTCGAGCGAAACCCGCTCGCAACCACGCCGCCGCGCCGTCGCTTCGAGGGTTCTAAGCAGCGCGCTTGCAACGCCGGACCCGCGGGCTTCGTGCGCGACGACAATCGAGTAAAGCCGGGCGCTGCGCGTTCCACGCCGATACAACACGACCGCGTCGGCGATCACCCGCTCGCCTGCGGCGCAAACCCAAACATCGGCATGCGCCCCGTTCAGGAGATGTTCGAAGCTGCGCCGGCTCAGGCGGTCGCCCGGGAACGAGCGCTCCAGCTCGAGCAGCGCCGGCAGGTCGGTGCGATTAGCGAGGCGGCAGCGGTGGAACATCAGCTGGCGGGATTGTGACGGAGCGTGATCTTCTCGCCGAAGAGCGCGGGGCGATAGCTCATTTTCACCCGCCGCAGGTTCTCGAGCCCGAGGTCGTCGCCCACGTTGATGTACGAGCAGCCCTCGAACGTTTTTGCGTACTCGCGGAAGAGATATTGCGCCGAGCCCGGAATCGCGAAGTTCGTCTTCTCGACGAGAACATTGCCGACATCCGGCGTGATGCGGTCGCCGAACGTAAACCCTTCCAGCCGGCCGTTGATGATGAGACAGAGGCCCGAGAGCTTGACCGTGTCGTAGTGCTCCAGGGCGCGCTCGATCGCCTGGCGTTCCTGCTCGACGGTATAGAAGAAATCGGCGATGGCTTCGGCGCTCAAATACTTCAGGCGGTTACGGAGCCAGGTGTCGATCAGCGCACGGATACCGTCCCAGTGCTGCGGTCCGAGCACTTCCATACGATGGTCGGGATACGCGCGGCGGAATTGGTTGATTTCGCTCCGCTTCGTTTTGTACGCGTTTCCTTTGAGCTCGATCAGATCTTCAGTCCGATAGATGTAATCCGGCAGGCTCTTCTCGATCAACCACTGCTCGGAATTGAGCAGCTGCACGAAATCGCGGTAGACGAACTCCACGACGCTGAGATACGGGCTCGGGTTGTACCGGTCCATGATCTCGAAGCACGCGGCCAGCGCCCGCGTCTGGTTCTCCGGGGTGCCGAGGGGCGGCAGCAGCATCGTCAGGCAATGCCCGTTCAGGCTGAACAGGCAGAAGCAGTCCTCGATGATCTGGTAGAAGCCGCTTTTCTGGGACAGCCAGATGATGTTGTTGGCGAAGGTGTAGTCGGAGAGCGGAGCCGGGATGAACCGAGCGTAGTAATCGAAGGTTTGCTTCGCCTCGATCGTGAAGGGATAGAGCCGGTGCCCCTCGATCGAGAGATAGTGGCGCGGAAAGGTGGCGATCGGTGTCTCGAGTCGGCCGGCGGCGGGTGCCGCGGCGGGAACGGGTTCAGCGATCGCTGTTCGGTCGGGTAACGGCGGTTCTTCGGTCTGACTAAGCATTTAACACTCCGAGGTTGAAAGACTGAGACGATGAGGTTGAGCGATTGTCGGGCGGCAGGGATTCGGCCGGCGACGCGTCATGCGAAGCGTACGCCGAGCGCTGCGTCGCTGCGCCGCGTGGTTCTTTCCGGGTGAAAGTGGAGCCTGGCAGCGAGGCTGCCGGTAACGACAATCGAGTGAGAGATGAAAGGCACGGGTAAATTGTTATATGAGCCGCTTTATAGCAGAAGACAACGGCAGCGACAATGCGATCGATACTTTGTCCGATCCGATCGCTTTCATTTGGTTCGCGGCGGCGTGCCATGACGTGCTTCAGAGCCGGTCGCACGTATCTTCGACGTCAGACCGCGAACGCGGGGGCGGCGCTGCGGCGATCGAACCAAGGCGCATGCGCGCGGCGCGACGAAACCGCAGGCGCTAAGGCGACAAACGGGCGCAAGACCGGGATGCCTACAGAGACATTGGTTGCGCAGCGCGCTCCGAGCGGGATGACCGTCTGGCACGCGGGCGGCGACGGAGCGGATAGCCGCATCGGCCGGCACGCGCCCGAGACCGGGCCCTCGCGGCGACCTCCATTCGCACGGGGGTGCGGTAAACTATGCGTCCTCGGAACCGACGATCTGCGAAGACGAGCGCGCCGTTTATCTTCCCTGCAGGTAAAAAGCCAACATGGACATCCATGGAACCACGATCCTCGCCGTGCGTCGAAACGCTCAGGTTGCCCTCGGCGGCGACGGCCAGGTTTCTTTCGGTAATACCGTGATGAAAGCGAACGCGCGTAAGGTGCGGCGCCTGTACAAGGACCAGGTGCTGGCGGGCTTCGCCGGCGGCACGGCCGACGCTTTCACCCTCTTTGAGCGTTTCGAAGCCAAGCTCGACAAGCACCAGGGTCATCTCACGCGCTCTGCCGTCGAGCTGGCTAAGGACTGGCGGACCGATCGGCTCCTGCGCCGGCTCGAAGCGATGCTCGTCGTGGCCGATCGCACCGCCTCTCTCGTCATCTCCGGGCAGGGGGATGTGATCGAGCCCGAAGCGGGGGTTGCGGCGATCGGGTCCGGCGGCCCTTATGCCCTGGCGGCCGCACGGGCGCTGGTCGAGAGCACGGAGCTCGACGCCCGCACAGTCGTCGAACGCGCCCTCGGTATTGCCGCCGATATCTGCATCTACACCAACCGCAACTTCGTCATCGAGGAGCTGAGCGCCTGACCATGTCCGAGATGACGCCCCGCGAGATCGTCCAGGAGCTCGATAAGTACATCATCGGCCAGGCGGGTGCGAAGCGCGCCGTCGCGATCGCACTGCGCAACCGCTGGCGGCGCATGCAGGTTACGGACGAGTCGCTGCGCAACGAAATTACGCCGAAGAATATTCTCATGATCGGACCGACCGGGGTCGGCAAGACCGAAATTGCCCGCCGGCTCGCGCGTCTCGCCCATGCGCCGTTCATCAAGGTCGAGGCGACGAAGTTCACGGAGGTGGGCTACGTCGGGCGCGACGTCGATTCGATCATCCGCGACCTCGTCGATGTTGCGGTCAAGATGACACGGATCGCCGAGATGGAGAAAGTTCGCGCGCGCGCCGAAAGCGCCGCCGAGGAACGCGTGCTCGACATCCTCTTGCCGCCGGCGCGCGAGGTCGGTTTCGCGGTCGGCGATTCGCGGACCGCGGACGACGGCGCGGCCCGACAGCGCTTCCGCAAGAAACTGCGCGAAGGCGATCTCGACGAGCAGGAGATCGAAGTCGAGCTGAGCCAGCCGATGATGGGCGTCGAGATCTTCGCGCCGCCCGGCATGGAGGAAATGACGAGCCAGCTGCAAAGCATGTTTCAGAACCTGGGCGGACGGCGGCCGCGCCCGCGCAAGGTCAAGATCAAGGAAGCGATGAAGCTGCTGACGGAAGAGGAAGCGGCGCGGCTCATCAACGACGACGACATCAAGGCGCGCGCAGTGCAGCGCGTCGAGCAAAACGGGATCGTGTTCCTCGACGAGATCGACAAGATCGCCGGCCGTTCCGAGATGCACGGCCCCGATGTCTCGCGCGAGGGCGTGCAGCGCGATCTGCTGCCGCTCGTCGAGGGCTGTACGGTATCGACCAAGTACGGCATGGTGCGCACCGACCATATCCTTTTCATCGCGTCCGGCGCGTTCCATATGTCGAAGCCCTCGGACCTCATTCCGGAGCTGCAGGGCCGGCTGCCGATACGCGTCGAGTTGACGGCGTTGAACGCCGAGGACTTCGTACGGATTCTTACCGACACCGACGCGTCGCTCACGCAGCAATATGCGGCGTTGCTCGCGACCGAAGGGCTCACGCTCAAATTTGCCCCCGACGGCGTCCGTCGCATCGCCGAGGTGGCGTTTCAGGTGAACGAGCGCACGGAGAACATCGGCGCCCGTCGCCTCCATACGGTGATGGAGCGGCTGCTCGAGATCGTGTCGTTCGAGGCGGCTGACCGCGGCGGCGACACCATGGTTGTCGACGCGGCCTACGTCGATCGGCAGTTGAGTAACCTCGTCGGCAACGAAGACCTTTCGCGCTATATCCTTTAGCCCATCCAGTCACCGAAGGCCGGGCTCGTTCACCGAAGGTCGGGCTCGTTCGAGTCGGCCTTGAAATACGGCCGATCCATCCACATTGATTAGCGCGTGAACGCGGCAGCACCCGCCTGTCGCGGGTGCTTCAAGCCGCTCGGTATCGGCCAATTTTTCAGGAGGTGATGACTAATGAACCGCATTGTGACGCGAAACACGGAAGGTACTCCCCAGGCTCGTTGGGGATTTCTTGGAGACGATTTTGACCGGGTATTCGAAGGTTTCTTCCGGCCAATGCGCTGGGTCGAAGAGGCGACGAGCGATAACTTTGCTCCGGCGATGGACATCGCCGAGCGCGACAACGAATACGTTGTACGCACCGATCTCCCCGGCGTACGCAAGGAAGACATCAACGTGCTGCTCGAGAACGGCGTGCTGACGATCAGCGCCGAGCGCAAGACCGAGGAAGAGCAGAAAGAAGGCGAGCGCCGGATTCGCAGGGAAGTGCGCTACGGCCGCTACACGCGAAGCCTGCGTCTCGGCACCCAGGTGGATGAAAAGGCGGTGAAGGCGTCGTACCGGGACGGCGTGCTCGAGCTGCGTCTGCCGAAAGCGGAAGAGGTTAAGCCGCGCAAGATCGCGGTCGACGTCGGCTGATCGCCCGAACGCCGCTGTGAGAAAAAGGCCGCACGCGCGGCCTTTTTCTTTGTCCGTCTTCCGCCGCGCGCCGCTGACTTTGCCCGCCGAATGAGGTAATTTGCGCCACGTTCAATTCGCGCAGACGAGTATGCATCCACCTGCCATCGCCGCCGCCGATCGCGCCCGCATGCTGATCGAAGCGCTGCCGTATATCAAACGGTTTCGGGGTAAGACCGTCGTCATCAAGTACGGCGGCAACGCCATGGTCGCCGAGGATCTGAAGCACGCGTTCGCGCGCGACGTGGTGATGATGAAGCTCGTCGGGATCAACCCGGTGATCGTGCATGGCGGCGGGCCGCAGATCGGGCAGCTGCTGGAGCGGATCGGCAAGAAGAGCGAGTTCGTCCAAGGCATGCGCGTGACCGACCGCGAGACCATGAACGTCGTCGAGATGGTGCTCGGCGGCGCGGTGAACAAGGACATCGTCGGCCTCATTAATCAAAACGGCGGCAAGGCGGTCGGACTGTCCGGGAAAGACGGCGGGCTGATTCGCGCGCGCAAGATGATGTTGAAGCGCGAATCGGCGGACGACGCCGGCAACAGCGAGCTGATCGACATCGGTCTCGTCGGCGAAGTGCAGGGAATCGATCCCAAGATCGTGGCGCTGCTCGACAACGCGGAATTCATTCCGGTCATCGCGCCGATCGGCGTCGGCGAGGACGGCGAGACGTACAACATCAACGCCGATGTCGTGGCCGGCAAGCTCGCGATCACGCTGAAGGCGGAGAAGCTAATGCTGCTCACGAACACCAACGGTGTGCTCGACAAGGAGGGTAAGCTCCTTACGGGTCTCAGCGCGAAAGACGTGAACGCGCTGATCGCCGACGGCACCATCCACGGCGGTATGCTGCCGAAGGTCAATTACGCCCTCGATGCGGTGCAAAGCGGTGTGCGCTCCGCGCACATCATCGACGGGCGCGTCCCGCATGCCGTGCTGCTCGAGATCTTCACCGATCAGGGCGTCGGCACGCTGATCCGCGCGTGATGTCGGCTCGCGTGGTCTCCGCCGGTACCGACCGCGGCCGGCTGCACGACCGGTTCCCGTAGGCGCTCGCATGAGCCGTGCACGGCCGGGCGAACGACGCGAGATGATCCTGCAAACGCTCGCGCGCATGCTGCAAGAGCGTCACGGCGAGCGCATCACCACGGCCGAGTTGGCCCGCGCCGTCGGCGTATCGGAAGCGGCGCTCTACCGCCACTTCTCGGGCAAGGCGCGTATGTTCGAGGCGCTGCTCGAGTTCATCGAAGAATCGTTGTTCACCCGCATTACGCGCATTCTCACGGAGGAACCCGACACGCCGCGCCGCCTGCAAGCGATCGTCTATCTCGTGCTCGGATTCGCGGAGAAGAATCCCGGCATGGCGCGCATCCTGTACGGCGACATTCTCGTCGGCGAGACCGAGCGGCTGCGCCGCCGCGTCGCGCAGATTTACGACCGGCTCGAAACTCAGATCAAGCAAGTATTACGCGAAGGCGAGCTGCACGAGGGCCGCCGCTACGCGGCGAACGATACGGCCTCGCTGCTGCTCGCCGTTATCGAAGGACGTATCGCGCGTTTCGCGCGCAGCGATTTCCGCGCGAGCCCGACCATGGGGTGGGAGCAGCAGTGGGAGTTGTTGCGCGTGGGACTTTTTACTGAGCGGCCGGTTTAGCCGGAATTCCAGAAGCACGGTTTAACAACCTTATCAAAGATCTCGCCGCGCTCCGGTAGCTGATCTATCGTTGTCTCAAGTAAGGACGCAAAGGTTTTCTTATTTTTTAAAATCTTCCTTGGCGTCCTTCGCGTCCTTTGCGGTTAGAACGAATAATTTGGATCACCGCTCGCCGCCATTGCCGCACACCGGGCAGTTCGGGTCCTTGTGCAGCCGCAGCACGCGCGTTTCCATCGTTAATGCGTCGAGGACGAGCAGCCGGCCGGCGAGCGGCTCGCCGACGTTCATGATCACTTTGAGTGTTTCCGTCGCCTGAATCGCACCGATGATCCCGGCCACGGGCGCGAGCACGCCGAATTGTGCGCACGCTTCGCCGACTTCGCCCGTCTCCTGATACAGACAGCGATAGCACGGACTGTCCGCCCGATCGGCGCGGAAGACGGCTACTTGTCCCTCGAAGCGTGTCACCGCCGCTGACACCAGCGGCTTGCGTGCACGCACGCAGGCGGCGTTGACGGCAAAGCGCGTAGGGAAGTTGTCGCTGCCGTCGACGACGATATCGACCCGCCGCACCTGTTCCGCAAGCGCATCGCCTTCGAGCCGCTGCGCGACCGTCGTCAGCTTCACGTCGGGATTCAGCGCGCGTAGCTGCGCCGCCGCCGATTCGACTTTCGCGCGCCCAACACGTTCGGTGGTGTGCGCGATCTGGCGCTGCAGGTTGGTCAGGTCGACGTTGTCCGGATCGGCGAGCGTGAGGTGCCCGACGCCGCTCGCCGCGAG
>JBJMVQ010000040.1:0-115903 GCA_045810625.1 Sulfurifustis sp.
CCGTCGCGTTGCAGCGACCGCGCGGAGGCCGCGCGATCCCGTAGCGATATTGATTTCACCAACACGAGATGGCTCGCATCGAGCTTGGTCGCGAACCATGCGGCGAGGCTGTCGGAGGTCGTGTCCCACGATTGCGGCAGCGGGCACTCGGCCAGTGCGAGCGAGGTCGGCAGCCACAAGGGGACCCCGCCCCGTTCGATGACGCGCCGCACGTCGGGCACCGTCACCGCCGGCGTCAGCTCGGGCCGCAGCGCGCGCAACATCAGCGCGTATTGCTCCATGGCCAGCAGCGCCATGTGATGCGCCGCGGTATCGTCGAAACGCCAGCGCGCCTGCATCGCGCGCACCTGATCGGCGAACGGTCCGCCGCCCGGGACGATGACCGCGCGGCCGCGTCCGTGCGTCGCGAGCATTTGCAGCCAGCGCGGGAGCGTCTGACCGCCGGCCAAGCTGCCGCCGAGCTTAACGACCCACATCGTTCGCGCCGACAGCGGCGCGCGCTTGCCGCGAGAAGACAACGCGCCGAGCGGCGTCGTGCGGCTCATGCCCATGTCCGTGCGAGCTGCGCCACCGCGACCGCCGGCGCGCAGTCCGCGGCGCGCGTGCGTTCGGCAAGCTCCGCGGCCTGCACCAGCGAGCCGAAATCGACGTATGAGCTGCGAAGCCGCACCGACAGTTGCTGCGCCAAAAAGCGACCGACGCCCGCGCCGATGATCGGCACCGGATCCTGCACGACACCGCGCGACAGCGCACGCTCGCACGCCGCTTGCACGCGGCGCAGCTGCAGCTCGCTCACGTAGCACGCCAGGCGCCGCCACGCGATCAGCGGCGCGGCGTCGCCATCGAACCCGATCATGCGTGCGAGCCGACGGGCGCTGCCCTCCATCGTTTTCGGGCCGTTGTCGGCAGCCGGCAGCAGATCCGCGTTCGCGGGCAACGCGCTGGTCAGCCGATGCACGTCCGCCGTGGTCGCGAACTGCTCGGCCATGAGCGGCATCCACTCGCCCGCGAACGGCACGCGCTCCGCGAGCGCCGCCACCGGCGTACGCACTGCGCCGGTGTAGACGATCTCTTCGTAGTGCAGTCGTTCGTGATCCGTATAGCCGCGATTATGCACGCGACCGGCCGACACGAGCACGATGTCGGTCGTCGTGCTGCCGATATCGACGAACAGCCCGCACGCGAGCCGCGACGCGGTGTACGTCGCGGCGGCGAGCCAATTCGCCGACGCGACTTGCTCGGGCCGCTGCGCGACGGCATCGGGCGCGCAAAACCCGGCCGAGCCGGCGTAGACGAGCAACTCCTTGTCCGGCAGGCGCGCGGCCATGAACTGAACGAGCGTGCGCACGCCTTCGCGCCGGTCGCGGAAGATGTCGGCAAGCTCGCCGGTCAACGTGAGCGCGTGGCGCCGCGATCCGCCCTTGAGCAGCGCCAACGCCTCAGCGGCGGCCGCTTCCAGGTGATGCATGCCGAGCCACAATGGGCACGGCAACACGATCACGCGTTCCACGCTGCCGTCGCCGTTGACCGCGGCGGCCTTCAAATGCGCGCCGCCGAGGTCCCAGCCGGTGACCGCGTCATGCCGCACGGTTGATCTCCACATCGACTTCGACCGGCGCACGCTCTGAAGCATCGCGCGGAAGCCGCGGATCGTGCTGATCCAACGCGAGCACCATGGCCGCCGGATTCATCCCGAGTGCGTCGCGCAACCCAACATAGGACGTCGTGAGCCGCGGATTGATTTCGAGCACACACGTCTCCTCGGGCGTGCAGACCAGATCGATCCCGACATAGCCCCACAAGCCCGGCAACGCCGCGGCCACCTGCCGCGCAATCGATTCGAAACGGGTACGCTGATCCGAGAGCGCGTTCACGATCACGCCCTGTAAACGAAACGCGTCGTCATCGAGCGCGATGCGCTGGCGATTGCAGGTCAGCAGCCAAGCCGCGCCGTCGCGGCAAAGGACGGACAGGCTCGCCGGCGTACCTTCGATATACGGCTGCACGACATAACCGGGCGGAAGCGCACGATTTCCGATTGCCGCCGCGAGATCGCGGCCGCCGTAGCGGCGCGTGTCCGTGCAGCCTGCGCCGTCGTCCGGCTTGACCACCCAGAACGGCGCCAGCCCGAGCGGCGCGTCGGTGACCGTGTACGTGGGAACGACGGTGACGCCGCACGCAGCGAGACGTTCGGCGGTTGCGCGCTTGCTCGCCGCCACGGCGACCGTAGCGGGGCTCGTGCCGAGAAGCACGCGATCGGCTTCGAGCACCAGCGCGCTCACGCGTTCCAACGCGCCGCCGGTCTCGGGTGCGATCGGCCACACGGCATCCGCACCCGCGATCGCTTCGCGCCACGTCGCCCAAACATCCGCGCGCGCATCGGCGACGATCGCTTCACACGCTGGTTGAATGGCAGGCAGCCGCGGATCGCGCACGACGACCGGCTCAATACCCTCGATATCCGCGAGATCATGCACGAGCGCACGCAGCATCAACTCGCCCTCCTGTGCGAGCGAGGCGGGCAACGGTTCATTCAACAGCCCGCCGCCGGTAACATACTCGCAAACAAAGATGCGCATAGCGCCGTGCAACTAATCCCCGTTATCGATTTGCTGAAAGGGCAAGTGGTGCATGCGCGCGCCGGCAACCGCCGCGCGTATCAGCCGCTGCAAAGCCCTCTTGGCGGCGGAAGCGACCCCGTCGCCGTCGTGCAAGCGCTGCTCGGGCTGCATCCGTTCCGAACGTTTTACATCGCCGATCTCGACGCCATTCAGCGTCGCGGCGACAACGCGACGATCGTGCGCGCGTTGCAGCATCGCTTCCCGCAAGTCGAATGGTGGCTCGACGCCGGCTTCAGCGATGCCAACGCGGTGGCCGATGCGAGTGCACAAGGTCTAGGGCACCCGGTGATGGGAAGCGAGACGCTCGCCGACTCCGCCGCGCTCCTCGGCGCCGTCCGCGCCTTCGGCCACGTGATCCTGTCGCTCGATTTCAAGCACGACGCCTTCCTCGGTCCCGCCGACGTGCTCGCGTCCCCGTCGTTCTGGCCCGAGCGCGTCATCGTGATGACCCTCGCGCGCGTCGGGACCGACACCGGCCCCGATTTCGCGCGCTTGCGGCAACTTTGCGCCCGCGACCGCGGGAAACGTTTCTACGCCGCGGGCGGCGTGCGCGGCCCGGCCGATCTCGAGGAACTGGAGCGGATCGGCGTCGCCGGTGTCCTGCTCGCCACCGCGCTGCATACGGGGCGGCTGCCCCGTGCGATCCTGGCCGGTTACGACTAGGTCGGCGGCGGCGACAAAATCGCCGGCGGCAAGCGCGCCGCGCACCGGCGACCGACCGAGCGTCGGATCCTGGAAATGCTCGAGCAGCGCGCTTCGACCGTCGCGCTGGAACTGCGCGAGACTCGGCCCACGATAGCAGCACCACGATTGCGGCGTTTCATAGAGCGTGAGCTCCGCGAGCGCCGGCAGGCAATCGATCAGCTGCTCCCATATATAGAGGCACAAGAGCTCGGTGCTCGATCGCCACGACAGTCCGGCGCAGGCCCACAGATGCGCATTCGTTAATTCTCGCAGCTCCGCACCGCACTCCCCGCAACGCATCGCAACCTCCGAGCCGCCTAATGGGCGAGCGCGTCAACCTGGGCGGCGGCGCCGCCACAGATTGCCGGGGCAGCGCATCACGCCGCGAACGGATGCTTCACGCCCGCCTTCTTCTGCACGACCTCCGACGCCTTTGGCTCGCCGGCCACCGCCCGCTCGATCGAAAGCTTGGTAGCCTCGTAGTTGTAGTCCTGGATCTTCTTGTTGTCCTTGGCTTCCCAATGGATGAAAACGCCGACGCAGAGGAAAAGATCATCCGCCTCGTTCGCCGGAATGGTGCCGTCCGCGACACAATCGGCAACCGCCATCGCCACCGCGTGCTGTGCCGGGCCGAACATCTGCACCGCCTGGTTGGCGTGCTTGATCGTGACCTTGTTGAACAGGATCGTGTTGGGCTTGGCGGGCAGATTCGGCGCGACCAGGGCGAGCAGCGACGTGAAGCCGTCCTTGTTGTTGGTCAACGCATTGCAGAACGCGGTTTCGGCGGCGCTGCCGCGCGGACCCATGATGAGATCCACGTGCGCGACTTCGTTGCCGTCACCTACCAGTGCCTCGCCTACCATTACTCGATTGATCTTGGCCATTGCTGGATCCCTCTTGACGTGGGTTGAGGTAAAAAAGCTGTTGAAAAAGTCTTTCCATGACTTTTTCAACCCGCTTTGCCATTGCGCATCTACTCGGTTCATCATTGGACCTCCCCGCGGAGTGGAAGCCGTCGCTTCGATCCGCTGTCTCGATTCGCCCGGAGCACATAGGGGTTCGCGGCTCCCGGCACGCGATTCGACCGCGCCGCCGATGAAGTGGCGGCTCCTAGTTCCCTTTCGAGGCGGCGCGCGAACAGCGCCGCCACCGTGAGATCCGCCGTCGTGCCCGGGTTCACGCCGCCGCGTTTGAGCTCGGCGTCGAACGACCGCATCTGCGCGACGACGCGCTCCGTCATTCCTTCGGCGGACAATGCCGTCGCAAGCCGCGCGGCGCGTTCGCTCACCTCCTCGGCGACTTTTATTCCGTGCTGACGCGCGACGTGGCTGTCCGGAAATCGCGCAAGCAGCGCGAGATAAAGACCTAGAAGCGCCGCGGGCCGCCCGCCGTGGCGAGCCAAGGCGCGCTGCAACTGCGGCAGCGCGAATTCAAAGATGTCCACGAACGCGTGCGTATACTGAAACGCGATGCGATCCCACGATTCGGCGGTCTGCATCGCTTCACGCAGCGTTACCGTCGGCGCAGCGCGTACGTCGTGCACCCGGGATGTGCCGAGGCCGCCAGGCGACGCCAGACGAATTGCGCGATAAGCGAGCTCGGCATCGCGCCGGTCGAGGTGCGCGAGCACCGCATGGAGCCGCCGCTGCAACGGCGCTTCCCGCCGCGGCACGAGTACCGCGTGCGCGAGCGGCGCGGCGAGCAACACAATGCCGAGATTGGTATTGCAGCCGGCGACACGGCGGGTCGCCTCGATCCCACGCAGGATGCGCTCGCCAACGCCGGATGCCGGCGCGGCAATGGCCGGCGCCGCGGCACGTGCGCTGACGATGAAATCGCGTGCAGTCATGTCGTGGCCGGGCGAAGCTGTGCTCACATTTCCGGGTTTGAGCACGCGTAACTCGGCGATGCACGCCGCGCGCAGCCCGCGCGCAACCCGCTCCGGTGCCAGCGCGATCATTGCGCCACCTCCCGCGATTGCGCGGAAAAATAACGGCCGAGGAAATCGTCGACCAGACATTGCGCGACGTTCACCGTGCTCACGCTCTGCAGCCCTTTCCACGCCGGGATGCCGTTCACTTCGATAACCACATAGCGGCCGTCGGTGGCGCGCATCAGATCGACACCGGCGTAATCCATGTCGAGTGCCTGCGCCGCGGCGCAGGCCGGAGCCGTCAGCGCGTCGATCAGCGTTTCGGCGTGGCAGCTCGCGCCTCTTGCCACGTTCGTGATCCAGCCGCGCGCTTCGCGGCGCATCGCCGCAACCGCGCGCCCGCCGATGACGAATACGCGCCAGTCTTTGCATGCGCCGTCCGCGGCCGGGACGAAGCGCTGCAGGTAATAAACGCCGCGATATTCCGCAGCGTCCGGCAGGGATGCGCCCGCGCCAAGCCGGCGCAGGCCGTGACCGCGCGCGCCAAACAACGGCTTCAGCACCAGCTCATGGCCGCGCGCGGTTTCCGCGATCAAGAGCGCACGCGCCGCGGCCGCGTCGGTGACGGCCCAGGTCGGCGGCGTGGGAATGCCGTTACGATGCAGCAAAAAGCTCGTCATGCTCTTGTCGACGCTGCGCTCGATCGCACGCGCATCGTTGTACACCGGCACGCCGAGGTCGCGCAGGGCATGGAGAATGCCGAGATAGAACGTCACCTCTTCGAACGTGCCGCCCGGTACGCCGCGCACGAACACGCCATCCGGCAAACGCTCGGTGAAGCCCGGTAGCGCGAGCCCATACCCGCCCTGTGCGGTATCGAAACGGCAGTCGCGCAGCGACACGTACTCGCTGCGGTAGCCGCGCGCGCGAAACGCGCGGCGCAGCCGCGCACCGTGCCATCCCGGTTCGTCCGTCATGATGGCGATGCAGCCGCCTGTCCTGAGCGAAGTCGAAGGGCCTGTCCTGAGCGAAGCCGAAGGGCCTGTCCTGAGCGAAGCCGAAGGGCCTGTCCTGAGCGAAGCCGAAGCCTGCCCTGAGCTATGTCGAAGGGGACTCACGCAGCGCCTCCGAAAGAACGTTCGAGCAGCTCGGCATCGATGCGACCCGCGTGAAAGCTGTTGCCGCTTTCGAGCGCTGTCACGACCACCCGCGCCGGGCTGAAGAGCATCGGATCGATGCGGAAGAAATCGCGCTCGTAGTCGTTGAAGATCTGCGCGAACGGCTTGCCGTAATCGCGCGATGCGCTCGCGGGGAGCCGCTGCGCCAGCTCGCGCGCGGCGGTATCCGCTCCACGCACGTAGAGTTGCGCTTGTCCGCCGAAGATGATGGCGTCGTTGGTCCTTCCCATCGCGGTGATGAAATCGGGCGCGGGCGGCGGCAGCGGCGCCGCGCCCTGCCCGTCCACGATATCGCCGAGCGGAAAACCGAGGGCGTGCGCCTTGTGCAGCGCGACCTCGAGCGAGCGCGCCGCGATTTGCACGCTGCCGGCGAGGCTGCGTGTCGGCGTCAGAATCAGCGTCACGCGCGCGGCCGCCACACTGCAATCGCGCGCGATCTTGTCGACGAGCGCCGACGGCGGCCGGCGATCGACTTCGAGCACCAGGCAAGCCGCCTCGGCGTGATCGCGATACTCGATCTCGCCAAAGAGCGGTTCTTTGACCGCGAGCGCACGCCCGGGCCCGGACGCGAGCGCGTTGAACGACTTCGCGCCTTCCTTGTGAGAAAGACTCCAGCCGGCGTACTGACTTCCCAGGCAGGCGAGCACGGGTTGGCGTGTATGCACGCTGACAACGATCGGCCAGCGCGCATCCGTGCCGGCACTGTGCAACATCACCTCCCCGAGACCCGCGAGACATATTTCCGCGATCCGGCGTCCGGCTTCGAGACCGCCCGCCTGATCGATGCCGGCATCGACGATCACCGCGCCGCTGTCGAGCCGCTCGATGCCGAGACGGAGGCTCGCCGCCTCGGCAATCAACGCCGAAACGAGCGGCGCCGCCAGCGCATTGAGGCTCGGCGCCTCGGTCGGAACTCTCGTTTCTTCGCGATCTGTCATCGAGCGTTCCATCTCTCACGCAAACGATGCCGCCGCCGTGGCGTTCGCGATGCCGCGCGCGAACTGCGCCGTAACGGAGGCATGGCGCTCGAGCACGCGGTGTTGCGCCTGCGCGGCGGTTCTGCCGCACGCGTGCACCATGCAGAGCGGCGCGTTCGCGCGTATCGGCGTCCCGGGCATCGGTAAGTCACTGCATCCGGGCGGCCACGCGGTCGATTCGGCGACGACGAGCGCACGCGGCGCATACACCACGGCATGTGCGTATGCGAGTGGCGACGCGCGTGTCACGGCGGGTAGGTCGCCGCTGCAGGCACGCAGGTGCAGCACAAAAAAGCTCTCGGCGTACTTCGGCTCATACAGCTCGAAAGTCGCGCCGGGGCGCGGGTTGACCTCGAGCACGACGAACTCGTCCTCGCGCACGATCGCATCGAGACCATTGACGCCTTTGAGGCCGAGCGCCGCCGTCAGCGCCTGCGCCGCGGCGCTCAATCGCTCGCGGAGCGGCGCGCTAACGTCGGCATCGCTGACGCCACCCGCGTAACGATACGGTTCGCTCGGATCCTGGAAAGTCGTCCAAGTCTCACTGAAGCCGAGCACGCGGCAACGCGCGCCATTGGCAAGAAACAGAACCGAGACGCTCCGCCCCGGCCATTCTCTCTGGTAGTAGAAACGCCGCGCGGCTGGCCGCGCCTGCGCGATGCGCTGCACGTGACCGCCGCCGGATCCGCCGACCTGCTTGACCAGCCAGCCGGTTTGATCGGTGGGCCGCGCGAGCGAGGTTTCCGGGTAGGGAATATCGAGATCGCGCAGCAAACCGAAGAAGGCCAGCGGATCTTTGAGCCGCGCGACGGTCTGCGGCGAATTGCCGTACAGCCGGCGCCGCTCGGACAATGCGTGCAATAGCTCGGGACAATGCTCGAGCCCCGAGCCATAAACGAGCCCGCGCGAGCGCGCCGGCGGACACAGTGCCTCCGCGGCACGCAGTAACGCCGTCACGTCGAAACCGCGCTCGGATGCGGGGACCGCGCGGCAAACGAGCGCCGCTTCGCGCGTGTCGCGGTCGGCGAAACGATCGAGGGCGACCACGCTGATGCCGCCTTTGCGCGCCGACTGCGCGAGCGCACGCGCCGCGGTGGCGACGACGAGTACCGGTGCCGGATCAGCGCGCCTGATCACGGGCGACGTCGAACGCCTGCTCGAAGGAAAGGTAGACCGGTTTCTCCGCCTCTCGCATGTGCGTGAGCAGCGCCTGCTGAACTCGGTACTTGATATTGCCGATCGCCAGGGCGCCGATTCCGACCGCGCCGCTTGCCGATCCCGCAATCGGTACGCCGTCGTCCATGACGCTTACGCCTTCGAGCCCCGCCGGCGGTACGGCGTTCACATCCGCCGCGACCTTTAGCCGCGGTGCGCCGGCAAGCTGCGAACGCGACAGAATCTGCACGCCGGCTTTGGCGGCGCCGAAAACTACCTCCGCCGTTTTCAGCAGCTCAACCTTGCGCTCATCGGAATCGGCGTCGACACCGGTGATGGCGACGTGGAAGCGCTGACGACACGCGGCCGCGGTCGCGTCCGCTCCATGCCGCCCGACGATACTGACGACGGCACCCGCCCGCGCGGCCAGCACACCGGCAATGGAACCGACCGGCCCGGTGCCGCCGAATACCAGCACGCGCAGACCGTTGAAGGACGCATGACGCTGCTTGCGCAGCTCCCGCTCGACCCCGGCGACCATCGCGGCCGCCGTCGTAAACGCACCGCTCGGGTCGACGCACACCGAGACTTCGAACGGGGGGACCATGGCGGTTCGTGCGCCTTCCAACATATCGAGCGCCAAGCCCACGTCGCGCCCGCCGATGAAGAGACCTGTCGCCCGCGCGCCCTTGGGGCCGCGCGAAAAGATGGCGTCCTGCACGAGCCCGGCGACTTCGTCGAGCGTCACCTCACCGTAAGGAGTAACCGCCTGCCACCCGGCGTCGTACGCCATATTGATATCGAACGGGCTTGCGTGCTTCGCCGGAGTGAAGAAATGCAGCAAGTAGGGGCGCGTCATGAAGGCGCTCCGGCGCGGCCGCGTGCACTATCGAACGTCGCGCGAACATCGCTGCTCTCGACCGACGCACCTTCATTGGAGGCGGCGGTAACGACGAAACGCAACCTGCTCTCGCCGAGCGCGCGCCGAGCGGCGGCCGCGAGTCGCTCGGCATCGACCGCATCGCCAACCAACCCGAACCCCGTCGGACCCCAGGAGCTTTGCCCAATCGCGGTGGCGCCCGCACGTTTAAGCCACGCGAGCGCGCGCGCGACCCGCTGGCTGGTGAAGCGCCCGCCCTGCGCCGGCGCAAAATAGTCGCCGATGACGTCCTGCAATTCCGTGATCGCCCGGCCGAAAGTTGGGAGATCGCGCTCCATCAGCGCCGGCAGCATTTGCATCAGCACCAAGCGGCACAAATGCGCGGCGGTCGCGGGGGGAAAGAGCGGTAGGCGCTGAAGCGCTGCGCGCTCTTCGGCCCCATTCAGCCCTTGTGCGTGCGGATCGAACACGAGAATGAAGCGCCAGGTTGCGGGAAAAGCCGCCCGTACGATTACCGGGGGAACGCTCTCGAACCGGCCGCGGCCGCCGTCCACGACGAACCCGCCTTGCTCGAAAACGGCGACGCCGATCCCCGAACGCGCCCCGCGCCCGGTGAGGTTCGCGATATCGCGCACCGAAAGACGCAGGCCGTAGAGTCGCGCGACGCCGGCGCCGACCGCGAGCGCAAGCTGCGTGCCCGAACCCAAACCGATGTGTGCCGGCACGTTTTCGAGAACCTCGACCGCAAACGGCGGCGCACGCAACGCGCTGCAGATATCGCGCGCGCAGCGTAAGGTCCGTTCGGCGTCCGGCCCGGTGGCAGCGAACTTGCTCGCCGGCCGGATGACGAGTCGCGTGCCAAAATCGCGCAGAGCGACGCCGAGGCTTCCGAACCGACGACCGAAACTGCCGTTGAGGTCGAGAAACCCCATGTGCAGCCGCGCCGGCGCGTGCACCACCACGGCCGCCGCTGACGTGACCAGCTTCACCATGCGCGTTCCTTAGGCAACTCCCATGCCAGACAAATTGGCGGTCGATTTCCGTGCGTTCGTCCACGTGCAGATCGCCGGCTGATTCAGTAGCGGAACAAAGTGTCTCTGCGAGGTGACAACCAAACCGCGCGCGTGCGTTTCCGCGATAAACCGAGCAGTCGCACACATTGCACAGAATGTTGTCGCACACCACCGATCCACCGCGCTGGCACAATCTCTGCATCCGCCGACTGTCCCGCACAGGCACGTCCGCATGACCGAGGCTCGTCCACCGCAGCGCCACGTCAACGTCACCTGTCCGTTCTGTGGGCTCGGGTGCGACGATCTCGAAATCAACGTCGATGCGAGCGGCGTGCGCGTCGAAGCGAACGGCTGTCCGATCAGTAATCCCGCGTTCGCGCGCTCGGAACGCGATGCGGGTCGCCCGGCAATCGCAGGTCGGCCCGCGCCCCTGTCCGATGCAATCGCGCGCGCGGCCGCGATACTGCAGCGGGCGAAAGCCCCGCTCATCGGCGGGCTGGGCACGGACGTTGGCGGAATGCGCGCGGCGCTCGCGCTTGCGGAACGCCTTGGCGCGACGCTCGATCATGCGAACGGCGCCGCCTTACAGCGGAACACCAAGGTATTGCAGGACAGCGGCGCGATCACCACGACGCTGAGCGAGGTCAGGAACCGCGCCGACGTGTTGTTGTTTCTCGGCGGCGACGTGTCCGCGCGTTTCCCGCGGTTCTACGAGCGGCTCATCGAGCGGCGCGAGCCGTTGTTTCCGCAAACGCCCCGCGTCCCCGACATGGTCTTTCTCGGCGGAACGGCACCGAGCCAACCGCCGGCCGATGCCCGTGCGCTCGTGATGTCCTGCCCGCAGGAGTCGCTCGGCGAGGTGATCAACGTGCTGCGCGCCCTCCTCCGCGGACGGACATTGGACGCACCGTCGGTTGCAGGGATTGCCGTCGAAACCCTGCGCGATGTGGCGACGCGGCTGAAGACCGCGCATTACAGCGTGATCGTGTGGGCCGCCGCGCAACTCGATTTTCCTCACGCCGATCTCACGATTGCCGCGGCCGCCGCGCTCATCAAACAGCTGAACCGAAAGACACGCTGCGCGGGCCTGCCCCTCGGCGGCCGCGACGGCGATCTCACCGCAAACCAGGTCGCCACCTGGCAGACCGGTTACCCGCTGCCGGTCAGCTTCGCGCGCGGTTTTCCGGATTACGATCCGCATCGTTACGCCGGCAGCCGCGTGCTCGGACGTGGCGCCGCCGACGCATTGCTTTGGATATCCGCGTTCGACGATGCGCCTGAACCGCCCGCGACGGGCGTACCCACCGTCGTACTGGCGCGCGCCGGCGCGACGCTCGAACGCGCTCCCGACGTATATATTCCGGTCGCCACACCCGGCGTCGACCATGCGGGCGATATCTTTCGCTGCGACGGCGTCGTCGCACTGCCGTTGCGCGCGTTGCGATCGACCGAACTCCCTTCCGTCGCGCAAGCGCTCCGCGCCATCGCGCAGCAGCTCGGTGCTGCTTTGCCATGCTGATGAAGCTCGCCGGCGGGCGCGTATACGATCCGGCGCACGGCGTGGACGGGCAGGTGCGCGACCTTTATGTGCGCGACGGGCGCATCGTCGCGGATCCGGGTCCGGGCGCGCGCCTCGATCGCGAATTCGATCTGCGCGGGAACGTGGTAATGGCCGGCGCCATCGATCTGCACACGCACATCGCCGGCGGCAAGGTGAACATCGCGCGCGCGATGCTGCCGGCGGACCATCGGCACGATCCGCTCGCATCGACCGCGCACACGCGCGCCGGCAGCGGTCACGCCGCTCCCTCCACATTCGCCGCCGGCTATCGCTACGCCGAAATGGGATACACCGCCTGCTTCGAGCCTGCGATCGTGCCAAGCAACGCGCGCCATGCGCACCTCGAGATGGGCGACACGCCGATGATCGACAAAGGCGGCTACGCGATGCTCGGGAACGACGATTTTCTGTTGCGGCTGCTCGCCGAGCGCGCCGAGCAGCCGTTGATCAACGACTACGTCGCGTGGACGCTCCATGCAACGCAGTGCCTCGGCATCAAGGTCGTGAATCCGGGCGGGATCAGCGCCTTCAAGTTCAATGCGCGCCGCCTCGATCTCGACGAGCCTGCGCCGCACTACGGGGTGACACCGCGCGCGATCGTTACCGCGCTCACCCGCGCGCTGCACGAGCTCGGCGTGCCGCACCCGCTGCACGTGCACGCGAGCAATCTCGGCGTACCGGGCAATTTCGCGACCACGCTGGCCACGATGGACGCGGCCGAAGGTCTGCCGATCCATTTGACGCACGTGCAATTCCACAGCTACGGTACCGAGGGCGAGCGCAAATTCTCTTCGGCGGCGGCGCAGATAGCGGAAGCGGTGAACGCGCAGCCGAACGTGAGCATCGACGTCGGTCAGATCATGTTCGGGCGCACCGTCACCGCGTCGGCCGACACGATGCGCCAGTACGCCAACCACCGGCTCGCGCATCCCAAGAAATGGCTCTGCATGGACATCGAGTGCGAAGCGGGCTGCGGCGTGGTGCCGTTTCGTTACCGCGACCAGACCTTCGTCAACGCGCTGCAGTGGGCGATCGGGCTCGAAATCTTTTTGCTGGCGAAGGACCCGTGGCGCGTGTTCCTCACCACCGATCACCCGAACGGCGCGCCCTTCATGAGCTACCCGCACCTGATCCGGCTGCTCATGGACCGCAACTTCCGCCGGCGCACGCTCGAGACGCTGCATCCGCAGGCGCAGAAGGCGAGCGTCGTCGGCACGCTCGAGCGGGAATACTCGCTCTACGAGATCGCGATCCTCACGCGCGCCGCCCCCGCGCGCGTCCTCGGGCTCTCCGACCGCGGTCATCTCGGCGAAGGCGGGTGCGCCGATATCACCGTGTACGGCGACGACGCCGACCGTGAGCGCATGTTCGCAAAACCGCGTTACGTCTTCAAAGACGGCCGGTTGATCGTGCAGGACGGAAAGATCGTCGACGTTGCCTGGGGCGCGACGCACGTCGTGCGCCCGGCATTCGACCGTTCCATCGAGCGCCGGCTCGCGCCGTTCTTCGAGCGCTACCGCACGACGCGGCTGCAAAATTTCGTCATCGGCGACGACGAGATCGCCGCCGACGGACGCGGTCGCCTCATCGTGCACGCGTGCCGCGTCTGAGCCGCGCATGCTGATCAGCGGCGTGGAGATCGAGGACACCTTCGCCGAAGCCTTCGGCATGGTGGCGACGCGCGTGCTCATCACCGCGGTGAGCCCGACGTGGGCGCGGCACGCCGCGGAAACAATGACCGGTTTTGCGACGTCGGTGATCGGTTGTGGCATCGAGGCCGGCATCGAGCGGACGCTCGCGCCCGAAGAAACGCCGGATGCGCGGCCGGGCGTGTCCGCGCTGCTCTTCGGGATGTCGCAGAAGGATCTCGCCAAACGCGTCGAGACGCGCGTCGGTCAGTGCGTGCTCACCTGCCCGACCACGGCGGTTTTCAGCGGCATGGACGGCGAGGCGCGCATCCCGCTCGGCAAGAACCTGCGCTACTTTGGCGATGGCTTTCAGATCTCGAAACGCATCGGGGACAAGCGCTATTGGCGCGTGCCGGTCATGGACGGCGAATTCCTGTGCGAAGAAACGGTCGGCTGCGTCAAAGCCGTCGGCGGCGGCAACCTGCTGGTGCTCGCCGCCTCGCAGACGCAGGCGCTCGCCGCGTGCGAAGCCGCGATCGAGGCCATGCGCCGTCTGTCGAACGTGATCATGCCGTTTCCGGGCGGCATCGTGCGCTCGGGCTCGAAGGTGGGCTCGAAGTACAAGGCGGTGGTCGCGTCCACCAACGACGCGTATTGCCCGACGTTGCGCGGGCTTACGCCGTCGCGGCTCACGCCCGACATCGAAGCCGTGCTCGAAATCGTCATCGACGGTCTCACCGCCGACGACGTGCGCAATGCCATGCGCGCCGGTATGCACGCGATTTGCCGGCTCGGCGCCGCCGAAGGCATCCGGCGCATTTCCGCGGGGAACTACGGCGGCAAGCTGGGTCAGTTCCAGTTCCCGTTGCGGGAGATCATGGCGTGACCGCGCTCGTCCTCGATCTGCGCGAGCAGCCGGCGGCGCGCATCGATATGTTCGGCGTGACACCCGACCGGCTGAATGGATTGACCGCGCGCGCCGTCGCGGCGATCGAGGTCACCGTGGGAAAAGCGCGGCTGCCGCTCGGTGAGCTTTTTGCGTTCAGCGGCGACGATCCGAGCACGATCGTGCTGCGCGGGGCAACGGCATGTCTCGACGGCGTCGGCGCCGAGATGCGCGCCGGACGCATCGTCGTCGAGGGCGACGCCGGCGACTACGTTGCGCAGGACATGCGCGCGGGCGAGATCGACGTGCGCGGCAGCGCCGGCGCATACGCCGCGACGGGCTTGCGCGGCGGCGTGCTGCGCATGGCAGGGAACGCCGGCGACTACCTCGGCGCGGCGCGTGCCGGTGACCGCTACGGAATGCGCGGCGGAACAGTGGTGGTGCGCGGCGATGCCGGTGCTCGTTGCGGCGAGCGCCAGCGACGCGGCCAGATTCTGATCGCGGGCAACGCCGGCGATTATCTCGGCGCGAGTATGATCGCCGGCACGATCGTCGTGCTCGGCCATACCGGGAGCCGCCCGGGCTTCGGTATGCGCCGCGGCACGCTGCTGCTGGCACAACCGCCGGCGTCATTACCGGCGTCGTTCAACCAGAGCGGCCGCCATCATCTAAGCTTCTTGTCCCTTTATCTGCGAAGCCTGGCCCGAATCGATGACGCCTTTGCGGCGCTCGACCCCGCGCGCACCACGGTGCGGCGCTTCGTCGGCGACATCGGCTGCGGCGGCAAGGGCGAAGTGCTTGTCTGGTTGTAGTTAGAGTTCGTTCTCGGCGCGCTCCGGCCCAAAAGCTTCGTCCAAAGCAGAGATGTGACCCACCACGCCTTCCCCCAATCAGGGAGGGAACGGGAGGCGGCGTCGCGCTCTCGTTACTCGCCTCAGTCGTACTTGATGTACTTGAAGCGCGGATCGTCCGGCGTGCCTTCGAGCGCGCCGCCCTCTTTCTTCGGCTGCCACATGATCACGTCCTCGATCTTCTTGGCCAACGCGAAATCCTTTTCGGTGATGCCTTTGGCGGCATGGTTCTTCAGTTTGACGATCACGAACGCGTACGACGCCGTCAGATCGGGATGGTGAAACGCCGCCTCCGCCAAATGCCCCACGGCGTTGATGACCATAAGCGTTCCTTTCCAGCCGGCGGTCTTGTACTTGCGGCGGATCCATCCTTCTTCCAGATACCATTGCGGCAGCTCCTGCTTCAGCCGCTCCTGCACTTCCTCATCGGGATACACTTCCTCGGGTTTGCGTTGTCTCCAGCCTGCCATGGATAACCTCCGTTCAGTCCTTCGCCGCAGTTCGCGCCGACGCTGCTTTTCCGTGCTCGTCGAGCCGCTCGATTTGCTGGTCGGCGCATCGAACGAGCAGATCCTTTACCCGCCCGTGACCGGGAACGATCAGCCCGGGTGCGATCTCGTGCAGCGGGAGCAGCACGAACGCCCGCTCCGAGAGCCGCGGGTGCGGCACGATCAACTGCGGCTCGTTGGATGTCCAGTCACCGTAAAGCAGCAGATCGAGATCCAAGGTGCGTGGACCGCCGGCGGGGCCGGATCGCACGCGGCCATGCCGGCGCTCGACGTCGAGAAGCTGCCGCATCAACTCGCCCGGCGGCAGCCGCGTGGCGATACGACAGACCGCATTGATGAAATCCGCTTGCGCTTGGTAGCCAATCGGGGCGCTGCGATAGAACGAGGAGCAGCGTTCGAGCCGTGTCGCGGGCAGCGCCGCGAGCGCCTTCATACCGGCGCGAAGTTTCGACCGTGGCTCACCCATATTGCTGCCGAGACCTATATACGCTCGTACTTCGGGCGTCTCGCTGCTCACGCGCTGCACTCCCCGGCGTCTCACGGCAGCGTTCGATCTTAGCGCGCCAGCTACTTCCCCGCATGGCGTGGCCGCTCTCCCGTCCTCGTGATAAGGGTAATTACTCGTTCGGCGTATAACGAAAGTCCACTAAGTCCCTGACGTACCCGGTACGACTGCTGGCCTACCATAACCGAATGACCGCCAACTTAGAGCAAGGAGGCGTCGTATGAAGCCGCACAAATTAATTGTATTTGCGGTGGCTTGCTGGGCGATGTCGAGCGTTGCCGCGACCGACGAGAAGAAAAACGTGCCACAGGTGCCGCAGCAGGAAACCTATGAAGGCAAAGTTACCGGACAAACGCCGAGTTCCGATCCGGGTGGCGTTCGTAGTACCGCCCCGCCGGGTCCCGGCGCCGGCGAGCGACAGGACAGCGTTACGGTAGTGCCGCCGGGTAACCGGACGCCGGGCGCGCCGCCGGGTTCGGTGGCTGCGACTGAACCTCGCGGCTCCTTCGGTGAAGCGGACAAGAATCGCAGCGGTTTTATCGAGCAGGACGAAGCCTCGGGTATCCAGGGGTTGGACTTCACGACCGCGGATGCCGACAAGGACGGAAAGCTGTCGCGGTCCGAATTCGAAGCGGCGATGCGGAAAGCGCAAGGAGATCAGCCCGCGGCTTCGAGCTCCGGAACGTCCGGCAGCTCGGGATCATCCGGAAGCTCGGGAACGTCCGGCAGCTCGACGGGTAGCAGCCCGGGCACATCGGGTAGCTCGACCACACGTTGATAATCCGTCTGCGTCGTAGCGGAGTGCAGCGGGAGTCATCGGGTTCGAGGCGGGAGGATGCGGCGGAAGATGCCATCGCGCCGCCGCGCGTGCACGATCGCGGCGGCGACATGCACCGCGATCAGCGCGACCAGTACCCATGACGTGTAGAAGTGAATGCCGCTGAAGATATTGTTCAGGAGTTCGTTCTCCCAGCCCCAGCGCGGCAGCTTGTAGCCCCAAAACCGCGTCGGATACTTATAAAACTCCGCCGACACGTAGCCAGCCACCGGCAAAATGATCATGCACGCGTAGAGAAGCCGGTGGTTGATGCGCGCAGCGCGAGCCTGCCATGCGGGAAACCACGCCGGCAGCGGCGGTGCCGAATGCGTGAGTCGCCACACGACCCGTGCCGTGATCAGCAGTGCCGCGGTCAGCCCGAACGACTTGTGCAGCGCAAAGTACCAAGAGCGCGCCGGTCCCTGCGGCAGGCCGGTCATGTACCAACCAAGGCCGATCTGCGCGAAGATCACCGCGACCAACACCCAATGCAGCACGACCGCGGTCAACGTGTACCCCGCCGACGCGTCGCGCGCCGGCAACACGACGCGATCGACGACGTTCACCGGATCACCACTCCCCACGGCCGCTCGCCGACCGGAATATCCCGGATTTTCTGGTTGGTCCCGGTGTCGATCACGGAAACGGAGTTCGATCGACCGTTCGCGACGTAGAGCTTGCGACCGTCCGGTGTTATCGCCATGTTCCAGGGTCGCTTGCCGACAGCGATGGTGGCCACGATCTCGTTGGTCTCGGTGTCGATGACCGACACGCTCCCCGCTTTGCCGTTCGACACGTATACGCGCTTACCGTCCGGCCGCACCGCCACGCCGTTCGAAAATTCGCCGCCTTTGATCGCTTTCAACACTTTCTGGTTCGCGGTATCGATGGCGTAAATCGTGCTCGCCACCTCGCACGCCACGTAAGCGCGGCTGCCGTCCGGCAGGAACCCGATGCCGCGCGGGCGTTTCCCGACCGGAATCGCGTTGACCTGGCTGCGCTTGGCCACGTCGATGACGTCCACCTGCTCGGCGTTCTCCGCGCTCACGTACACCCAGCGCCCGTCGGGACTGAAAACGGCATGCTCGGGATTCTTACCTTCGACCTCGACCGCGAACTCGCGCTTCCCGCTCGCGCGGTCAATGAAGGCAATCGAGTTGCTCACCTCGACGGCGGCGATCACCCAGCGTCCGTCGGGCGAAATGCCGACGCCCTCCGGCGACTCGCCGAGCATGATTCGCTCGGTCGATTCCCCTTTCTGGAGATCGACGACGACGAGGTCGTTGTTCGGCTGATCGCTGACGTAGAGATACTTGCCGTCGCCTGAAGCCGCCAGTCCGCGCGGCTTGTCGCCTGCCTTGATATGGCGCACTACGGCGTCCGTCGCTGTGTCGATCACCGACACCGTGCCGCTTTCCTCGTTCGGTACATAGGCGAACGGCGAAGCGGCGGCCGGTAAGACGCCGACCAGCGACAACGCTAGGACTATCCCCCTGATGATTTTCACGCGATTGTGGCTCACTCAGACCGAATATAACGACATCCAACGTATTGCTGAACCATGAACTTGCGCGGGTCCCCCTAGTGATTTTCATGAGGCGGCCACTTGGCTCGGCGCTCTGCATCCGGCGCTCGAGGATATGTTAGTTTTCGCGTGTCGCCTCGAATGCGCGCAAACCGCTGAAACAAGAATGACAAGGGCTAAACGACTCTCCGGTACCGCGCTCGCCGCCGCATCGCTCGTCATGGTTGGGACGGCGCGGGCAGAGCAACCGGCGGCGCCGCGCGACGCGCCCACGGTCGAAGCTCCGACGGTCGAGGTCGTCGGCACCACGCCGCTGCCGGTGCTCGGCACGCCGATCGAGCAGGTGCCGGCCAACGTTCAGGCCGCGACCGGTGCGGACATTACGCAACAGCACGCGATCGATCTGAGCGATTTCCTCTACAACAATACCGGCAACGTCACGGTCAACGCCGCTCAGAACAATCCCTTTCAACCGAACATCAACTTCCGCGGCTTCGTGGCGTCGCCCCTGCTCGGCAATCCGCAGGGGTTGTCGGTGTTCCAGGACGGCGTGCGCATCAACGAGCCGTTTGGCGACGTCGTCAACTGGGACCTGGTACCGCCGTCCGCGATCTCGAGCGTGAATCTCATCCCGGGCTCGAACCCGGTGTTCGGTCTCAACACGCTCGGCGGCGCGCTTTCGATCAACACCAAGTCGGGTTTCCAGTATCCCGGCGTTCGCGCCGAAGCTTACGGCGGATCTTTCGGCCGCAACGCCGGCGACTTCGAGATCGGCGGGCACGGACAGCGCGCCGACTATTTCGTCACGGCCAATTACTTCGATGACGACGGCTGGGCGACGCACAACCCGAGCCGCGTGAAGCAGCTCTTCGCCAAGACCGGCTATGAACACGGCGATACCGACTTCGACGTCAGCGCGACCTTCGCCGACAACCGGCTCGAAGGCCAACAGACATTGCCGCTCTCTTTCTTCGACGATCGCCGCCAGGCCTACACGTTCCCCGACATCAACGAGAACACGTTGGGCTTCCTCAACGCTCGATTGAGCCACTTTCTGACGCCGCAGCACTTACTCGCCGCGAACATTTACTACCGCCGCTACCAGAACAACAACCTCAGCAGCAACATCAATGATCAGTTCGACCCGACGCAGCCGATCGGACCGGGCAACACGCAGGCGATCAACGACGCGAGCACGATCGAGACCGACGGCTACGGCGGCTCGGTGCAGTGGACCGCGCTCGGCGATCTCGGCCGTTACAAGAATCAGTTCACGCTCGGCGCGAGCGCCGACCTCGGCGATACCGACTTCACGCTCGCGAGTCAGGAAGCGAATTTCACCGCGGAGCGCCGCGCCGTTCCGGCGGGCGATTTCGTGGAAGACGTCGACGTCGCGGCCAAGAACCGCTATTACGGTCTCTACGCGACGGACACGTTGTCATTGACCCCTTCGCTGCACCTCACACTTTCCGGTCGCTACAACACCGCGCAAGTTGAGCTTCGCGATCAGACCGGGCTCGACCCGGCGCTCAACGGCACGCACAGATTTTCACGCTTCAATCCCGCGATGGGCATCACGTTCATGCCGGGGTCGAATGTCAATCTGTATGCGGGCTACAACGAAGGCACGCGCGTGCCCACCCCCGTCGAGCTCACGTGCGCCGATCCGGCTGCTCCCTGCAAATTGCCCAACGCGTTTCTGGCGGATCCATCGCTCGAGCAGGTCGTCTCGAAAACGTGGGAAGCCGGGGCGCGCAGCCGAGCGGCGCGCGACTGGCAATGGAACGCGAGCGTCTTTCGTACCGATTTGCACGACGACATTCAGTTCGTCAGCAGCGGCGGCGCCATCAACGCCGGCTTCTTTCGCAACGTCGGCGTGACTCGGCGCCAGGGACTGGAGCTCGGCCTGCGACGGAAGATGGGCGCGCTCACATTGGATGCGCGCTACGGCTACGTCGCCGCCACGTTCGAGTCGCCCTTTACGATCAACAGTCCGAACAACTCGACCGCCGACGCGAGCGGCGACATTCAGGTGCGCCCTGGGGATCGTATTCCGGGTATCCCCGCGCACACGTTCAAGCTGCGCGCCGAATATGCCGCGGCCGAGCGCTTCCTGATCGGCGGCAACCTCATCGTCGCGTCGAATCAGTTTGCGCGCGGCGACGAGAACAACGGCGACGTGCGCGGGCCGGTTCCCGGCTACGCGATCGTCAACCTCGATGCGCACTATCGCGTCGTGAGCGACTGGACGGTCTTTCTAAAAGTGAACAATTTATTCGACAAGAAATACGAGACGGCAGGATTGCTCGGCGAGAATTTCTTCAATGGGCCGGGCCAAACCTTCGACGCCACCGCCGTCACCAGCGAACAGTTCCGTTCCGTGGCGGCGCCGCGCGGCATTTGGGTCGGCGTGCGCTACGCACCGGGGAAACAAGAAGCCGCACGAGCACCGGCGGGCGACCGCGATTAGGAAATCGGAACACGGCTTCGCGCTTGTCGCAGCGGTAACTGCAGGCGCCGCGCGACGATCACGCCTGAAAGGAACGTCAGTCCCGCAACGAACCAAACGGCGACAGCGACTCCGAAAAGGTCCGCAACCATACCGGAGATGACGGCGCCGATGGCATATCCGAGATCGCGCCAGAACCGGTATACGCCGACCGCCGAGGCGCGCCAGGCCGGATGCGCGACATCCCCAATCGCAGCGAGGAGCGTCGGGTACACCATCGCGGTACCGAGTCCCAGAAGTATCGCGCCCGCTGCGAAGCCCGCAAACGAGATGCTCGCGACGACGATGCCGATGCCCACCGCCTGAACCCACATCCCGTACACGATGAGCCCTTTGCGGCCGATGCGATCGGAGAGCGCGCCCGTGAACAGTTGCAGGACGCCCCACACGCCGGGATAGATGGCGGCAAGCCAGCCGAGCTGCACGAGGTCCATACCCGCGGCAACGAAAACAAGCGGAAACAAACCCCACGCCATTCCGTCATTCAGGTTGTTAACGAGACCGGCTTGGCTGATCGAAGAGAGATTCGCATCGCGCCAAGTCGCGCGACTGAAAATTTCCCTCTGTGAAATACCGCTCGTGTCCGGATGCTCATGCAGCGACGCCTCGTGTCGCGCGTGATCTTGCGTGTCGCGAATCGCCAGGATCGACAGCAGCAAACCGAGCGCGACAAAGGCGACGCCCACGTAGAACGGCTCGGGTCTCAAGCCGTAGGCGCCGGCAATCCAACCGGTCGCCAGCGCGGCCGCGCCGACGGCGAAGTAGCCGGCGAATTCGTTGATGCCCATCGCGAACCCGCGATTTCGCGGGCCGGCCAAGTCGATCTTCATGATGACGGTCATGGACCAGGTCAGCCCTTGGCTCACTCCGAGAAACAGATTGGCCAGCAGCACCCAGTTCCAGGTGGGGGCCCACATGAGGAGAAACGGCACGGGAACCGCGATGAGCCATCCCACGACGAGAAGAAACTTGCGGCCGTAGACATCGGACAGCCGTCCGGCGAAGTAATTGGTGAACGCTTTTGAAACGCCGAAAACAACGATGAACGCCAAAATCGCCGTGTGCGCGACCACGCCGAACTCCTGCTCGGCGAGCGGCGATAATATCGCGCGCTCCATGCCGACCATCGCGCCGACAAAGGCGTTGACGAGTACCAGCAGGCTAAATTGCGGAAGGTTCCGGCGCAGCCCCAGCCGTGGCGCGGCGCCCATCCGCACAGGCGAGCCCGGACGGTCTATGGCACGTGTCCCGCGCGCTGCGCCGGCGGCGCCGTTGCAACCGTCGCGCGGCCGAGATTCGCCGCGATGATTTCGTCCATGTTCGCGGGGCGCGGCGGCGGCTCCCGTGTGATTGCGCGAATGAACTCCTCCTTCGGCACCGTCAGCAGCGGGTTCCAGCGTTTCTCGAAACCGATCGTCGAGGACGGCTTTCCGGAAAGTCCGACGCCACACGCGCTGCCCGCCTGATGCCCCGGGAAGATCTCCATATCCTCCGGCAGCACGAGGAGCTTCTTCTGCAGGCTCTCCCAAAGGACGCCCGCCATTTCGCGTTCGCGTCCGGCGAGATCGGGGCGGCCGACCGAACCGACGAAGAGTGTGTCGCCGGTGAGCACAAACCACGGCGATTCGCCGCGACGTCGATCCACGACCAAGAGCGAAACGCTGTCTTCGGTGTGACCGGGCGTGTGCAGGACCGCGACCCGTGTGTTTCCCGCTTCGATCACGTCGCCGTCGCGCAGCGGCATGAAGTCGAAGGCCGCCTTGCCGACGTCGCTTTCGTGCAGACCATATCTCGCGCCCACTCGCGCCGCGAGCTCGCGACCGCCGGAATAATGGTCCGCATGAAGATGCGTATCGAGCACGTGCGTGATCGACACTTTCAGCGACCGCGCCTGCTCGATGAACCAGTTCTCCCTCCCGGCCACAACGTCGACGGCAACGGCTTTACCGTGGCCACCGCACGCGAGCAAATAAGAAAGCGAAGCGTCGTCGTTCTGCAGTTGCCGGAAATACATAAGTAACCCCCACGTAGCTTGCGTAGTGGATAGGCCCATAACACTCCAACTTTTGTTAAGTTCTTGCAAGCTCGGCTATGGGCGGCATGCGAAAGCTCAAAATCAGGCAGGAAGCGCACCCGTCTCGAAAAAACGCTCTGGTGTCCACCGCGATCGGCTCCGCTCGCGAGTGTGCGGTTGATAAAAGCCTCGAGAAACACGAAATCATACGAGCGGTCACTGTCGGAACCGACGGGCTTCCAGGAATTGAACCTGCGACCATTGGCCGGCGCAGCCGGAAATCGAAATGGCCGATTCAGAAATGCCGGCCGGGCAGTTCCAATCGAGTGCGCGGCTTAGGCAAAATCGCTCACACGTTCTAGATGCGGCAGAGGGGCGCCTAAGAAACGTTCGCCTATTTCCTGGAATCGTTGCGGGAAGTCCGTGACGTAGCAGCGAAGTGAGGCGGTGGGGGCCGGCGTATTCCGCAACTGCTGCGTTTCCAAAATCCGCTCAACCTCGAGCGCCACCGCATCGGCGGAATCGACTAAATCGGTGCGTCGACCGACGACATCATGAAGCATCGCTTTGATAAGCGGGTAATGAGTACAGCCGAGAACAATCGCGTCGAGTGACTCCGAAAGAAGCGGAGTGAGGTATTCCTCAGCAGTGAGTCGTGTTACCGGATGGTCGAGCCACCCTTCTTCGACGAGCGGAACGAACAGCGGACAAGCTTTCGAAAAAACCTTGGCGGAGGGATCGAGCCGCTGAATAGCTCTTTCGTACGCCCGGCTGCGAACCGTAGCGATCGTACCTAGAACGCCAATACGACGGTTTTGGGCGACCTCGACCGCGCATTTTGCGCCGGCAGCGATGACATCCACGACCGGTACCGGCGCGACTTCGGAAATACGGCGTGCAGCTATCGCCGCGACGGTATTACAAGCAACGACCAGCAGTTTCACTTCTCGCGCGAGAAGAAAGTCGACTATCTGTAAAGCAAATCGCGCAACGGTTTCTTCCGACTTGATTCCATACGGGACGCGAGCGGTGTCGCCGAAATAGAGAACGTCCTCTGCCGGAAGCTTCTTCCTCAATGCACGCACAACGGTAAGACCACCGAGGCCCGAATCAAAGACGCCAATTGGAAGATTGCAACGGTTAGACACCGGTTCTATGAGATCGGCCTTGGTGGTCAGTGCGGAAAGGTCCTTCTTATACTTCTCGATTAGACCGGTTGTGAAGCTTGCTGCATTTTACGATAACGGACCGCCTGATTCGAGGTTTCGGAATCGTCGGAAGCATGCCGCCCGAACCGATCGACCGCGGTTGGCAACGACCCGCACCGCTGAGGTGGTGACTCGCGCATATCGGGCCGGCCGACGCCGCGTTTCCGCTGCAACAGCGTCTCACGTTGCACTATCCGCGGACGAGCGGAGGTATTGAACGCGGCGAACCGTTTCGCAGGTAAGCAATTACGCCGCGACACTCTTTATGCTCCACGTTCGTTCGAATGCTTTCGATCGAGCAACCCGTTTGCATCGTCTTGCGAATCGCCGAAGAGAACGAAGCCACACGTGCAGCTCCCGCTCCTGAATGAGGCGATTCTGCCTATCGTCGCAGGCGAATCCGTAACCGATGACGTTGATCCTGAACGCGTCGCGAGACGTGCCGGACTTGTCACGCCTCGGCGCCGGAGCTAAAAAACGAACAGCTGACCGAACCTGGTCGCGCGCCGATATGCCGTGCTATTCGCGCGAAAGTTCGCGCACCTCACCACGTTGCGCGCAACGACCGCAAACCTCGCCAGATGAAGCTTTGCATCCAGTTGGGCTGGTCCAAGTCGTGCAGTTGCAGATTCGGTAGCCTCCGCAGCAGCGTCGACAAAGCGATTTCCGTTTCCATGCGGGCGAGCTGTGCGCCGAGGCACGTGTGGATGCCGCCCCCGAACGAGAGTGGACGCACGTTCTCGCGCGTGAGATCGAGCCGATTGGGATCCGGGTAGACCGCAGGATCGCGGTTTGCCGCCCCGATGGAATTCACCACGATGTCGCCCTTCTTGATCAGGTTTCCATCCAACTCCACATCCTCGAGCGCGGTTCGGCTGCCGAACTGAACTGACCCGTCGTAACGCAAGAGTTCGTCGATCGCTTGCGGCCAGATTGTCGGATCCGCCTTGACGCGCTCGAGTTCGCGCGGATGCTTGTAAAGCGCGAGCAGCGCGTTGCCGATAAAGTTGGACGTGGTCTCGTAACCGGCGGCGAAGATCAGAATGACGTTCGCCGTCAATTCAGGCCCGGTCAGCTTGTCTCCCGCCTCTTCGACTTGCAGCAAATGGGTTGTGAGGTCGTTACGCGGCTCCCGGCGCCGCAGCTCGAACAGCCCGTGAAAATACCGCTCGAGAAACAGCACCTGCTCGTTCGCCTGTTTCATCTCATCGCCGTTCATGGGTAATGCATCGATCATGCGCCCACTCATGCGAAAGCTCGCGAGGCACTGCGTACGATCCTCATCGGGAATACCGAGCATTTCGCAGGTGACGATGATCGGCAGCCGGTACGCAAAGTCGGCGACCACGTCCATCTGCCCGCGCGGTTCGACGTCATCGATGAGGCGATCGGCAATGCTCTGGATACGCGAGCGCATCTCCTCCATGCGCCGCGGCGAAAACGCCTTGGCGAACAGCCCGCGGACGCGCGCGTGATCGGGCGGGTCCATAAAGAGCATCATGCGGCTTATGGCCGCTTGGCTCGGCTCCTTGAGAGCGTCCGGACCATATGTCTTCTGCGAGTTGACGGCGAATGTCCGCCCGAAGCGACGATCACGCAAAACCAAAGAAACGTCGCTGTGACGCGTCAGAAACCAGCGGCCTAAAGGCGTTTTGAATACCGGCGCTGCGGACCGGAACCGATCGTAGAACGGATACGGGTTTGCCGTAACCTCCGGCGCGAGTGGGTTGAAATCGAGGGTGACGGTTGACGCTTGGTTCATTTGGCCTCCAGCCTCTCCATTACCGCATGGTCCGATCCGTCGGAAGTCGGCAGCAATCTTCGCCCTCTACATTTCCGCAGGCGCCGGTGAGGAATTCACCGCGTGAGTACCTTTGCGACTTGACGATTGATTTGTGGACGTACAATACGACTGCGTACGCGTTTCAACGACCGAGGGAAAGCGCCGAACAGACGTTGTTCGGGAAGGGTAGCTAGGCCGAATACGAGAGCCAATCAGCCACAAGAACTATCTTCGCGCGAGATGAACAGTTACTCCTTCTTCGGGTCCGACCCGGAAAGACTCGCGCTACTCAGCCGCGAAGCAAAGCGCAGAGCGATCAGGAACTTGTCCGCCGTGTCGTTATGATGCGCGATCGTATGATCCAGGTGACCGAAGGGTCGGAGGAACGGTCACCTCGGTTAATGCCGCGGACATCCAAGGCGAAGAAGTAAACAACCGGCGCGGGAATATTCGAGCACCGGCAGAATTTTCGCGGTGACGCGCCTGTACCCGCTTCAATGCGCGTCAAAAAGCGACGTAATCCCGCCCCAGCGATCGGCGCTTCAGGCGTTCGAGTGTCGCCGTAACCCGGTACCACGTTCGCCCAACACACCCGGCTCAATAGTTCGTGCGGCGTTGAGCTCGCCAAGAAACGTGGCCGCCCATCGATAGATGTTGTTCTCCTGCACCTGTCGCAGCATTCGCTCGATCCGCATGCGACGCTCCTCGGGCTTCATCTCCAGTCCAAAGCGCATGGCGTCGGCAAATTGCTCGGTGTCGTATGGGTTGATAACAACGGCATCGGCGAGCTCGCGCGCCGCGCCGGCGAACTCCGAAAGCACCAACACACCGTCGCCGGTTGCCTGAGCTTCGACGTACTCCTTCGCGACGAGATTCATTCCATCGTGCAGGGAGCTCACGATGCACATCGGCGCCATGTGCAGGAACGCATGCACGGTTCTGGCGTCATGGTGGGACACGAGAAAGCGGACCGGATACCACGCGTCATTTTTGTATTTCCAGTTGATTTCATCGGCCAGGGACTCGAGCTCGGAGATGTAATCGCGGTAACGGCGGATATGCGTCCGCGACGGCGCGCCGAGCTGGACGAAGGTGAAGCGGCCGCGGTACGACGGATACTTTTCGAGCAATCGATCGATTGCGCGAAAGCGTTCCATCAGCCCCTTGGTGTAGTCGAGCCGATCCACGCCGACCGCAACGTACTGCCCTTCCAGCTTGTGCTGCGATTTCAGTTGCGCGACTTGTTGCCGGAGCGCTTCACCGGTTGGGACCTTACGCTCTGCCCAGGGCTGGACGCTGATCGGAAACGGCCGCACCAGCGAGCGCTGGCCGCGAAGCTCAACGGCGAAGTGATCCCAGTCGAGACGCGATTCGAGCGTGCAGTCGACGGAATCGAGAAAGTTGTTGCAGTACTGCTGCAGATGGAAGCCGAGCAGATCCGCGCCCAGCATGCCGTCCAATACCTCTGCGCCCTGTGGACAGATGCGAAACGATTCGGGGTTCGGCCACGGGATATGCCAGAAAAGCCCGACGCGCAAGTCCGGGCGCGCGGCCTTCAACATTCGGGGCAGCAGCGCCAAATGGTAATCCTGCACGAGGACGAATGCCTTCTTCGAACCGACCTCCTCGAGCACCGCCTTGGCAAACCGCCGGTTCACAGCACCGTAATGATCCCAATCGCGCTTGCGAAACGCCGGGCGCTCGTGCGCCAGATGACAAAGCGGCCAGAGCCCCTCGTTGGCGAAACCGTAGTAGTAACCCTGCTCTTCTTCGCGCGTCAGCCATACGCGCTTGAGCGTATAGCGCGCATCGTCCGGCGGCACCGTCAGATGCCCATCAGCGCCGGCGGTTTCACGGTCGGCATCGCCGCCACCGTGCGCCACCCACAATCCGCCGCACGCTTTAAGCACCGGGTCGAGCGCCGTCACGAGGCCGCCCGCCGGGACGATCATGTGCGGACGGCCGTCGCGCAGCTGATGCATATACGGCTCACGGTTACTGACGACAATAAGCTGCTGCCCTTCGCCGAGCACTGCCAGCGCATGCGTGCGCAGCCTGTCCGACGTCCACACCTGTTCTGTGTGCCGTGCCGCTTCCGACAGTGTGCGGCCGCTGGAGCGTGCAGCCCGAAAAGACGCCGCCAGCCGGTCCGTCTCGCTTCGTAACAGTGCGGAGGGAAGTCCGATAGGCGGTGCCTCGGCCGATTCATCGACGCGCAAGCGGCGCATCCAGTGTGCAAGTCGCCTGAGCGGGCGCTCGTAAGAGAACCAGGTACTGACGCCGACCAGTGTGATCGCGAGCAGCATGACGATCAGTATCCACGCTCCGTACTGGACGAGCCGGCTGGTCGCGCGCTCGTCCACATACGACACGTCGTGAGCCACGATCAACACGCCCGCCGTATCTCTGAACGGCGGCCGTATCGGCAATGCCAGGACGTGTACCGGAACGCCTGCGGTGCGAATCACCTCGGTATGCTTGCCGTCGATAAGCGTTGCTTTCACCGATGCCCCAAGCTTGTCTGCGAATTCGGCGACCGCCTTTCCCGCCGCCAGCAGCTTTCCGTCCGGCCGAAAGACTGCGTAACCGAGCAGACGGCTGTAGCCTTCAAGGCGATAACGCAGTGCCTCGCGCGCCTGCGCGTCCGGCTGCGCCGCGGCCCGTTCGACCGCCGGCATGAGCTGCAGCCCCAGCACGTTCGCGCGCCGCACGACGTCGTCGAGGTCGATCTGCCGTTCGTTCTCGATTTGATGGCGTGCGAACAATATGGTGGCAATGCCGATGACGGCCGCGATGAAGAGACTCAACCGCATCGAACGCCCAAAGCGAGGACGAGTTGTCGTGGCCATACGAATGCTCCTGCCGAGGAATCGGTTCAGTACTAAAGAATCTCTTCGCAGCTCTTGCTGAGTCGAACCGCGGAATTTATCAGACCGACCATGCTATAGGTCTGCGGGAAGTGACCCCACAACGCGCCGCGCGCCGGGTCGATATCGACCGACTAAAGGTCGGGCGGATTGCCCGGCGAGCCACGTGACGACCCGAGGACCGGCGTATCGCGGCGACACGCAAGTGGCGAGCGCATTGGCGAAACGCGGGTCGTGTGCGCCCGAGCCGGTTGGAATCATTGCGCCCTTGTCGAGAAGCGCTTCATGCGCGCTGTGATGCGGACGCGAGCCAGGCGGCGTAATCGTGCAGCCAGTTGAGCACGTCGCCGACATCCGAGAAGCGAGAGCGCGCGGCAGTTTGACCCGCACCGACTTTGAACGAGTGGCCGCCCCGGCTGTTGAGCAGACTGAACCCATCCTCGTCCCCAACATCATCGCCGATAAAAACCGGTATCCGATCGCAAAACGGCGTCTCGTCCAGAAACGCCGCTATCGCGCGACCCTTGTCGCAACCGACCGGCCGGACTTCCCACACCATGTTGCCCGGGATGATTTCGTAATCGGCGCGCAGTAGACACGCGGCTTGCCGCGCAACCTGCGCCGCCTCCGCCTTTAACTCGGGAACTAAACGATAGTGAAGCGCCAAAGTCAGCCCTTTGTCCTCGAGTAGTACACCGGAATGCGAACCAGCCCAATGCGTCAGGATGTCGCGCGCTGGTTCCAGATCGACCCGGGAAACCGGCCGCCGGCATGTTCGTCCGTCGGAAGAACGCCGCTCCGCGCCGTGCTGTCCCGCAACCGGTAGTACGAGCGGTGCAAAAAGTCGATCGAGATCGGCGATCCGGCGTCCGCTGATCAGCGCCAACGGAACTTGCTGAAACAGTGATTCGAGCACATCCGCGAGCCCCGCGGGCAACGAAACGTCGTGCGGGCGGCCCGCTAGCTCCAGCAAGGTTCCATCGACGTCCAGAAACAGCGCCCAGTTGTCGCTAAACTGAGGAAAGGCGGCGTGTTCCACGTTATGAGGCGTCTGGTATCGCATGCATTCTCATTATTATTTGCACATCATTATTTGCACATCTGCAATAGCGACTCATCGTGCGCCGCGTATGGCTGCCCCGCGCTCAGTTTCGATCCCGGGCGGCGTACGCGGGCCGGAAACAAATACAAAGGTACGGGTCTTTTTCCGCGCTGGCTACGGGGCGATTGAGCCAGCTAAGAAATTGCATTCCTTATGGTATATGTTCGACGTCGCTGTACAACGCGCAACTGTCGCATAGCCCGCCGACAGCGGACGGAAACACCGGGCACAACTTCTCCCGCGCTTTAAACGACAGGAAGAAAATCGATGATCGTAGAGCAAGCATCTTCCGATTCGTCCGCCGTCGATTCGGATCTCGCTAAATTCTATGCGCGCTTGGCGGATGCGCCGCAACGCCTGCTGCTGCTCGACTATGACGGCACACTAGCGCCGTTCCATGTCGACCCGAACGCCGCCGAGCCTTACACCGGCGTCCGCGAGCGTCTGGACGACATTATGAGCGATCCCCGCTCGCACGTTGTTATTGTCAGCGGACGTGCCGCGCGCGAACTGCCGCCACTGTTGCGCCTAAAGCGTGTACCGGAAATCTGGGGGTCTGACGGGTGGGAACACTTGCAAGCCGATGGCAGCTATCGCAACGGACCGCTCGACCCGAGCGCATTGCGCCGACTCATAAAAGCGAGCGACTGGATGGAACAAATCAGGGGCTACGGCGGGCGCTGCGAAGTGAAGCCCAACGGCGTCACGGTCCATTGGCGCGGATGCAGTCCCAATCAGATAGCCGACATCCGCACGATTCTGTTCGACTGCTGGAAGACGCAACATCTGCACAAACACCTGCAATGGCGCGATTTTGATGGCGGCGTCGGATTGCGTGTGCCGGGACGTGACAAGGGTCATGCCGTTGCTGCGGTCCTTCACAAATTCCCCGGCGCTGTTGCCGCTTACCTGGGCGACGATGCAGCCGACGAAGACGCGTTTGCGGCGATCAATGGCCGCGGTCTAAGCGTGTTGGTGCGTGCGCAGAGGCGCCCGACGACGGCGCAGGTGTGGCTGCGCCCGCCCGGACAACTGGTTGATTTTCTAGGCCGCTGGCACGCTCCCGGAACCGGGGCAATGAACTGAATCTGCCCGCGAACAGTTTCGCAGCCGCCAGGGAGTCCGGCCGGAAAGCCGGGATGCGAGCGCACTTCGGAGGTGATTGTCCTGCGACATCGCCAAGCTTGGCGCTCCCTAGCACGACGATGTAGTACGTCGCGGCCGGACGGACCAGCCTATCAATGCCGTCGACGATTTTGTTGCCGACGAGTGTCCCTGTCCCTTGATCGATTCCACGAATGCCTGCGCAGTGTGGCCTCCGCTCGGTCCGCTCTGCTCGGCCGCTTGCGCCGAAAAGATCCTCATCGGTATGCAGTAACCGACATTCAAGCGTCTTTCGCACCGACGCAAGCAGGCGCTGGTGCTTGGCCCAGGCCTCGAGGTTATCGAGCAGCAGGCCAGCGGATTTCATAGGCGCTCGCTGAAAGCGATTCGAACGCCTCGTACCTCGGCGTCCGCGGCTTGCGTACAACTACTCTGTCGGTGGCGATCAACGCTCCAGCGGACACCGTCATCGGCGGCAAGTACCTGTTCGTCGGGCCTCGGTGGCGGGGACAGTCGCAGATGCTAGAGTAAGCATGTCAGGAGTGTGGGCAATCGCTTAGCTGAGATGGGCCGGTAGAGCGCGGGAACGCTCGACCGGCCCTAACCACAACAACCTGTGCAGAGGTTGTCATGGCTAACAACAATTATGTTGTAGCTCTACTCGTATTGCTATGTATTCCCGCCCATGCTGCTGATTTAGTCGTCGAGGCGGGTAAATCTGAGTTCTCATATTGCGGAGCCGGGGCCGGTTGCTGGAGGAATCCTCCACTTCCCTATCACGAAAGTAGAGATGTCTCCTCGGGAGCAATCGGGGTCCGTTTGAACATCCTGCCTTCTCTCGACGCTGAAATCATTTACAGAACCTTCGGCACCGCTCGCGTCGGCGGCGATTACGTCTCCGACGCCGACTACGCCGCTAAACGTTTCTATACCGATTCCGCCTACCATTGCGAAATGTGGGTCTGGACCTATGGCCTATCGGCAGACTTAAAGCCGACTTATAAATTTGGTCGGTGGGAAGCTCATGCGAAATTCGGCGTGTTCTATTATCGCCAAGAGATATTTTTCGATCGAAAAAGCGCCTTTGGCGCCTCCACCTTAAGAGAGGCGGGTTACGACTTTACTCGGGAGCACGGAGTAGGAATCGGCTATCGAATCGGCAAAAGATCCTCGATCGGGATCGACTACACCGCCATGCGTCACGTGAGGGTCCAGGAAAGTCCGGTAGGCGACGGAGAAGCGCCAGGGTTAAAAACCATAGGACTGACGTTGAGGTATTCGGTACTGTGAGTTCGTTTTTTGGTCGGCCGTGCAGGGATCGAAGCTGCGACCAACTGGCTAGAGCCTGTTGGTAGTGCGGCGTTCACAGGGCGCTAACTCCAAAATGACAATGTCGCTGGTGACCCATCGCCATGCGTACACCCGATAGGGCGTCGAGCAAGGTGTGTATCCGGCAACGATGTTACACCCTGGCCCATGGTAACTCCCTCCTCCAATCGACGTCCTCCTGATGACTTGTCCCGGCCCGCGTCCTAACCGACCGTTTGTGGTCATGCTGACCTTAGCGATAACCGTGCTCGGTCGATATTTCGAAACCAAAATCAACTTCAGTTCCCCTTGGGCTGCGAGGTGATCAACGAGAAGACGATGACCGCGCTCACGACCGCCGCTATTCCGGCAACCGAAAAGAGAACCGCATACGAGCTCACGTTGCTCAACGCGACAGGACCCTTCGCGCTGAGCGCTCTCAGAACACCGCCGAGGAGCGCGATGCCGAGTGCGAAGCCGCCCTGACGCAGTATCACGCTGATCGCCGAGGCCGCACCTGCTTGTTCGCGTTGTACCGAACCAACGATTTTCGCCATCATTTGAGGATTCAAGGTCGCGGTGCCCGCGCCCGCGACCGCCATGCCGAAAAGTGAAACAGGCAAACTTTGAAGCTGAGCACCGGTTGCGATCACAAAGCCACCTACCGCGACAACAATAAGGCCCACCGAGAAAAACACTCCCGTCTCGATACCACGAGCAATACGCGCCGAAAACATCGGCAGGACGAACATCGGCACCGTGGCAGCGAGCATCAGGTACGACGTCTCGCCGAGCGAACTTCCGAGACGTTCCTGTAAAAATAAAGGCAAATAGATGAGGACCGACCAATACGCAACCGACAATGCCACGGGAACCACGCACAGGCCGATGAACGCCTGACTCGAGAACAGCTTCAGTTCCAGCAACGGCTGCTTTCCATAACGTTGCGTCAGTACGAACATGCCCCCAAGCGCAAGCACCCACAGGAGCGCGGCCCAAACAGGAATCTCAACCGCACCCACACGTGGTCCATGCAACAGGAGCCATACGGACGAGACGAGGAAGACAGTCAAAGTGGCGACTCCCGGCACATCTATGCGTCGCTGTGCCGGATCGCTTGATTCGTCGACCGCCCAGAGGGCCCCTAACGTGATAAACAGACAGATCGGAACGTTAATGAAGAAGACCCAGTGCCATCCCATAATGTCGGCGATAATGCCGCCGCCCGCCGGTCCAACCGCCATCGCGGCACCGGCCATGGTGCCGCTCCAGGCGAAGGCTCGTGACCGCTCGGAGGCGTCGACGAAGCGGTGACCGAGCACGGCCAAACCTGCGCAGACCATAAAGGCCGAGCCCACCCCCTGACCCGTACGGCCGATAAGAAGTACGCTCTCGTTTCCCGCGAAAACACAGAGAAGCGATGACGCGAGGAAAATTATATTGCCGATCAAGAATCCCAAGCGGCGCCCGTACCGATCCGCCAACACCCCGGCGGTCATCAGAAAGACCGTGAACGCGAGGCTGTACGAATCCATCAACCAAGCGAAACCGCCGATATCCAAAGCTAATTCCTGTTTTACTCTCGGCATGATCATAATGATCGCGGTGATATCGAAGGTTGTTACGAAAATCGCGACGCCTATCACCGCGAGCAGCGCGACATCCGCTCTCGATTTCCCTAGCGCGCTGACGACATTTGATGCGTTCGTACCCATACGACATCTCCCGTTGTTAAATGGTTACACCCGCGCTTTGCCGAGCCGTTGAGATACTGCCTGGCTCGCTGAAAATGTGTACGTCGCGCCCGTTTACCGCGGATGCGATCGACAACCCCTTGTACGAGGTCGTCATGCCAAAGTAGCGTGTCACCGGCCCGTTTGACGGCCGCGATTGTGGTGATAGGGGAAGATTCACGCTTAAAGTGTCCATCGCCGCGGTTGCAGCCGGCAAATGATGATTGCGCCAGACCGTATTAACGTGGATCATGCGTTGCCTGGAGCGTTGAATCATGCGTCGCCTTCCTCCGTTTCCCGAATTGGTCGCCTTCGAGGCGGTCGCGCGACACCTTAGCTTCACCCGCGCAGCGGACGAGCTGTGCATCACTCAAAGCGCGGTCAGTCACCGCGTTCGACGCTTAGAGGAATATTTCGGTCAGCGCTTGATCCGCCGCATCAATCCCGGGATTGAACTGACCGAAGCGGGTACGACGCTGTTACCCGACGTAGTGGCGGCGCTCGACGCCCTTTCACGGTTGAACAAAAATCCCGAACGCCGCATACGCGTAGCGGCCGGAAGCGCGCTTTGTACGTGGTGGTTAACCGGTCGATTACCTTCTTTCATGGCGCGACGCCCCGGGCTCTCGGTCGAACTCGCCCCGATCGCCGCTCACGCGACTTCCGTTCCGGAAGCTGACGTTCACATACTCTGGGTTGGCGAAGGAGAGAATGCGTCGAGCACGACCCAGGCACCGCTTCCAAACGAGTTCGTCTTTCCGGTGTGCAGTCCGCGCATCCTGCCTCGCGAAATGCCGCTGCACGATCCTAAAGCCATTGGGCGTATGACATTGCTGAACAAAGCGATACCGACGACCGGCGAGTGGAACTGGGCAACATGGCTCGATCAACTCGGCGTCGATGCGGCAAGTCGCCGCGGAGCCGAGTTGCGGATCGGGGACATCGGGTTGATGATGTCGGCAGCCCTGGACGGCGCAGGCGTCACTCTGGCCAAGTCGCTCGTCGTATATGACGCGCTTCAGGCGAAGCGCCTGACAATTCCCGTGGTAGGTCTTGAACCAATGATTTGCAAGAAAAAGTACGTCGTTCGGTGGCTCCGAAGCAAGGCAGGCGATTCCGACATAGTCGCGTTCGTTAACTGGATTGTCGAAGAAGCTGAGGAAACGATTGCGCGTACTACTATGTTGGTAAATGACCTCTTACTCGACGCCCGACAAGCGCACGCTTCCGTGGATGCACAGAGCGTGGATCCACTCTAGACATTATTTATACCGGTCGCGAAGACCTAAGTAGGTTTTCAACAGAACGAAGATGCACTATTCCCGCTGTAAAGTCGAACGCTCATTGTAAGGGTCCCGCAAAAGTCCCGCAGAGGAAAAAACGAAATTTTACGAGAGCTAACTCATTGGTGGGCCGTGCAGGGATCGAAGCTGCGACCAACTGGTTAAAAGTGCGCTGCTTCGCGCGATAAGCGAGGCCGCCGAGCGCGAGCAATAGTCCGATCACGATTAACGGCAGTAGCACTTCGGTTTGCAGTAGACCGCTCAGACCCAGCGAGCGAAACACGCCGGCATGCGCGGTGAGGCAGGCACGACATGTGCCGACGGGTAGAAACGCCCCTAAACCCGGAACGTTCGCGAGCGGGCTGCGCCAGTTGAAGCGGCTGCTTTCGGCGGATTTGCTTGCCGCCTGTATTCCCTCGGGCGCGCGGTCGGTCCCGGCCGCGCGCTCACCTTACCCGGCAACGCCGATCACTTCGGGTAGTTGCTCGAGCGTCGCGATTTCCCAGTCCGGTTTTTCCGGCAGGCGTTCGGGTAACTGGCGCGCGCGATTGCACCACGCGACGTTAAAGCCAAAGGCCTTCGCCGCATAAGCGTCCCACGCATTGGAGGAGACAAAGCAAACGTTGCGCGGTTGGCAGTGGAACCGGTCGATTGCCAGCCGGTACACCGAAGGATGTGGCTTATAGATGCCGACTTCCTCGACCGACAAAATCGCGTCGAGTAAGTGTTCAATGCCCGCGTTTTGCGCCGCGGCGCTCAGCATACGCGGCGCGCCGTTCGAAAGAATGGCCGTGCGCTTCAGGCGCGTGAGCACGCGTTGTACTTCCGGGAACGCGTGCAGGCGCAGGTAAAGGTCCATAAGCCGGCCGCGCAAGGCATCGTCACGTAGTCTCAGGCTTTCCAGCGCGAAGTCGAGCGCGTCGCCGGTGACCTGCCAGAAATCGGCGTGCCGTCCCATCAGCGCGCGCAGCCAGGTGTATTGCAGTTGCTTGGTGCGCCAGAGTTCCGCGAGCGGCGCCCATTTCTCGCCGAGTTCCGCGGCTGCCTGCCGGGCGGCACTGTTGACATCGAATAGGGTCCCGTACGCATCGAAGACACAAAGTCGAATATTCGGCGGTTGATTTTGCATTCGTCACCTCCGGCGCAAGTAAATCATGCCCGATGTAAGAATTCGCCTCGATCCTCGATCAATGCTTATGCCGATTTCATGTCGCGCGTACAAGAGCACGTCCGGGGTGCAAGTATTTGTCATGCACTTTGTTAACGCCGCCGTCCAACGCGTACGTGAATCCCGCTCCGAAGGGCGCGCCTCGCCAAGCATGACTAGTAGATCGTCGTGCACGCCGCACTTCCGTTGTTGAAGCAGACCGATTTTCCCCCGATTCGGCGTCAGGTCCTGCAAACAAATCTTGGATACAAGTGCAATCGGACGTGCCTGCACTGTCACGTCATGCGGGCCCGAACCGAACGGAAATGATGAATGCGGCAACGGTGGACATGGTGCTCGAGAGCGAGAACCCCGGGTCGAACGGAGGCAGCGCGCTTGCGCTCGAACAAATACATGTACATGCCGCTGCGACCCTGCTCGATCCGCTGATGTACTCTAACGAACGGGTATGCGCGCACTTCTTGTTTCAGTTTTGGCTATCACAACCGCCTTTCTTCCGTCGTGGACGTCCGCGTGCGCGATATCAACCGCACTGTCGTCCGGCCATCACGGCTCTTCCCCTCTGAACCCCGACGCATCTTGCAAAGGAGTTCAGAACAAGGGGGGCGATCAACCGCCGGCTCCGATGAACCTTCCCTGCTCCCTGGCAGTGTGTGCCGTTATGAGCGCAGTTAGCTCAAACGTGACCCCGCAAGGTCACGTCCCAGTCGTTGCCTTAGCCCTTCCAACTCCGAATCTCGACCTGTTCAGCTCAGCGACGACTCCGCCACCCTTCCGACCTCCGATCGGTTGATCCTCCACGAATCGGGCTCTCGGCCCAATCAGTCTCGTTTTCGGTTGATTCACAACGAGGCTCAACTGTGTCGAACCACGCATCGATTACGGTCTTCGATTGGCGCATCGCTTACAAGCAAATTGGCCCGATTAATCCGCGCGCGCCGAATGAGAAAATCATGCCGTTGGTCGAACGCCTGCGCGCGAGCGCACCAAACGCTGCAACGCGCGCGCTACCTGCAGCCCGCGCCAGCAAACGGAGTAAACACGATGAAACGTTTTCGGCAGTACCTTCTCATCGCATCCGCTCTTTTTATCGCGTCGTCCAAAGCGTATGCCGCCGGTGATCCGCAAAAAGGCGCGCAGGTGTACCGCGCGTGCGCGGCTTGTCACTCGCTCGAGCCCGGCCGGCATCTGACCGGTCCGAGCCTCGCGCATGTCTACGGCCGCAAAGCCGGAACCGCCGAGGGGTTCGTGCGGTACTCGAAGGCGCTCAAGGAATCGAAGATCGTCTGGGACGATAAAGCACTCGATGCCTGGTTAAAAAAACCGGAGGCGTTGGTGCCCGGCAACCTCATGCCGTTTCCCGGCATTCCGGACGCGCAGGTGCGCGCCGATTTGATTGCGTTTCTCAAGAACGCCGGCAGTTCCGCCGCCGGTGCGCCGCCGGCAAGTGGAATGATGGGCGGCATGATGCAGGCGCCGGACTTGCCGAATCTCAAGCAGGCGCCGCCCGAAAACCAGGTCAAAGCGGTACGCTACTGCCGCGATTCCTATTTCATTACCTTCGCGACGGGCGAGGTCGTGCCGTATTGGGAATTCAATCTACGGCTCAAAACCGATTCGAGCGCGCAAGGCCCGGCAAAAGACAAACCGGTCCTGGTCGACAACGGCATGCGCGGCGATCGCGCCGCGCTCGTGTTTTCGAATCCGCTCGAGATAAGCCGGTTCATTCGGCAACAGTGCGAGTAAAAAAGTCGTGTTGCTGTCTTCGAACACCTACAGGATACCGAATCGCAGCGGCATTGTTCCCCTGGTTCGCGATGGCGCGAAACTGGGTGAGCGTCGTTAGCCACGTCTTGTTCGGCGCGATCCTGGGGGTGTACGTCGGTATCGACCGTCACGGCTCAAGCGCGCACTAACCCCGCATGTCCGCGCCGCTCATTCGATGGATGTTTAGTATCTATATATATGATGAGCAAAGCGCGCGGACGATCGGATGCTGCGGCAAGCGCGATCAAGGAGCCAGCGACCGGTCGTCAGCACATTAGGACCAATCGTCGCAACTCGTTCAACGGCATTAATGGGCCGATTAAACGGCGAAAGCCCGATTTTTCCGGCGCTACTTGCGGCGCACCGCTGAAGATCACCTGCGCAGCGCTCTAACCGCGAGATAATTTGCTCACTCAGTGCTACGTTTTCGCTGGCACACCTTCGGTGTAAACGCCGCTTAGCGGCCGGCCGGTACGGCATTTGATCGATAGCGCCGAAGACTCGCTTACGGAAGTTGCACCATCGGACATCAACGAACCAAGTACTTTTGGCGGTAACTGCGAGCAGGGATGAAGGATCGTGAAAAGGAAGCCGCGACATAGGCGCGCCACTCCCAGTCTGCTCCTGCGTCTCCTCGCTTGCCTCGCGTGCGCCGTCGCGGCACCTTGCCTCGCGCAAGCGCCGGGCGGCTTCATCGAGAAGTCCTATGCCTCCGCGACACGGGCGAAGCTGAGCGCCGGCGATATTCAAGCGTTCGTGCCCGCACGCGGCGCCTTTCTCTTCCCCGCCCCGTACAACACCGAGGGCGTGCGGCTCACCAATGCCGCCGACTGCGGCGGCGCCGATTGCGTGAACTATGTAGGCTACGCATATTGGCGCAACATCAACAATCACGTGGGCAGCGACACGATGTACATCTTCCTCGGGCTCGACCGCGCCCGCGGCGGAAGCGGCCCGACACTCTTCAGCTATCACAAGCCGAGCCGGCAGTTGACGAAGGTCGGGCCCTTGTTCGCGCCCGACAGTGCGTTCAGCTGGGCGAGCGGCGAAGGTTGGTATTTCAGCGCGACGCAGCCGACCAAACTCTACGTCAACGCCCCGGGCGGCTCGAGCCTGCAGCGCTATGACGTGGTGAGCCATGCGTTCGAAACGGTATTCGACGTCGCGACGCGCCCGGATCTGTTCGGCGCCAATCGCTACGTATGGCAGCTGCACTCGAGCGATGACGACCACGTGCACTCCGCGACCCTGCGCGACAGCACGAACTCCGGCATGCTCGGCTGCCTGGTCTATCGGGAGCCGACGCGGGAGTTTCTCTGGTTTCCGCGGCAAACCCTGAACTTCAATGAATGCAGTCTCGACGGCAGCGGACGTTGGCTCCTGATCCTCGATGGTTCGGTCGGGCTCGATAACCGTATCGTCGACCTGCAAACGTCGAGCGCAGCGACGATTCTCGACCCTGACGGCGCGCTCGGACATTTCGATATGGGCGACGGCTATGCGGTCGGAGCGGACAACTTCAATCCGCTGCCGAACGCGACGATCCGCATCGACTTTCCGCCGGCGAGTTTGCTGCGTCCGGTTGGAACCGTCGTTCACTACAACCCGGACTGGAACACGGTGGCGGCCAATCACGTCACGCACCAGAACCGCAAGGCGGGTGTGCCGGTGCAGCAGCAGTACGCGTGCGGCAGCAATTTGGGGACCGAGGGCGCGCGCGAGAATGAGCTGGTGTGCTTTCGCCTGGATGGTTCGTTGGATCAGCTCGTGGTCGCGCCGGTGATGACCGACGCGCACGCCGCGGGCGGGCGCGACTTCTACGGCAAGATGCCGAAAGCGAATATCGACGTGAGCGGGGAGTACCTGATCTGGACCAGCAACCTGGGCGGGAACCGGCTCGATGCGTTTCTCGTGCGAGTGCCGGCCGAGCTGCTCGGCGGCGCAACGGCGCTGATCGCGCCGCGGTTGCAGTTCGCGGCGCCGACGTTCAGCGTCGGCGAAGCCGACGGCAGCGCTACGATCAGTGTGACCCGCACCGACAGCGGCACGGGAGCGGTCTCGGTGCACTACGCGACCAGCGATGGCAGCGCGCGCGCCGGCAGCGACTACACCGCGGCGAGCGGAGTGCTCAACTGGGCCGACGGCGACATGACGGCAAAAACCTTCACCGTGCCGATTGCGCGCGACACCGAGGTCGAAACCGCCGAGACGATCCAGCTTACGCTCAGCGATGCCACCGGTGGCGGGGGCCTCGGCATGGCGACGGCCACGCTCACGATTCGCGACGATGAAGCCGCCGCTTCGTCCGCGGGCGGCGGCTGTGCAATGCGGCTCGACCGGCGGTTCGACCCGACGCTCGCGCTACTGCTGCTGCTCGCCGCGGCGCGCTTGTGGCGCCGTGCGCGCCCCATGCCGCCGCCGCGCGTGTAAAGCGCCGGCACGGGTGTGACTCGGGCGCCACCGGCTGAGAGCGACGCCGCATATTTCGCGAAACAACTAAGGAAGGTCTGAACAATTCCGCTCGTCCTGAGCCTGTCGAAGGGTCCGTCCTGAGCCTGTCGAAGGGTTCGTCCTGAGCCTGTCGAAGGACGAATAGTACGAGGCGTTGATTACAGTGGCCCGTTCATGGTTCGACAGGCTCACCACGAACGGTGGAACGAATTATTCAGAACCTAAACGAGCTCGAGCGGATCGAGCGATGCGGATTCTATGGGTGTGCGCGGTGTCGATCGCGCCGAGGTCTGAATAATTCCGTTCGTCCTGAGCCTGTCGAAGGGTCCGTCCTGAGCCTGTCGAAGGACGAGCATTCCGTTCGTCCTGAGCCTGTCGAAGGACGAATAGTACGAGGCGTTGATTACAGTGGCCCGTTCGTGGTTCGACAGGCTCACCACGAACGGTGGAACGAATTTATTCAGACCTCCCTAAAACAAAGGGCGCCAACGGCGCCCTCTGTCCTTGATGCTATTTGGATCCAGTTACCGTTCGCGCAAACGCGGCGCCGCGCGGCTCGTCGTCGCACTCCCGCGTGTTTCCCACGTCACGCGCTGGCGCCCGCTCGCGAAACGAAAGAAGCCGATCACGGTCGCCCAGTTCATCAGGCAAAACGCATAAGGGACACTCAGGGGAAAAATTTTCACGGCCGTATTCCGCAGCAGATGGCCGCCGACGGCGGCGACATAAAACGCGAGCTGCAGCCCAAGCGTCCAGCGGTAGAGCGGTTGAGTTGCCAGAAATACATTCGCGCCGAACAGCACGCCGAGACCGAGCGGGCTCAGCAGCCGGGCGCCTTTATGTGAGATCGTTTGCAGCCAAAGCCGGTTGGCGAACGGATTGAGCAGCCAGCGCTCGCGCTCGAACAACTGAAAGTTTCCGGCGAGGGTGCGGACCTTGCGCGCGAATTCGCGCTCGGCGGTGGCCGCGCGGTCGTAAGCGCGCGCGCCCGGCTCGAACAGCACGCGGTAGCCGCGCCGGGCGATGCGCAGCGGGATCAGCACATCCTCCACCAACGTGTCCTCCGGGATCGGTTCGTACAGATCGCGGCGGATCGCGTAGATCGCGCCGGTCGCTCCGATCGTCGAGTCGATCCGGCTTTCGCGCCGGCGGATGAATTTCTCGTACGTCCAGTAGAAGCCGATGCCCTCCCCCGCCGCCGGCCCGTGCGCGCCGTTCTCCAGGACAAGCTCGCCGCTCACGACTCCCACTTGCGGGTCGGCGAAATGCGCGAGCAGCCGACGCAGCGCTTGCGGCTCGAACCGCTGGCGCGCGTCGGCGAGCACGACGATCTCGCCGCGTGCGTGCGGCACGAGCTGGTTCAGCACCGCGCTTTTGCCGCGCCGCGCGCTGAAAGCGCGCATGCCGACGCCGGCCGCGCGATAGCGCCGCGCGCGCTCGACGGTGGCGTCGGTCGAACCGTCCGAGGCGACGACGATCTCCATGCGCGCGCGCGGATAGTCGAGCGCCAGCAGGTTCTCGATCCGCGCGCCGATGCGCTCGGCCTCGTTGTAGGCCACGACCAGCACGCTGACCTCCGGTTCGATCGGGCGGGCCCGCGATGCACGAGTGCGGAACGTGGCCCATAGCCACAGCAGCGCCGGGTAACCGACGTACGTGTAACCGAGCAGAGCCGCTGCCGTCCAGAAAAGAAAAACCACGGGAGACATTACGCGGGCGAAAAATTTTTCGTTGCGGCTGTGCCGTCCACGCACGACAAATCCGCAACGATCATCAGCGGCTCTTGTGCGCTTCGGCGGAGAGAGTCGGACCGAGCGCGCTCCACAGCGCGTCGAAGTCGACGCCGACATCCCTGCCGTCGCTCGCGGCGCTTTTGTACCGGCTCGAATCTTTCAGGCGATAATCCGCGCCGATCAGCTTGAAGCCGACGTCGTCGAGCGATTGCGGAAAGAAATTGTCGGGCGGATACATCCGTGCCGAGCCGCCCGGCATCACATTGCGCAGGACAACCGCACCGGGAAAATATCGCTCGAGCGACGGGTGACCGACGCCCTGCCCCGAGCCGATGATGCCGTACTCGTTGTGCGGCGCGACGTTGTTGGCGAACACGACTCGGGCATGCGGCTTGCCGTCGCCGCCGAAGAGTATGTTCTCGGTCTGCAGCGCCGTATTGTGCGCGATGACGATGTCCTCGGTGCCGTCGAGCAGCTGGAACAGCCGCCCGCCGCCGCCCCATGGCGCGCCGCCGATTTCATCGAACAGGTTGTTCTTGATCGCGATGCGGCGCGTGCGCCCGCTGCGCGTCGGCGACGTATCGTCGATGCCGAGGACGTTGACGCCGGCGGCGCTGCGCCGCACGACGTTGTTGGCGAACGTGACGTCTTCGACCACCGCCCACTTGGCCGCGTCGGACTCCGCCCGCACGGTGAACAAAATCGCGAAGCCGTTCTGCGCATGCACCCAGTTCTGCTCGAACAGATTGCCGTCAACGAGCACGCGCCGGGCGTTCTTCAGCTCGAACAGGTTCTTCACCGTCCACGGCGTGCCTTCATACGTCGGGTGCCCGACCTGCCAGCGCAGCGGCTTGTAGAAGTGGTTGCGCCGGATCTCGATATCGGCCGGCACCATGTCGGGAATCGTCGGCGGCGAACCGCCGAACATGATGTTCTCGCCCGCGCCTTCCAGATAGTTGTCGACGATCTTGAACGGCCCCGGGCCATTCCATCCGAGGATGGCCTGCGAGTCGGCCCCGACTTCCTTGAAATCGGCAAAATACGAATCGATGACCGCGGTGTAGCGCGAGTTCAGCGCAATGCCGCGGCGCGAGCCCCCCTTCGCATCGCCGTGAATGTAGCAGCGGTCGAAGACGAAGTGATGCGGCAATTTGTCGACCGAGGTCTCGCCGTTTCCGAGCAGTACCAGATTGCGTCCGGCGAAACCGGTCGCCGCCGCCGTGGTTCGACCGCGCACAGTGCTCACGAACGAGCGGAACGCGCGGCGGTACGCCGCCTCCTGGCCCGCTTCCGGCCGGATCTCGATGCCGATGAAGCGGTAGTGATGCGCACCCGGCATCGTGGTCAACACCGGTCCGGCGGCGGAGACGAGCTTCGGCATGAACGCCGCGCGCGACGGATCGACCCGCTCGCCGGGGGGCAGATCGCCGTCGCCGGCGCTCGAGCGCACGATGATCCAATCGGCACCCGGCTTCGCCGGCAGCGTGAACGGTCCGCGGAACGTCGCGCCGGCTTCGAGGGTGATGATATCGCCGGGCGCGGCGGCGGCGAGCGCCGCCTGAAAGTCGCCGCCCGCACGCACGGCGAGCGTGCGCCCGCGCGGCGGCATATAGGTCGTGTCGACGTACTCGCGCGGCAGTTCGATATTCGCGCCGGCGGGCGGCTGTGCCGGGACGGCCATCGGCAGCAGGCCCAGGACCGCAAGCGCGATCCCGCAATATCCCGCGCGCCGTGAGTTGGCGCTGCGCACTCCTCAGATCTCCGTGACGGCAGCGCGTAGCGCCGGCACCGCGCCGCGCGTGAGGTCCACGACGATTTGCTCGGGCGTTGCATTCGCGATGACCTCGGCCGCGTCGTCGCTCGCGGCGCCGATCACGAGCACGTCGGCATGCCCGAGCAGCGCGTAGGCGCTGGCGCACATCAGCGAGGCGATATGCGGAATCTCCTCCTCGATATAGCGGCGATTCGCGCCCACCAGCCGCGCGATCGCGACGTTGCGATCGAGGATGCGCACATCGCAGCCTTTGCCGATCAGCGCTTCCGTCAGCGTCACCATCGGGCTCTCGCGCAGATCGTCCGTCCCCGGCTTGAAGGCGAGCCCGACGACGCCGACGCGGCGCTTGCGCGTCGCGAGCACGGCCGCCAGCGCCTGGCGGATCTGCGCCTCGTTCGACGGCAGGATTGCGCTCAGCAGCGGCAGCGAAACGTCGGCGCGGCCGGCGGCGTGCAGCAGCGCGCGCAGATCTTTCGGCAGGCACGATCCGCCGAACGCGAATCCCGGACGCAGATACGCCTCGGAGATGTTGAGCTTGTGATCCATGCGGAAGATGCGCATCACCTCCTGCGCGTCGGCGCCGAGCGCGGCGCAGGCGTCGCCGATCTCGTTGGCGAAGCACACCTTGAGCGCGTGAAACGCGTTGGCCGCGTACTTCACCATCTCCGCGGTTCTGATTTTGGTGTGAACGAACGGCGCCTCGGCCTCGGCGTACAGCGTCGCGAGCAGCGCCGCCGTTTGCGGATCATCGCATCCGACCAGGTTCAGCGGCGGCTGCGCGAAGTCGCGCAGCGCCGTGCCCTCGCGCAGGAACTCCGGGTTGACGGCGACCCGCACGCCGGACGGCAACCGCCCGCCGGCGCCGGCGGCGAGCGCCGGCACGAGCACGCTTTCGGTCGTGCCGGGCAGCACCGTACTACGCAACACCACGGTGTACGGCCCGCTGCGCTGCGCGAGCGCGTGTCCGATCTCGTTGCCGACCCGTGCGAGCGCGTCCACGTCGAGTTGCCCGTTGGCACGCCCCGGCGTGCCAACGCAAATGAACGCGACATCGCTCGCGGCAATCGCCGCTTCTCGCGACGGCACGGCGCGCAGCCGTCCGGCGCGGACGACCTCGGCGAGCAGCTCGTTCAATCCCGGCTCTACGATCGGCGACCGGCCGGCATTGATCAACGCCGCCTTCTCTTCGTTGATCTCGACGCCGATCACCTCGTGCCCCGCTTTCGCGAAACCCGCGGCGCTCACGCAGCCGACGTAGCCGAGCCCGAAGACGCTGATACGCATTTATCGATACCTCGTTAGGAAGGTCTGATTAATGCCGTTCGTCCTGAGCCTGTCGAAGGACGAATAGTACAAGGCGTTGATTACAGCGGCCCGTTCGTGGTTCGACAGGCTCATCACAACGGTGGAACGAATTATTCGTTCCTTAAGTTGCAACTTCAGTGAATCGGCCCGACCGCCGCTTTCAGCGCCCGGCCCGAATCGCCCACTCGACCAGGCGCGGATAGTCCGCGCCGAGAACAAACTTCGCCGCCTTCTTGCCGTTCCACACCGCCCATTCGCGCCACAACGTGAAGCGCTCGAGATTTGCCAGCCGCGCGGAGAATTCCGGCCGGTCGCCGGCGCGCACGGCGAAGCGGCCGATGAGGCGGCAACCGCCGATGCGGCGCACGCGGGTGTGGGCCTCGGACGTGAACAGCACTTTCAATCCGGCGGCGTCGGCCGCGCGCGCGACGTCGCGCGAGAAATATCCGCCGGGAATGGAACCGACGTTGACGTCTTCGCCCAGGATGTCCTGCAGTGTCTTGCGGCTGTCGCTCCACTCGCGCAGCATCTGCGCGCGTGTGCACGCCGCGAACCGCGGCGGATGCGACACCGAATGCGTCCCGATCACGTGCCCGCGCGCGCGCAACTCGCGCAGATGGCGCGCGTCGAGAAACCCGCGGCGTCCGATGAATCCGGTGGTGACCAGACAATGGCCGCGCCAGCCGCGCGCTTCGAGCCGATCGGCAACGGCGGTGTAATAGGACAGGCCGCCGTCGTCCACGGTGATCGCAAACGGAATTGTTGCGCCCGCGCCCGTCGGCGGCTCGGATAACAGAATCGGCCGGTCGCGGCGCACGCGGCCGACGGCGGCCAATTGCGCTTCCAGCTCCGCGACGCTCAGCTTGTAACGATCCGCGCCCGGGCCGGCGAAGCCGCTCTCCGACGCGTCGCGCTCGTAGACGTCATGCAACAGCAGCGATAGGACGCGCATGCGCAATGACTTCGGGAAACCGCCGCTACCGGCCCTGACCGAGCACGTCGCGCCAGCCGCGCAACGCCCGCCGCGCCGCCCATTTCCAGCGGCAATACGCCGACAGCCAAGGCTGTCCCCAAATCGCCGAGGCGCGGCCGGTCGCCGGTATCGGCGCGGCGCGCCCCTGACACACCGCGCTGAGCGTGCCGGCGATGGCGTCGAGGTTCTCCACGACGGTGCGGTATTGAATGACGAACGGCGACTCGTGCACTTCGTCGAACGCATACGTCGCCTGCAAAAATATCGCGCCGGTATCGATGCCGTCGTCTACCCGCAACAACGTCATACCGACGCGCGTCAGATCGCGGTTCGCGAGCGCCCAGAAGCAACCGTGGGCGTTGCGATACTCCGGACAGATGCCCGGGTGCAGCACGAACGTACCGTGCCGGGGAATGTTGTAGACGTCCGCTTTTAGCAGAAACTTGCAGCGGGCGATCATCAAGTCGGGAGCAATTTGGCGTAGGAACTCGCGCACGGCCTCCGTGTTCGGATCGGCCGCGACCAATGTCGGCGTCGCATCGGGATCGGCTGGGTATTTGGCGCGAAGCGCGGCGACCTGTTGCCGCATGCAGACGGCGTCCGCGTGCGCCAGGCGCAACCTGTAGTACAGACGAAACGCCAGCACGTCGAGGAACCGCAGCCAGCCGACACGGCGGATTTCGCGCCGGATTTTTTTTAATTTTCGCCGGCGCGGCTCGCGCAGGAGGACGATCCCGGCCAGCGTCATCGAGCTCGCGAGCCACGCGGCGAGTCCGACCATATCGATACGGTCGCCCGCGTGGCACATCAACACCACGCGCGGCTTATCCGGTGCCATCACGCCCTACCAGGGTCGACGCCGCCCCCACCCACGGCGACGGCGTACGCCGATCCGATATTTTCGAGACCGCTTCTATGCAGCTCGTCTCGAACTCGCGCGCCACCTGCGCCCAGGAATAGCGCTCTTCGACCAGCCGGCGTCCGGCGGCGCCCAACCGGCGTTGACGCGCCGGATCGCGCAGCAGCGCGATCACCGCGCGCGCGAACGCCGCCGGCTCGTCGGCCTGCACGAAGTGCTCGCCGTCGGCAAGCGGCAGCCCTTCCGCGCCGATGGTGGTCGACACCACGGCCTTGCCCATCGCCAGCGCCTCGAAGATTTTCAGCCGTGTGCCGCCGCCGATGCGCAGCGGCACCACGTACACCGCCGCGCGCGCCACGTGCACGCGCACGTCCTCCACCGTTCCGGTCACGTCGACGCCGGCGGCGCGCGCCGCCTGCTGCAGCCGCGCGCTCGGTTTGCGTCCGACGACGCTGAACGAGGTTTGCGGAACCTCGCGGCGTATCGCCGGCAGGATCGACTCGATGAAATACAAAATCGCGTCCTCGTTCGGGTGCCAATCCATCGACCCGCTGAACACGAGGTGGTAAGGCATCGTTGCCGATTCAGCGGGAGCGAAATAGTCCGGATCGACGCCGGTCGGCACCGCGCGTCCGCCGTTCGTGCCGGCGTTCGCCATGAGCGTTTCCAGATCGGCCGGCGACACGGCGATCGTCAGATCGGCGCGGCGGCAGGTGTCGGCCTCGCAGCGGCGCATCTTGCGCCACTCGATTTCGAGCAGCGCCCGCCGCCACCCGCTCCCGGCGTTGTCGCGCAGGCGCTTCCAGATCATGTACTCGACGTTGTGGGCGAAGAACACGACCGGCACCGGGCCGTTCAGGACGACGTTCGGAACCGCGAAAATGAAGTCGGCGATGCACAGATCGACCGCCTGGCTCGCGAGCAGGCGCGCCGCCTCCGCGCGCAGCGCCGGGACCCGGCACTTCCACAGATCGACCGGCAACGACGAGAACCACGAGCGCAGCAGGTAGAACGGGAAGCGCGGGCTATGCCACTTCGGCGCCGCGTGCGGAACCGACACGACCCGTTCACAGCGCGGCAACTGCGCCCGCAGCGCCTGCCAGTCCTCCCCCGGCGCGTGCGTGGTGAGCAGCGTTACCTGATGCCGCCGCGACAACTCGGAGAGGATGTGAAAGCTGCGCAGCCGCCCGCCGGTATTGAGCGGCCACAATCCGCCGACTTTCACCCATAGAATCCGCATCGCTCGATCCGCTCCCGCTCGTTCAGGGAAGGTCTGAATAATTCGTTCCACCGTTCGTGGTGAGCCTGTCGAACCGCGAACGGGCCACTGCATCAACGCCTCGTACTATTCGTCCTTCGACAGGCTCAGGACGAACGGAATGTCCTTCGACAGGCTCAGGACGAACGGAATAATTCCGACCTTCCTTAGGCGACGGCGCGATCGACGCCGCGCACGGTGCGCGGCATCACGCACTCGACCGGCTCGCCGTCGAGGAAGATGCGCTGCCATATCTCCAGATTCATGAGAAGCCACAGGCGATCGGCGTGATTGCGCATGCCGTGACGATGCTCGTCGACCAGACGCCGGACGAATGTCGGCTCGAACAGACCGCGTGCGCTTGCCCGCGGTCCGCACACGAACTCGTCCAGCAAGCCCGCGAACGGGCCGCGCAACCAGCCGCCGACCGGCGTCGGAAAGCCGGCCTTCGGCCGTTCCAGGATCGCGCGCGGCACGACGTCGCGCAGCGCCGCGCGCAGCACCGCTTTGGTCCGCCAGCCGCGCACTTTATACCGCCCGGGAATCGCCGCGACGTGCTCGACCAGCTCGTGGTCCAGGAACGGGACGCGGCTCTCGATCGACGCGGCCATGCTCATCTGGTCCTGCTTCATCAGCAGCTCGACCAAATACGTCTGCAGATCGGCGTGGCCCATGCGCTCCAGCGTCCCGCCCGGCGCCTCGTCGTAACAATGCAGCGCCGCGGCGTACGGATCGTGCCCGCGCCACCGCGCCGGATCGTGCAGCAGCTGCTCCTGCAGCGCCTGCGAGTACACCGCGAAATTGTCATAGAACAGCGAACGCACGCCGGGCGCGAGCGCGAGAAACGTCCGCTCGAGGTAGCGCCGCGCGGCGGGCGGCAGCCGCTCGACCAGCCGTCGAACGCGCGCGCGCGTTGCACCCGGAACCGCGGCGTCGTACGCGCGGCCGAGCCGCTCGTTCCATGCGGTCACGCGGTAGCGGTTGTACCCGAGGAACAGCTCATCCGCGCCTTCGCCGGTCATGACGACTTTGACGTGCCGGCGCGCGAGACGCGAGACGAAGTACAACGGCACGCTCGACGGAAACGCAATCGGCTCGTCCTCGTGCCAGACCAGGCGCGGCAGCGCCTCGAAGAATTCCTCCGGCGTGACGATCACCTCGCGATGCTCGGCGCCGACCGCGTCCGCGGCGAGGCGCGCGTAGCCGAGCTCGTTCGACGCCGGATCGTCGAAACCGACGGCGAACGTTCGTATCGGCTCCTTGGTCATCGCGGCCATGAGCGCGGCGAGGCCGGTCGAGTCGATGCCGCCCGAAAGAAACAATCCGAGCGGCACGTCGCTCACCAGATGGCTGCGGACGGCGTCCTCGAGCCGTGCCCGCACGTCGGATGCGCGCTGCGCGCGCGTCGTGCGCGCGCCGTCCAGCGCGGCCGGGGGCCGCCAGTAGCGGCGCTCGCGCATTCCCTCGGTGCGCGACCACGACAGCGTGTGCCCGGGCAAGAGCTTCCGTATCCCGCGAAAAAAAGTTTCCGCGCCGGCGCTGAAGCGCAGCGCCAAAAACTCGGGCACGATCGTCTCGTTGAACGCCGGACGAAGGGGGCCGGCGGCAAGGATCGCCTTGATCTCCGAGGCGAACAGCAGCTCGTCGCCGCTCACGGCGTAATAAAGCGGCTTGATGCCGAGGCGGTCGCGCCCCAGAAACAATCTCTCGCGGCGGCGATCCCAGATCGCAAACGCGAACATGCCGCGCAGCCGCTCGACACACGCGTCGCCGAAAATCTCGTAGGCGCGCAGCACCACCTCGGTGTCGGATTGAGTCGCGAAGCGGGCGCCGCGCGCCGCGAGCTCCGCGCGCAGCTCTCTAAAGTTGTACACCTCGCCGTTGTACGTGATCCACACGCTCGCATCGGCGTTGGCCATCGGCTGGCGGCCGCCGGCGAGGTCGATGATCGACAGCCGGCGATGCGCGAGACCGGCATTGCCGAGGACAATCGCGCCCGCCTCGTCCGGCCCGCGGTGCGCGAGCACGTCGCGCATGCGTTTCAGGCGCGCGTCCGCCACGGTCGCGCCCGGGTCAAAGGTCAGAATGCCGGCGATGCCGCACATCGTTCGAGAGCGATGAAGAAGTGAGAACGGAGTTTGGGTACGACGTTCACGGCTAACAGAGTGCGGCACTTCCGGTGCGACGAGGGAACGTCTGAATAATTCGTTCCACCGTTCGTGGTGAGCCTGTCGAACCACGAACGGGCCACTGCAATCAACGCCTCGACTATTCGTCCTTCGACAAGCTCAGGACGAACGGAATTGCGTCCTTCGACAGCGCTCAGGACGAACGGAATTGTTCAGACCTTCCCCTAACAGCGTGCGGCACTTTCTGTGCCGCGTTAGGGAACGTCTGAATAATTCGTTCCACCGTTAGTGGTGAGCCTGTCGAACCACGAACGGGTCGCTGCAATCAACGCCTCGACTATTCGTCCTTCGACAGGTTCAGGACGAACGGAATTGCGTCCTTCGACAGGCTCAGGACGAACGGAATTGTTCAGACCTTCCCTAACCGGGCGCTTCATGGTTTGCGCTGTTTTTCGCCGCGCGGCGCCGGCGGCTCACGGCGATGTCGTCGTCGCCGATGCGAACGGTTTCGCGTACGTCGCCGAAAACCAGATCGATCCGCCCGCCGGCAACGTCCACGACGGCAGCGGGCGGCGCCGCGCGATCCTCCACGGCGAGCAGCAGCGTGACGACGCGCAGCGGCAGGCGCGTCGTGGCCGAGTAGCTGAGTAGCGGCGCCGGTTCCCGCCGGCCGTAGTCCGGCGCAACCCAGCCGCGCGCCGGGCTCGTCGCGCCTTGGGTCAGCGCGGCCGTGAGCGGCACCGACGCGAATGAACGAATCAGCAATGCGCCGCCGTCCGGTGTACCCGCCCGCGCCCACTGGTTGGCGTGCAACGCCGCTTCGATCGGCGCAAGCTGGAAGCACACGTCGATCCGATGGTCGGCGTTCCCGTGCAGGTCATCCACCACTACCCAGTAGCGCGGCTTGGCGAAAAACACGCGGCGCCGGTGTCTGACCGGATCGGGCAGACGTGCATACGCGTCGTGCTCGGCGTCGGCCAGATCGAACGCGTCGGTCGCTATCCAGCGGCGCAGCCGCGCGCGCGGCCGCGCGCGCCAGCGAAACGGTCCGGCGGCGTCCGCCTGGCTCAGGCCGTCCACCATCACCGTGCTGTGCGCGGCGCTGCTGCGGAAGTAATCACGCCAGCCGGCATCGGCGGTGTAGCAATAAGTGCCGGCGTCGACGAGCGAAGGTTTCCCGAACACGGCGCACTGAATCGCGAGGAGATCAGCGTGCCCGTGCCCGCCGCTCACCCGGCAGCCGAGCGGTCCGACGTCGAAGATCAGCTGATGCGCGCGCGGGTCCCAGCCGCTGCGCATGACGGCATACCCACCGTCCGGAAACAGGCGCGCCGACGCCGCCGACGGCATCGGCGTCAGCGCCGCGAAAATTTGCAAACTATCCGCTCCGAGCAGCCACAGCATTTCCGGCGCCGGCTGCTGCGCCGCCCAAGCGTAGTCGGCGCGATGGAAAAACACGGCGGCGGCGGCAAAGACGCCGCGAAAATCGTCCGGCGCGCGGCGCGCGAGCGGCAGCAGCGAGCCGCCGTCAGCATCGCCGATTTGCGGCATCGAGCCGTCCGGGGCGCGCACCGCCAACAGAAAGTCGAGCATGCGCTGCACGCACTGCGGCACGGCCGCGGGAACCGCCATCGCGTTGCGTGCCGCGAGTACTAATAAGTGTAAATAGATCTCGACGGTGTAGCGCTGATAGCAGGTCGACTGCTCGAAGTAGACGCCGTCCGGCCACACTTGCGCGTCGATCTGCTCCAGCAGAATCCGCGTTCCGAGCGCGCGCCAGCGTGCGGCACCGCGCAGCTCGGGGAATATCACACCGGCGTAAAACAGACCGAGCGCTTCGCCGGTAAGATGGGTGTTCGGCGAAAAATAATACGAGAGATAGCGTTCAATATATTCCGCATGCGCGCCGATCCACGCGAGCATGTTCGCGTAGAGCGCCGGCGTGAGCGCCGCCGAGCCGCGGAAGAGAAATAACGCCCAGGTCCAGGAAATCAACCGCAGCGCCGCTTCCAGGCTGCTCGTCCAGTTGATTCCCATGCCGGGCGGGTTTGCGCGCATCCAGTCCTGCACGCAGGCGGCGAACAGCTGCGCATAGCGCTCGTCGCCGGTATAGCGATACGCCTGGCCCAGATCGACCAGCCATTGGTGACGGTTCAGCTCCCACGTGACTTTGCTGTCGCCGACCTGCCCAACGTCGAGCGGATCGACGCGGCTCCAGTGCGTAAACGGGGCCGCCCGGCCCGATATCGGATCGACATGCCAGGCGATCGGATCGCCGAAATCCAAGTCGCGATAACCCAACAGGTCGAAACGCTTGCGCGCCACCGCCTCGGCGGCGGCGACCGCGCGATCGCGCGCCCACGGCATCTGCGCAGCGACGACAGCGGGCGTGCGTTCGTCACCCGCGCCGCGAAAGAACCGCTCACCAGCCGCGGCGCAGAAGCGATCGTAAAGCGTCCACTCCGCCTGCAGCCTTCCCTCCTTCGCCCGCGCGCGGACTTCCGCGCGGGCGAGCTCGGGCGTCAATTGCCGGTAAAGACGCGGGAACCGGTGGCTGCCGCCGGCTGCGACAGCCACCCGGTCGAGTTGCTTCGCAGCCTCCTGCCAGCCGCGATAGGCCAGCTCGGATGGCCGCATTCGGAGTAATCTTTGCAGATTCACATCCGTGCTCCGGCGACAACTCCCGGCTTCCCGCGTCGGTTTGGTTTTTTGCTACGCAACGCCGTCAGTTGCGCACGTCGAACGCATCGACCGCGATCTCGGTGCTGCTGGCGGCCGGGTTCTTCTTCTCGAGCAACTCAACCGTCAGCGTGTGTTGGCCGGCGGCAAGACCCGTGGTCGAGTAGACGACCGTCGATACTTGATCGGCGGGTAAATAGGTATCGATCTCGGCGACCGCGACCCCGTCGAGCACCACTTTGGCGAAACCGCCGAAGTGGCCGCGGTAACCGATCCAGCTCACCCCGGTGCCGGTGAAGTTGAATGTGGCTTGTGAGCCGATGCTGGCGGTGTACTTCGCCATCCCGCCGCTCCACGGCATCGTCGCCTCCAGGTTCCAGCCGGTGGTATAGGTGATCGACGGCGAGAACTCTTCGAAGCGCGTGACGGTTCCGCTCGGCGGCGGCGGAGGCGGCGGATTGCTCGAGCTGGTCACGTCGAACGCGTCGGCGACCACGATGGTGTCCGTCGCCAATGCATTCTTCGTGCCGGTCGCTTCGACCACCAGCGTGTGATCGCCGGCCGCGAGATCGGCGCTGGTAAATACCGGCTCCTGGATCGCCGCCGTCGCCGAGAACAGATCGACGGTGGCGACGAGCGCGCCGTCCAGAAATACACGTGCGATACCGCCGCGCATCTCCCGCCAACCGATCCAGCTCACGCGCGTCCCGTTGAAATTGAACGTCGCCTGCGCATTCGGGCCGCGCGTAAACGCCGCCGTGCCGCCGCTCCAGGCGAACGTGGTATCGCCGCGGACCCAGTTGGAGTCGAAACTCACGGACGGATCGGTCTCTTCGAAGCGCTTGACGGTCGTGGCCGGCGGCGTTGGCGCCGCATTCGCGACCTTGACGCTCACGGGCACCGACGTACCGATGTTACCGGCCGCGTCGCGCGCGACCGCCGTCAGGGTGTGCGTCGCATCGGCCGCGCCGGTGGTGTCCCACGCAATCGAATACGGCGCGGTCGTGTCTTCGGCGCCAAGGTTGGCGCCGTCGAGCTTGAACTGCACGCCCTTCACGCCGACGTTATCCGACGCGTCGGCGCTGACGGTGATCGTGCCGGCGACGGTCGAGTTGGTAGTGGGCGCGGTGATATTCACCACCGGCGGCATGACATCGTTCGCAACCGTCACCGTTACCGGCGCCGACGTGACACGCAAGCCGAGCAGGCTGCGCCCGACCGCCGTCAGCGTATGCTTGCCGTTCGTTGCGGTCGTCGTGTTCCACGACACCGAGTACGGCGCCTGGGTGTCTTCCGCGCCGAGGTTGGCGCCGTCGAGCTTGAACTGCACGCCGCCGACGACTAGAGCGCCGACGACGGTGACGCTCGCGGTCACCGTCGTCGTTCCGGTGACGGTAGCGCCATCCGCCGGCGAGGTAACGTTCACCGTCAGGCTGCCCAACAGGTCGGCGAGAACGGCGGGCGGCGACAGACAGGCCCAGCCGACGCCCACCGCCAGCGCCGCGGCGCGGATAAATCTACCAACACGCTTCTCACTGCTTCTGCTCATTTCCCTTTCTCCTCATCTCAAACGGGACCGCGACCATCGCGATCCCGTGCTCCATCACGCCGGCGGTCCGGCGTACGCCGCGGCCCACGCCGCGCGCACGCACGACCACGTGTATTGCTCGACTTCGGTGCGCGCGCGCCACGCCAGGCCCCGCGCGCGCACGGGATTCTCCAAAAGCGCGGCGACCGCGGCGGCCAGCGCCGCCGGGTCGTCCGGCGGAACGATGCAGCCGGTGTCGCCGCTGCGAACCAGGTTCGCGATGTCGCCGGTTCCCGTCGACACCACGGGCAGTCCGGCGGCGAACGCCTCGAGCACCGATACCGGCTGGTTGTCGACGACCGAGGCGTTGACGAATATGTCGGCCGCGTCGTAATACGCCGGCATCGCCGCCGGCTCGACGCGGCCGGCAAAGCGAATCCCGCCGCAGCGCGCCGCGAGTCGCCGCAGCCGCGGTTCCTCGCTGCCGTAGCCGGCGAGCGTCAGCGTCGCACCCGGATAGCGCGCCCGCAGCCGCGCGAACGCCTCGATCACGGCACACACCCGATAATGCGGCTCGAAGTTGCGCGCGCACAGCAGCCGCGGACGCAGCGGCGTACGTTCGCGATAGCGAAAGCGCGACGTATCGACGACATTGGGAATCACGCGGGCGCGATAGCCGTGCCGCGCGAACACCTGCCGCAGGTATTCAGAAGGAACCACGATCTCGTCGGCCAGGCGCAGCCACGGATGCACCAGGCGGCCCCAATGCGCCAGGTGATCGTGCGCCTCGCCGCTGTGGTAATTGAGCAGCACGCGTTTGCCGAGCGCGCGCGCGACGAGCATCGCCGGAACCGGCGCCAGCAGGAACGACCAGTACGACGCCGAATAGACGTGAACGACGTCGGCGCGGCGCAGCGCGCCGAGATTGGCGAAATAGAGCGCCTCGTTGAGAAGCGTCCTTATATAAGGATAACGGCGCAACCATTGCAGCCCGCGCGGGAACGCCGGATTGACGGGCACGAACGCGACCGGGTAGCCGTCCCGTCGCAGGCACTCGGCGAGCGCGTGCGCCTGCACGCCCTGCCCGCCGACGATGTCGAGGCTTGGCGCCACCACGGCGACGCGGGGACGCAGCTGCCGCGCGTCGCCCGCGGTGTTCCGGGCGATTGACGATTCAACGCCAGCCGTCGATGACATGGACGATTCCAACCAAGGACCAGGAATGACGATCGAAAATGTTTAACCGAAGATGCGGTTTGCGAATCGCGCGATGTTTCCGTCAATACACGCCGGCACGTTGATCACGGGGAAGCGGCATGAGCGCCGACGGCGTTTTGCATCTGCGCGAGCGGCACACCGGGGCGCGCCGGCCGCGCAACACGCGCGGCGTCGCCGTCGAGAAACGTCCGGCACCACAGCTCGAACGAGATCAGCGTCCAAAGCTGCAGATCGAGCGGGCGGCCGCGATCGTGCAGCGCGATCAGCCGTTCGATGTAGGCGCCGTTGAAAATGCCGCGCCGCCGGCTGCGTTCGCCGAGCAGCAGCTCGCGCACGAACTCGCCGAGCCGGCCGCGGAACCAATGCCCGAGCGGAACGGCGAAGCCGCGCTTCGGCCGGTCGATGATGTCGTCGGGCAGGATGCCGCGCAGCGCCTGCTTGAAAATATATTTCCCGGTGCCGTCGCGCCGCTTGAGGTCGGGCGGAATCCGGCCCGCCAACTCGACCAGCCGATGATCCAACAGCGGCACGCGCGCTTCGATCGAATGCGCCATGCTCATTCGATCCACCTTCGTCAGGATATCGAGCGGCAGATAGTGTTTGAGATCGAAGTATTGCAGCGCCGACAACCAATGGCCGTTCGGTCTGGCCAGCAACGCCGCGGCGTCGCGCCACGCGTCTTCATTACGTATGCGCGCGGCCACTTCGGGGCAGAACAACCGCTGCTGCTCGTCGCGCCGAAAGAACGTCAGCGCGTCGAGATAGCGCTCCGTGCCGGCGAGGGCGAAGTGCCGCAGGAAGTTGCGCCCGTGCGCGCCCTCGGGCAGCGCTGCGCCCACAAAGCCGAGGAGCCGTCGGAGCGCGGCGGGTGCGTGGCGATAGCGCCGCTCTTTTTCCTCGACCCGATACTTGTCGTAGCCGGCGAACAGCTCATCGCCGCCGTCGCCCGAAAGCACCACGGTGACCTCTTGCGCAGCGAGCTTCGATACCACGTAGGTCGGGATCGCCGACGAATCGCCGAACGGCTCATCGAGGTGCCACGCGAGATCCGGCAACAGCTCGGCAATATCCGGCTCGAGAATCAGCTCGTGATGATCGGTCGCGAACGCGGCGGCGACGCGGCGCGCGTACGGCGCTTCGTTGTGGTCGGCCTCGCGAAACCCGATCGAGAACGTCTTGACCGGGCGCGCGCTCAGGCGCGCCATCGTCGCCACGACCGCGCTCGAGTCGATGCCGCCGCTCAGGAACGCGCCGAGCGGAACGTCGCTCACCATATGCAGCCGCACCGCTTCCTCGAGCAGCGCGCGCAAGCGCTCGACGAAGTACGCCTCGCCGCGCCCGTACTCCGGCGTGAACGAGGTGTCCCAGTAGCGCGCGATCCGCGGGGCACGCCGCGGCGCGAGCGTGAGCGTGTGACCGGGCTCGAGCTTGTGCACGCCGGCGACGATGCTTTCCGCCGCCGGCGTCGTCAAAAAAGCGAAGACGTGATTGACGGCGCCCCAGTTCAATTTGCGCTCGACCTCGGGCAGCTGCAGCAGCACTTTCAGCTCCGAGGCGAACGCGAAGCGTCCGCCGACCTCGGTGTAGTACAGCGGCTTGATGCCGAGCCGGTCGCGCGCCACGAACAAGGTTTGCGCGCGCGCGTCCCACAGCGCGAACGCGAACATGCCGCGCAGCTTCTCGACGCACGCCGTTCCGTATTCTTCGTAGAGATGAACGATGGTCTCGGTGTCGCTCGCCGTGTAGAAGGAATGCCCGCGGCGCTCCAGCTCGACGCGCAGCTCCCGGTAGTTGTAGATCTCGCCGTTCAAGACCACCCAGATGGAGCCGTCTTCGTTGCGCAGCGGCTGGCGGCCGGTATCGAGGTCGATGATGCTCAAGCGCCGCATGCCGAGCCCGACGCCGGCGGCGACATAAAATCCCTCGTCGTCCGGTCCGCGGTGCGTCATCGCCGCGCACATGGCGCGCAGCTCCTCGAGCGCCACCGGCTTTGCGCCGGTGCTCACGATGCCGGCTATGCCGCACATGCGGTTCGCGTCTCTGTCGCGCCGACGAAAATCATCGTGACGCCCACGAGCGCCGCACCCGCCGGCGCGTCATCTCCGGCCCGAGCGATTCCAACAAGAATGCGCAGCTCGGCGGCGTATCGTGCGCCGTCATCTGCACGCGCGGGCGCATGCAGATGCGCCGTAAGTACATGCCGGCCACGATCCGAAAGCCGGCCTTCTCGATCGAGCGCCGGCATGGCGTGTTTTGCTCCTCGACCTTGGTGACGATTGCGGCGACGCCCGCGCGGGCGAGGTGATCCGCCAATGTCGACCACGCGGCCGGCGCGACGCCGGTGCCGCGATAGCGCGGGTTGGCGATGGAATCCTCCATGCCGACGGTGCGCGCGGGAAGCGCGAGCCAGCCGCCGGGCGCGGCCAATACCGGCATGCGCCCGCGGAAAATCCAGCAGGCAAACAACGCGTCGTTGCCGTTGCGAACCATCCACAGGTCGGCGCCGCCGGCGAGACGCCGTTGCGCCTCGGCGCGGCCGACCGTCTCGAGTTGCTCGAGCAGCGGCAAATCCGCCGCACCGGCGCGCATCAATTCGAGACCGGGACGCAGGTCGAATCGCGGCCGTGGGCTGCCGAGGTCGAGCCGGTACCAAACGTGACGCTCGCGCAAATACAGCGCCCGGCCGGCCGCCCACGCCGCGAGACGCGCGGCGCGTACGACGGCACCGACCGCGCCGTAGCGGCCGACGGCGGCCCGCAGGCGTTCGGTTATCGCGGCAGTGATCATGGGTCTCTCGAATCGCGAGTCGCCGGCCGGGAGCGGCGGATGTTCGCCGTTTGCATCCGCTCGGCTACCATCCGGCGCTTCGACGCACGCCGGCGAGCGGACGTTGCGCCCAATCGAGCAATGCGCGCTTCTCGGCAGCACTCAACGGACCGCACCGCCACAGCAGACCGGCGTACGACGCGGCATAGATCGAACCCGTCGTCGCCAAAGTGAACACCAGGTTCGCGTGGGTCAGCGCGGATTTCACCGCGAGCGCCGGGAGCGCCGCCGCCGCGCCGAGCGCGAGTATCGAGGCGAGCGCGCGCCACGGCAGGACGCGCGTGAAGCGCGTGTGCATCACGGTTCTGATTCGGACCAAGGCGATCGCCTTGGTCACGACCAGCGCCGTGAGCGTGGCGAGGACCGCGCCGTACAGGCCGAACACGGCCAGGAAACTGCTGATCGTCACGGCGATCAGCACCAGCTTGACCACGCTCAACCACATGAGGAAGCGGATCTGCGCGTACACGCGCAGTACCGCGTCGGTGGGAACGGTCGAGCACAGAATCGTCAGCGTCGAAACGATGAACACCGGCACGCTCGCCGCATATTTCGCCGTGAACAATCCCACGATCAGCTCGTGCGCCAGCGTGATCAAACCGCCGACCAGCGGCACGAGCAGCAGCGCGAGCTTGCGCGTCGTGTCGCGCCAGAGCGCCAGCACCGGCTCGCTCTGCCCCGTCAGCAAGTCTTCGCGCATCCTGACCATCATGACGTTGGCCGTGGCGCCGGTGAGAAAGTCGACGAACGGAATCGAAAGACAGCCGACGGCGTAGACGGCGAAGGTGGCCGCGTCGAAGCGAGCGGAGACCGCATACAGGTGCAGGTTGGTTTGCGCAACGTCGATCAGCACGTACAGCGCGAACGGCGCCGCATAGGCGAACTGAGCGCGCAGCAGACCGGCGTCCGGCGTGAACTCGCCGCGAAACTCGCGCGCCAGATAAAACAGCGCTGCGCCGAGACGCAGTAATGCGAACGCCACGGCGCCGAGCATCAGGCCCTGCAATCCGCCGAATGCGAGCACCGGCACGACCAGCAGCGCGGCGCGCGCCAGATCGGAGATCGCGTAGGCGCCCGAGGCATGCAAGTGGCGCTTGCGCGCGATCATGGCGATCTCGAGCGGGGTCGAGACCAGCATCAGCAACAGGAACAGGCCGATCAGCGGCACATACCCGCCGAGCGCATCGTTGTTGAGCCAGTGCGCGACGCTTGCTTGTCCGCTCCACAACGCCGCCGCGCACACGGCGCCGGCGCCGGCGAGAACGAGCGCGGCGTTGAGCACGTACTTCCCGCCGTTTCGCGGCGCCGCGGGAAGAAAGTAGAACAGACCCTCGGCCATGCCGAGCTGCGCGACCCCGTAAAGCGTGGAAAAAATCAGAAACAGCTGTTTATAGGTCCCGAAATCGCTTTGATCGAGCGCGCGCGCGAGCACCACGGGAATGGCGAACGCCGCGACAAACCCGAGCGCGCGCCCGGACATCAGCACGAACGCCGGACGAAAGACCGAGCCCGCCGGCGCGGCTACGACGCGTGGGCTTGCTTGCATGGCCGCGCGAAATCGAAAACGCCGCTCAACTGGCAGCTCATCAGCGCCGGTGAAAAACGTTCGAACGCGTCCAGGCAGGAGCGCTCCCACAACAGCCAGCGCGGGATGGTCAGCGCCGGATAGGCCCGGTCGCGATGCCGGCACGACGTATAAGCGCAGCGGTAACCGGCCGCGGCCACCGTGCGCACGACGCTCGCATTGAAGTCGCCGCCCGGATAGGCGAAGTGCTCGACCCGCGTGTTGAGCTTTTGCTCGATGGCCGCGCGCGAGCCATTGGTCTCGGCGACGACGCTCTGCCAGCTCTCGCGGGTGAGGCGCGCGTGCGTGCGCGTGTGCGACCCGATGGTGAATCCCGCGCGCACCATGCGCGCGAGCATGTCCCAACTCAGCGCGCGCAACTCTTCGCGCATAAGCGGCGACAGCGCGGCGTCGGCCCGCAGCGCGCGCGCGAGTTGGTGAATTTGCGCCTGCGACAGCGTCTCGAGCAGCGCCGCCGCCAGCCGCGCCGGATCGGCGGCGGCGCGGCGCAGCGCGTCGAGCACGGGCGCGGCAAGCGCGAGACCGGTCAGCCGCTCGAGCACGCGCCGAGCGCCGCGCGATTGTGCGTACATGCTCGAGAGCAGCAGATGAAGCTCGTCGTGATTTTGCAGCCGCGCGGTCCCGACGAGGTCGGTCACGACGAACACCGCCGCCGGTATGCCCTTGCGCGCGAGCACGGGAAAGCCGTGGTGGTACAGGTCGGCATAGCCGTCATCGAAGGTGATCGCGACCGCCGGGCGCTCGAAGCGCCGTGCGCCCTCGGCCCACGCCGCCACGTCCGCGAGCGTGACAAAGGCGAAGCGGCGCCCGAGCCAATCGAGATGCCGCTCGAACGTGCGTGCGCTGATCAGCATCGGCGCGAGCGTTCGCCGCGCGTGCGCGCGGAAATCGTCCACCACCCGGTGATAGCCGATGACGATCGGCGCGTTCTTCGCGCCGGCGCGCGCCGCGAGCAAGCGCTCCGCGCCGCTCCAGTGCAGCGCCGCCGCGACCCCGGTCTTGGCCAATTTACGCAACATCGCGCGCGGTGGCGGACTCGGTAATGCGCGCCGCGGCCGCGGGCGCGCCGAACCACCTTTTGATGCTGCCGCGGAAGTTCATCGCCCGGCGATAAAACGCGCCGCGCGCGGACGGCGGATACAGCTCGAAGCGCCGCAGCTCGCGGCTCTGCCGCGCCCAGAGAAATTTGTACTGCTCGTCACCGTGCAGGAAGTCATAAAGCGCCACCCCTTCCTCGATGGCGCTCTTGATGGCGAGCCCCATGATGACGAGCCCGACGCTGTACTTGTTGAAATCGGGATCGAAGCCCGACTGATAAAAGTAAAAGACGCGGTTGTAGTTGAAGCCGTACAAAGCGGCCGCCGGTTGGCCGTCGAGCCGCAGCACGTACAGCCGCAGCCACCCGCGGCGCAGTGCCGCCGCGCTCAGCTCCTCATGAAACGCCAGCAGCCCGGGCTCGTGGAATGCATCGGCGTCGGCGCGCCCGCGCCAGCGCTTGCGGTGCAGCGCGATCAGCAGCCGCATCGCCTCGCGCCGCTCGGCTTCGGAATCCGCCCGCTCGAAGCGCACGTCGAACTGCTTGCTCAAGTTCCGCAGCCTGCGCCGGAAATTGTAACGATGCGCCGCGCCGAGGCTGTCGAGATACGATTCCCACGATTGCCCGGTCAAGTCGATGTAGGGACAGAGATCCGTGGTCCGGCAGAACGAAGGCCAGCCGTGGCGCGCGAGCGCCGCGGCGAGATCGGCCACGCGCGCGTCGCGCCCGACCTGCGCCAACTCCAGCATGCGCTTGTGCCCGGCGAGGCATTGCGCGAGCCGTGTCACCGCCGCGTGCTCGTCGTCCCGGTGAATCAGCACGTCCAAGTAATCCGAGCCGACGCTGCCGGCGCCAAGAAATTCCAGGACCGGAAACGGCACGAGCCGCCGCATCCGGCTCGGCCGCAGCGCGAGCGGCGCGATCGCCACAAGCCGGGCGCCGCGGCGCACGGTGACGATTTCGAGCTGCCGATCCTCGCGCAGATGTTTCCACCAGGTGTACAACCACTCCCAAGTGAGGAACAGCCCGTCGGCGCGGCTCGCTTGGAGCAGCTCGTTCCATTCCGTTTGGAGCGCGGCAAAGCCGGCGGCGTTGTCGATTTTCTCCACCGCGAGCGCTGCGTCATCGGCCGCAACGCGCATAGCGTCGGCGCCGGCCGATCGAGCGAGCGCGTTCGGCGTCGGCGTACCGTGTGCCGCGCTTTCCCGCCGGAGCGGCAGCGCCTTGTGCGAAACCGCGACGGCAGTACGTGCACCACTCGCCGCATCGCCGGCGTGCAGCGGATCGCGTAGGGAATCGGATTCAGACATCGATCAGCGCAACGTTTGCGGATGACGGCGTGTCAGTAGCCCAAAAGGAAACTGATCCACCACTCGCCTTCCAGGCGCGTCAGGAACGCATCGCCGCGGTGGATGGCGTGGAGCAACTCGGCATGCGGCGAATGAACCAAAATCCAGGAACCGCCGTCGTGATGGAACAGGCAGTCTTTGCGTGCATAGGCGTGAAACAACGCCGGATCCACTTGGCCCGACAGCGCGACGACGCCGCGGCGGGCGGCATCGTCGAAAAGATGATCGAGCACTTCCTCGGCGCAACCGTCTTTCGCGCCCAGCTGTACGACGGCGCCGATACCGCGGCTATCGCCGTGGTACAGGTACCAGCCGATCGTCTCCCGGCGGGTGTTGCGCACGAGCGCTTTGTGCAACGCGCCGGGTCCGCATTTTTGCGCGAGCGCCTGCAACAGCCAGTCGAGCGAACGCTCGTCGTATACCGGCTGCAACGCACGCTTGCCCGCGATGGCGCCGATGGCGTCGCGCAGCGACGCCGCGTCGAGCTCGGCGCGCGCGCCGCCCGGCGCGGCCAGGCGGAACAATCGCGGCGCCACCCGCGCCGCCGCCGCATCGGTCAGCCGGCACAGCGGCCGCAACGCTGCCGCCGCGGCCGCCGGCAGGCCGCGTTTGCGCAGGAACGACAGCGCATAGCGGGCCGGCCGCAACGGGCGCGTCCAGCAGAGGCTGTAAAGGAGGGACACGCTGCCGCCGGCCGCTTCCAATATTTTCCGCGACGCATTGCTGCCCTCGGCGATTGAAAGCTGTTGCGGCCCGGCGAGGAATTGTTTCGCGAGCGCGAGCGCCGCCAACGTCGAGCGGCCGCCCGGTGCCACCACGAAGCTGTGGCTCACTGCGGCGGTAAGCGGCCGGCCGTCGAATGACATCGGCCGCGGCAGCACGCCGAGATGGCCGAGGAGTTCGCCGCGGCTGTCTTCATACACCAGCGACGGCAGGGAATCGTCGCGCCAGGGATGTTGCAACAGAATGCGCGGCAGATGCACGGCCGGCGGCGCCCGGTCGGCTTTGGCGAATGCGCGGGCGTGCAAGTCGGCGACGCGCGCGATGTCGCCTGCTTCGAGCGGGCGCACTCTTCCCGCCGGTTGGTCCGCCGTCACGACGGTGCGGCTCGCGCCCGCGCGCACGGGATTCGCCGTCGGCGACGCGCCGCCCGCGCGGGACGAACGCGTCTTGCTCAGCCAGCGTATTTCCACGGCAGCTCCGCCACGGTCAGCGGCGGCTGGAAGCACGCCTGGGAAATCCAGGTCACGGTCGCGGCGCACTGCCGCTCCTCGCTGCCGGAGGTCATGACGTACATGCCGTTGTGCAGCATTCGCAGCACCTGCTTTTTTGCGTTGCTGTACACGATGCGTCGCTTAGGGAAGGTCTGAATAATTCCGTTCGTCCTGAGCCTGTCGAAGGGAGCCTGTCGAAGGGAGCCTGTCGAAGGGAGCCTGTCGAAGGGAGCCTGTCGAAGGACGAATAGTACGAGGCGTTGATGACAGTGGCCCGTTCGTGGTTCGACAAGCTCATCACGAACGGTGGAACGAATCATTCAGACCTTCCTTAGCCGTGCCGCGCCGAGCGGCCGTGATCCGGGCGCTCGGGCGGTTCCTGTGTGCCGGCGCCCGCGCGCGCCGCGGTGGCCGCGGCGATGAACACCGCGATGCGCGCGATCGAGCGGAAATTGTCGAGCTCGAGATCCGCGAGCGATACCTTCACGCCGAATTCGTTCTCGAGCTGGACCAGCAGCTCGACGAACGACAGCGAATCGAGCGCCGCGCTGTCGAACAGGTCGGTGTCGCGCGTCGGCACCGCGACATGGAGGTGGTCGCGAAATATTTCGCTTAGCCGCTGTTCGAATCGGGCTGCATCACCCATGGCCGATCTCCCGGTGCTCCGCTGTGTGTTCGCCGACGTCCGCGAGCTCGTCGGGCAACATATCGAACAGCAGCCGGTCGTAAACGCGCCCGTCGATCACGTGGCAGCGGCGCAGTCTGCCGACCGGCCGGAATCCCAGGCGGTGGATGATGCGCTGCGACGCTTCGTTGCACTCGACCGCCCAGGCGCTGATCATCTGCAGGCCCAGCTCGTGGAAGCCGTATGCGAGAATTTGCCAGGCGGCGCGCAGCGCGTAGCCTTTCAGGTTGTAGCGCTTGTCGCCGAGCGCGATCCAGATGGTCGCGGTCTTGAAGTTGCGATCGATATTACTCAGGCCGACCACGCCGATCGGCGTGCCGTCTTCCGCGGTGAACGCACGCAGCGCGTGCAGGTCCTTCTGCGCCATGATCTTCACCGCCACCGCGCTCAATTGCTGCACGCCGTTGCCGAAGTCGAGCCACTGGTAATTGCGCTTGTCCGCGAGCCAACCGGCGACGGTGTCGATCAGCTCAGGCGTGTTGAGGAGCTTTAGCTGTGTGTTCACGAAAGGTCTCCGCCAGGAGGCGCCGGTCGATCTTGCCGTTGGCGTTCTTCGGCAGCGCCGCGAACGCCAGCCAGTGGACCGGCATCATGTAACCGGGCAGGAGCTTTGCCAGCTCCGCCCGCAGGGTCGCGGGCGCGACCGCCTGCCCGGTGCGCGGCACGTACGCGCAGCAGATCGTCGCACCCTCGAAGCCCTCGCTCGTCACCGCCACCACCGCGCACTCTTGCAGGCAGTCGAGCGTCGCCGCCGCGGCCTCGATTTCGCCGAGCTCGATCCGATAGCCGCGGCTCTTGATCTGTGAATCGGACCGGCCGAGAAAGTACACCAAGCCGTCGGCGCCGCGGCGCGCGAGGTCGCCGGTCTTGTAGATGCGGTCGGCGGGATCGGCGGCGTGCGGATTGCGCAGGAACACCTGCTCGGTCTTGCGCGCGTCGCGCCAGTAGCCCGGGCTGAGCCCGACGCCGCGGATATAGAGATCGCCGATCTCGCCCGCGGGCAGCGGCTGCAGCGCCTCGTCCAGCACCAGCAGCTCCTCGCCGGCGCACGCCGTGCCGATCGGAATCGCGGCGCGCGCCTCCGGCGGCTCCGACGGCATCGTGTAGTAGCTGCTCGCGATGGTGGTCTCCGTCGGCCCGTACAGATTCGTGAACCGGACGTGCGGCAGCCGCTTCATGAAGTAGCCAAGCGCCGGCACCGGGAACACGTCGCCGCACCAGAGCAACCGCTTCAACCTGGGAAAATCGTTGAATTGCACCACGTCGAACGCGGCAAGGTAATTGAGCGCCGACGGCACGGAAAACCATTGGGTCAACCGGGACGCGCGGATCCAGTCGGCCAATTTGTTCGGCAGCACGTTCACCTCGGGCGGCACCAGGTGCAGCTCGGCGCCGGCGGCGAAGGCGCCGAAGATGTCGAACACGGACAGATCGAAGTGCAGCGGCGGATGCCCGGAGAGCCGATCGGCGGGGTCGAGCGCGAAATAGTCGTGCGCCCATTCGACGAAGTGAATGACGTTGGCGTGCGTGATGACGACGCCTTTGGGAACGCCGGTGGAGCCGGAAGTGAAGAGGATATGCGCCGGGTCCGCGCGGCGGTTCTGCGCCGGCAGCGGCGCGCTCGGACAATTCGATACATCGTGCAGCGAGAACGCCGGCGTGAAAACACCGTCCGCCGCCGGCGGCGCCGCGTCGAGCCAGCCGATCGCCAGCGACGCGCGCAACGGCTCTTGCGCGAGCAGCCCGGCGAGCACCGACGTAACATTGCCCCCGGCCAGCATCCAGCGCGTATCGCACGAGTCGACGATCTTGGCGAGCCGCGCCGGCGGGCTCGCCGGATCGAGCGGAACGTAGATACAGTCGGCCTTGTAGATGCCGAGGATCGCGGCGATCGCGAGCGGCGACTTCGGCATGAGCAGGCACACGCGGTCGCCGCGGCGGCAGCCGGCCGCGCGCAACGCCCGCGCCAGGCGGTTGGAAAGCGTCTCCAATTCGCCGTAGCGCAGACGCTCGGCGCGCAGCACCACGGCCGTCGCCTGCGGGCGCCGCTCCGCCTGCGCGGTCACCCAGTCTTGGAGTAACTCGGGCATTCAGCGACCTCGCGCGCGCGTGCGAACGCCATGCGGATATGCATCAGCTCCTCCGCGCTCGGCGGTACATCGATGATGAACGTGCGATAGCCGAGCGCGATGTACCCGGCCAATTCCTGTCCGACGCGGTCGTAACTGCCGACCAGATACGGACACATGGTCTTGTAGTTCTCGAACGGCACGGTCCAATACGGGCTCGGTTCGGTGCGCTCGCCCAGTTCCGCCAATTGCTTGTGCCACACCGAGTCGGAAACCTTGTTCGCGAGCTGACGCGTCAGCTGGCCTTTGCGGTCCTCGGGAAAACGCGCGCGCGCCACCTGCCACGCCTCGTCTTCGTGCTCGCGGCTGACGATGCCGACGCGCACGCCGGCTTCGACGCCGTCCGCCGGACTCTCGTTGCGACTGTCGGCCAGCGGTTTGGGGTATTTGATCGCGGTCGCCTTCATCGTGCGCGCCGCCGCGAGCCCCGCGTCCGACGAACCGGAAACGAAGATCCCCGGAAACAACTCCGCCGGCAACGGCGGCGCCAGCTTCAATTTGTCGACTTTGTAAAACTTACCTTCGTAGCTCACCGGCCCGCCCGCAGCCAACTGCTGGATGATCGCGGTGTACTCCGCCAGGCGCTCGTAGCGGCTGTCGTGCGGCGTCGTGTCGTTCAGCGCGATCAAATCGTTCTTGAATCCGCCGGCGACCATGTTGAGGTAAAGGCGGCGCCCGTACAGGTAAGCGATCGACGTCAGATTTTTCGCCACCGTGTAGGGGTGCATGTAGATCGGCTGCACCGCGACCAACGGGCAAAGCGCGCGCGTCTCCTGGACGATGAGGTGCGCCAGCAGCCACGGATCGAGCAGCGAATTATCGGCATAGACGAGAATTCCGGTGCATCCCGCCTCCTCGCTCCAGCGCGCGACGTCGGCGACTTGCCGGCGGTAGGCGTGCTGGTCGGTGCCGCTCGACGGCGGACAAGTGGAGAACAGCTCGATATCTTTGTCGGTTGGTTTCATTGCCGTACCCCTCAGTGTGGTGGGATTGGCGACGACCGCGGCCGTCGGCGCGCCGTCTTCTCGCGAAGCAATGTCGCATACAGCTCCTCGGTTTCGCGCACCATGCGCTCGAGCGAGAAGCATTCGGTGACGCGCCGCTTTGCTTCCCGTCCAAGCGTGCGCGCGCGCTCCGGCTCGCACAAAATCGCGCTGATCGCCTGCGCCAGCGCGCGAGGATCGCGCGGCGGGACGAGCAGCCCGTCGATGCCGTCGCGGATCAGCTCGGGATTGCCGCCGACGCGCGTCGCCACGACCGGCACACCGGCCGCCATCGATTCGAGCACGGTGTTGGACAGACCTTCGCTGAGCGACGGCAGCACGGAGACGGCGGATTCGGAAAGCAGCGCCGGCACGTCCGGCCGAAAGCCGGTGAACACGACGTGATCGCCGATACCCAGGCGCGCGGCCTGGCGCGCCAACGCATCGCGGTAGGTGGCGTCGCGCTCGATGGCGCCGTCGCGCCGCACGAACGTTTCACCGACAATGAGGAAGCGCGCCTGCGGACAGTCGCGGACGACGGCCGCCGCCGCGTCGAGGAAGTCCTCGAACCCCTTGAGCGGGCTCAGCCGCGCGAGCATGACGACGAGACGCGCGTCCGCCGGCAGTCCGAGCTCCCGGCGCAGTCCCGGGGCGCTCGGTGCCGACGGGAATCTTTTCAGATCGATGCCGTTGCGGATGACCGCTATGCGCTCCGGTGGGTAATGCTCCTCGATGAGCCATTGGCGGATCGATTCGGCGTTCACCAGCACGCAGTCGGCGAAGCGGCAGGCGAGCCGCTGCACCCGCTTTTTCGCGGGCGTGAGGTAGACCCCGGCATCGCGGATCGACGCGATGACGACGGGCACGCCGGCCAACCGCGCGGCGGGAACGGCGAAGACGTTCGCATAAAAATTGTAGCTGTGGACGATCTCGATCCGCTCCCGGCGCATGTCGCGGGCGAGGCGCCATTGCTGGCGCAACGTGCGCGGCTTGTAGAGGCTGTCGATGCGGTACTCGGAAACGGGTATCCCTTGCTGTTCCAACTCGTCGAGAAAATGTCCCCAACGCTTCAAGCACGCAAAACGCGGCTCGAAGCGCACCCGATCGAGTCCGTGCGTGAGGTTCATCACCTGTCGCTCGGTGCCGCCGAAACCGAAGACCACGACGAACTTCAGCAGCTTGATGCGTGCCGCCCGCGCGACCGCGTCGGTGGCGGTAAGCGCCGCTTCGACCGGCGGGACAACCGGGCGGGTTTCGACAATGCTCATGCAGCCCTCCATGACCGCACCGCTGTTGCCGGCGTCGGCGTCGCGTCCGCGCGCTCGCGCGCGCCGCGATCGGCAATCGCGCCTGCGGCGACCGCCAGGCCGGCGATGTAGTAGAAGTAGAAGTGGTAGCCCGCCGGGTGAAACGGCGCGGCAACGGCGAACGCGATGAGGCTCACGCGGATACCGCCGGCGAGCCAGTACAGATCTGCCGCCGCGGATGCCTGCGCCATTCGTTGCACCCGCCCGACGCTCTTCAAGCACGCGCGCAGCAGCAGGAGAAATAGAATCAGTCCCGGAATCCCGAGATCGACGGCGTACTGCAAATAGGCGTTGTGGACTTCGGTCCAGCGCGCGCCGCGCACTTCGTTCAGCGCCAGCACGTCCATTCCGACGCCGGCGCCGATGAGCGGATGCTGCGCGACGTATCCCGCCGCCGCCACGGTGTCGCTCCAGCGCGCCTGCGACGAGCCGGTGGGATCGGAATCGACGTCGGTGATGGTGCTCAGCCGGTCGAGGTAGCTCGACGGCAGGAACGGCGCGGCCGCGAGCGCGAGCACGATCACCAGGTATCCCCAGCGGCGCTCCGGGCGCTTGCGCAACACCCACAGGTAAGTGGCGAAGGTCACCGCCAGCGTCACGAAGCCGGCGCGGGAAAACGTGATGACGATGCCGATCACGTCGAGACCGATGATGCCGAGCGCCGCGGCGCGCACGAGCGGGTTGCGGTTCGCCAGCAGCAGCGCGATGGTCAACGGCAGGATCAGATTGAGCATCAGCGCCAGGTCATTCGGATTTGCCGTCAGCGCCGCCTGGTAGCCGACGATGCGCGCCTGATCGGGCGGCAGCCCTTCGTGCAAAAAGTTTCCCGAGAGAAAATTCTCCACGCCGCCGAGCGCGAGCGGAACCGCCATCAGGCTCAACGCCCAGGCGATCGTGCGCAGCCGCGCTACGGTGGTGACGACGTGCCCGAGCAGCCAAAACACGATCAGCGTCTTCAGATAGACGTCGGCGAGAAACGAAACGCTGCCGCCGACCCAATAGGAAAACGGCAGCGTCACGACGGCCCAACCGAGGAGGCAGGCGGCGATGCGCATTTCCGGCGTGAAGCGCACCAGCGGCCGGCGCCGGATGAAGCAATCGACGACATACGTCGCCACGCCAAGCACGGCGGCGATGAGCGCGATGCGCAGCGGCGCGAGCGCCGGGAAGATCGACTGCGGCGCGATCAACAAAATGAACGTAAACACGAGCAGCGCGCGAAACGGCATTGCGCTCGGCGGCGGCGCGGTGGCGAGCGGCGGTTGCGCCCAGCCGCCGGCGCCGTCGCTCGCTACCGCCGGTCGCCACCAGGGCGCGCGCGATTGCGGATTCACGCCTCGCGCTCGTGCAGCGCGGCGGCAATGCGGTGCGATGCCGCCGCCGCAGGCGCTGCCACACGCCCGGCCGGCAGCGGCCGGCGGACCGGTAGATCACCCGCGCTCGACGTCTTGCCCGCGCCGCGCATGCGAATCGGGTCGTCGTACACTTCCACGTCGGCGAAGCCGTTGGCGCGAAACCAGCGGAAGATTTCGGGATAGAAGAATTTGAACTGGTACTTCGGCGTATACCAGTCGAACGTATCGAGCCAGCGCCAGCGCCAGTTCGCGTGCAACGAGATGGGACAGAGCACGCGCAGCACGTTGCCGAGAACCGGCACTTGGTACAGATAGTAGAGCGGTATGGCGAGCGTGCTCAGCGCGAACATCAGTCGCAGCGGTAAACGCGTGGTCAGGCGGCGGATCACGTCCGCGCAGCGATTGCCGGGACCGTAGCCGTGGTACAGGTAAACGGCGAGGCCGCCGCCCGGCTTCACCGTGGCGGCCACGTGATCGAAGGCGGCGCGGGGTTCGGGCGTGTGATGCAGCACGCCGATCGAGTAGACCAGATCGAATGTCTCCGCGCGAAACGGCATGGCGAAGATGTCCGCCTGGATCAAGTGTACGTTCTCGCGCCGCCCGATGTTCGCGTACGCCGCGTCGACGGCGTCCGTCAGGTCGATGCCGACGACTTCGCCGCCGTATTGCGCCACGATTTCCGCGAACCGGCCGCAACCGACACCGGCATCGAGCACCAGGCGGCCGCGATAATCTTCGCGCGTCCAGCCGGTGGTCGCGTGCAGGGTACGTTCCGACTCTCCGCTGCCGCTGTGCGAGTCGAGCTGTACCCGGCGAAACCAGTTCCATTGGCGGCCGAAGCTCGACGCGTACGTCATCGCGCGCACGAACCGCGGCACGCCGCGCGTGATGGGGTACTCGGCGCGACAGCCGCGGCACGACAACGCGCCTTCCATGATTTCCGATCCCGGCTCGGGCGGCGCGTGCAGGTCGAGACTCTGCCGGCATTGCGGACAGACGAGGAATCTGAGAGCGCTGGTTTTCACTGGTTTAGCTCCGTCCTAAATTCGGCCCGCCGCATCGGCGATCCACTCGCCCTGCGCCGCGACTTCCGGCTCGGGCGCGAGATCGCCGGCGGACACCGCCCGCGCGGCGCCGGCCGCAGCCGGTATCGCTTCCCGCAGCGGCGCCGACTCCACCGTCCGCGCCGGCGGCGTGGACCCGGCGTCCCGATGGCGGCGCAACCACGTGGCCCTGAGGGTCGCGAGCAGGATGCGCAGATCGAGCCCGATCGAAAGGTGCTTGATGTAGTACAGGTCGTAGCGCAGCTTTTCCATTTCTTCGTCGAGATCGTTGGCGTAGCGGTAGCGGACCTGGGCCCAACCGGTGATGCCCGGCCGCACCAGCGTGCGCAGCGAGTAGTACGGAATCTTTTTGCCGCACTGCGGTATGTTGCGCGACACCAGCGCGAACAGCTCGAAGTTCGACGCCGGGTGCGGCCGCGGGCCGACCAGGTTCATATCGCCGCGCAGGACGTTGATGAATTGCGGCAGCTCATCGAGCCGGAGCTTGCGCAGCCAGCGTCCGACGCGAGTGATGCGGTCGCCGTTGTCGCGCTCCCATTCGGTACGCTGCTCGGCCGCCGGATGCATGCTGCGGAACTTCAGCAGCGGAAAGATCCGTCCATCCCTGCCGACCCGATGCTGGACGAAGAGCACCGGACCGCGCGAGTCGAGCTTGATCGCGAGTGCAATCAGCGCCAGCAGCGGAGCGAAACCGACCAGCCCCACAACCGCCGCGAGCACGCTTATCGCGCGCCCCACGATGAGCGCGGGACCGGACGGCCGAAAGCCGGTCGAGAAAATCACGTCGCTCGGCGCGAGCGAGTCGATCGCGAGTTTTCCGGTGAGGCGTTCGTAAAGCTCCTCGCCGTCCTCGATCACCGCGCCGCGGCAGATGCGCGCCTGCAACAACGGATCCCACGGCAAATCGGCACGCCGCTCCGTCAGCGCCACGACGATTTGTTCCGGCTGAAACTCATCGATGATGCGCGGCAGGTCCGCCAGCGCTCCGAGCAGCGGCCAGGATCCGGCGGCGCTGCCGTCGGTGCGCTGTTCGCTGACGACGCCGACAACGGGGCGGCCGCGACGCGCGCGCGTGCCGATCAACTCGACCAGCGCTTGCGCCAACGGCGTCGTGCCGAGAATCAATATGCGCTTATGCAGGCGCGGGCGGAGGAACACGGCGAAGACGGCGCGGCGACGACTACTTCCGCAGGAGCGAAGTCCACCAGCTGCGGCGCTTGCGGTTCGTCGCCGGCGTATAGCCGTAGCTGCGGTAACCGTACTGTCTGGCCAGCGAGCGGTCGTAGCGGTTGAAAACCAGGCCGAGGACGGATTCGGGGCTGAGCAAATTCAACGCTTCGGCGAGCGCCGCGCGCGGCGTGCGGTCGGCGGCGACGACCATGAAGAAACCGTCCACCCATTTGCTGATGAGCCGGCAATCCGGCACCGGCACCACCGGCGGCGCATCGAGGATCACGTAGTCGTAGCGCTGCCGCGCCTGCGCGAGCAATTCGCCGAGACGGGGCGAGCGCAGCAGCTCATACGGCGCCGCCGGACATGCGCCCGCCGGCAGCACGGCGAAGTTGAACGTCGGGACCGGCTGAATGACTTTTTCGAGCGGCAGGCCGGTATCGCGCACGGCATCGGCCAAACCCCGATGGTCGCGGTAGCGCAGGGTGAGGTGCTCGCCCGACGTGACCGAGGACCGGCGCAAATCGACTTCCACCAGCAGGACGCGCGCCTTGGGATCGCGCGCCAGCGCGCCGACGAGATTGATCGCCGTCACCGACTTGCCGTCGCCCGGCGTCGGGCTGCATATGCCGACGATCACGCCGCCGCCCGGTTTGCGCATCTGCTCGACGATATAGCGCAGGCCGAGGTACTGCTCGGCTTCGAGCGAGTCCGGCGCGGTCAGGCTCACCAGGCGCGGATCGACGCGGACGACACAGTCTTCCATCGGCGCCGCCGGCGCCGCGCGCTGTCGTTGCACGGCGCCGAGGACGACCGCGCCGTCGTCGGTCCCGTCGAGCTTCACTTCCGACATCGAATGTTCCATACCGCCGTTTCCTGATTCAACGCAAGCACAGCCGGAGCATTGCGCGCACCGATCACGTTCCGCGCTGCGCCAGCACCCACACGAGTTGCTCCGCACGATGGGCGACGTGATAGCAGCCCTGCGCGATCAGCACGAGCGCGATGCCCGACAAAACCGTGGTCGCACCGAAACCGAGCCAGCGGCGCCACGCGTCGGCGCGGCTGGCGATTTGCGGAATGCCGGCGAGGATCGGCAGATGCGCGAACGCGTGCAGCTCCGCCATGCTGTGGAAAGACGTGTCGAGCCGTTCGGCGAGGAGCATCGCCGCGGCGGCGAGCATGAGCGCAACGATCAGACCGAACAGCAGGAGCCGCACTCGCGGCGGCGCCGCCGGCGCCGCCGGCGCGATCGCCGGATCGACGATGCGGAACTGATTTTGCTTCTGGCGCTCCACCGTTTCGGCGAGCCGCGCTTCCTCGTAGCGCTTGAGCAGCGAGGCGTAGAGCTCCAGCACGGCGATGTGATCGCGCCCCGCCGACGGCTCGCTCTGGTCGTCGGCCGGCGCCTCCGCGGCGGCCGGCAACGGCGCGCGCGCGCGTCGCTCCGCGCCCGCGACCGGTCTGGCCAGACCGGCGCGATCCGCCGGGCGCGCACTCGGCGCGCCCGCACCGGCATCGGCGGTTTCCAGTTGCTGCTCCAGCGCCGCGATTTCGCGCTCGAGCTGAACCACATCGGGATGCTTGTCGCTCAGTCGCGTGCGCATCTCCGCCAGTTCCCGTTTCGACCGCTCGAGCCGATCGACGAGGGTATCGCCGGTGCTGCCAGCGGCGCGGGAGCGCTGTTGGCGCGCGCGCCGTTGCTCCGCGCGCTGCCGGTCCGCCCGCTGCTGCTCCGCGCGCAACTGCTGTTGGATATCATCGAGCTGCTGCTTGAGGAGCGCCGTGGTACCGACCGCCTGGCGCTCGCGAATCTTCTCGTTTTCCTGCACGTAAAACGAGGCGAGCGTGTTCGTCACTTCCGCCACGGTCTGCGGATCCCAGCCTTGATAGCTCAGGGTGAAAGCAACGGTGAGCCCGCGCCCCCATTGCTGGTTGACTTCCTTGCGCACCAACTGGATGTCGCGGCGCATCCGCTCGATCACCGCCTCGGGCGGCGCTTGCTGGCGCAGGCGCGGGTACAAATCGAAACGGTCGATCAGCTCCTGTAAGCGCGCGCGGCTCAGGATTTCCTGCGTGACGGCTTGCAGCCGCGGCTCGATCTCGCTGCTCACGGACGATTTGGCGAAGCTCTCCGATATCTGGGCCTGCTCCACCAGGACCAACGCGGTCGCCCGATAAAGATCCGGCAGGCCCGCCACCAGACCGGCCGCGGCGCTAAACACGGCGGCGAACACGAGGATGCCGAGCCACTTGCGCCGGTGCCACAACACCGACGCGTACGCGACGGCCGATCCATGGCCGATCGGCGCATTCACTTCCAGCGCCTGCATACGCATCTCCAATTAGGGCAGCTATGGAACGACAATGATGTCTCCCGGCTGCACCTGCACGTTTTCGCTCTCGCCGCCGGGTGCGATCGCCCGGTCGTAGTCGAACGGTATCCGCTTCACGGAGTTTCCGTTGGCACGCAGCAGCACGATGCGCTTGCGTCCGGCGAATTCGGTAATACCGCCGGCGCTTGCCAGCAGGTCGAGCACGGTCGCGCCGTTTTTGAACTCGTACCGGCCGGCCTTCCTGACCTCTCCCAAAACCGACGCGGTCAGATTGCGCACCTGCTGCACCACGACGGAAACTTCGGGGTTGACCACGTATCCCGTGAGCTTCTCGGCCAGCACACCGCGCAGCTGCATGGCGGTCAGGCCGGCGGCGCGCACGTCGTTCACGAGCGGCAGCGAGATCATGCCGTCCGGCCGCACCGGCACGGTTCGCGCCAGCGCCTCCTGCTTCCACACGGAAATTTGCAGCACGTCGCCCGGGCCGATCCGATATTCTTCGACCGACGCCGTATCGACGGCCGCGGCCGGCGGCCGCGGGTCCGGTGCGCTGGCGCAGCTCGCGGCCGCGCCGACGCAGATCGCGGCGAGAAGCACGCGACCGGCACGTCGCGCCGCCATCGACGACTGTTTCCCATCGTTTCCCGGAATGCACATGTCAGGGTAGCTCGTCCTCGCCCGGTGCTTCCGTCGTGCGCCAGCGCGCACGACCGGGCGACAACTCGGCACGCGCCGGGGCGCCGACGACGACGCCGAATGCGAGCACGTGGTGAACGATTTGCGTATCGCTCGGGACATCGAGCGTTCCGCGTTGCCTAACGGCGTCATAAGAACCGGTCAGCGCCAGTAGCGAGCTGATTCGGTAACTGGCCGCGACGCGGTAGCTGTAGGCATCGACCTCACCGTCGCCGCGCGCGCTTCTGGCAGCTCGCGCGCCCGCGCGGATTTCGAGCGCAGTTCCAAACGCGCGGACGGCGCTGGCCCCGATCGCGTCGGTGCTGACGACGCCGGCTTGGCCGATCACGGTCGACTGGCTGCGGCCGTATTCGAGCGCCAGCGTCCCGCGCTCGATCGTCTGCTGCAGCGACGCGGACGCCTCGACATCGTTCGACGCCTGCGACCAGCGCGGACCGGCGAGGAGCGCGACGCGGGTGCGCGACGTGAACGCATGGGTTCCACCGAAGAGCAATACGTGTGCGCTCGTGATGTCGCCGCCATCGAAATCGAAGCGGCGATAGAGATAGTCCACGGTTGCGCTGTCGCGCCGGGTGATGGCGCGATCGACGCGCAGCTCCACCGTACGCGTGTCGCCCGCGACACCTCCCGCGAGCCGGTCGCCGATGAAGGTGTACGAGGCGGTTGCGACGCTGACCGGATCAAACCGGTACTCCACGGCGGGACCAACCGAGAGGCGCTCGGCGGGCGCCCGGCCCAAATTGAGGCCCGTCACCGGGTTCAGCTCGCTCGGCGTCTGCGTCGCCGCGTAGTCGGCGCCGGCCGAGACGGTCAGCACCCGCGTCGGCCGGTAACGCCAATCGAGCGCGGCATGCTGGCGTGCGCGGTTGGTGTCGAGATCCGGATGCTCGGCATAAGTTTCCGCGTCCTGGCTGTAGCGCCCCGCCAGCGTCCACGGCGCCGAGTCGTAACCCATTTCGATCGCGGGGCTCAGCCGCCCGATGCGATCCGGCTGCGGGCGCGACGGCGATGCGAAAATATTGTCGTCGTAGACTTCCGCCGCCGAAACCGAAGGCGTCATGGAGAACCCGGATTGCGCCGCCGCGCCGCCCGGCACGCCGCCGCCGAGCGCGATCAACAGCGCAACGATCCGGCATGCTCTTTCCCGGGCATCCATCGCTGCGCCAATTCCGGCGCGCGCAACCCCGTCGGCAGGAGGCAATCGATCTTGCCCCGCGAAACGGTACCGCCACCCGTGCCGCCGCTTACGCGAGCGCGACCGCGGTGCAATCGATCTGTACGGCGATGCTCTGCCGCAGCAGCTCGACGGAAAGAACCAGGAGGCCTTTCTTGGGATCGGTCTTCACCAGGATGCCTTCCGCGCTCGCGAGCGGCCCGTGGGTGATGCGCACGCGCTCGCCCTGGCGCAGGTAAGGATACGGAATCGTCGGAACGTCGGCAGCGAGAATGCGCTCGATCGCTTCGATCTCGCCGCCCGAAACCACCCCGAGCCGATCCCAGCGTTCGCCGAGCATGCGCACGACACCGCGGGTCTTGCACACCTCGATGTAGCTGTATTTGTCGATCGCGTGATGCAGAAACAGATAGCCGGGAAACATCGGGACACGGCCGAGGTAGCGCAGCCGCGCGCGCCGCGACCAACGGCCGACCTGCGGCAGCAACGTCTTGAATCCCTTCGCCGTCAGCTCGCCGTGCACCACGTGCTCGCAATTGCTGCGCGTCCATACCACGTGCCATTGCGGCTGAGGTTTCGCGGCCGCATGCGGGCCGACGGCCGCGACGAGCGCTGCGGTCTGGGCATCGATATTTTTTGGCAAAGCTTCGCCCCTTCGCGCCCCTTGCCTTCGCAGGGGCAATCGCTTTTACAGATTGTGCTGAATGGCGATCCGCTCCCCGTCGGCTACGCCCAAGAAGTGTCGCCGGCGGAACGCGCATCGCTACGCTTGTTCCGCCGTCAGACGCTCGTTGCGTCTCGTATTAACCGTACTCGGACAGGAACGCGGGGCGCAGAGTGCCCGCCACCGGACAATTCAACAATCGAGTAAATGCCCAAGTCGGGAGGAGACAGATCCCTTAGAAGCGCCTATCGATGCCACTTAATCGGCGGGAGAAATTTACGCAGCAAATCGGCACCCGTGCGCGCAGGCGGCCGAACGCGTGCGCGCCGGCGGCTCGGGCCGAAACCGGCGGTGCAGGTTGGATCAGGTATGGACCAGTCCGCGGCGAATCGCGTAACGCACGAGTCCCGCGACATCGTGGATGTCGAGCTTTTTCATGGCGCGATTGCGATGCGCTTCGGCGGTTTTGAAGCTGACGTTGAGCACCCGCGCAATCTCTTTCGTGGTATTGCCCTCCGCCACCAATTGCAATATCTGCCGCTCGCGCGGCGTCAGCGGATCCTCGTCGTCGCCGGCGTTCTTGGTCAAGGCCAGGTAGGCGTCGACCACCGAGGCGGAAACCCCGGGGCTCAGGTAAATCTCGCCGTTGCGCACCTCGTGGATGGCACGGATCAGGTCGTCCGCCGCTTGGGTCTTCAGCAGATAACCGCGGGCGCCCATGCGCAGCGCCTGCAGCACATAGCTCTTTTCGGTGTACATCGTCAGCAGGATCGTCTTGATCTCGGGCGCGGTGCGGCGAAGCTCGTCGGCCGCGTCCAACCCGTTCAGCACCGGCATGGATAGATCGAGCACGGCGACGTCGGGACGCAGCGTGTGCGCGAGCGCGGCCGCTTCGCGTCCGTCCGAGGCTTCGCCGACGACTTCGTGGCCGGCTTTCTCCAGCAGCCCGCGCAATCCCTGGCGCAGGATCAAGTGGTCGTCCGCGAGCAGTATGCGGCTATGCATGCGTGCCTCCGAGCGGGATGTCGGCGATGAGCGTCGTGCCGCGCCGAGGCTCGGCGCGAATCTGCAGCGAGCCGCCGAGGGCGTTCAGCCGCTCGCGGATGCCGAGCAGCCCGAGACCCTGCGCCGCCGGCGCGCCCTGCGCGTCGAAGCCGCGGCCGTCATCGCTGACATGACAGGTAACGTGCGCCGGCAGGCGCCGCAGCTCGATACGCACCGCGCGGGCGTGCGCATGCTTCACGGTATTGTTGAGCGCTTCCTGAACGATCCGGTACAGCGCGATCTCGACCGCCGCCGGCAGGCGCTCGCCGACCGCCGCGTCCACCGTGACCACGAGCCCGGTGCGTTTGGCGACGCGCTCCGCCAGAAACTCGAGCGCCGCCGCGAGCCCGAGGTCATCGAGCACCGTCGGGCGCAACTCATGCGAGAGATTGCGCAAGTCGTCCTCGATCTGTTTGAGCAGGCGGCCGATCTCGCTGAAGCGCGCGCGCGCCGCCGCCGGCACGCCGGCGGCGACGATGTCGGCCAGCACGATATGCACCGACGCGAGCATTTGCCCGGCCTCGTCGTGCAGCGCGTGCGCGATCCGCTTCGATTCGGCCTCGAGCGCTTCGTTCAGGCCGCGCAGCGCGCGCATGCCTTCGCGTGCGCCGCGATGACTCATCTCGAACGCCGACAGGCATTCGGCGAAGAACTCCCCCGCCGCGCGCAGCGTTCGATCCAGCTCGCACTGCTCCGCCGCCAGGCGCCGCAACGCGAGATGATGGATCGCGGCCATTTCGAGCACGCCGCGGCCGTCCATCAGCGCGCGCCGACCGAGCTCGTAGCCGCGATTGAGCAGGGTTTCGCCGTCATGCTCGAGATACTCCCGCAGGATCTGCCAATACTGCTCGGTCAGCGGCGCTACCTCCACCGTCGTCATTTGCCACCGTTGTAGCGGAATATCACCACGGTCGCGTCGTCGCTGCCCTTGGCGTAGCCGTCGATTATCCGGTCCGCGAGGCGCTGCGGCTCGATCGCCGCCGGCAACATCTCGGCGAACTCGGTGCGCACGCCGTCGCTCGCGAGGATCAGCATGTCGCCCGCGGCCACCGGTTCGACCGACGGCCGCAGCGCCGGCAGCCGGTCGCCCACCGTGCCGGCGCGCACCAGCAGCGCGCGCACGCGCGGATGCGCGTCGGGATCGGCGTACACCAGCAGTCCGGTCACGTTGCCGATGCCGAGCCATTGTATGGTGTGCTGGCCGCAATCGAACGACGCGATGCTGATGGCGGCGCCGCGCAACCCGCGCATGTTCAGATGACAGCGCTCGATGAGCGCCGCCGGTGCATCGCCCGCATGCTGCTCCAGCGTCCGCGCTGCGACGCCGGCGGCCTCGGCCGCGTAGTGCCCGTGACCAAGCGCATCGATCACCGCGACCAGCGCGCCGTCGTCGAACGTTTGCACGACCGACCGATCGCCGCATTCGGTCTCGCCCGCGTGCACTAGCGACGCCGCGCCCCAGTCGAAACACGGCGCGTTCATCACCGCAACCACTTGGTCACCGTGACGGTGGTGCCGCACCCGACCTTGGAGACGATGTCGAACTCGTCCATGATGCGCCGCACGCCGGGAAGTCCGAGCCCGAGACTCGCCGACGTGGAATAACCCTCGCGCACCGCGAGCTTCGTATCCGCGATCCCGGGACCGCGGTCGCGCGCGACGATGGTAATGCCGCAGCGGCCGGCACCGTCCACCGGGCGCACCAGGATCTCGCCGGTCTTGGCATAGTGAACGATGTTGCGCGCGAGCTCCGAGATCGCCGTCGCGACGAGCGTCGCCTCGCTTGCCGAGAAACCGATCTGCTCCGCCAGCGCCCGCCCCTGGCGCCGCGCCTGCACGATGTCGATATCCGACGCGACGGTTACGTACACGCCGGAGTTTGCCTCAGCCTCGACCTTGCCCATGAACCGTTTTTCCATCCAGGTATTTGATGCCTTCCTCGAGATCGAGCGCCGTCGTGACTCGCTCCAACGTGATGCCGAGCTGCACCATCGCAAACGCGACTTCCGGTTGAATCCCGACGATCACCGTTTCGGCGCCGCGCAGCCGGATCATGTGGGCCAAATCGCGCACGGTCCGCGACGCGAACGAATCGAGCACATCGAGCGCGGTCACGTCGACGATTACGCCGCGCGAACGGAATTTCCCCACCTGCTGGACCAGCGCGTCGCGCAGCTGCACCAGGTCCGCATCCGTCAGCGCCGACTGGATGGTCGCTATCAGGTAGTCCTGCTGCTTGAGAATAGGAACCGCCATCGATTAAGCCTCATTGCGCGCGAATCGCGCTCACCGGCTTCGGCGGCGTGTTTTCGCCCATCGGCATCACTTTGTATCCGAGCAGCCGCTCCGCCTCTTCGATGCCCCCCTGCAGATCGCCGACCGTGTTCATCTTGCCGAGGTCGACGCCGATATTGACCAGCGTTTGCGCGATCTCGGGCGACAGCCCGGTGACGATCACGGTGGCGCCGAGCAGCCGCGACGCCTCGACCGTCTGCACCAAGTGGTTGGCGACGTTCGAGTCGAGCGCGGCGACGCCGGTGATGTCGATCACGACCACACGCGCGCGGTTCGCGCGTATGCCGCGCAGCAATTGCTCGGTGAGCTGGCGCGCGCGCTGCGGATCCATCACGCCGATGATCGGCAGAATCAGCAGGCGCTCGCGCACTTGCAGGACCGGCGTCGACAATTCGCGGATCGCCTCCTGCTGCTCGCGGATGATGCGCTCGCGCTCCTGCACGAAACCGACCGCGACGGTGTTGGCGATGCGGTTGGCCGCCGGCTCGTAGGCGTCGAGGATGCGGTTCAGCAGCTGGAAGTCGGCCTGATATTTTGCGAACAGCGAGCGCGCGAGCACGTCGCGCAGCAGCAGCACGATGCCGACGACCTCGTCCGTTTGCACGCCGCGCGGGATGATGCGTTCGGACAGGTTACGCGCATACGCCTGCAGCGCTTCGAACGTACCGGTCTCGAGCGCTTCGACGTAGTTGTCGTACACCGATGTCGCTTCCGCGAAAATTTCCTCCTTGCTCATCGCCGTCAGTAACTTCGCTTCGGTGATGCGGCGCGCCCACTCTTCGCGCAGCTCGGTGCGGTGTTGGCGCAGATGCGCGACGAGCTCGCGCAGCAACGCGGCGGTCGAACCGGTTGCCGCTTCGGGCGCGCGAGATTTCTCTGTAGCCATCTTCATGACGGATTCCTCCTCTGTGCGGAAAACACGGACAACAAAATTCGCAGGCGACTTCGGCGAAGCGAAGCGCCCGGTCGATTCGGGAACACCAGAAATGCGCGCGGCCGTAACCTCCCAACCACCTTACGTGCCTTAGGTAGTTATTTTTATGTCATCGGTTATTTCATTTGCATTTTATGGCTTTCGCCGCGAATAACAATGAGTGAGTTATGAGTACTGAATTGGACGCGTCGTGCTTCGTTAACGAATGCGTGCGGCAAACGCGCATCGATTGCGCTTTACCACGATGTCACCATGGAAATTGCGCTTTGCGAAAACAGCAGCAGAGAAATGTGCGCGCAATCACCGGACGCCGCGCAATCAAAACCGTTCGTCGCAGCGAGATCAATGATCGAGTCACGCCGGTGACTCCGACTTTCGAACAGGAGCAACGGAAAGGCTGTGAGACGTCCCGCGAATTCCCACCGGAGTATCAGGGCTAAATACCTTAGCAGGCTCCGAGCAGTACTGAGCAAGAAAATTTTTGCGGAAGCGAACATGCGCGCTTTCGGTGAAACCTTCGCGCGACCGCCTTCGATTATCTGCACTCACCGAATGGATAGGTCGAACGGATCATCTTTACTACGTTGGTTGAATGATGGTTTGATATCGCGCCGCGTTTTTGGTTGGGTAGCTCGCACAAAACCCTCCCGATAACTTTGGACGTAATTTCCCGCGCGTCTAAATTGTGTCTATCGCTTCTGTAGAACACGGCTACTTTGTTTTTCGCCCCGCCGAAACGAGCGGTAAAGGGGAGTTTAAAGGGAGTTCAATGATGGCGGTTCTGCTGGTCCTTTACGAAACAAAAGACGACGAGAATAGAAAGAAGATGATGCATGCCTTGAAGGCGCGACATCCGAATTCAATAGAACTGACGAAAACCGCCTGCGCAGTTCACACGCGGTTGTTGCCGGTTCGGATATTCGATCAGTTGAAAGAGTATCTGAGGAGCGATGATCGGCTTTACGTGATTCCCCTCTCGCAGCCCTACGTGGGATATGGACCGCGCGAGACGACGCAGTGGCTAAGCGACTACTTGGCGGCATGACGCGCCCGCCCGTTTATTGACGGGCGTCTATCCTCCATCGCCCGCTGCTGCACGATCGCCGTCGCGGATCGCCGCAGGTCACGCAACGAAGCGGTAGCACTCTGTTCGCGTGCTACCGCCGCTTCGTTTCACCCCCGGCCCGCACGTCCGTGTGCGGGCGACGGAGCAGGGATCGCTGCGCGTCAGATGTCGCAAACCGACGGAGTGGCCGGAGCCGTGTTGGAGTTGTTTCCCTTGTGCAGCTGAATATTGCCGCCGCCGGGCTGAGAGCCGCCCAGCGTGTGGTCCGGGTCGTTTTCCGTGGTGTAGACGAAGACGCCGTTCTTGCCCAGGCGGATGATGAAAATATCATCCACGCCGGGTTCGCCGTTGTCCGTCACGCGGACATGAAACAGGACGTCGCCGAAGAGGTCGGTCTGGGCGTGGCCGCAGATATCCCGCGTGCGTTCATCGATCAGAATGTAGCCGGTTATATCCTGCTGCTGCGCCTGCACGTGCAGGCCGTTGCCATGGTCGATGTAGTTCAGATGGCCCCAGAACGCGCCGTTCTTGACGCCGCCGCCCACGCCGAAGTTCCCCTTATCGCCCGTCGGACGCACAATGAATCCGCCGCCCGTTATGAAATCGAGCGGGGTCGGCGGTCCCTCGCCCGGGTGGGCGCGTGCCGAGCCTGCGGGAAACATCCACGCGGTCGCCCCAAGGATCAGGCCCGCCAGGATTGCGGAAATTGTCATCGCTCGAACTTGCATTGTTCTTCTCCTACAGAAAGTTTCGTGTAAACCGCTTCATGCGCCGCTCTTCTTCCCGCTTCGGAAGACTTAGAGCAACGGCAGTTTCAGAATCGGGAGAGTCGACGAGGTCGACGGTGTGATCCCGGCCGCCGCACCGGCGACCACGACATCCGCCACGCCGGTGATGACGACATGCAAAGCGTTGACCACCATGCCGCTCGTGGACGGCACCTGCTCGTTGATCACGACCTTGGCGCCGATCAAGTTGAGCGCCTGGTTCGGCGCCCCGGTCACGACGACCGGCGAGCCGTTGATCGTCAGCCCGGCGATGCTCGAGGCGCCGCTCGGCGCGCCGCTCACGGGCGCGAGCGCCCGCGCCATCGCAAATTCGGCGCCGATGGAGATCCCCGGAAGGCTCAGGCCCACGTTCGCCGCCGACGCTTCGGACGCGACCGCATCCACCGAGCTGATGGTCGTCGCGTGCAAGACTTCCGCCGCGCCCGTGAGCGGGATATTCCCCGTCAATGACGACGCTTCGCGCGCGTCGCCCGCACCGCTGAGCGTCCCGGTGTCGGCGAGCGCGGTGGTTGTCCCGAGAACGGTAGCCTGGACCGCGCGCGCCTGGCCGCTGACATCGGCGATTCCGAGGGCAGGCCATAGAGTCAGGCCGGCCAGCAAGGTGGCCGCTTTGACTGCATTGCAGCGATGAAACATTGAGTAGTACTGCATCGTTAACCTCCGCATACCAGTTGAAGTGGATGTGTGTGCTATCTCGGTGAACCTTCTCGTAGTCCGGACGGAATTCCGATCGTGGCGCTATGCATCCGCGCTAAATTGTTCTGCGGACAGCACACAGGCAGGACGTTGACCAAAAACTGATTCCGCCGGCGAACGGACGTTAAGCATCTGCGCGAATCTCCCCTTTCGTATTGGCCTTTTTCAACTCGCTCGCCGCGGCACTACCTGCGGGTCGCGGTGAAAATCAAACAGCAATCGTTTGATTCTTCGGCACAGTCCTCCGGCAGGTGCTTCTTAATCTGCACGGACGTCAACGTCAGGCAAACCGCATCGCACGCACCGCTGCTGGTTCGATCGCTACTTCTCGCTCGTTTTCGCCAGCGGTGCAGCTTTCGATCCGGCGCGTCCGATGCTCTCCCGCCCGCTGTCGAGGGCACAAGCCGGCAAGCGCCTGCAATTACCGGAGCCGATACTTCAAGTGAGCGCAGGCAAACACTGCAGGCTAGGCAGCGCCTCGATGCCAGTTGATCGATTCGCATAGGACGAGGAAACAACCTGCGGGGTATCCGCGCGTGCAGTGCTGCGAACTTCGCGCGAGTGCCGGCTGCGCGCCGGCCACGCCGCGTCACCGCGCGTCAATTGTTGATTCGGCAGCGGCGGACAGTCGAGCCGGGTAGGCACCCAAATTGACACGCTAGGCTTTCCGGTCGAACCGTCGCCGCAGCTCGCGCCTCGATCGTCGCTAGAACGCGACGCAATGATCACGCGTCCCGAAAGACGTTAGTAACGACGACGCATCAAACGAGGGTCAGTCGCCGAGAAGCGCTACGGCTTGCCGAGTTTGACGAGGAGGGCGTCGACACATTGCGGGTCAAAGTGCTTGCCCTTCTGCTCTTGCAGATACTCGTGCACTTGCGCCATCGGCCACGGCTCGCGGTGCGGCCGGGGGCTGCTGAGTGCGTCGTAAACGTCGGCGACCGCCACGATGCGCGCGGGTAACGGGATATCCTCGCCGCCGACGCCCCGCGGATAGCCGCTGCCGTCGTAGCGCTCGTGATGGAAGAGCGCGATGTCGGCGGCGCATTGCAGGTGCGCGGCCTGCTGATCCTTGAGGAGGCGGTAGCCGATCAGGGTGTGCGTCTGCATGTCTTTGCGCTCCCCGTCGGTCAGGGGCCCGGGTTTTCTGAGTATGGAATCGGCGACGCCGATGTTGCCGATATCGTGCAACGGCGCGGCTGTTTCGATGAGGCCGCGCTGCGCCGGGGGCAATTCGAGCGCCTCGGCAATGGCGCGGCTGAACAGGCGCAGGCGCTGGCCACGCGCCCGCGCCGCTTTCTCGCGGAAATCGCCCACGTTCGCGACCGGGCGCAGCCGCTCTTGATCGCGCGCGCGGATGTCCGCGCGCGGCTCTCCTAGAGCCTCGAGCCGGTGGCTGTAGTCGCGCAGTCGCTGCCGCTGCATGCCGAGCTCCGCCAAATTAAGAATGCGCGCCTGGCACTCATACGGGTCCAGCGGCGCCGTTATCAGGTCCGTCGCGCCTCCTACTATCAGTATGCCGCGAGACGCACGGCGATATTCATCGACCACGGCAAGTATCGGGATGTCATCACAGGTGCGGTCGCGACGAATCTGGCCCATGAAGTCGATCGCATCGAACCCGATCGTGCGAACATCGATTATCAGCAGATGCGGCCGGTGCAAGCTCGCCCACCCATGCGCCGCCGTGAGATTGATGATGGAGTGCACGAGCGGCGCGTCGCCTTCCATGCTGGCGACCTCCCGAAGCAGCCGTACCTCTTCCTCCCCGCAACCGACATTTAAGATCCAAAGAGACATTCCGCGGCCCACCGACCGTAAAACTGACGACTGTGCGCAAATAGGTTCGCCCGGGGAGTATCACGATGGGAGGTGAGGAAAGGTTCCATGACCTCGCGCAGGGAGTGGGCATCCGCGGCGCGGCTGATCGTCAAGACGCTCTACAGCCACCTTGGCTTGATGCATACCGGGAGCCAGTCGCGGATCAGTCACGGCGATTTGTGCGATGACCAACAGGCAAACACCACGCTGACATCCCCGGCGCCCGAATGGTGGGCCGTGTAGGAATCGAACCTACGACCAACTGGTTAAAAGCCGGTGTATAGGTAATCCGGGATTTCTAACTCAACAACTTACGGAACGCCCGTTGCACAAAGTAGCACCGTAAAGCACCAAAGAGCACGAGCGAGTGGGCCCAAAACTGGGCCCAAACTTTTTCGACCACTCTAAGGTCGTCGGCGATATACGACTATTTATAAAGCACCTGCTCGCCTAGATTGTCGATGACTTTATCGCCGAACTTTTTGTATTCGACGAAAACTTGCGGCGCACAAACGTTGCCTTTGGTCCTGTCGTCGATCGTGCGCTGCACCGTGAGAACGTTGCCCTTCAGCTTGTACGTTCCGCTGTAGGACAAGAAATCGTTTGCCACTTTCAGGTTCTGAGGAATTGAAAGCACTTTCATCTTTTTAGGTAGCTCGATTACGTACTCTTCCGTCGCAGCCCCGCTCGTGCAAACCACGTCGGCCTCTTTTTCCGGCTCCATCGAATACGTGAAAAACGCGTGAATCGATCGCGCGATATCCATTGGCGGATCGATGTTAAAAGCGCCCGAACCCGGAAACTTAATATACTTCTCGGCGGTAAAGCTGACTTTGTAGTGATAATCGCCATCGAGCGCCGTCGGATCGTCTTTTACCAGCGTGCCGCTCCCGATCTTTCCCTGCCCCCGGAAAATATCCTTGACGAGATCGGTTTCCCGCTCCTTTGTAAGCTTGCGAGCCCACGCCCGCATCTGCGCACCCAGTTCGCCTTTCTGCGTCACCTCGATGGTTCCGGAAACCGAGCCGTCCGGGGCAATCTTTAGAACACTCTTCGTCTTTTGCTGGTTGCTGCCAATCGGAGGCACGGGCGTCTTGGTTCCGTCCTTAAAGCCCTCCACCCAGAGCACCGGTTTGTCCTGTACAGCCAACGGCAGCATGCCGAACGGCGTGTAATTCGAGGTCGAGTCGGCGTATAGATTCAACGATGGGATGTAGTTGATGACATGATTGACCGTCGAAGCGACGGGTATTTTCGGCAGGCGATAGATGGGACCGGCGTTGACGAGCGCTTGCGTGCTCGGAATGCCGCGCGCCGCGAGAAGCGCCTGCAGAAGCGTCGCGTGGTCCTTGCAATCACCCATGCGGTTATCGAGCACGACATCCAGGTCGCGCGGCACGACGGCGCCAATCCCAATGCAGTTCCCCGCATACGTAATATTCGTCGCAACCCAATCGTAGAGTGCGCGCGCCTGGTCCCTCGGCGCGGTCTTATCCTTCACGATTTCGCCCGCGAGCTTTCGGATCCGCTCGGTAATGGCCGCTTTGGGCAGCGCGCGGGCGCCGTAAGCGCTCGCGATCTCGCCGTAAGTCCGGAACGTCGAAAACGAAAAGCCGGTGGTCGTATCGGAATCGAAAACCGAGTAGTCTCGACGCTCATCCTTGACCGGATTCGGGTTGGAATAGCTCCACTCGATCACCTTCCGGCCATCCTTTCCCTCGCTCTCTTTTTGCGACATGCCGCGAGCGTCGTACTGGACCCAAAGCGTTGCCGGATATTCGATGCGCACGCGGATATCGTCAAAGGCCATTTGCTTGAAGAAAGTCTGCGCGGTGGAGAAATGACCGGGAAACAGCGGTTCAGTTTGAATCAGGCGGTAGGACACTACGACACTGTCACCCACCGCGACATCCGGAAAGACGACCGTCGCGGTGGATATATCGGAGTAAACCGGGGAGTCTTTCCCTTTGCCGCGATTTATCTCGACCTGATAGTTGTCTTTCGGCACATCGATGCGGCGACCATCTGCCTTCTTCGTGTACGCCTCGACGAACTCCAGCTTCTGCGCGCTGGTGCTGTAACTGATCGACGCCCGCTTTGAGTATTCCAACGCGGCTTCCTTGAGCACCGTCATCGACCATTCACGCGACTCCGCAGCCGTACCGTCTTTGTTCACTACGATCGTGGTGTAATAGCGGCCGTACTTTACTTGAGGATCAAGCGGCTCGGCGGCACTCGCATGACCAATGATCGAGAATACGGAAAGAACGAACGCGATTAGCAATTGAGTCTTCATTACGTTATCCATTTTTGGCTGAGCGCGAGAGATGGATTATTTCTTATCGAACCGCTGACACTGCTGATGGTTGAGTATAGACGTGCGCAGAAGCTTGCTAGATTTCGATCTTCATGCGCGGTTATGCATGCCTCGTCTGCATGTCGTGCGATACCGCTACGATCCTGACGGATCCGAAACGGTGTCAGTCCCATGTCGGGGCGGTCCGCTTTTAGTTAGCGACAACATTGGATCTTTTGGTTGTATCTGGGGCCGGACGACCACCCGATCGAGCGCTTCAACAACTCAAATGAATACGGCTCAACCGCCGGGGAAGTTCGTTTATTTAACAGTCTTAGTAACGGTTACGCACCGGCGCAGATAGCACCTGATTTGTCGCCCGCCGATATCAACGAAAAAATCTTGCAAAGCAAATTTTTTCGAGTAGACTTCCGCGCTTCTTAGAGGAAGGCATTTTTCGACCTGAAACGAGCAGCAAAGATGAGACGCAGATCGCAACAACATACGTTCTTATCGTTCGCGCGCACATCCGCCGCGGCTGCTCTGTTTGCGCGCCTAGAAAATCGCAAGCCCGAACTCGGCCTGTCCGGGACGCGGGTTATTAGCGGTTATTCGATGCTCGCGCAGGACGATACGACGACGTAGGCCCTCTCGATTCTTGGAGGGGCCTGCGCAGCCAGGTGCCCTCCAAAGGTTCTAGCTCCATCCAGAAACCCCGGTCGGCATCCGCTAACCGGGGTTTTTCTTTTGACCCCGTTTGATTTTTGCCCTTTGCGCCGGCGACGCGCTGCGTCGGCGAGAGCGTGCGCTCGTGGGTGTTTTTTGCGCGATGTTCTTTAACAACTTGAAGCCTTAACCCGCTGTCTTTGCAGCGGGCGGGTGAGATACGCGTGCGGCGAAAGCCGCCGGCGTATCGCGCTGCGCGAATTTTTTGCAGCGTCCGTCGGGGCGGTCACCCAGTATGCGGACATAGCTCAATGGCAGAGCGCGACCTTGCCAAGGTCGAGACATGGGATCGATACCCATCGTCCGCTCCATTTTGCGTGATTTCGAACGACAGCGAGATCATTTGGAGAGATGCGCGAATTGGTAAGCGGCCTGACTGTAACTCAGGAGCAGGCGTAGGCCTTGGAGGTTCGAGTCCTCCTCTCTCCACCAGTTTTTCAGCGCGCGCTGGTTGCTGCGGCGTGGACGGTGACACGCGAGAGTTGATCCCGAGCGGGCCCTCTCAGGAACGTTTTGGCCAAACGAGTTGGTTCAATTCCAACCAGCAACGGGCGCGGCGCGAATTAGCGAGTACCTCAACGGGCAGAGGCCACGGCTGTTAACCGTGTGAATGTGGGTTCGAACCCCACCTCGCTAGCCAGTTAGTGCAGGCACCGGTAGCTCAACCAGGCAGAGCGCTGGTTTCCAAAATCAGATGTTGGGGGTTCGATTCCCTCCCGGTGTGCCAAATATTCGGGGCCATAGCTCAACAAGGTAGAGCGCCTGTTTTGCACGCAGGAAGCTGGCGGTTCGACTCCGCCTGGCTCCACCAAATGATTTGCGGCTATAGCTGAGGCGGATTAGCGCGAGCCTGAAGAGCTCGAGAGACACGTTCGAATCGTGTTGGCCGCACCAAGTACCGAATGCAGTACGTAACGAGTTGAGATGGCTACAGCTGTTCAGCGGTTCCGGTTCAAGCGCCGGTCCTGTGCGCCAACGCTTAGGCAACGATGGCACGGTGTATACAGAGCAGCTGCGAGCGTTTCGACGCCAGTGAGATAGCTCAGATGGGTAGAGCACCGGTCTCATAAACCGGCTGTCGCGGGTTCGACTCCCGCTCTTACACCAGACTGTAACTCTGGCAATTGGTAAAGGCGAAAGCCGAGGTGGTTCGACTCCACCACTATCGTAATTGCAGTACCAGGGAGCACTCCGGTGACCGGATCCGAGAAGCGCACGTTGGCTTCGACGATCCAATCACAGCGCGGATGTCGTTTCGCACGATCGCGCAACTGTGCGGCCGGCCGGCATGGCGTTTTTGCATCGAAGTCGACGACGAAACGAGGGTGGGCGTTTCGAACTCGATGGATGTGCAAATCCGAGCGCCGTTCCAGCATCGCAGTCCCGTGGTTGTCCGCGGCGTCGGCGTGGGGTGTCTCCCGCCATTTTTGTGCCCTCTCCTTTTCAGGAGCGCGTTGTCCCGAGAGGAATTTCACCATCAGTGAAAAAACGGAGGTTCAAGTGAGGAAAACGTAACCGCGTCGGTGTGGCGACTTGAGGCGACTCAAGTACCGAGTGAGAAAAGAGCCACGCAACCAAATCGTGACTAGAGGAGAACAACAATGTTTGGCATCAAGCGCGTAGTGATCGCGCAGCACGAGCGTGGTCTGTACCTGAAGGATCGCAGCATCGTGGATATTCTCGATCCGGGCGTGTACTGGATCGCGGACCCGATGGGTCGAGTAAAGGTTGAGCTGTACGACATTAGCCAGCCGGAATTCGATCACCCCCGCGCCGATATCCTGATCAAGGATTTGGCGGAGCTCTGCGCGAAGTACTTTCAGGTGATCGAGCTCGGTGAGCGCGAGGTCGGCTTGGTTTACAAGAACGGCAAGCTGACCACGGTGCTCCAGCCGGCGACCCGTAAGTTGTACTGGCGCGGTCCGGTCGAAGTACGTGTCGAGATCGTGAAGATCGAGACCGACTACGAAGTACCGCGCGACAAGGTATCACTGGTGGCGCGTGCGCGCCCGGGTGAGCTGTTGAAGGCGGTAAGCGACACGGTCTACCCAGCCGAAGTGGCGGATGAGTTCATCGGCATGCTGTTTGTGGACGGTGAGTTCATCAAGACGCTGAAACCGGGTTTGTACGCGTACTGGAAGTTCAACCGTAGCATCAAGGTTGAACAGGTCGACACCCGTGTGCAGACGATGGAAGTTCAGGGTCAGGAAATCCTGACCAAGGACAAGGTCAGCCTGCGTGTGAACCTGTCGGGTGCGTACAAGATCACCGATGCAGTGAAGGCACGTAAGAGCCTGGTCGACTTCACCGGCTACCTGTACCGCGAGCTGCAGTTCGCTCTGCGTCAGGCGGTCGGGACCCGTACGCTGGATGTGTTGCTCAGCAACAAGGGTGAGTTGGATCAGGTGATCTACGAAGACGTGCGCGGCAAGGTCGCCGAGCACGGCATCGACGTGAAGAGCGTGGGCGTCAAGGACGTGATCCTGCCGGGCGAGATGAAGAACATCTTGAACCAGGTGGTGGAAGCGGAAAAGGCGGCGCAGGCGAACATCATCAAGCGCCGTGAGGAAACCGCCGCGACCCGTTCGCTGCTCAACACCGCGAAGCTGATGGGTGAGAACCCGATCCTCGTGCGCCTGAAGGAGCTGGAAGTGCTCGAGAAGGTGACCGACAAGATCGAGAAGCTCACCGTGTTCGGCGGTCTCGATGGTGTATTGCAGGACATGGTGAAGATCAACGTGAAGCCGGAGTAATGGCAGATCGAGAAGTCTCTACCATGAGTTAAGAAACGAGAAGGGTCCGGCAATGGGGCCGGGCCCGCTCAACTGGAGGTGTGCCATGAAAATCAAACCCGAATACCTCGACCACGATTGGTTTCGAGGCGACTAGTAAGCGCAAGAAAGGATTCCCGTCCGAGACGCGCGTCAAGCGCGGCGATCGTTCGGTCCACGTCGACAAAGAGTTGATCGAGAAGCTCGGACGCAACGACCCCTGCCCTTGCGGCTCCGGTCGTAGGTTTCAAGAATTGCTGCATGCGCGCTGGCCGCTTCGACGGGTCGGATCGCAATCACTTCTTCAGACCGTAAGAACGAGCAACGGTCTTGGTCCGGTAGCTTAGTCCTGGCCTAAAGCGCTGCCCTGTCAAGGCAGAGATCACGGGTTCGAATCCCGTCCGGATCGCCAGTTGCCTGGCTAGCTCAGTGGCAGAGCATGCGCCCGATAAGCGCAAGGTCGTGCGTTCGATCCGCACGCCAGGTACCAGGTACCACGCAGCACCCACGAGACGGGCGTCTCCGGTCGACCACCGCCGTACAAGCAGTGGCAGAGCAAACGCTCCGTCAGCACGTGCTGACGCTTTCGGGGTATAGCGCAGTTTGGCAGCGCACCTGCCTTGGGAGCAGGTTGTCGGGGGTTCGAATCCCTCTGCCCCGACCAATTCGTCGACATAGCTCAACGGGATAAGAGCAATCGCCTCGTAAGCGATAGGTTGCGCGTTCAAGTCGCGCTGTCGGCTCCAAGCCATGGTGGTCATAGTTCAGTGGCGAGAACTCGAGGACGTGGCCCTCGCGACATCGGTTCGATTCCGATTGACCACCCCAATTTTTCTTCTGTGCCCGTAGCTCAGTTGGGTGAGGCGGAGTTTTCGCGGACACACATAACGGGTGTCCGCGCCGCCGAACGCCCGGCCATGGAAGGCCGGGCTGGGGTTGAGCAAAGCTGAAGAGTCGCGCCAAGGACGGCGGGCAAATGCTGCCCGGGCGCACCACATACACGCTTCGTCTGACCGGAATAGGACACGCGGCTTTCAATCGCGGAAATGCGGGTTCGAGTCCCGCAGTGTGCGCCACAATTTTTTGGAGGGTTGGTGGGCGGCTTAAACCGCCAACCTCGAAAGCGGAAGAGACAACAGTCTCTCGTCAGTTCGAATCTCAGCATCCTCCGCCAGATATGGGCCGTTAACTCAATGGCGAGAGTACCGGGCTTTTAACCCGGGAATGGGAGTTCGAGTCTCCCACGGCCTACCAGCATCGAAGTCCCGTTAGCTCAGTGAACAGAGCGCCGCGCTACGAACGCGGAGGTCGGTGGTTTGAATCCATCACGGGATGCCAGTTAGCAACGCGCGCTTAGCTTAGCGGTGAAGCATCCGTTTTATACACGGACAAAGCAGCGGCCAGATTAGCCGCCGACGCAGGTTCAATTCCTGCAGCGCGCACCATCCATTTATTTGTCACGCGACATAGCTCAAAGGGAGAGCGCGGGTTTCATAAACCCAAGCTTGATGGTTCGAGTCCATCTGTCGCGACCAATCAGCAATAATTAAAGGAGAAAGGCCATGCCTATTATCAAAACCATCAACAAAGGTCGTGTTCCGGTTCACATCTGGACCGAGGACATCGAGCCCGAAGCGATTCAGCAGCTCGTGAACATCTCGATGCTGCCGATCGTGCACGGACACGTGGCCGCGATGCCGGACGTGCACGCCGGTATCGGTGCGACGGTTGGATCCGTTATTCCGACCGTGAAGGCCGTGATTCCAGCGGCGGTCGGCGTTGACATCGGCTGCGGCATGGCCGCCGTGAAGACTTCGCTGAAGGCGAGCGATCTACCCGACAGCCTTCGGACGATCCGGGGTGCGATCGAAGATGCAGTGCCGGTCGGCTTCGGGATGCACGAGCTGAACCAAGCGCCGGAAGCGCACGCGAAGCGGCTGCAGGAACGGTTGCGGCTCCTGGTGGAAAAATACCCAGAGATCGCCAACGCACAAAAGCCGTACGTGTGGGTGCGTCAGTTGGGAACGCTCGGCGGTGGAAATCACTTCATCGAGCTCTGTGTCGATGAAGGCGACGGCGTCTGGGTGTTCTTGCACTCGGGATCGCGCGGGATCGGCAACATCATCGGCCGCCACTTCATCCAGGTCGCCAAGGAAGACATGCTGAAGAAGGACGTGCACCTGCCGCATCGGGATCTGGCGTATCTCGAAGAAGGTTCGGCGCACTTCGACGGATACGTAGAGGCCGTCGAGTGGGCGCAGGACTACGCGATGGAGAACCGGCAAGCGATGTTGCAGCTGGTGCTCGACGCGATTCGTCCGCATCTGCCGGCGTTCGATGTGGTGGGCGAACGAATCTCGGTCCATCATAACTACATCGACCGCGAAGTGATCGACGGCGTGGGCGTCTTCGTTACCCGCAAGGGAGCGATTCGCGCCGGCGCCGGTGACTGGTGCTTGATCCCAGGGAGCATGGGAGCGCGGAGCTACATCGCAGTGGGCAAGGGAAATGCGCAAAGCTTCTACTCGTGCAGCCACGGTGCGGGTCGGCGTATGAGCCGTACCAAGGCAAAGCAGATGTTCACGGAAGCGGACCTGATGGAACAAACGAAGGGCGTTGAGTGCCGCAAGGACCGCGGTGTTATCGATGAAGCGCCCGGCGCGTACAAGGACATCGATCAGGTCATGGAGTTGCAAACGGACTTGGTTGAAGTCCGACACACGCTGAAACAAGTTTTGTGTGTGAAGGGGTAGTACCTGCCCGGGCGCTCGTCCGGGCAGTTCTTTCGCAGGGTTGACGGGAACCGGCATACCTCGTTGGCTTAGAACCAACGGCTTGTGAGTTCGACTCTGACAATCTGCACCAGCCGACGTGTTGGAAGGCAGACATGGCTGGCTCAAAACCAGCCGCCCGCGATAGCATGAGAGTTCGAGTCTCTCCGTCGGCACCAATCCTTAGCGCGAATGGCGGAATCGGCAGACGCGCTGGTCTCAGAAGCCCGTGCTCGTCAGAGCTTGCAGGTTCAACTCCTGCTTCCGCTACCCAAGCCCAAGTGTTGGAACGGCAGACATGCGGCCTTGAGGTGGCCGTGCTCTTTGGAGCATTGCGAGTTCAAGTCTCGCCTTGGGTACCAACTACTGTCGCTTAACTCAACGGGAGAGCGCCTCTCTTACAAAGAGAAGGTCGCGGGCTCGACACCCGCACGGAGGACGCCTGATTCTCAATCAGAAAACACGGGTTTGATTCCCGTTGGAAGCGCCATTTGTAGAGCGCCAGTGGCGAAACGGCAAACGCCGGCGGCTTAAACCCGCCTGCCTGCCGGGCTTGTCGGTTCGATTCCGACCTGGCGCACCACGTACCTGGGCGTAGAGGCCGGAGATTCAAATCCTCTCGTCCAGACCAACATCCACGTCGGGGCATTCGGATTTCCGGCCCGGCACTCCACGCGTCGGGCGCTCGCCGGCACGGACACACGCTAAGTCTTTCCGTGAAAACTCCGGCTCACCCTCCCGCCCAGACCATTTTTCTCCGTTCGTCTAATTTGGGCAGGACTCGTGACTTTGGATCACGCAATGGTGGTTCGAATCCATCACGGAGAGCCAGTTATTCGCGCGCCCGTAGCTCAGGCCGGACAGAGCATGCAGCTTCTACCTGCATCGTCGAAGGTTCGAATCCTTCCGGGCGCACCAGTGGACAAGGCTTCCAAACTTGATTCTGTTCGCGACATATCGAGAAAGACAGACAAGAGAATGAGAAAAGAAAACGTATTTCCGACACCTCCATTGATTCTGGCGCTAGACGTTGGGGGACGTCCGGTCGATTGGATCCATTGGCGCGCCGCGGTGCTCCTCGTTCTTCGTGAAGAGATAACGTGGGCGACCGGCACATCGTTTCCCGTTTACGGCGGCATCAATCACGTAAGCGGCGAACGGTCGTGCGTGCAACTGAACACCATCATAGCGGTGCGAAATGTCAACGCGTTCACGGTGGAGGACGTGACGCCTCCACTCAGCAACGCGGCTCTTTTCCGTCGCGATCGTTACACTTGCATGTACTGCGGAGATGAATTCGTAACTGCACTTCTCACACGCGACCACGTCATTCCGCGATCGCGGGGAGGCGAAGACTGCTGGAGCAATTGCGTTACCGCGTGCCGTGCGTGCAATCAAGAAAAAAGCGATCGCACGCCTGAGGAAGTGGGTTTAGAGCTGCTCGCGCTTCCGTTTGTTCCGAGCCGTATCGAGGCTTTGGTGCTCGCGAACCGTCGGGTCCTCGCGGACCAGATGGAGTTCTTGGAACGCCACTTGCCGCGTCAGCGCTGCGGATCAGCGGCGTATGGATAAAGAGTCCCGCAAAAGTCCCGCAGAGGAAAAAACGAAATTTTTCGACTCGTAACTTCTTGAACCGGTGGGCCGTGTAGGAATCGAACCTACGACCAACTGATTAAAAGTGGGCCAATGTACTTGTAAGTGATTGTTGTTTCGTAACCGACTGCGGGGCGTCCGTTGCACGATTGCACCACAGCGCTGCACAGTGCATCACTAATCCCGGCAAAAGTCCGGCACAAAGTCGGTGACTGTACTGGTCATGGTCGGTACCACAGCGCTCGACAATACATAACTAATTCCGGCAAGAGTCCGCAAAATTGCTTTCACGTTGGAGTGATAGCGCGAACGTCCAGCGCTCCTTCAGCGTGCGACCTTAAGCTACAGCAAAGAAGGCGGCAATTTATCACCGAATATCAGACATTAACGAGTGGTCAGTATGACGCTCGTTTGCGGGCCGACAGGATAGGAGTGTGATCCTTCGTGTGATGAATACGAGTCTTGCGTTGTCTCGCGATAGGTGTCCACAGCGACGCGCCAGTGTTGATCGTCTGGTACGCCGGGCACGCGGAAAGCGACCGCCTCCGTGCCGGCATTGAACATCAGGTAGAGAATGCAGCGCTCATCTTCGTGCACCAGACACGCGAGCTGCTTTGCCTTCGGATCGAACCAATTTGGCAACCCACCCTGCGGACTAAACCATTGGACGTCTGCGCTTTTATAGAACTGCTCCTTGCTTAGCATCGGATGCGCTTTGCGAAAGGCAATCATGTTTCGGGTGAAACGATAAATATCCTGATGCCGCTCCAAATCATTCCAGTCGTACCAGCTTGTCTCATTGTCCTGGCAGTACGCGTTATTGTTGCCGCCCTGCGTGCGGCGGAATTCATCGCCCCCGAGCAGCATCGGCACACCGCGCGAGATCAACAGGCTCACGACGAAGTTTTTGATCTGGCGTTTGCGCAGCGCCGCGATTTCTTCGTTGGTCGTATCACCCTCGACGCCGTAGTTGGCGCTGAAATTCGCGTCGCTTCCGTCGCGATTCTCTTCTCCATTCGCTTCGTTGTGTTTGTGTCGATAACTGACCAGGTCGTTCAAGGTGAAGCCGTCGTGACAGGTGACGAAATTGATGCTGCACTCCGGACCTTTGCCGGACTTGGCATAGATATCGGCGCTGCCGCCAATGCGGCTGGCGAACAGACCGAGCATACCGTCGTCGCCGCGCCAGAAACGCCGAACATCATCGCGAAACCTGCTGTTCCATTCGGTCCAGCGGCGTTCGTGGAAGCTCCCGACCTCGTAAGCGCCGGCGACATCCCACGCCTCGGCGATGAGTTTCACGTCTCTCAGGATCGGGTCCTCGGCGATCCGCTCGAGAACGGTGGCGTTCGCCAGCAACTTGCCCGTGTCATCCCGTCCGAGAACTGACGCCAGATCGAACCGGAATCCGTCCACGTGCATCTCGACCACCCAATAGCGCAACGCCGCTAAGATGTGGTCCCGCACCACCGGATGATTGGCGTTGATCGTATTGCCAGTGCCGGTGTAGTTCTCGTAGTAGCGCTTGTCCTGCGACAACCGGTAGAAGATAGCGTTATCCATTCCGCGAAAACACAGCGTCGGGCCCAGTTCATTTCCTTCCGCCGTATGATTGAACACGACATCGAGAATTACCTCGATGCCAGCGCCGTGGAGCGCCCGAACCATCTCCTTGAATTCCGCCTTCTGTTGGCCTCGCCCGCCCGAGCTGCTGTAGGAGGCTTTAGGCGCAAAGAACGTCACCGGATCGTAGCCCCAGTATTTTTTGAGCGGTTCGCCCGTCTGCGGGTTGATACCCGTTACGTGATGTTCGTTGAACTCGTGCAGGGGCATCAGTTCCACGGCCGTTATTCCCAGTTCTTTAAGATATGGGATTTTTTCCACCAGGCCGCGGTATGTGCCCGGCGCTGCCACTCCGGCGCTGGGATGAATGGTTAAGCCGCGTATGTGCGTTTCATAAATCACGGTCTGCGACCACGGATGCGCCGGCGGTCGATCGTCATGCCAGTCGAAGTGCTCCTGCGTGAAGACGCATTTCGGCATGGCCGCCGCATCATCGACTGTCGAGCAGATCAGGTCGCGTGCGGGCGAGGACGCGTCATAACCGAGCGCGAGATCAAAAGCCCAGGCCGGCAACGGCGCGATCGCCGTCGCCATAGGATCGAGGAGCAGTTTGTTGAAGTTGAAGCGGTGCCCTTCGGCAGGTTGGTATGGGCCGCCCACCCGATAGGCGTAGAGTTGACCTGACCCAATCCCTTCACACCGGACGTGCCACACGTCACCCGTGCGGTTGCGCACGGGATCGAGGTCGATCACTCTGGCGGGCGTTGCGTCGGTCGGATGATCGAACAACTCCAGCCGAACGCGCGTAGCGTGACGGCTGAACAACGCGAAGTTAACGCCTCCCTCGTATCCATGAGCACCCAAACGCAGCGGGTCACCGCGGCGAGCTTCCGTATATTCTGAAGCTGCGGCGGTATCGTTTATACCTTTGGCGATTTCGAGAGATCGATTCATCGCTGCCACAGGATGAGCGCGGCCTCCAACGGGACGGCAACGCCGTCGTGGCGTGGGATCAAGCGCGCCGTGTAATCGGTCGCCGGACGTGCCGCGGACACTCGCGCGCCATAGACATGGTTGTGTGTTGCATCCGCCGACCGCAGGCGCTGCATCTCCAGGCGTACGGGGAGCCCCTGCTCTGCTCCATTGGCATAGAGCTCCACCCGTACGGCCGCGGGATCAAGGTCATCGAGATACACCTCGATCTCAAATACGTGCCGCTCCCGATCCGTCTCGACCTTCACTGTGCCGAAGCGCAGCGCCGCCCATTTTTGTTCGAGCGTGCGCCGCCAATTCACGATCTGCACGCCGCTCGCGCCGTTATCGGCGGCTCGTTCGCGATAGGCGGCGGCCGCGGAAAGGTAGTGTTGCTCGGTGTACTCCCGCACGGTGCGGTTGGTGGAAAAGCGCGGCGCCAGCTGCGCCATGCTTTCGCGTACCCGCGCCACCCACGCGACGGGGATATCCTGCGCACCACGCGTATAAAACTCGGAGATCACATGGCGTTCCAGCAGATCGTAGAGAGCGTCGGCTTCGAGGGCGTCGGTGGCGGAATCGTCGCCATGTTCCTTCCCATCGCCCAACGCCCATCCGACTTCCGGCGTGTAGGCTTCCGCCCACCAGCCGTCCAGTTCCGAAAGATTGACGCCGCCGTTCACGAGCACCTTCATCCCGCTGGTTCCGCTCGCTTCCCACGGTCGTCGCGGCAAGTTGAGCCAAACGTCCACCCCCTGCACCAGGCGCTTCGTCAACAGCATGTCGTAGTCGCTGAGGAAGACCACGTGCGGGCGAACCTCCGCTCGCCGGATGAAGCCCAGCCACTCATGAATCATGGCCTGTCCTGCTTGGTCCGCGGGATGGGCCTTGCCGGCGACGATGAGTTGTACCGGGCGCTGCGCATTTTTTAACAAACGCAGCAGTCGGTCGGGGTCGCGCAGCAGCAGGTTGGGTCGCTTGTACGTCGCGAAGCGGCGCGCGAAGCCCAACGTCAGCGCGTTCGGATCGAATATATGCCTTGCCGCTTCAACCCGCGCGGGCGCAGCCCCCGAGGCGGCGAGCTGCCGCGCCAGATGTTCCCGCACGTACTCCACAAGCGATTTGCGGGCGGCGGCGCGAAATTCCCAGAGATCGTTATCGGCGATGCCGCGGATCATCTGCTCCAGCGCATCCGTCGTTCCCAACCAGCGATTCTTTCCGCAAGTTGTCGTCCAAAGTTTGTCTGCAGCACCTGAGTGCCAGCTCGGCATGTGCACGCCGTTGGTCACGTATCCGACGGGCACTTCGTCTTGCGGCCAGCGGGGAAACAACGGCTCGAACAGCCGCCGGCTCACCGTTCCGTGCAGGCGGCTCACGCCGTTCACCGCTCCGCTTCCGCGGATCGCGAGATACGCCATGTTGAAGTCCTCAGCCGGGTCGTGCGCGTTGCGGCGGCCGAGTGCAAGCAGATCGTGAAACGAAATGCCGAGCTGCTTGGTGGCATAACCGCCCAAGCAGTTTTCGATAAGCGCTGGAGCGAAACGATCGAAACCGGCCGCGACCGCCGTGTGCGAGGTGAAGAGATTTCCCGCGCGCGTAACCGCCAACGCGACGTCAAAAGGCTGTCCGGTCGCTTGCATGAAACTGCGCGCGCGCTCCAACACCGCGAGCGCCGCGTGACCCTCATTGAGGTGGCAGACTTCCGGATGGATTCCGAGCGCGGTCAGCAGCCGCCAGCCGCCGATGCCGAGGACCAGCTCCTGCATGAGGCGCATCTCGGGTTGTCCTCCATATAGCTCGCTCGTGATGCCTCGGTACGGCGGGAAGTTCGCGGCATCGTTGCTGTCCAACAGGTAGAGCTTTGCTCTGCCCACCTGGACCTGCCAGGCGCGCAGCCAGATCGGGTAACCCGGGAGGTCGAGCTGCAGCCGCAGCCACTCCCCGTTCGAGTGCCGCAGCGGCGTGATCGGCAGCTGTCCCGGGTCGTTGTACGGAAACACAGCTTGTTGTTTGCCGTCGGCGTCGATCAGCTGGCGAAAGTAGCCCTGTTGATAGAGCAGCCCCACGCCGACGACCGGAACGCCGAGATCATTCGCCGCTTTGAGCTGATCGCCGGCGACATTGCCCAGCCCGCCCGAATAGATAGGCAGCGCTTCGCTCAACATGAACTCCATGCTGAAGTAGGCGACCGCGGTCAGCGCGGATTGCGGATACGTTTGCTGAAACCACGCGGGCGTCCGCGCCGCGTCGCGCTTGGTTTGTACCAGGCTATCGAGGCTCTTACGGAAAACGGGGTCGCTCGACAGCCGCTCGATCCGCTCGCGCGAGACCGTTCGCAGGACCACCCAGGGATTGTGCGTGACATCCCACAAGTCGGGATCGAGCTGCCGCCACAACTGATCGGCGGCGTGATCCCATGACCAGCGCATATCCAGCGCAAGCTCGGCGAGCAAGTCGAGCCCATCGACATTCGTCGCGGGTTGGAGTTGGTACAACTGACTGGCACGGATGGGCTGGCTCACAGGTCGTTCCTCGGGTGTTCGTACGATGCAGCCGATACTCGCTTTCCGACTGTCGGGTCAGGACTGCGCGACCGCCCCTCCTCCGCCACGCCGCGGCATGGTCAATGCATCGCGCACGACCGTCTGCGCTTCGTCCAGAATGCGGCGCAGGTGATCCGCTCCACGAAAGCTCTCGGCGTAAATCTTGTAGATGTCCTCCGTCCCGGACGGGCGCGCGGCGAACCAACCGTTTGCCGCTGCCACCTTGACGCCGCCGAAAGCCGCGCCGTTTCCCGGCGCGCGGGTGAGAATCGTCTCGATTTTTTCGCCGGCCAGCGTCGTGGAGACGATCTGCTGCGCCGACAGCGTCTCCAGCATTTTCTTCTGCGCTGAAGTCGCTTGCGCTTCTACGCGATCGTAAACCGACTCGCCGAGCTCACCGGCAAGAGCGCGGTAAATTTCGCCGGGATCGCGGCCGAGACGCGCCGTGATCTCCGCCGACAGCAACGCCGGAACGATTCCGTCTTTGTCCGTCGTCCACACGCTGCCGTCGGTGCGCAGAAAGGACGCGCCCGCGCTCTCCTCGCCGCCGAAGCCGAGCGAGCCCTTGAGCAGGCCATCCACAAACCACTTGAAGCCGACCGGCACTTCGTAGAGCGTCCGACCAAGCTTCGCTGCGACGCGATCGATCATCCGGCTGCTCACCATCGTCTTGCCGACCGCGGCGGTCGCGCTCCACTTCGGCCGGTGCTGGAACAGATAGAAGATGGCGACGGCGAGGTAGTGATTCGGCGGCAGCAACCCGGCGCTCCGCGCCGTTATCCCATGACGATCGTGATCGGTGTCGCACGCGAACGCGATGTCGAAGCAGTCCTTAAGCCCGATCAACCGCCGCATGGCGTAGGGCGAGGACGGGTCCATGCGAACGCGGCCGTCCCAGTCGAGCGGCATGAAGCGGAACGTCGGATCGACGATGTCGTTGACCACGGTAAGGTTCAAGCCGTAGCGCTCGGCGATCCGCGGCCAGTAGTGAACGCCCGCGCCGCCGAGCGGATCCACGCCCATGCGGACGTCCGCGCCGCGAATCGCGTCCATGTCGATCACCTGATCGAGGTCGGCCACATACGCAGCGAGAAAATTGTGCCGATGCGTAGTGGCGGCGCGCGCTGCTTGCTCGAATGCGACTTTCTTTACGCCGCGCAGGCCGGTTTCGAGATGTGCGTTGGCTTTCGCTTCGATCCATGCGGTGACCTCGATTTGCGCCGGCCCGCCGTGAGGCGGGTTGTACTTGAACCCGCCGTCTTCGGGCGGATTGTGCGAAGGCGTTATGACGATACCATCGGCGAGTCGTGAATCGCGCCCGCGGTTGTAGGTGAGTATCGCGTGCGAAATCGCCGGCGTCGGGGTGTATTCGTCATGCTCGGCAAGCATGACGTCCACGTCGTTCGCCGCCAGCACTTCGAGAGCGCTCGCGCACGCCGGCACGGAGAGCGCGTGCGTGTCCATACCGAGGAACAGCGGACCATCCACACCGCGCCGCTGGCGATATTCGCAAATCGCCTGTGTGATCGCGAGAACGTGCCGTTCGTTGAAACTCGTGGCGAAAGCAGAACCGCGATGCCCCGACGTACCGAACGCGACGCGCTGCCCGGCGACCGACGGATCCGGGATTTCCGTGTAATAGGCCGTCACGAGTTTAGGTACGTCGACCAGCATCGAAACTTCGAGTGGTTTACCTGCCATGGGATGAGTTTTCATCGGCCGAGGCTCGCGCTGCTCAATGGCTCGCAGCGCGCAATTGCTTCTTGGCGGCAGCGACGACGTGAGCGGGTTCGAACCCGAAGTGCTGGGCGACGACCTTCATCGGTGCGGACAGCCCGAAGGTGTGCACGCCGAGGATCGTCCCGCCCGAACCGGTATAGCGTTCCCAACCGAAGCCGGACGCTTCTTCAACCGCAACGCGCGCGGTTACCGCTGGAGGCAACACGCTATCGCGATACTCCTGGCTCTGATGCTCGAACAGCTCCCACGAAGCCATGCTGACCACGCGCGCCTTAATACCTTCCGACGCCAGTTGCTCGTAAGCGGCGATGCAGAGCGAGACTTCGCTGCCGGTCGCGAGCAGCAACACCTCGGGCCGCCGGTTCGGGGCGTCCGCGAGTACGTAAGCCCCGCGCGCGACGCCGCTCGCCGGCGCGTACTTGGTGCGGTCCAACGTCGGAAGCGCCTGCCGCGTCAGCACCAGGCTGACCGGCCGATCCTTGATCTGCATGGCCACCCGCCAAGCTTCGACCACTTCGTTGGCATCGGCCGGGCGCAACAAAATCATGCCGGGCATCGCGCGAAACGACGCGAGTTGCTCGATCGGCTGATGCGTCGGTCCGTCCTCGCCCATGCTGATCGAGTCATGCGTCCAGATGAAGATGACCGGTAGTTCCATCATCGCACTGAGCCGCAATGCGCCCCGGCAGTAGTCGGTGAAGACGAGGAAGCTCGCGGCATAGGGCCGCAATTTTGCCAGGCTCAATCCGCTCGCGACGGAGCACATCGCGTGCTCGCGGACACCGAAATGAAAGTTCCGCCCGCGGTAGTCGCCCTCCGCGCCCGGCGCCTGAAACGCGCCGGCGAAGTCGAAGCTCAAGTGCGTCTTCGTTGAAGGCGCGAGGTCCGCCGCGCCGCCGAGCAGCCAGGGGATTTTTTGGGCGATGGCGTTCAACACTTGGCCGGATGAGTCGCGCGTCGCGATGCCCTTCGCATCGGCCGGAAAAACAGGCAGCGCGCTGTCCCAACCGTCCGGCAAGTCGCGATGCTGTATTCGATCGATCTGGTCGGCGAGGTCCGGATATTGCTTGCGGTACGCTTCGAACAACTGGTGCCAGGCAGCGCGCGCGGTTGCACCGCGCCGGCCGACGTGCTCCTTGAAGTGTGTCGTCACGCCGGCCGGGATGTAGAACTGCGCGTCGGGATCCCAGCCGTAAAATTCCTTCGCGAGTCGCGCCTCTTGCGCACCCAGCGGTTCGCCGTGGGCTTCGCGCGTGTCCTGTTTATGCGGCGCACCATAGCCAATGTGGCTTTGCACGATGATCAACGTAGGCCGATCGTGCGTATCGAGAAATGTTTGGAAAGCCCGGGTCAACATCTCCAGATCGTTGGCATCGCTGACGCGCACGACGTTCCACCCGTAGCCGAGAAAACGGGCCGCCACGTCTTCGGTGAACGTAAGGCTCGTTGGACCCTCGATCGTGACGTGGTTGTCGTCGTAGACCCAGCAGAGGTTGGCCAATTTGAGGTGACCGGCGAGCGATGCCGCTTCGCTGCTGACCCCCTCCATCATGTCGCCATCGCCGCAAAGCGCATACACGCGGTAGTCGAATAGTTCGTGGCCAGGCCGGTTGTAGGTGGCGGCGAGCCAGCGCTCCGCAATTGCCATGCCGACGCTTGTCGCCGCGCCCTGTCCGAGCGGCCCGGTGGTCGTTTCCACTCCCGACGTCCAGCCATACTCCGGATGACCCGTGCAACGGCTGCCGGCCTGGCGGAACGTTTTAATGTCGTCGAGCGTCACGGCGAGCCGATCGCGGTGTTCGTAAGACGCGTTCATGGCCTTGACGCCGCAGAGGTGCAGCACGCTGTAGAGCACCATTGACGCATGGCCGGCCGAGAGCACGAACCGATCGCGGTTCGGCCAGTTCGGATCTTGCGGGTCGAAGCCAAGAAAACGTTGCCAGAGGCAGTAGACCGTCGGCGCGGCGTCCATCGGCGTGCCGGGGTGGCCGGACTGTGCCTTTTGCACGGCATCGATCGAAAGCGCGCGGATCGTGTTGACGCAGAGCTTGTCCAGTTGAGCCGCGGTCGTGCTGCGCGCCGCCGTTTCCTCGCCGACGTTCATGACGGCGCTCGCCGGAGTCGGCGATAGCGCCGAATGAGCGTGTTGGTCGAACTGTCATGCCGCGGCGCCGGCTCGTCTTCACCCACAAGCTCGGACATCGTGCGCTGCGCCAACGCTTTGCCGAGCTCGACACCCCACTGATCGAATGAATCGATGTTCCAGATCGTGCCTTGGGTGAAGACGCTGTGCTCGTAAAGTGCGATCAGCGCTCCCAATGTTTGCGGCGTGAGGCGCTCGGCGAGCAACGTGTTGGTCGGGCGATTGCCCTCGAACACGCGGTGCGGTACCAGCCAATCAGGGATGCCATCGGCTTTCACTTCATCCGCCGACTTGCCGAATGCCAGCGCCTCGGTTTGGGCGAACAAGTTTGACATCAATAAATCATGATGTTCGCCGATGGGGTTCAGGGATTGGCAGAAACCGATGAAGTCGCATGGCACGCAGCGGGTCCCTTGATGTATCAGCTGATAGAACGAGTGTTGGCCGTTGGTGCCCGGCTCGCCCCACACGATGGGAGCGGTTTGGTAGTCGACGCGGACGCCGTCGCATGTGACGTGCTTACCGTTACTCTCCATCGTCAGTTGCTGCAGATAGGCCGGGAAGCGCTTGAGCGACTGCGCGTAAGGCAACACCGCGACGGTCTCAGCGCCGAGAAAGTTGTTGTTCCAGACCGCGAGCAACCCCATGAGTGCCGGCAAGTTGCGGTCAAAGGGGGCGCTGCGGAAATGCTCATCGAGCGCGCGGAAACCGGCGAGCATGGCGCGAAAGTTTTCCGCGCCGATCGCGATCATGGTAGAGAGCCCGACCGCCGAATCCATCGAGTAACGGCCACCGACCCAGTCCCAGAAACCGAACATGTTGGCGGTGTCGATGCCGAAGCTCGTCACCGCGTCGGCGTTGGTCGAAACCGCCACGAAGTGCCTCGCGACGGCTCGATCGTCGCCGAGCTTGCGCAAGGTCCAGGCGCGGGCGGTACGCGCGTTCGTCAGCGTCTCGAGCGTCGTGAAAGTTTTCGAACATACGATAAACAACGTCTCTTCGGGATCGAGGTCGTGCGTTGCTTCTTCGAAATCGGTGCCGTCCATGTTGGAGACGAACCGCAGCTGCAGGCTGGCCTGGCTGTAATGGCGCAACGCTTCGTACGCCATCGCCGGGCCGAGATCGGAGCCGCCGATGCCGATATTGACGATGTTGCGGATGCGCCTGCCCGTATATCCGCGCCATTCCCCGCTACGGACCTGCTCGGAGAAGGCAGCCATGCGACCGAGCACCGCGTGCACTTCGGACACGACGTCGCGGCCGTCGACGGCGATCCGCGCATTCTTCGGCGCACGCAATGCGACATGCAGCGCGGCGCGCTTTTCCGTTGCGTTGACGGCCTCGCCTGCGAACATCGCGGCCATCCGTTCGCGCAGGCGGCACTCCTCGGCGAGATTCACCAGCAGCCCGATTGTTTCTCCGGTGATGCGGTTCTTGGAGTAATCGAGGTAAATCCCGGCCGCTTCGCACGCGAAGCGCTCGCCGCGACCGGGATCGCGGTCGAAGAGCTGGCGCAGAGACAAATGGCGCACGGTTTGGCAGTGCGCCTCGAGCGCCTGCCATGCGCGCACGTGCGTTCGCGGCAGCGTTGAAGCCGAATGCGCGGTCATCCTCGCCCTCCGGCTCGATGCGCTTGCGTGAGCGTGGCGCGCTTCGTATCGAGGCGGCTCATGAGATCCGCCCAGGACTTGGCGAAGGCCCGCGTTCCGGCCTGTTGCAGTTGAACGGCGAGCTCCGCGTCGTTCACCCCGGCGCGAGCAAATTCCGCGAGCACTTCTTCCGCGTCGCCGCCATCGACCGGCATCACGTCTTTCACCTGGCCGTGCGCCGCGAATGCACGCAATGTTTTCTCGGGTAACGTATTGATCGTGTCCGGCGCCGCGAGCGCTTCGACGTAGAGCGTGTCCGGCGCGCTCGGGTCTTTCGTGCCCGTGCTGGCCCAGAGCAGGCGTTGTGGCTGAGCGCTGGCGTTGGCGAGCGTGCGCCAGCGCACCGACGTCAGTAATTCGCGGTACGCGCGGTACGTGCGTCGCGCGATGGCTATGCCGAGGCGGTTCCGCAGGCTGTTCGGCACCCTGTCGGCGACCGCGGCGTCCCAGCGGCTGACGAAAATCGACGCGGCCGAGCCGACCACCGGGTCGAGGCCGGCGGCGATGCGCCGTTCGATGCCGCGCATGTAGGCTTCGGCGGACGCGATGTACTGCTCGCGCGAGAACAGCAACGTGACGTTGACCGGCACACCGGCGAAGATCGCTTCCTCTATCGCGGGTATGCCGGCCGGGGTGCCGGGGATCTTGATGAAGAGGTTCGGGCGCTGCGCACGCACATGAAACTCTATAGCCGCCTTGACGCTGCCGGCAGTGTCCTCCGAGAGCAGCGGCGACAACTCCAGCGACACCCAGCCGTCGACGCCGTCCGTGGCGTCGTGAATCGGGCGGAAAAGATCCGCGGCTTGCACCAAATCCTCCAACGCCAGTTCATAGAACAGCGCCTCACCCGACATGCCGGTGGCCGCCTTTTGGTCGATCGCCTCGTCATAGAAGTCGGCGTCCTTGATCGCCTTGTCAAAGATCGTGGGGTTGGAGGTCAGCCCCGTTACCGAATAATCGTCCATGTAGCGGCGCAGCCCGCCGCTGGTCAGGAGTCCGCGCGTGATGTTGTCGAGCCAAAGACTCTGGCCGAGATCATGCAGCTTCTGTGTCGTCTTCATCGTTCCTCCTGTTCATTTGGCCGTCCTACCGAACCGATCGGATGGCCGGCCGTTAAACACAGCGGGTCGGGTCTGCTCTGGCGCACACCGGGAGTTTGCGCATCCGCGTCTCCGTTTTCCGGCCGCGGCTCGCGGAAAGCGGCATGGTCGGAGACTTCCTCGATCAGACAGTCGATGCGTTCGATCGTCACGTCGGCCGGCGAATAGGCGGCGGTGATTTTGGCGTCCAGTGCGTAGTGGCCCTGGCGTGGGAAAACGGTCGTCAGACGATTCCCCCAAATCCTTTTCATCGCCGCCAGAATGCGCAGCTTGTCATCCACCATGACGTAGTGACCGGCCGGGTAACGTTGCTCGACGTCATCCAGCATTTGTTCCTTGTGCAGATAAATCAGTACTCGCCCGTCGACCGCGTCCCACAGCCCCGATCGTTGAATCTTGCGCGGCTGGAATACGACATCGCCGTCCGACAGGATGACCGTCTCCCCCCAATTGCGAAGATGGGCGATGACATCGAGCGCGCCGGGATAAAGCCGCTCGGCGAACGGATAGTCGACCAGGAACGCGGACATGAGCAGCAACCGCGGATCGGTAAGGGCCGCGAGCCGGTAACGTTGCAAGGCGCCCAGGTAATCCGCGTAGCCGAGCTCGGCGCGCAGCGCTTCGAAAATACTCCAGTATCGGTCTCGGCTGTCGCCACCGAACTGGTGCAACAGATAATCGTCGAGATCGGCCGCGATGCGATCGTTATCGAGCAACGTGTTATCTACATCGAGCAGAAACACGACTTCGCGCGCGGTCCTCATACGGTTCCCTCCGCCGGTAGCGTGCCGGGCCGATCGTCGGCGAGGGCGGGCACCGGACGCTTCGCGCCGGGCGGCGCAACCGCGGCGCCGCTGTCTCGCCGTCGGCACGGGTTGCGCCAACCGCCGTTGCCGTTGATCCGCTCAGCGTCGGGAGGTCCCCACGTATGGGGCAGGTACTCGACGGGTGGCGGCGCGTTTTTCAGAATCGGCTCGACGACACGCCACGCGGCCTCCACGCAGTCGGCGCGGGTGAAGAGCGAACCGTCTCCGCGCAGCGCATCACCGAGCAGGCGTTCATACGGCGTCATGGCATCGCCCGATTGTTCATCGACGATCAGCTCGGCGTCTTTGCCTGCCATGGCTTCGCCGGGCGCCTTGATTCGTGCCCCGAGTGCGATAAGCGCATCCGGGCTGAGTCGAAAGCGAAAGTAATTCGGTTCGCTCGATTTCAAATCGTCGAAAACGATTTGCCTGGGTTGCTTGAGCTCGACCACGACTTCGGTGGCCGTAACGGGAAGTTGCTTGCCGGCGCGAATGTAGAACGGGACGCCCGCCCAGCGCTGCGTATCGATGAGCAATCGCAGCGCGACGAACGTCTCGACTTGCGAATTTGCCGACACCCCGGCTTCATCGCGATACCCGCGAAACTGCCCGCGCACGACGTCTTGGTGGGCCAGCGGCCGTATCGCGCCGAAGATTCGCCGCTTCTCGTCATGCATGGCATCCGCGCTGGCGTTGGCCGGCGGCTCCATCGTGAGCAGCGCAATGACCTGCAACACGTGATTCTGCACCACGTCGCGGACCGTCCCGACCTCTTCATAAAAACGTCCCCGGCCCTGCACGCCGAAATTTTCGGCCATGGTGATCTGCACGCTCGCGATGTAGTCGCGATTCCAGATCGGTTCCAGAAAGGCATTCGCGAAGCGAAAGTAGAGCAGATTTTCAACCGGCTCCTTGCCGAGGTAGTGATCGATGCGAAACACCGAAGTCTCGGGGAAAACGGCGTGAAGCGCCCGGTTGAGCGAGCGCGCCGAGGCAAGGTCTCGGCCGAAAGGTTTCTCGACGATCACGCGGGCGTTCTTGGCGCAGCCCGACCGCGCCAATCCCGTGATCACGGCGTCGAACAGGCTGGGCGGGATCGCGAGGTAGTGCAATGGCCGCTCGGCGTTGCCGAGCGCTTGGCGCAAGCGGTCGTAGGTCGACGGGTCGTTGTAGTCGCCGCTGATGTACTGCACTCGGGCGCAGAGCGTTGCAAACGCGCCGGCATCCAGAACGCCATGCCGCTCCAAGCTGTCGCGCATGCGTGCGATAAATTGCGCGTTCGTCCACGGAGACTTCGCCACACCGACGATCCGCGTTTCGAGACGACCGCGTCGAGTTAGCGCCTGAAGCGCCGGAAAAATCTGCTTGTACGCCAAATCGCCGCTGGCGCCGAAGAAGACGAAGGCGTCCGCCGGCGTCATCGTCGCGCCTCCGCGCTACGAGTTGCGGTTTCCGCGTGCCCGCCGAACTCTCGCCGCATTGCCGACAATACCCGATCGGCAAAGTCCGCATTGCCGCGCGAGTTGAAGCGCTCATAAAGCGCCGCGCTAAGGACCGGAGCCGGCACGCCCTCATCGATGGCAGCCGCTATCGTCCACCGCCCTTCGCCGGAGTCCGCCACGTGGCCCGCGTAGTTTGTCAAACCGGGATCATTGAAAAGCGCTAGCGCGGTTAGATCGAGCAACCAGGAGCCGACCACGCTACCGCGACGCCACACTTCTGCGATCTCGGGCAGATCGAAGTCATATCGGTAATATTCCGGGTCCCGCAGCGGGGTCGTCTCGGCATCGTTACGGCGCGATTGAGCGCCGGCATTGGCGTTACGCAAGATGTTCAGCCCCTCGGCGAATGCCGCCATGACGCCGTACTCGATCCCGTTATGGATCATCTTGACGAAGTGTCCAGCGCCGTGCGGCCCACAATGCAGGTAGCCTTGTTCGGCTGTCCCCTCGCGCCGTTGCCGGCCGGGTGTGCGCGGCGCGGCATCGATGCCGGGCGCGAGCGTTGAAAAAATGGGGGAAAGATATTTCACGATTCGCGTCTCGCCGCCGATCATCAAGCAGTACCCGCGATCGAGTCCCGCGACGCCACCGCTGGTTCCAACGTCGACGTAGTGCACGTGCCGGGATTTCAGCTCCGTGGCACGCCGAATATCGTCGCGATAATGGGAATTGCCGCCATCGACGACGATGTCACCGGCGTCGAGAAACGGTACCAACGTTGCTAGCGCTTGATCGACCCGCGCCGCGGGCAGCATGAGCCACACCGTGCGCGGTTTGGTCAGCCGGGCGACGAGCGCCTCGAGGGACGCCGCCCCGACCGCCTGTTGCACAGCCAGTTTTTCCACGGCGCTGGCGCGCACGTCATACACCACGCATTCGTGGCCGCCCTTCATGAGACGTCGCGCCATGCTGGCGCCCATCCGTCCCAACCCAATCAGCCCGAGTTGCATCTTAAGCCTCCGCCTGGAGTCACATACTCTGTTGTCGAACCGTTTCGCCGGATCGAGGATGGCGCACGTCATCGTAGGGAGCGGCGTGGATCAGGCCTTTCGCGAGGAGACTTCCGCCAAGAGCGCAGAAATAAAGATAACCGCGGCGATCGCCGAAGCGCTCGATAACGCGGCCAAGCGATGTGCGTGGGCTCAGACGCAACAACGCACGCAACCCGCGCTCGGCGCCAACGTCCCCCGGCGGGAACACGTCGATGCGACCGAGCCCGCGAAGCAGCACGAGCGCCGCGCTCCACGGTCCGATGCCCGGCAGATCGACGAGGCGTCTGAGCGCATCCGGCGTACTCATGCCGACAAGCTCTGCTTCGCTCAGCGTGCCCGAGGTAATTATGCGAGCGAGATAACTCAGCGTTTGAGCTTTTTGCGCGCTCAGGCCGCATGACTGCAGCCGCTCGAGATGCGCAACGGCAATGCGCTGCGCTGCGGGGAACGCGTAGTAACGGCGCCCCTCGCGCTCGATCGACTCGCCGAATCGCTCGACCAGTCGTCCGACGATGGCGACGCCCGCGTCCAAACTCAGCTGCTGAAACGGAACCACGCTCGCGAAGGTCTCGAACAGATCGGCGAAACGCGGCGGCCGCATGCCGCGCAGCGCGAGAAGCGTAGATCGAAACGGTTGCCCGGCGTCGGCAAAGTGCGTTAGGCGTTCCGGATCGATATCCAAACCTAGTATCTTTCGCACCGCTTGACGCACGCACTGCTCCGTCGCCGCCGATACGTCGCCGCGGAAGGCGCAGCGAACGTCGGGGCGGTCGATCGTGCCGTGATTTTCCACCTCGACAAGTACCGGATTCTTCGCCGTCGCGAACGCTCGCAGATAGCGGCCCTGTTCCCAGACGTCGACCCGGTTCGACAGCCGCCGCTGCAGCACGCGCACGGTCGCCTCGAGATGGAACGGCGCCCGCGTGCCGAGGGCCGACCGCCGCGTCATTGCGGACGAAGCCTGGCTTCGAGCGTGATCTCGGTGCCGGCGAGTGCTTTGGATACGGGACAGTTCGCCTTGGCGTTCTCCGCGTGCCGCTCGAACGTCGGCGCGTCGATGCTCGGTACACTGGCCTCGCACACCAGATGGCTCTTCGCTATCTGAAAACCGCCATCGTGCGGCCTGATCGTGACGTGGGCGGTGGCATCGACATAGCGCGGTTCAAAACCGGCTTCGCTCAAAATCAACGACAGCGCCATGGCGAAGCAGCTCGCGTGGGAGGCGCCCAACAGCTCTTCTGGATTCGTACCGCGGCCGTCCTCGAAGCGCGAGGCAAACGAATACGGACCTTTGAACATACCGCGCCCGAAGTCGACCGTGCCGGCTCCGTTCTTCAGATTTCCTTCCCAACGTGCGTGCGCTTGTCGTGTGGCCATGATCGCTCCTTGGGTCGATATGTTCCTTCAGATCCTTCGCGACGATGCGTTCGTCCGTTTACTTCGCGGAGGCGTGCGGCTCCGTGCGGTGAGATAGTCACGCAGAACCCGGGCGCCGTTGTGTTCCATATCGCGAGCGCTATAGAGCAGCGTTACCGTGCCGCGTTTACTGGCATCGAGGATCGGCTGCCACGCACGGGGATTCGCGCTCAGCTCTTTCTTGTAGCGCCGCTGGAACTCGTCCCAGCGCTCCACGCGGTGATCGAACCACTGCCGCAGTTCCGTGCTCGGCGCGACCTCCTTCACCCAGGCGTCCGCGTCGAGATCCTCTTTCTTTATGCCGCGCGGCCACAGACGCTCAACGAGGATCCGTCGGCCATCTCCGCGGGCGCCCGCTTCATACGTGCGCTTGATGCGAATCATGATGCTCCTTTTGCGGCGTCGTGCGGTCTGGGTTCGTCAGTAGTTGCTTCAGCACGTAGGGCAGAATGCCACCCGCCGCGTAGTAGGCTGCCTCGATCGGCGTGTCGATCCGTACGAGAAGATTTATCGAATCGCGCCGACCGCCGCGGCGCTCGATGTGCAACGTGGCCGAGTCGCGCGGCTGCACGCTTTCGGAAAGCAGCAGGTTGAAGCGCTCCGTGCCGTCGAGCCCGAGCGCTTCGGCGCTCACACCTTCGGGGAACTGGCACGGCAATATCCCCATGCCGATGAGATTCGAACGATGAATGCGCTCGAAGCCGCGGGCGACCACCACACGGACACCGAGCAGGCGCGGACCTTTGGCCGCCCAGTCGCGGGAGCTGCCGGCGCCGTAGTCTTCTCCCGCGATCACGATCAGCGGCACGCCTTCCGCGCGATAACGTTCCGCGGCGTCGAAGATGGTCATCGTCTCGCCGTCCGGTTGATGCCGCGTCATGCCGCCTTCGATGCCGGGCGCCATGAGATTGCGGATGCGAACGTTGGCGAACGTTCCGCGCACCATGACCTCGTGATTGCCCCGGCGCGCGCCGTAACTGTTGAGGTCCGCTGCGGCTACGTGGCGCTCGCGCAGATAAATACCCGCCGCCGATGACGGCTTGATCGCACCGGCCGGGCTGATGTGGTCGGTCGTGATGGAGTCGCCAAAGATCGCGAGCGCACGGGCCGCCGAAATACCGCCCGGCGGATACGCCGCCATCGACGCATCGAAATACGGCGGCTCGCGGATATAGAGCGATGAGGGCTGCCATTCGTAGACGTCGCCCGCCCCCGCCGCTATCTCGTTCCACAGCGGGTTCTGGTTCGCGAAATCGCCGTAGACCCGCCGGTACTCGGCCGGATCGAACGCGCTCGCGATCAATGCCTCGATGTCCTGCAACGACGGCCACACGTCGCGCAGATAAACTTCGCGCCCTTCGACGACAGCGAGCGGCTCGCGGGTGAGATCGATGTCGATTCGTCCCGCAATCGCGAAGGCCACGACCAGCGGCGGACTCATGAGGAAATTCGCCTTTACGCTCTGGTGAATCCGCGCTTCAAAGTTGCGGTTTCCGGACAATACGCTCGCGGCGATGATGTCGTTCTGGATGAGCGTATCCTCGATATCACGATCGAGCGGCCCGGAATTGCCGATGCATGTCGTGCAGCCGAATCCGACGACGTTGAACCCCAAGCGGTCGAGGAACGGTTGCAGTCCGGTCTTGTTCAGGTAATCGCTCACGACGCGCGAACCCGGGGCGAGCGACGTCTTCACCCATGGCTGGACGCTCAGCCCGCGTTCGACGGCGTTCCTCGCCAGCAATCCGGCGGCGATCATTACTGCGGGATTCGAAGTGTTGGTGCAAGAGGTAATCGCGGCGATGACCACATCGCCATGTAACAGATCGCGCGTCGATCGCACCGTCGCCGCCGGCGCATGGCCGGATCGGTTAGGCGTCGGCCGGTTGTCCATCATCTCGACTTCGGTGAGCGTGCTGGTGTTCTTGGTGCGGCCGTTCGGCAGCGAATCGCCCGACTGCATGCCGCCGCCCGGAAACGGATCGCCCGCCGCTTCTTGCAACAACTGAAAGCGGCGCGCGACTTCGGCTTGCGGTTTGCCGTAACCGTCGCTCCGGGTGAGTAGCGTAAGAAACTGATCTTTGAGACGGTCGAGCGGGATCCGGTCTTGCGGTCGCTTGGGGCCCGCCACTGAGGGCTCGATGGCGCCGAGGTCCACGTCGATCACGCTGCTGTAGTCGCACTGACCCGAGGCCGGCATGCCGAACAATCCTTGCGCCTGGTAATAACGGCGCACGCGCTCGACGGCGGCTTCGCTACGACCGGTCGCGCGCAGATAACGGCAGGTCTGTTCGTCGACCGGGAAATAGCCGATTGTCGCGCCGTACTCCGGAGACATGTTGCCGAGCGTCGCCCGATCCGGTACCGATAGGCTCGCGGCGCCCTCGCCGTGAAATTCGACAAATTTGCCGACAACGTGGGCTTGCCGCAGTACTTCCGTAATCCGCAGAACCAGATCGGTGGCCGTCACCCCGTCGCGCAACCGGCCGTGCAGGTGCACGCCCACCACGTCGGGCAACAGCAGGTACACCGGTTGACCGAGCATCGCCGCCTCGGCTTCGATGCCACCGACCCCCCAGCCGACAACGCCGAGTCCGTTTATCATCGGCGTATGCGAGTCGGTGCCGACCAGCGGGTCCGGATAGAGCAGGCCGTCCTTCTCGAGCACGCCGGACGCTAGAAACTCG
>JBJMVQ010000041.1:0-153998 GCA_045810625.1 Sulfurifustis sp.
CGCATAGTGGCGCATGCGCTCTTCGGCGGCGCCTTGGGGCTCGAGGAGGAGTTGGATCTTGTAGGTCAGTACGCCAAAGAGAACGGGAAGAAATACCCCGCCCACTAACAAAATCAACAGGAGGTGGCGGTGGGAGAGACACGCAGCGCGTCCCTTCCGGATGCCTTCGGAAATAACGATAATGTTCATAGGTGTTTTCTAGTCTAGACCATAGAAACAAGTGATGAAGGATTTCTCGAAGTCCGGACCCCGCCATTTCGGGGGATATCTACCCGGAAATCTGACTAACGCGCTAAATCACCGTATAGACGAGGATTTGCGCCTGCGTCAGGTTTGGATTAGGTCTATTCCGGACCCCTTGGCATCGCGCGCTCGGCCAGTCCGGTATGTGGACGGACTGCTGTTCGTGCACGCGGATACACCGGCTTGGGCGAACCGCGTGCATCACCAAAAGTCGGCTCTGATGACGTCGTTGCGGCGCGACCCGTCTTTGCGAGACTTGAGGGAGATTCGTGTGCGGGCGGTACCGCGTGATCCGGTGGACGCGCCCTCCGCAGCGTCGCGGCGACCGACTAGGCTATCTGCGAGCGCCGCTCGAATCATCGCCGAGACGGCGGCGACGATCACCCATCCGGAACTGCGCGCCGCCCTCGAACGCTTGGCGGCTCTCGGCGGTAATTCGAATTCGAAACGAACATCTTGATGCAACGTCTATCGCGTTATCGGTCTCGGCTGACGGTGATCGGTCATGTCGCCGCAGCGCTCGCCGGCTTCCTCGCGCTGTTCTCTCTGTTGCCGATCGTACAGGCGACCACGGAGCCCGATGTACCGCCGCAACATCGCGTACGCGATCTCAGCATCGCGGCGGTCGGCGATATCATGCTCGGCGGCACGGCGACGCCCGAGCTGGCGCGCTTCGGTTACGACTATCCGTTCGAGCGCGTGGGCGATCTCATTCGCCGCGCCGATCTCGCGTTCGGAAATCTGGAAGGGCCGCTGACGACGCACGGCATGGCGGAGCGCAAGCAGTACGTGTTCCGTTCGCCGCCCGATAAAGTCGCGCCCGCGCTCGCGCGCGCGGGCTTCGATATCGTGTCGCTCGCGAACAATCACACGATGGACTACGGACTCGACGGTCTGCGGGAAACCATGCAAGCGCTTGCGCGCGTCGGCATTCGTCACATCGGCGCCGGCGCAAACCTGACCGTCGCGCGCCATCCGGAGATCATCGAAGTGAACGGCATGCGTATCGCGTGGCTCGCCTATTCGCTGACGCTGCCCGAGGAGTTCTGGGCAGGCGCCGATCGTCCCGGCACCGCGTTCGGACACGAGCATCATGTGCGTGCGGATGTCGCCGCCGCGCGTGCGGAAGCCGACGTCGTTCTCGTGTCGTTTCACTGGGGACAGGAAGGGTCGACGGCGCTGCGCGACTACCAGCGACTGCTCGGCCACGCCGCGATCGAGGCGGGAGCGGCGGCGGTAATCGGCCATCACCCCCATATCCTGCAAGGCGTGGAGCGCTACCGCGACGGCGTTATCCTCTACAGTCTCGGCAACTTCGTGTTCGGTTCGTACAGCGCCGCCGCGACGCGCAGCGCGATTGCGCTGCTCACGATTCGAGACGGCCGCGTGCGCGAGATCAGGTTCCATCCGATCAACGTGAACAACGCCGAGGTTGTGTTTCAGCCGTACCCGTTGACCGGCGCCGCGGCGGATGAAGTGGCGGAGCATTTGAAGGAGATTTCCAAACCGCTCGGAACGACGCTCATCAATCGCGGCGGAGTCGCCGTGCTGTCGATTGCAGACGACAAATGAGTATGTCGGCGCATCGTTCTGTGATTTAATGGCGCGCGCATGATTCGCCCCCTCGAGCTTTTTGTCGGTTTACGTTATGTCCGCGCGCGCCGGCGCGACCACTTCATCTCCTTCATCTCGCTCGTTTCGATGATCGGCATCGCGCTCGGTATCGCTGCGCTGATCACGGTGTTGTCGGTCATGAACGGCTTCGGCAAGGAGCTGCGCGCGCGCATTCTCGGCGTCGCTTCGCATGTAACGGTTACCGGTATGGACGGACGTCTGACGGAATGGTCCGGCGTCGCCCAGCGTGTGCGCGAAAATTCGCATGTCGTCGGTGAGGCGCCGTACGTGCTCGGACAGGCGATGGTCGCGCGCGGCAAGTCGGTGAGCGGCGTGCTCGTGCGCGGCATCCTACCCGAGGAGGAACCGAAGGTTTCCGAAATCGGCGCGAAGATGGTCGATGGCAACCTCGCCGCGCTCAAGCCGGGCGAGTTCGGCGTCGTGGTGGGCAGCGCGCTGGCGTGGAAGCTCGATCTCACCGTGGGCTCGCCGGTGTCGATCGTCGTGCCGCAGGCGCAGGCGACGCCGGCCGGACTGCTGCCGCGTTTCAAGCGCTTTACGGTCGTCGGCATTTTCCGCGTCGACATGTACGAGTACGACAGCGGCATGGTGTTCGTCCATCTCGACGACGCCGCAAAGCTCTATCAGCTTCCGGAAGGTTCGGTCAGCGGTCTGCGCCTGAAGCTCGATGTCATGGACGACGCGCCGAGCGTCGCGGATCAACTGTCCACGAATCTCGGTGCGGAATATCGCGCGCGCGACTGGACGCGCGAGCATGAAAACTTCTTCAAAGCGTTGAAGATGGAAAAGACCGTCATGTTCATCATCCTGCTGCTCATCGTGACGGTGGCGATGTTCAACCTGATCTCGACGCTCGTCGTGATCGTGACCGAAAAGCAGGCGGACGTCGCGATTCTTCGCACGCTCGGCCTGAAGCCGCGCGGCATTATGGGCGTTTTCATCGTTCAGGGCGCGATCATCGGTTTCCTCGGCACGCTCGCCGGCACGCTCTTCGGCGTGCTGCTTGCGTACAACGTGGAAACGCTGGTGCGGCTGATCGAACAGCTGTTCCATACGACGTTCCTCGCGTCCGACGTTTATCTCATCAGCGAGCTGCCGTCCGACGTTCATTGGTCCGATGTGGCGCTGATCGCCGGATCGTCTCTCGCGCTTGCGCTGCTCTCGACGATTTACCCGGCGTGGCGGGCGTCGAAGATCCAACCCGCCGTCGCGTTGCGCTACGAATGAATACGACGACCAAAGAAAAGGACAAAGACAAAGACTACGTGCTGCGCGCGAGCGGCCTCGTGAAGATTTACGACGAGGGCGCCTTCACGGTGTCTGTGCTGAAAGGCGTGTACCTGCGCGTCACGCGCGGCGAGCAGGTTGCGGTCGTCGGCGCGTCCGGTTCCGGGAAGAGTACGCTGCTGCATCTGCTCGGCGGGCTCGATCAGCCGACGGCAGGGCAGGTCGAGATCGACGGCCAGGACATCGGCAAGCTATCCGACGCAGAGCGCGGCGTCTTCCGCAATCGTTCGATCGGCGTCGTCTATCAGTTTCATCACCTGCTTCCTGAGTTCACCGCGCTCGAAAACGTAGCGATGCCGCTTCTCGTCCGTCGCGGTTCGACGGCGAAGGCGTTCAATGAAGCGCGCACGATGCTGGTGCGCGTCGGGCTCGAGGATCGCTTGCGGCACATGCCGTCCGAGCTGTCGGGCGGGGAGCGCCAACGCGTCGCCATTGCGCGGGCGCTCGTCACGCATCCACTGCTCGTATTGGCCGACGAGCCGACGGGAAATCTCGATCGGGAAACGGCGCAAACCGTCTACGACCTGATGCTCGAGCTGAATCGGGAGCTCAAGACGAGCTTCATCATTGCGACCCACGATCCGGGTCTGGCCGGCCGGATGGATCGCGTGTTGCGGCTCGACGACGGCGCGCTGCGCGCGGTTTAATTGATCGTCAAAGGGCGCCTAGTACGACTAGTTCTAACCGCAGAGGACGCGGAGGACGCAGAGGAAAACCGTGTATGGATACAGAAAACGCTCCAACACGTGGTAACAGGACGGTAAAAGTCGTACCAATTTTCGATTTCTGTGATGAGTTTCCTTGGCGTCCTTCGCGTTGAAAATTAGTTATCGTGCCGCAGAGGAGCGGCGCAGAGGAAATTTAGGGGCAACAACTTTACAATTCGCTCCGCGCGCTCAAGACGTTGAGCGATGATGCAAAGTTTTTCACCTCAAAGCTTTTCCTCTGTGTCCTCCGCGTCCTCTGCGGTTCACGATCAATCCTTCTTTTAGTTGCGCACGCGGGTCGCGCTGTCCGCGTTCGCGCGCCGGTCCGTGTTGTCCAGGCTCTTCGCGAGATTCACGACCGATAGAAACTCGCCGCGGTAGCCGTCGGTATCGGCGCCGCGCGCCGCTTGCGCGAGCTTCAACACGTCGTCGTAGCCGAAATTTGCCGTATACGCGCCGCCGCGGAGCAACTGGCCGAAGGCGGCCACCGCCGCCGCGAAACGAAAATCGTTGGACGCCGATCCGGCGCGATGGATGTCGGCGGTCTTGATCGGCTGTTCGATCAGCTGGCTGCGTTCGCCTTTCGGCAGCTTGTAGCGCAGGCGCAGCCACGCGAGCTCATCCTTGCGACCGTCGATCGCCTTGGGTGCTTCGTATCGCGACGGCTCGACGCGCCGGCCTTTGCCGCCGACGAGCGCGATTTCGTATAGCGCCGTTACGGTGTGGCCGGCGCCGATCTCGCCGGCGTCGACTTTATCGTTATGGAAATCTTCACGCTTCAACGCGCGATTTTCGTAGCCGAGCAGTCGATACTCCGCGACCGTCGCGGGATTGAACTCGACCTGGATCTTCACATCCTTGGCGATCGTGAACAGGGTCGACGCCATCTCGTGCACCAGCACTTTGTGCGCTTCCTTGAGCGTGTCGATGTAGGCGTAGTTGCCGTTGCCGATGTCGGCGAGTTGCTCCATGAGCCGTTCGTTGTAGTTGTCGCGTCCGACTCCGAGCGTGGAGAGCGAGATGCCGCTCTTGCGTTTTTCCTCCACCAGATTCTTGAGCGCGTCGAAACCCACCGTACCGACATTGAAGTCGCCGTCGGTGGCGAGCAGCACCCGGTTGATGCCGTTCTCGATGTACGCCTGTTGCGCCACCGTGTAAGCGAGACGTATGCCGGAAGCGCCGTTGGTCGAACCGCCGGCGGTCAGCCGGTCGAGGGCAGCGAGAATCTTCGCCTTCTGGTCGCCGGGCGTCGGTTCGAGCACCACGCCCGAGGCGCCCGCGTAGACCACGATCGCGACTCTATCCTCCGCTCGCAGCTTCTGGACGAGCAGCCGCAGACCGGCCTGCAACAGTGGCAGCCGTTCCGGCGGCATCATCGAGCCCGAAACGTCGATGAGGAACACGAGGTTGGCCGGCGGCAATTTATCCGGCGCGACGTCGTAGCCTTTGAGTCCGATGCGCAGCAGATACGTATCCGGATTCCAAGGCGCCGTGGCGATTTCGGTGGTGACGGAGAACGGCCGCGTTTTATCGGCCGGCAGCGGATAGTCGTAGGAGAAGTAGTTGATCAGCTCTTCGACCCGCACCGCGTCTTTGACGGGGAGGCGACCTTGCTGGAGAAACCGTCGCACATTCGCGTAGGCGCCGGTGTCGACATCGATGCTGAAGGTCGAGACCGGCGCTTCGGCGACGAGCTTCACCGGAGAGTCGTCGTAGTGGCCGTAGATCTCGCGGTTGAGAGGTTCCGACGGCTCGCGAAAATCTTCCGCCGATTGCCCAAGCATGAGGGCTGCGTTCGGTGCCGCTGGCGCCATGCGCGACGCATCGGCTTTCGTTTCGAATTGGCGGGTGAGCATACGCGTGCGGTTCTCGTGCGCCGCCTGCTCGGTAGACGGTACGGGCTGGCTCGCCTTTTCCGAAGCGCAGGCGCTGACGAGTACCGTCGCCGCGATAAGGGCGGCTTGTTTGAGCGCGCGAAGCGGGGTCATGGTGGTTCTCCAACGTTGTTATTCGGCCTTTCTGTAAACGCGAGTCGACGCGAGGCGGGTTAAGCCGGCCGATGGACAGGCGAAAAAGGACCGGTCTACCATGAGCGCCGCTTAACCCGAATTCCGCGCCCGTGCGTTTGCAGGAAATGGACGACTCCGCATCCGATGAAGACTTGATGTTGCGTTATCGCGGCGGCGACGTGCGCGCTTTCGAAACGCTTTATCGCCGGCACAACGGACCGCTGTATCGCTATTTCCTACGAATGGTGCGGCCGCCGGCGGTGGCGGAGGAGTTGTTCCAGGACGTGTGGACCAGCATCGTACGCGTGCGTGCGGAATACGAGGTGCGCGCGAAGTTCGCGACGTGGTTGTATCGGGTCGCGCACAACCGGCTGATCGATCACTATCGGCGCGTCGCCGCCGGAATGCCGCTGTCGTATGGCGACGACCCCGATGACGCGCTGGAAACGATCCCCGACGCCGAGTTTCGCGAGCCCGCGAACGAATTGGAACGGCGCCGTTTGGCCCAGCGCATCGTCGAGCTCGTCGCCGAATTGCCGGAGGCGCAGCGGGAAATTTTTTTGCTGCGCGAAGAGGGCGGGTTGTCGCTCGAGGAAATCGCGGCGGCGACCGGCGTTCCGGCGGAGACGGCGAAGAGCCGGTTGCGCTACGCGCTCGCGAAATTGCGCCGCGCGCTCGCGGACCAGATGGAACCGGCGCCGCTTCGCGCCAAGGAGCAACGCTCGTGACTCAGCAACGCTCATCCGACCGCGCGCCCGGCGATCTCGTCTCCGGCGAAGCGCTACTGGCTGATCTCTATCGGAGCGCCGCCACCGAATCGCCGCCACCGACGATCGACCGGGCCATCGAGGTGACCGCGCGGGCGGCCGTGCAGACGTCTCGGGTCAAGCGTTGGGCGGTGCCGCTCTCGATCGCGGCGGTCGTGGTCGTCACGGTATCGGTGGTGTTACGGCTGTCCGAGCATGGCTCGCTCGAGCCGCTCGCACCGCTTCGCACTGCAACCGAGGCGCGCTCGCCCGCGGTTTCGGCTGCTGTACCGCCTAAGGCAAATCAGCCGGAGGCGGAGCGACAGGACAAGTCAGTATCGGCGGAGCGGTTCAACGAGCAGCGCGTTGCGACGCCTTTCGCCGGACAGCGCGAAGAAGCCATGGCGGCAGCGCGATCCTCGGCCGCTCCCGCAGCGCCTTCAGCGGCGCAAGCTCCGGCCGAAGCAACGCAACAGGAAAAATCGGCTCCGACGTCTACGTCGGGCGAGCAAGCCCTGGCCGGTCGTTTTGCGGCGGAGCGGGAAGACGCGAGGCCGGCGATTCGCGCACGCCGCGAAGACACTTCGCGCACCCAAGCCGCGCTCGCGCAGGGGAGTGAAGCAAAGCGCGCCGGCGCCGAAATCGTGGCGGTGAGTGTGAGCGGGAAGCCCGGAGCGTACGAGTTCGACGTCACCGTGCGTAGCCCTGACACGGGTTGCGCGCAATACGCCGATTGGTGGGAAGTCGTCGGCACGGACGGACGATTGCTGTACCGACGGGTGCTGGATCACAGCCACCCCGACGAGCAGCCGTTCGCGCGTTCCGGCGGTCCGGTGCCGATCGCTCGGGACGCGATCGTGTGGGTGCGCGTTCATATGAACAATAGCGGCTATGGTTCGGTGGGGTTCAAGGGATCGGTCGCCGGCGGTTTCACCCGGACACCGATCGCCCCTGATTTCGCTGCCGATCTACCGAAGCAACCACCGTTACCCCACGGCTGCGCGTTCTAACGCCGCGGCGTGACCTCGCGGTTGTCGATGTCGCCGGCGGGTCTTTGCCCCGTCGGCGGTACTTTCGGACAATCGTGACGTCGTGTGGGTCCTTGTATAGTGGAGCGACCAAAAACGATAAGAAGCTCCGCTCTTGCAGCTAGCCGCCATCGCCTTCCTGGCCGGCATCATGATCGTGCAGCAATTGCCGGTTCTGCCGTCGCTTCTCTGGGCGCTCACGCTGGTGCCGGCGGCGCTCGCCGTCTTGTGGCATCCGCGATGGACAATCTTGGTGTTCCTCGTTGCCGGCTTTGCCTGGGCGTGCTTTCGCGCCGATCTGATTCTTCGCGAGCGGTTGCCCGCGGAGCTCGAAGGCCGCGACGTCATCGTTGAAGGCACGATCGCCGAGCTGCCCGAGCCGACCGAATACGGCGTGCGTTTCGTGCTCGACGTCGAGCGCGCTTCGTCGGACAGCGCGCCGGTCACCGTCACGTCGCGCCTGCGTCTAACCGCGCACGAGCTGCGGCCGCGCGCCGGCGAGCGCTGGCGCTTCACGGTGCGGCTCAAACGCCCGCATGGTTTGCAGAACCCGGGTGGTTTCGACTACGAGGCGTTTCTATTCCGCGAGCACATCCGCGCGACCGGTTACGTGCGTGACGAAGACGAAGCGGTTCGCCTCGGTGAGAGTGGCGGTCTTTATCGGATGAATCAATGGCGTCAAACGCTCGGTGACCGCATGCGCTCGGTAATGCCGGCGCTCGCGCAATCGGAGCTCATCGTCGCGCTCGCAAACGGCGACAGCGGCGGCATTACCGACGCGCAGTGGGAGACGTTGCGGGCGACGGGAACTTTGCATCTCGTCGCGATTTCCGGCTTGCACATCACGCTCGTCGCGGGTGTCGTTTACTGGTTGGTGCGCTTGCTGTGGTCGCTGCCCGGCTTTACCGTGCTGTGGTTGCCGGCTCAACTTGCGGCCGCCGTCGGCGGGTTGATTGCCGCGATTTTTTACGCCGCGCTCGCCGGCTTCGTCGTTCCGACACAGCGCGCGTTGATCATGCTTGCCGTCGCGATGGGTGCCGTGTTGTTGCGCCGGCGTTTGCCGCCCACGCAACTCCTCGCCGCTGCGCTCCTGCTCGTGCTGCTGCTCGATCCGTTCGCAGCCATGGCGCCCGGCTTCTGGCTGTCATACGCCGCCGTCGCCGTGATCGTTTACGTCATGCATGGGCGGCCGGGCGTCGTTCCTTGGTATCGCAAATGGGGATATCTGCAGTGGGCCATTGCTGTCGGCATGCTTCCGCTCACGCTGTGGTTGTTCCAGCGCGTTTCGCTTGCGGCGCCAATTGCCAATCTGCTCGCGGTTCCGGTATTCGATCTGCTCGCGGTGCCGCTGACGCTTGTCGGCGCTTTTTGTGTGAGTGTCGGCATCGACTCCGTCGCCGCGTGGATGTTTGGCGCCGCCGACGGGCTGCTCGGCTGGCTCTGGCAGGCGCTCGAATTTCTCGCGACCCTGGAACACGTGCAGTGGATTCAGCATCGTCCGCCGCTCTGGGCGCTCGTGTGCGGACTGGTCGGCGTCGCGCTCCTGCTCGCGCCGCGTGGTTGGCCGGCGCGCGTCGTGGGCGTCATCTGGTTGCTGCCGATGTTCCTTATACGCCCCGTAGGTCCGGCGGGGGGCGACGTATGGTTCACGCTACTCGACGTAGGGCAGGGGCTCGCGGCAGTGGTGCGAACAGAAGCGCACACGCTGGTCTTCGACACGGGTGCGCGCTGGAGCGCGCGTTCGGACGCGGGCCGTGGGGTGGTCGTACCGTATTTGCGCGCGTATGGGATCGAGCGCGTCGACACGCTGCTCGTCAGCCACGGCGACAACGATCACGCCGGCGGCGCAACGTCGGTCGTGCGCGCGTTCGCGGTGGGTCGCACACTCACTGGAACGACGAAGGTCGCGGGGGAGCCTTGCCGCGCCGGTTTGCGCTGGCGCTGGGACGGCGTCGAATTCGCCGTGCTGAATCCAGATGGCGAGCCGGGCAAACACAATGACGCGTCGTGTGTGTTACGGGTGCGGGGCGCACACGGAACGATTCTGCTGCCGGCCGATATCGAAAAGAAGGCCGAGCGGCGTCTCATCGAGCGCGAAGGAAGCAAAGGCCTCGCGGCCGACATTCTGGTTGCTCCACATCATGGCAGCCGGACGTCGTCCACTCCCGGGTTCCTCGACGCCGTGCATCCGCGATATGTGGCATTCCCCGTCGGTTACCGCAACCGTTATCGCCATCCGCACCCGCTGGTGCTCGAGCGTTATCGCGGGACCGACGCGCGGCTGCTCGATTCGCCGTCGGCCGGCGCGATCGAGTTCCAGTTGACCAGCGCCGGTATCGCGACGTCCCGCTACCGCGAACAGCATCGACGCTACTGGTTCGCCGACGCGTCGCCGCCTTGAGCTTTTTCCGCCGTCTGTTAAATTAGCCGCACTTTTTAATCCCCGGGCGACGCATGTTCGAATTAATCAGGGCCGGCGGTTGGGCGATGTGGCCGCTCATCCTCTGTTCAGTCGCTGCGCTGGCCATCATCGGTGAACGTCTCTGGTCCCTACAGCGTAAATATATCTGTCCACCGAACCTCGTGCCGCAGGTGCAGCAATGGCTCGCGAACAACGAGCTTGACGCCGCCCGTGTCGAGCTCATCCGGCAAAGCTCGCCGCTCGGTCGGGTGATTGCGGCAGGTCTCGTAAATCGCCGGCATGATCGAGAAGTCGTGAAGGAAGCGATCGAAGACGCGGGTCGGCATACGACGCCCGAGCTCGAACGTTATCTGCGCACGCTCGGCACCATCGCTTCGATCGCGCCGTTCCTCGGCCTGCTCGGGACGGTGCTCGGCATGATCGACATGTTCTCCGGGATCGGCAGTCGCGGTGTCGGCGATCCGTCGATCGTCGCAGGCGGCATTTCGCAGGCGCTGATCGCGACCGCGAGCGGTCTGACCGTGGCGATCCCGAGCGTGATGTTCTACCGCTACTTTCGCGGTAAAGTGAACGAGCTGCTGCTCGACATGGAACAAGAGGCGCTCAAACTGATCGAAATCCTGCAGGGCGAGCGCGAACGGGCGTGAAGCACCGAAGATGAATTTCCGACCGAGTCCGGACGAAGAGCCCGAGATCAACCTTATTCCCCTGATCGACGTGCTTCTCATGACGTTGATCTTCCTCATCGTCACCACGAGCTTTTCGAAGGAAGCGCAGCTGCAGGTGCGGCTGCCGGAGGCGGCGTCGGATAGCGCGCCGCAACCGACGGCATTGCGCATCACGATTGACGCACGCGGGCAGTACTACATCAACAACCAGCAGCTGCTGAACGCCACCTCCGACGTGTTGCGCAACGCGATGGTGCGGGAGGCGGGCGCAGACAAGGAGCGACTCATCGTGATCCAAGCAGACGCGAAGACACCGCACGAGGCGGTCGTACGTGTGATGGACGTCGCGCGTCGTCTCGGCATGACGCACCTCACCTTCGCTACGCAGCAGCCCGCCGAGCCGCGCCCGTGAGCGCGAACGACCGGCACCCGACGTTTCGTTCCGACCTCGCGCTCTACCGGCGCATACTGGCCTATGCCTGGCCGTACAAGTGGGTGGCGTTCGCCGCGGTCGTCGGCATGCTGATCCTGTCGGGCACGTCCGCAAGCTTCTCGGCGCTCATGAAGCCGCTGGTCGATGAGGCGCTCGTCGCGCGCAAGCGGGAGACCATCGAGCTGATGCCGCTCGCGATCGTCGGCATATTCATCATCCGGGCGCTCGGCAACTTCCTCGCGACGTACGGAAACGCGTGGGTGGGCCGGCGCGTCACCTTCGACCTGCGCCAGGCGATGTTCGCGCGATTGTTGCGTCTGCCGAGTTCCTATTACGACACCCACGCTTCGGGCACGCTGATCTCGAAGCTCATCTTCGACGTCGAGCAGATCGGCGGAGCGATGACGGAAGCGACGATTACGCTGATCCGCGATGGCATGACCGTGGTTCTGCTCGTCGGGCTGATGCTGTATCACAACTGGAAGCTTACCGTACTGTTCGGCGTGATGATCCCGGCGTCGTCTTATGTGATGCGCGCCATGAACCGGCGCTTTCGCAAGGCCGTTACCGAGGTCCAGGCAAGCGTCGGCGAAATCTCGCAAGTTGCACAGGAAGCGACGGCGGGTCATCGCATCGTGAAGGCGTTCAACGCTCACGATGCAGAGGCCGGCGTGTTTCGCCGCGCGAGCGAGTACAACCGCAAGCAGGTGCTGAAGCGGGCGGCGGTGTCGTCGATCGGTGTGAGCATCCTGCAAGTCCTCGCGTCCATCGCATTTGCGCTGGTGATCTACGTTGCCTTCCACATCGGCATGACCGCCGGCGAGTTCACCTCATATATCTCGGCGGTCGTGCTGCTGATGGCGCCGACCAAGGGGCTCGCGCGCATCAACGAAATCCTGCAGCAGGCGTTTGCGGCGGCGCAGAGCGTGTTCGGCTTGATCGACCAGTTGCCCGAAGAAGACAGCGGTACGGTGCAACTGGGGCAGGTGCGCGGGCGCGTCGAGTACCGAAACGTGTGTTTCCAATACGTGAGCGCGGACATGCCGGCGCTCGTCGATGTCGATTTCGTCGTCGAGCCGGGCCAGACGGTTGCGCTCGTCGGCGCATCGGGCAGCGGCAAGACGACCATCGCGAATCTGCTCCCGCGCTTCTATCGCGTGACGAAAGGGGAAATCTGCATCGACGGTGTGAACGTGAACGACTTCACGCTCGCGAATCTGCGCTCGCACATCGCGATCGTCGGACAGGAAACGATGCTGTTCGACGACAGCATTCGCAACAACATCACGTACGGGAGCGCGGATGATGTCGACGAGCTGCGCCTCGAAGAGGCGGCGGCATCGGCTTACGTGTACGAGTTTGCCCGCCGCTTGCCGGGTGGGCTCGATGCGCGCGTCGGCGAGCGTGGCAGCCGCTTGTCGGGCGGACAGCGCCAGCGGATCGCGATCGCACGGGCGCTGTACAAGAATGCGCCGATTCTGATTCTCGACGAAGCGACCTCCGCGCTCGATACCGAATCCGAGCGCTATGTGCAGGAAGCAATGCAGAAGCTGCGCGAGAACCGCACGACGCTCGTCATCGCGCATCGGCTTTCGACCGTCGAGCACGCCGATCGTATCGTCGTGCTTTCCCGCGGGCGCATCGTCGAGACGGGCACGCATGAGCAGCTGCTCGTGCGCAACGGCGTCTACGCCGGTCTGTATCGGCAGCAGTTCGCCGAAGCGTGAGCAGTCAACAATAACATCGAGCCGTCGGCGCCGCGCGCCGTCGAAAGCAAGGCGGGATATTCCACCGTCGGCGCGAGCGCTTCAGAGCGAGAGCATGGCTGACTTCGCACGCTGGATAGAGCGTGAGTGGCAAACGGATGGCGTGGTGAGCCGTCTGCTCGCGCCGCTCGCCTGGCTGTACGGCGGCGCGGTCACGCTGAACCGTCATCTCTATCGCGCCGGTTGGCGGCGCTCTATCGCATTTCCAGTTCCCGTCGTGGTCGTCGGCAACGTTACCGTTGGCGGCACCGGCAAGACGCCGCTCGTGCTGTGGGTTGTACGCTATTTGCGCGAGCGCGGCTGGCGGCCGGGCATCGTTACCCGTGGATACGGCGGCGACGCGCGTGCGTGGCCGCAACACGTTCGCGCCGATTCCGATCCATCGCTCGTCGGTGACGAGCCGGTGCTGCTCGCGCGACGTTCCAGTGCGCCGGTGATCGCGGATCCGGACCGGCCGCGGGCCGTCCGTGAATTGCTGAAGCACGGCTGCAATGTGGTCGTGAGCGACGACGGGTTGCAGCATTACCGGCTGCGGCGTGACGTCGAGATTGCGGTTATCGATGCGAGCCGCGGTCTCGGCAACGGCCGGTGCTTGCCGGCTGGCCCTCTGCGCGAGCCGGCCGTGCGTCTGCGACAGGTCGACGCGCGCGTCAGGCAGGGGGGCGGGAACGGCGATGCCTGGCCGATGCGCCTCGTGCCGCTCGAGTTTCGGCAGGTTCAACCGCCTCATCGTGCCGCGCCGCTCGCTGCGTTCCGCGGCCGAACCGTACACGCCGCGGCGGGCATCGGCCATCCGCCGCGTTTTTTCGGGACGCTGCGAGGCCTCGGCGTCGGCGTAATCGAGCATGCGTTCCCGGATCACTATCGTTTTCAACGCGCGGATTTGCCGTTTGCCGACGGCCGCGATGTCATCATGACGGAAAAAGATGCGGTAAAATGCGAGCGCTTCGCCGCCGATCATTGGTGGTATCTCGCCGTCGAAGCGGATCTCGATCCCGCGTTCGGCGACTGGTTACTCGCCCGATTAGGAAAGCCTGCCGATGGATAGAAAATTGCTCGACATACTCGTTTGTCCGATCTGCAAGGGCACGCTGCGATACGACAAGGCAAAATCCGAGCTCGTGTGCCGCGCCGACCGTCTGGCGTTTCCCATCCGCGACGACATTCCGGTCATGCTGGAAGAGGAGGCGCGGCAGGTGCCGGAAGAGGAGTTGCCGAAATAGGCGGCCCGATCTAATGCACGTCATCATTCCCGCGCGCTACCAATCCACGCGACTGCCCGGCAAGCCGCTCGCCGACGTGGCGGGCAAGACGCTGCTCGAGCGCGTGTACGAACGCGCGCGCGCGAGCGGCGCCGACCACATTACCATCGCGACGGACGATGATCGCATCCGCGCCGTGGCCGAGAGCTTCGGCGCGGATATTTGCATGACCGCATCGGCGCATCCGTCGGGCACGGATCGCATCGGCGAAGTGATCGCGAAACGCGGGATCGGTGCCGAGGAAATCGTGGTGAATCTTCAAGGCGACGAGCCGCTGATGCCGCCGGCGTTGCTTCGCGAAGTGGCGGAAACGCTCGCGCGCCAGCCCCGCGCCGTGATGGCGACCGCCTGTCATCCGATCGCCGATGTCGAAACGCTGACCAACCCGAACGCCGTCAAAGTGGTGCGCGACGCCGACGGTTACGCGCTCTATTTCAGCCGGGCGCCTATCCCGTGGCCGCGTGCGCACATGAGCGGCGCCGCGCAGACGGCGGTTGCGGCGCTGCGCCACATCGGGTTGTACGCGTATCGGGCGGGTTTCGTCGCGCGTTACTGCGCGTGGGGTCCGTGTCCGCCGGAGGAAGCGGAACAGCTCGAACAGTTGCGCGTGCTTTGGCACGGCGAGCGGATCGCGGTTTGTATCGCCGCCGAGGCACCGCCGAACGGCGTCGATACGCCGGAGGATCTCGAGCGCGTGCGCGCGTACTTCAAAAGGAAGTGAGCGAGAAAATCAGCATGCACGGAACACGGATGCGAACCGATTCGGTCGTCAAAGTGCCGTTCGTCTGCATGGGTGAGGCGGAGATTTCGCGAATGCACTTAACGTGCATTCGCGCCGCCGAACGGGCCGCGCAGGATGCGCGAGCCCTGGGTTTCGAGCGAAGCAGGGAAAGCGCAGCGAAGAAACAGGCGGAGTTTTCGCGAATGTTTGCACTTGCTGTACAGGGACGTACGAATGCCGCGGGCGCAGGGTGCCACACAGGGACGTGTCAATGGCGCGGGCGCGCAGGACGCGCGCGGAGCGCCACGCGCAGGAGCGGCGCAACGTGCATTCGCGCCGCCGAACGCCGGCACACGGATGTGCGGGCCGGGGTTGATTCATGTCTCGGAAGCTGCGCCATGGAGCGCTGGTAACAATATGGTTAGGGTACTGTTCGTTTGCATGGGGAATATCTGCCGGTCTCCGATGGCAGAGGGCGTATTCCGGAAACTTGTGCACGAGGCCGGGTACGCCGAGCAGATCGAGATCGATTCTGCCGGAACGCATTCGTATCACATCGGGGAAGCGCCGGACGAACGCGCGCAGACGGCGGCCGCGCGCCGCGGCATCGATATTACCGGGCTACGAGGACGGCAGGTGGCGGCCGAAGATTTGCGCCGCTTCGATTACGTGCTGGCGATGGACCACGATAACTACGAGCGCCTGCACGCGCTCTGTCCCGAAGGACACGAGCACAAAGTCCGGCTGTTTCTCGAATACGCGGAACGTTTCCACGAGCGGGCCGTGCCCGATCCGTACTACGGCGGGCCGAGCGGATTTGATCGCGTGCTCGACCTCATCGAGGACGCTGCAGAAGGACTGCTGGGAGAAATTCGGCGACGTCTCGAATCGCCGCGCTGAGTGACTGCAAGCCACGGATCGCGTGAGCGCGATCCGTGGCGGCGGAAAGCCTACTCGCTTTTGACGCGATCCGGATCGGCGCCGCGTTCGCGGCGCGTCTCCACTTGCACCAGCTCGACGGAAGACCCGGAAGGTTCCGGCGCTATCGCGGGAGCAGGCGCCGGACGTTCCGCGTTCGGCGACGGCTCGGGAGTCCGTACCGCCTCGGGGGCGGCATGCACTTCCTCGCGATCATGCACTTCCTCGCGATACGGCTCGTGCCGCGGCTCGTGTCCATTGCCGTTGCTCGGCGCCGGCGCGGTGCGAGCCGGTGCGTTCCCCATTTCACGTTCGCGCAGCGGCGGTTGCGCGTTTCCTGCTTCGCGTTCATGCCGTGGTGCGTGGGCGCCGTTCTCCGACCGCGGTTGTCCCGACTCGTGTCCAGGCGCGTTGCCGCGCCCGCGACGCCCGCGCCGTCCGCGGCGCCGGCTCCCATTTTGGCGTTCGCGCTGGGCGGCGGCCTCGGAAGGATTCGCGCTTTTTTGCTGTACCGGACGCGAAGGATTGCGCGCGGGTTCACCTTGGCCGCCAGCGGATCGCTCGGTCGGGCGCTCCCCCGGCCGCTGTCCGCGCGGCGCTTGGCGTGGACGCTGATCGCGCTCGCGCTCGCGTTGTGCATACGGGCGCGGAGCAGGCGCGGCTGCTTTTTCGACATGGCTGGCAACCGGTTTCGGTTCCGATTTAGCCGGCCAGAACTTCGAGAGAAACCGCTTGAAGAAATCGGCCGGCTTCGCGGACGGCGGTGGAGCCATCGAGTGCGTCAGCGGACCGATGACCGGCGTCTCCGCCGCCGGCGTCGCGCGCGCGGGCGCTTCTTCCTCTTCCTCTTCGACGATCTCGATCTCGTAGCTCGGCATGTCGGCCTCGGCCTCGTACTCCTCGATGCGCAGCCGCCGAATGTGATAGTGCGGCGTTTCGAGCGACTCGTCCGGCAAGATCATGATCGGCGTGCCGATGCGCGATTCGATGCCGTTGATCTCCACGCGCTTTTCGTTCAGCAGGAACGTTGCGGTCTCGATCGGCAGGTGCACGTGCACCGCGGCCGTGTTTTCCTTCATCGCCTCTTCCTGAACCATGCGCAGCACGGAAAGGGCGGAGGATTGAACCGAACGAATGTGGCCGGTGCCGCTGCAACGCGGGCACACGAGGCTCGAGGATTCTCCAAGCGACGGACGCAGCCGCTGGCGCGACATTTCGAGCAGCCCGAAACGCGAAATGCGCCCGACCTGCACGCGGGCGCGGTCGTATTTGAGGGCTTCGATCAGGCGGTTCTCGACTTGACGCTGATGGTGCATCGGCGTCATGTCGATGAAGTCGATCACGATCAAGCCGCCGAGGTCGCGCAGACGGAGCTGGCGCGCGATTTCATCTGCAGCTTCAAGGTTGGTATTGAGCGCCGTTTCTTCGATATCCGCGCCTTTGGTCGCGCGCGCGGAGTTGATGTCGATCGTGACCAGCGCTTCGGTTTTGTCGAACACGATGGAGCCGCCCGATTCGAGGCGCACTTCGCGCGAGAAGGCGGTTTCGATCTGGTGCTCGATCTGGAAACGCGAGAAGAGCGGGATGTCGTCCTTGTAGAGCTTGAGGCGATCGAGCCATTGCGGCGCGACCTGCTGCATGAATTTCTTCATGCGCTCGTAGATCTCGGGGTTATCGACGAGAACTTCGCCGATGTCCTGGCGCAGGTAATCGCGCGTCGCCCGCACGACGAGATTGCTCTCCTGATAAATCAGGAACGCCGCCGCCCGTTCCGTGGCCGCCTTGGTGATCGCGTCCCACAAGTGAATGAGGTAATCGAGGTCCCATTGCAGCTCTTCGGCCGTCCGCCCAATACCTGCAGTGCGGGCGATCAGAGAGTAATCGTCCGGGATTTTTAACTGTGCCATCGCTTCGCGCAGCTCGGCGCGCTCTTCGCCCTCGATGCGGCGCGAGATCCCACCGCCCTTGGGGTTATTCGGCATCAGTACCAGATAGCGGCCGGCCAGGCTGATGAACGTCGTTAGTGCCGCGCCCTTGGTGCCGCGCTCTTCTTTGTCGACCTGTACAATCAGTTCTTGGCCTTCCTTGATGACGTCCTTGATCCGCACCTGCCCGAGCGGCGTCTTTTCGTCGTATCCGCTGAAATAGGTCCGAGAAATTTCTTTTAGCGGAAGGAAGCCTTGCCGTTCGGTCCCGTAGTCGACGAAAGCTGCTTCGAGACTCGGCTCGACGCGAGTGACGCGCCCTTTATAAATGTTGCCTTTCTTGAGCTGGTAACTGGAGGATTCGATGTCGAGGTCGAGGAGTTTTTGGCCGTCAACGATCGCTAACCGCAACTCCTCCGGGTGAGTTGCATTAAAGAGTATTCTTTTCATTGTAAAATCCCCGACGCCTCGGGGCCTGGCACAGCCAGGTTGCGCGGATGCAGTGTAGACACCACGCGGGAAAGCAGCTCAACGTCGTCTCGTAGACGGGCGCTTAACCCTGCCGGTGCGACTAAAACCCGTTAGCGTCTGATCGCTATGCATCCCTACTAGTAAAGGGGGTGAGGGACGCTAAACCCTTTTTACCCGGCACGCTTCGCTCGAGGCAGAGCGTTTCGTTCGCAGCGCCTGGCTAGGCTTGCCGGACGGCACCGGACGCAAGTCCGGCACGGCGTAGATTTCTCTCGGCTGTCTGGCGCGGCTTTCGGCCGGCACAGCACGCCGTATCAAATATACAACGCTGGCACTATATCAACGATGCCATCCAGCGGCAATTAGCAGCGAAGGCGTGTAATGACGAAAACCTCAAACAAGGAAGCCGTGCGCTACGTCGAGGTGGACGAGTCGCGCGAGGGCCAGCGGCTGGACAATTTTCTGGTCGGTCAGCTGAAGGGGATACCGAAGAGCCATATCTATCGGGTCCTAAGGCGCGGCGAAGTGCGGGTCAACAGCGGGCGCGCGACACCGGATTATCGGCTTCATGCCGGGGATCGGGTTCGGATCCCGCCGCTACGGCAGAGCGAGCGGCAGACGACGGTGGACCCGAACCGGTACCGGTGGCTGCGCGAACGCTTCCTTTACGAGGACGACGATTTGCTCGTGCTCGATAAACCGGCCGGACTTCCAGTCCATGGGGGTAGCGGGGTCGCGGTTGGAGTCATCGAGGCGCTTCGAGCCGTGTGCGAAGATGCCCGCGATCTCGATCTGGTTCATCGGCTGGATCGCGGGACTTCCGGGTGCCTACTCGTTGCGAAACGCCGGGCCGCGCTGCTCGTGCTTCATAAGATGCTGCGAGACGGAAAAATCGAGAAGCGTTATCTGGCCTTGGTGCGCGGGCGCTGGCGCGGCGGCGCCCGTCATATCAGCGCGCCGCTCGAGCAAGAGCGCACGCGCAGCGGCGAGCGCCACGTCGACGTCGGTCCCGAGGGGCGGGCCGCGGAGAGCCGATTCGAGCCGAAGGGTTTCTACGGACCAACGACGCTCGTGGAAGTGCGCCTCTATACGGGACGGATGCATCAGGCGCGTGTCCACGCGTTGCATGCAGGCCATCCGATTGCGGGCGATGATAAATATGGCGATCGCGAATTCAATCGTGAGTTGCGCCCGGTGGGATTGCGCCGCTTGTTTCTGCATGCCGCAAGCCTTCGCTTCGCGCACCCGGTCACCGGCGCTAAAATCGAGGTTAAATCGACATTGCCTGCCGAACTGGCGGCGGTTCTGGAGCGGCTGCGTGAACCGGGCGTATGAGCTGATCGTTTTCGACTGGGACGGGACGCTGATGGATTCGGCGGCGAAGATCGTGCGCTGTTTTCAGTGCGCGGCGGCTGACGCCGGTCTTCCGCCGCCCCCGGACCACGCGATACGCAACATTATCGGTCTCGGTTTGAAAGAAGCGCTCGATCTGGTGCTGCCCGGAACCGATGATACGGTACGAGAGCAGGTTGTCGCGTGCTATCGGCGTCACTTTATTCATCTCGATAACACGGAAACCCCGTTATTTCCCGGCGTGCGCGAGGGGCTCGATAAGCTCGCGGCCGCGGGGTATCGGCTTGCGATTGCGACCGGCAAGGCGCGGCGCGGCCTCGACCGTGTGCTACGCGACACGGCCATTTCGCACTATTTCTGCGCGACGCGCTGCGCCGACGAGGCCCGTTCGAAGCCGCACCCGCAAATGCTGCACGATCTTCTCGACTGCACGGGTGTCCCCGCCGAACGTGCGGTCATGATTGGCGACACAACCTACGACTTGCAGATGGCGGCCGCGGCGGCCGTCGGCGGCGTCGCGGTCACGTACGGCGCGCACGAGCGCGAGCGCCTGCTCGCGCACAAGCCGCTTGGTTGCTTCGATTCGTTTGGAGGTTTATGCGATTGGCTGCAACCGGCGAGCAGTTGATCTGTCCGAGCGAGGCGCTGCGCGACGGCGGAGACGGCGTGCGTTTCACCATCAAGCGCGACGGCGCCGACGTTTCGGCGTTCGTCGTGCGCTATGCCGGGGTCGTGCACGGTTACGTGAATCGCTGCTCGCATCGCAGCGTCGAGCTCGATTGGGACCATGGCCGCTTCTTCGATCACGAGAGCCGCTACCTGATTTGCGCGACGCACGGTGCGCTGTATGCGCCCGACACAGGGCGTTGCGTCGGCGCTCCGTGTAACGGGGGACTGGTCAAGCTACCGGTAATCGAGAAGAATAACGCGGTCTATTTCATCGACACGGTTTGAATCGCGTAATGGATAACGGTAACCCGCCGACATCCCCAAACGACCCGGTGCGCAAGGCAGGATGGGAACACGAGCTGCTCGAGCGCTTCGCATTTGCGGCGCTGGCGGAGCAGCGGCGCGCTCGGCGCTGGGGCATCTTCTTCAAGCTTTTCTTCGCGATCTATTTTCTGTTTCTGCTGCTCGTGTTATCGGGTGAGAGCCTGACGGGCCGCGGTCTCGCATCGCGCTACACCGCGCTGGTCGATCTGGACGGCGCGATCTCCTCCGACAGCCTCGCCAGTGCAGAGAACGTCATGGCCGGATTGCGCGGCGCGTTCGAAGACAAAGCCACCGTCGGTGTGATCGTGCGCGCCAATAGCCCGGGCGGAAGTCCGGTGCAGGCGGCATACATCTATGACGAGATCAAGCGTCTGCGCGCGAAGTATCCCAAGATTCCGCTTTACGCGGTGGTGACCGATATCTGTGCGTCCGGTTGTTACTACGCGCTCGCGGCTGCCGACAAGATTTACGCGGACCGCGCGAGCGTGGTCGGCTCGATCGGCGTGTTGATGAACGGCTTCGGATTCGTCGATGGTATGCGCAAGCTCGGCGTCGAGCGGCGATTGCTCACGGCCGGCGAGCACAAAGGTTTTCTCGACCCGTTCTCGCCGATCACCGCGTTCGATCGCAAGCACGCGCAAGAGTTACTGGATCGCGTGCACCAGCAGTTCATCGAGCGGGTGCGTCAGGGGCGGGGCAAACGGCTCAAGGAAAGCAACGACATGTTTTCGGGTCTGTACTGGACCGGCGAGGAGGCGTTGAAGCTCGGTCTGGTGGATGAGCTTGGAAGTATTGCGTATGTGGCGCGCGAAGTTGTCGGCGCGGAAGATATCGTGGACTTCACTCAACACGAGGGCGTCTTCGACCGGTTCGCTCGCCGTATCGGCACGACGATGGCGAGCACGCTCGCCTCGGAAATCGTCGGCCGGACGCCGGTGCTGCGCTGAATCATCGCCAAGGAGGCGAGGAAACAGCGGGGAAGGCGATTGCGAGATTGAGCCGCCGCGATTGCCGATGTTTCTTCTACGACAGCCTATTTGGGGAAGCTCTGAAAATATTTATTTTCACCGCAGAGGAGGCGGAGGACACAGAAGTTTTAGCTGTTGCTATGTTTCCTCTGTGTCCTCCGCGGTAAGCAATCATTAAAATTAAATCACCTCTCCTTAGATCACTTTCACTCCTTCGTTTTCCAGCATCCGGATGAGCCGGATGAGCGGCAGCCCGATTAGCGCGTTCGGATCGTCGCCCTCGAATCGTTCGAGCAGCGCGATACCGAGACCTTCGGATTTGACGCTCCCGGCGCAGTTGTAGGGCTGCTCTTTGCGAAGGTAATTCTCGATCTGCTCGTCCGAAAGCGCACGAAATTGAATGCCGAACGGCACGACTTCGCTCTGTACACGGCCGGTCGCGCTGTTGAGCAACGCCAGGCCGGTGTAGAGGATCACTTTGCGGCCGGACGCAGCGCGCAACTGTTTGACCGCGTCCGCGTGATCGCGCGGCTTGCCGACGATCGAGCCGTCGTACACCGCGACCTGGTCGGAGCCGATGATGAGCGCATTCGGGAAGCGCACGGCGACGGCCCGAGCCTTCGCGACCGCGAGACGCTCGACCAGCGCGACCGGCGATTCTCCGGTTTGCGGCGTTTCGTCGACCGCTGGGGCGGCCGCTTCGAACGGCAGACGAAGCCGGGTCAGGAGCTCGCGTCGAAACGGCGAGGAAGAGGCGAGGATCAACGAAGCCGACATACGGGAGTCCTTACAAACGGGGCGCCATCTTGCCCGCTGAGGCCGGAGAAATCAAAGCGCGCGGCGCGGAATCCTTTGTTTTGACACATTTTACGCGCGACTATATGATGCGCGCCTGATGTGGGGCGGCTGGTCTACTATTATCGATCCGATCCGGCTTGCCGACACCGAAGCGCGCCTGAACGGCGAGCTTCCACTCGCAGGGCTGCGGCGGCTGGTCGAGATGTGTTTGGACGAGCAGGGCGCCGTTACCGTGGACCTGCAGTTCGAGCACGATCCGAGCGGCGGTCTGCGTGTGATGCATGGCCGGATTACGGCGCGCGCCGGTTTGCTCTGTCAGCGGTGCATGGAGCGGGTTGACGTGGAGATCACGAGCGAACCGCGCCTGGTACTGCTGAAGCCCGGTGAACGCGAGGATCTGCTCGAAGCGGGGGATGCCATTCTCATCGAGAAGCCGATTACGTTGGGGGCGCTCGTCGAGGATGAGCTGTTGCTCGAAGTTCCAATGGTGCCTATGCATCCTACCGATCGCTGTCCGGTCTCGATCGCGCCTGACGAAAAGCCTCGTTGGCGCGAGCCGCGAAAACCGAGTCCGTTTTCGGTGCTAGAAAAGTTGAAGCGGACGGACAAGTAGTCCGTCGGTCATTTAAATTCGAGGAGCTTTAAATGGCAGTCCAGAAAAGCCGGGTACCCCCGTCACGCCGCGGCATGCGGCGGTCCCACGACAAGCTGTCGAAGCCGACGGTCGCAGTCGACAAGACCAGCGGTGAGTCTCATCGCCGTCATCATATTACTCGCGACGGTTATTATCGGGGCCGTAAGGTCCTTGAGAGCAACGAACATTCCGGCGAGTAAACCGCGCTGCGCACGGTGGGGGATAGCGCCGTGATCACCATTGCACTCGATGCGATGGGCGGAGACCACGGCCCTCGCGTTGTCGTCGCCGCAGCGCTTGCGGCGTTGCGCAAACAGCCCGATCTGAAACTCATCCTCGTCGGTCGTCGCGACCAAATTGCGGAAGAGCTCGCGCGTCGAAACGCGCGAGAAGACGCGCGTCTCGCGGTGCATCATGCGCCCGAGGTCATCGAGATGGATGAAGCGCCGGCACAGGCGCTGCGTACGAAGAAATCTTCTTCGATGCGGCTTGCGCTCGATCTCGTCAAGCAGGGCGAAGCAAGAGCGGCGGTGTCGGCCGGGAACACCGGCGCACTCATGGCGACCGCGCGTTTCGTTCTGAAAACACTTCCCGGTATCGATCGTCCCGCGATCGTGCAAACGCTTCCTGCATTGCGGGGGCACACCCACGTTCTCGATCTCGGCGCGAATGTCGACTGCACTCCGGAACAACTGGTGCAGTTCGCAGTCATGGGTTCTATCATGGTAACGGCGCTGGAAGGCACCCCGCGTCCGCGCGTCGCGCTCCTCAATGTCGGGCAAGAGGACATCAAAGGAAACGACACGGTCAAGAAAGCGGCCGAACTGCTGCGTGCGAGCCACGTGAACTACGTCGGCTATGCAGAGGGAAACGACATCTATACGGGCGATCTCGACGTCGTCGTCTGCGACGGCTTCGTCGGCAATATTGCATTGAAAGCGAGCGAAGGTTTGGCGCGGATGATCTGGTATTTCATGCGTCGTGAATTCACGCGCAGCTGGCTGACGCGTTTCGCCGGGCTGATTGCGCAGCCGGCATTACGCGCGCTCGGTCAGCGGCTCGACGCGCGGCGTTACAACGGCGCCACCTTCATCGGCCTCAACGGTACCGTCATCAAGAGCCACGGAAGCGCGGACGCGCTCGCATTCGAGCACGCGATCATGGAAGCGGTCTCCGAGGTGCACAACCAAGTGCCCGAGCGGATCGGCGCGGAACTGCTCAACATGCTCGGGACAGGCCAGGTGGCATGATCTATTCGCGCATCGTCGGTACCGGCAGTTATCTGCCGGCGCAAATCGTCACGAATCGGGACCTCGAGAAGAAGGTCGACACCTCGGATGAATGGATCGTAGAGCGCACCGGCATACGCGAACGTCGCGTCGCGGGCCCCGAGGAAACGACCTCGACGATGGCGTTGGAAGCGGCGCGTCGCGCGCTCGCGGCGGCACAGCTGCAGCCGCAAGACATCGATCTCATCATCGTCGCCACCACCACGCCGGACCTCGTATTTCCGGCGACCGCGTGTTTGCTGCAACGCGATCTCGGTATTTACGGTTGTCCCGCCTTCGACGTCCAGGCGGTATGCACGGGTTTCGTGTACGCACTCTCGATCGCCGATAAATTCATTCGTTCGGGCTCGACACGGCGCGCGCTGGTCGTCGGTGCTGAGACCTTCACCCGCATCCTCAATTGGAGCGATCGCGGCACCTGCGTGCTCTTTGGCGACGGCGCCGGCGCGGTCGTGCTCGCCGCTTCGGAGACGCCCGGTGTTCTTTCCTCGCATTTGCATGCGGATGGTCGATACATCGAGTTGCTGTACGTGCCGAGCGGCGTCTCGAAGTGTTACGACAAAGTCATCGCGGGCGAGGCATTCGTGTGCATGTCGGGCAGCGAAGTGTTCAAGCTGGCGGTGAACGTATTGGGCCAGGTGGTCGACGAAGCGCTCGAAGCGAATGCAATGAAGCGTTCGGACGTCAAATGGCTGGTGCCCCATCAAGCGAACATCCGCATCATCAACGCGATGGCGAAACGACTTGGGTTGCCGATGGAACGGGTCGTGGTCACGGTCGATCGCCATGGAAATACTTCCGCGGCCTCGATTCCACTGGCACTCGATGAAGCCGTGCGCGACGGCCGGATTGCTCGCGGCGACGTGATTCTGATGGAGGGTGTCGGCGGCGGTTTTACGTGGGGTTCGGTGCTCCTCAAGTATTGAGTGCGAAAAACTTCGAATTAGTCATGAAACTCGCTTTCGTATTTCCCGGACAAGGTTCGCAATCCGTTGGGATGCTCGGCGCGCTCGCCGCCGAATATCCGCAAGTTCGCGCGACGTTCGCCGAGGCGTCCGCAGCGCTCGGCTACGATCTGTGGTCGCTCGCTGCCGAAGGGCCCGAAGAGAAACTTGCGCTCACCGAAATCACGCAGCCGCTGATGCTCACCGCCGGTGTGGCGGTGTGGAGAACCTGGTGTGCTTTCGGCGGCGCCACGCCCATTCTCATGGCGGGTCACAGCCTCGGAGAGTACACCGCGCTGGTGTGCGCGGGCGCGTTCGACTTCTCCGAGGCGGTGCGGCTCGTTGCCGATCGCGCGCGTTACATGCAGGAAGCGGTTCCGCCGGGGCAGGGCGGCATGGCGGCGGTGCTTGGGCTGTCCGACGACGCGGTGCGCAACGTTTGCGCCGAGGCGGCGCAGGGAGAAGTGCTCGAGCCGGTCAATTTCAATTCGCCCGCGCAGGTGGTTATCGCCGGCACGGCGGGCGCCGTCGCGCGCGCGATGGAACGCGCGAAGGCGGCCGGGGCCAAACGCGCCGTCACGCTGGCGATGAGCATTCCGGCGCATTCTTCGCTCATGGCGCCGGCGGCGGATCGGCTCGCCGCGCGGTTGCAGTCGGTGACGGTCCGCGCGCCGATCATTCCCGTTATTCATAACGCCGACGTCGGGACCGCTGCGACGCCGGAGGCGATACGACGAATTCTCGTGCGACAGATCGCATCGCCCGTGCGCTGGGTCGAGATCATCCAGAAGATGGCCGTCGAAGGCGTGCGCGCGGTGGTCGAATGCGGCCCCGGTAAAGTGCTGACCGGTCTGAACAAGCGCATCGCGCGAGACGTGCAGTGCTTCGCGGTCGAGGATCCCGCGGCGCTGAAAGACGTTGCGGCGGCGGTGAAAGCGATGGGAGAGGGGCAATGAGTGCGCTCGAAGGTGAAGTGGCTCTGGTGACAGGAGCAAGCCGGGGTATCGGCCATGCGATCGCGCTCGGGCTCGGTCGAAGCGGCGCATACGTCGTCGGCACTGCTACTTCAGGCCCCGGCGCAGAATCGATAACCAACTCTTTGAAAGAGCATGGAATTAAGGGGGACGGTCGAGTCCTGAACGTTACCGACGAGGGCGCCATTACGGGTCTTTTGGAGGATATGGAAAAGGGCCCCGGATACCCTACTATCCTCGTGAACAACGCCGGCATCACGCGGGACGGTTTGTTGCTCCGTATGTCGGAGTCCGATTGGGACGAAATTCTGGACACGAATTTGAAATCGGTTTATCGAATGACGAAGGCGTGCCTGCGGTCGATGATGAAGGCACGCAAAGGTCGAATCATTAACATTACGTCGGTGGTTGCGGCGACCGGGAATCCGGGTCAGAGCAATTACGCGGCGGCGAAGGCAGGGATGATCGGATTTACACGTTCGTTGGCGCGCGAAGTTGGAAGCCGGAACATCACCGTCAACGCAGTGGCGCCGGGTTTCATCGACACCGACATGACGCGTGCGCTTCCGGAAGCGGCGCGGGAGGCACTGCTCGCGCAAATACCGTTGGGCCGCCTCGGCAGCGCCGACGAAGTTGCGCACGCGGTGGCTTTTCTCGCGTCACCGCAGGCGGCGTATATCACCGGAGCAACGCTACATGTCAACGGCGGTATGTATATGAATTGACGAAGAAGAGCGCTGGACGAGGTTACGCTTGTGTGTTATCTATGCGGCCGCGTACGACTAGCAGCCGTCTTTCTACAGAATCAGCCGCGCAGGCGGCATCCCACCCGAGTCCTCCGCTTGCAATTGAAAGCGGTATAGGCCGGAACGAGTCACACTTCGGAGGAACTGTTTGCCATGAGCAGTGTTGAGGAGCGCGTCAAGAAGATTGTAGTGGAGCAGCTGGGGGTCAATGAAAGTGAAGTGACTCCTGATGCCTCCTTTGTGGATGATCTGGGCGCGGATTCGCTGGATACCGTTGAGCTCGTGATGGCCCTCGAGGAGGAGTTCGATTGCGAGATTCCGGACGAAGAGGCCGAGAAGATTACGACCGTGCAACAAGCCATCGATTACATCAACAAGCACACCCGCTGAACGCGTTCGCCGATTTCGCCTATACCCGTGGAACGCGCCGCTGAGGCGTCGTTCCACGGGCAACTCCTATCTGATTAGCTCGCGCGAGGATTCCGTCACGTGACTCAACGCCGTGTCGTCGTTACCGGTCTCGGTGCCGTCTCTCCGGTCGGAATCGGGGTCGAAGAGAATTGGCGCTCGATCGTCGCCGGCCGAAGCGGTATCGGCCGGGTCACACAGTTCGACGCGACCGGCTATCCTGCGGAAATCGCAGGCGAGGTCAAGAACTTCGAACCGACGAAATACGTCGGCGACAAGGAAGCGCGGCGCATGGATCGATTCTGCCATCTCGGCATGGCGGCGGGGATCGAAGCGTTCAAAGATTCCGGCATCGAAGTGACCGAGGCCAACGCCGAACGCATCGGCGTGCACATGGGGTCCGGCTTCGGCGGGATCAGCACTGTCGAGGACACGACGCTCACGTGGAAGGAAAAGGGCGCGCGCCGCGTATCGCCGTTCTACGTCCCGATGTCGATCATCAACATGATCTCGGGTCATCTATCGATTCGTTACGGGCTCAAAGGTCCGAACCTATCGATCGTCACCGCGTGCACAACATCAACGCACGCGATCGGCGACGCCGGGCGTCTGATCGAGTATGGCGACGCCGACATCATGATTGCCGGCGGCGCCGAAGCCGCGATCACGCCGACCAGCATAGCCGGTTTCGGCAACGCCAAAGCGCTGTCGGGACGCAATGACGACCCGGAGCGGGCGAGCCGGCCGTGGGACGTCGATCGCGACGGTTTCGTATTGAGCGAAGGCGCGGCTGCCGTCGTGCTCGAGGAGTACGAGCACGCGAAGCGACGCGGCGCGCGTATCTATGCCGAGCTCATCGGTTTCGGCATGAGCGGCGATGCCTATCACATGACGAGCCCGCCGGAAGGAGGCGAGGGTGCGGCCCGCTGCATGCGGGTGGCGCTACGCAACGCGCGCCTCAATCCCAGCGACGTGCAGTACATAAATGCGCACGGCACGTCGACGCCGGTCGGCGATCTCGCCGAGACCCTTGCCGTCAAGGCCGCGTTTGGCGACTACGCGAAGCGCCTCGCGATCAGCTCTACCAAATCCATGACCGGTCACATGCTCGGTGCCGCGGGCGCAGTCGAGGCAGTTTACTCGGTGCTCGCGCTGTACCATCAGGTTGCACCGCCGACGATCAATCTCGTGAAGCCGAGCCCGGAGTGCGATCTCGACTATGTTCCCAACGCCGCGCGCGAGATGAAATTGACCGTGGCGCTCTCGAATTCGTTCGGTTTCGGCGGGACTAACGGCACGCTCGTATTACGTAAGGTCTAAGCGGCGGCAACCGGTCGCCGTGTGGCGCCGCCCGCCCGGGCGGCGCCGGCGTGTAAAATCACCTATAGTTCGGCCGAGACGCAGTGATCCGCGCGTTCGCGCGGACGGAACGTCGTGCGGAGCATATCGTCGTTGCGGAGCAGGCTCAAAACGACCGTGTCGATCGCCATCGTCGCGGTTCTCGTGGCCGTCGGTGGCTACGCTGCGTGGACCTGGCGGCATCCGCTCCAACCCGGTGAGGAAATCTTCGTCCTCAAGCCGGGAGCCACGCTGCGCGGATTGGCGCACCAGCTGCAGGAGCGCGGCGTTCTGCGCGAACCGTACACGTTCACGTGGGTCGCCTACCTGACCGGACGCAGCCGCCAGCTGAAAGCGGGAGAATATCGCTTTCACGCGGGTATCACGCTCGGCCAATTGCTCGATCAAGTCGTCGCCGGTCGCGTCATCGAATATCCGCTGGTGTTCGTGGAAGGATGGACGTTTCGGCAAATGATGCACGAGCTCGACGCGGCGCCGAAGCTCGCACATACGCTGAGCGGACTGTCGCCAATGGAGGTTATGGCGCGTCTGGGTTACGCAGGGGAGCATCCGGAAGGCCGGTTTTTCCCCGACACCTACTACTACTCGATGGGCCATACGGATACGCAGGTGCTCAGTCGCGCCCATGAAAGAATGGAGGCGCTGCTGAAGGTCGAATGGGAGCGCCGCGCGCCGAACCTGCCGCTCAAGAACATGAATGAAGCATTGGCGCTCGCATCGATCGTCGAAAAAGAAACCGGCCGGCGGGAAGAACGTGCGATGATTGCCGCCGTCTTCATCAACCGTCTTCGTAAAGGGATGAAGCTACAGACGGATCCAGCGGTCATCTATGGCATGGGCGCGGCGTTCGACGGCAACATTCGCCTCAAGGACTTGCGGCGCGACACGCCGTACAACACGTACACGCGTTCCGGGCTGCCACCGACGCCCATCGCGATGCCGGGGCGCGACGCGATTACCGCGACCTTGCATCCGGCCGACACGCCGGCGCTCTATTTCGTGTCGCGCGGAAACGGTACCCACGTTTTCTCGGCGACGCTGGCCGAGCACAACGCTGCGGTTAGCAAATATCAACTCGGCGGTCGTCCGTTTCCGCCGCCGGCCAAGCCGAACAACGCGGTGCGGGCTCCATCGAAATGACGCGCGGCCTGTTCATCACCCTCGAAGGCGGCGAAGGTGCGGGTAAGAGCACGCAGCTCGAGGCGATTCGCCGCTGGCTTGAAACAAAAGGACGGGAAGTCGTGGTGACGCGTGAGCCGGGCGGGACGCGCCTCGGTGAGCGCGTGCGCGACATTCTGTTGCACTCGGACGGTGAGATCGATCCGACCGCGGAGGTGTTGCTCGTATTCGCCGCACGCGCGGAACACCTGCAGCGAGTGATACGACCCGCGCTCGCCGCGGGTAAGACGGTGCTCTGCGATCGATTCACCGACGCCACCTACGCCTATCAAGGGGGCGGACGCGGCGTTCCGGTCGAGCGCATCGCCGAAATCGAAGCATGGGTGCAGCAGGGGTTGCGCCCGGACATCACGTTACTGCTCGACGTTCCCGTGAACGTCGGACTCGATCGGGCGCAAAAACGCGGTGCCCCGGATCGGTTCGAGCGCGAGCAGCGGGCATTCTTCGAGCGCGTGCGCGCGGCGTATCTCGCCGCGCACGCGCGTGAACCTCGGCGGATACGCCGAATCGACGCCAGTCGTCCCGCGTCCGACGTAACGGAGGCGATCATTGCGGCGCTGAAGGACGTCGTCGATGGCTGAAGCGGCCGAAGAGCAAGCCTCCGGCGTTGCACCGGACCCCGCGTACCGCGAACGTTATCCGTGGCACGCTGACTTGTGGACGCGCCTCGTGCGCGATCCGGCACAACTTCCGCACGCGCTGCTGTTTCACGGTCCAATCGGCCTAGGCAAGCGTGCGTTCGCCTGGCGTTTTGCGCAGTATCTGCTTTGCAGTTCGCCGACAGCAGAGGGTGGGGCGTGCGGCAATTGCGTCAGCTGTCGCCGGTTCGCTGTCGGCACGCACCCGGATTTGCTTTCGGTCACGACGCTTGGCGACAGCACGACGATCACCGTGGATCAGGTGCGCATGATTCGCGACTTTGTCGCACTGAAGCCGCACACCGCCGCACGCAAGCTGGTCATCCTCGAGCCTGCCGAAGCCATGAACGTTAACGCCGCCAACGCGTTGCTCAAGGTGCTGGAGGAACCCCCGGCGGCCAGCGCTCTATTCTTAATTACCCCCGCGGCCGCCCGGCTGCCGGCCACGATCCGAAGCCGGTGCATTGCGCTTCCGTTCCGTGCACCCGAGGCGCAACCGGCGATCGATTGGCTGCGCGCACAGGGAGTAGACGAACCAGGTCCGCTCCTCGAAGCGGCGGGCGGTGCGCCGTTGCGGGCGTTGGCGCTCTCGCGGTCGGGCGAGGTGAAGGAGCGTGCCCAGGTGATGAAGGATATCCAAGCGCTGCGCAACGGAACCGAATCGCCCCTGTTGTGCGCAGGGCGATGGAAAAGCTACGGCGCGATGCGATGCCTGGAATGGTTTCAACAATATCTCGCCGCTCGTATCGCGACCGAAAGCGACCAAAAAAATACAAAACAACTTAAAGTGTTATTCCAGTTTTTCGATGTGATTTCTGAGGCGAAAGCGCTCAGCGCAAGTCCCCTCGACGAGACCCTTTTACTGGAGGACATGCTCCTCCAATGGTCCGATGTCGCGCGCCGAATAGGCTAGACTTAAGGGCGTTATGGTCGACCTCTCGAACCCATCCCGTCCCCCGATTCGTGCCGTACCACCCCCGCGTCCGGGAGTCTTGTCGCTCGCGATCAAGGACAAGAGCGCGCTGTACGCGGCGTACATGCCGTTCGTAAAGGGCGGCGGGATTTTCATCCCGAACACCCGGCCGTACAAGTTAGGCGAAGAAGTATTTATGTTGCTCAGCCTCATGGAAAGCAAAGAAAAAATCCCCGTGGCCGGGCACGTCGTATGGATCACGCCGAAGGGCGCCCAAGGCGGCCGTACCGCGGGTATCGGCGTCCAGTTCAGCGAGAAGGATTCTGGGCTTGCGCGCAACAAGATCGAAGCCCTGCTCGGCGGCGCATTGAACTCGGATCGTCCGACGCACACAATGTGAGTTGTGTCGCCGCTCGTCGATTCGCACTGCCACCTCAATTTTGACGCGTTAATCTCCGATCTCCCCGCGGTTCTCGGGCGTGCCCGGGACAACGGGATCGGACACATGCTCTGCGTGTCCGTGACCATGGAAGCCTTTCCCCAGGTTCGTGAGCTGGCGCACGTGCATCCGCATATTTTTGCGTCCGTCGGCGTGCACCCGAACGAACGCGACGGCGCGGAGCCGACCGTGGAAGAGCTGGTGGCGCTCGCGGCGGATCCGCGAATCGTGGCGATCGGTGAAACCGGCCTCGACTACTACCGCAGCCAAGGCTCGCTCGACTGGCAGCACGAACGGTTCCGGCGTCACATCCGGGCCGCCCGGGCAAGCGGTAAGCCGCTCATAATCCACACGCGGGAAGCGTCGGCGGACACGCTGCGAATCATGGCCGAGGAGGGCGCGGGCGAGGTGGGCGGTGTCATGCATTGCTTTACGGAGAGCCGAGAGGTGGCGCGCGCCGCGCTCGATCTCAATTTTTACATCTCGTTTTCCGGCATCGTCACCTTTCGCAACGCCGAACCGTTGCGCGAAGTTGCACGTGAAGTTCCTGCCGATCGATTGCTGGTCGAGACCGACGCGCCGTACCTGGCGCCGGTGCCGTTTCGGGGGAAGACCAACGAGCCGGCCTACGTGCGTCGTGTCGCGGAATGTGTCGCCGAGCTGCGCGGCGTTTCGTTCGAGGCGCTGGCGGAGCGGACGACGCGCAATTTTTTCACGCTCTTTGGCGCCGCGCAGCCGGTACTGCAAGGCTGAAAAATGGTTTTCACCGCAGAGGACGCGGAGGGCGCAGAGGAAGGCGAAAGTGAAGGTTAACCGCTACGTGCACAAAGGACGTCAGGGGAGGCATTTCTCTTTCAACCCTTTGTGTGCTTAGCGGTTCGTCTCTTTTGCTTTTCTTGGCGTTCGCTGCAGTCGATTGAATTTCTTCGTTGCGCGCACTGAAACCATCGCAGAGCGAATCTTTTCTTGTTTTCCTCCGCGTCCTCTGCGTCCTCTGCGGTTACCCGATATTCCCTTACGCCTTAGTTGCGCGCGGCACGTACCGGTCGCGCAATTTCACTTTCCAGAATTTCCCGGTTGAGGTGCGCGGAATCGTTTCGAGAAACTCCACGCGATCCGGGATCTGCCACTTGGCGAAATGCTGCGACAGGTGCGTCCGTAACTCGTCGGCGCTCGTGGTCTTGCCGCTCTTGAGCACCACGCACGCGAGCGGGCGTTCGCCCCATTTCATATCGGGTACGGCGATGACAGCCGCTTCCGCCACGGCGGGATGTGTCATCAGCATATTCTCCATGTCGACGGAGCTGATCCATTCGCCGCCCGACTTGATCATGTCCTTCGTGCGATCGACGATGCGAATGTAGCCGTGTGGGTCCATCGCGGCGACATCGCCCGTGCGCAGCCACCCATCCGGCGTAAACTTTTCCGGCTCAGGCGGCGTCTGGTGGTAGCTTCCGGTGATGAACGGCCCGTGCACCTGAATCTCCCCGACACTCTTGCCGTCCCACGGCTGCGCCTCGCCGTTGTCCCCCATCAACCGAATATCGACGAAGACAGCGGGCACACCGGCCAGCGCGTAGCGCGCAAAGCGCTGATCGTCGTCGACGTCTTGTAGCTCCGGTTTGATGAACGCGGCGCTCCCAAGCGGGCTCATCTCGGTCATGCCCCAGCCGTGCACGACCTGCGCGCCGAACCGTGCGTAGGCGCGGATCAACGATTCGGGTACGGGCGCGCCGCCGACGAGCATGCGCATCCCCGGCGGAAGCTGGTATCGCTCGGGCTGTGTCTCGAGCAACTGCATCATGGTGAGCCAGATCGTGGGGACGCCGAGGACGTAAGTGGGGCGTTCGGCGGCGAACAAGTCGAGCAAATCGCCCGGATGCAGATGCGGGCCGGGAAACACGGTCTTCACGCCGAGCATCGCGCACGCATACGGAACGCCCCAGCAGTTCGCATGAAACATCGGCGTGACCGGCAGCACCGTGTCTTTCGCCGCCAATCCCCAATAGTCGGGCTGATTGGCGACCAGCGTGTGTATCACCGTCGAGCGGTGCGAGTAAACGACGCCTTTCGGGCGACCGGTCGTGCCCGACGTGTAGCACATCGCGATCGGATCGTTTTCGTCGTGCGGGACGTAGTCGAACTTTTCCGGCGCCTCGGCGATAAAGCGCTCGTAATCGATGAATGGCTTGGCGACCGGTTGCCCGCTAAACGGCACCACAATGATCTTCTCGAACGGGGCCTGTGCGCGGAACTGTTCGAGCAGCGGCAACAGGATGTCGTCGACGATCAAGAAGCGGTCCTTCGCGTGGTTGGCGATCCAGCCGATCTCGTCCGGAGACAGGCGAAGGTTCAGCGTGTGCAGCACGCCGCCGGCGGCGGGTATGCCGAAGTAACACTCGAGGTGCGCGTAATGATTCCAGCTCAAAGTCGCAACGCGGTCTCCCTTCTCGAGCCCGGCAGCGAGGAGCGCGGAGGCGAGCTGGCGCGCGCGCCGATAAAAATCGGCGAAGCGGTGGCGCTTGAGCGACTTGTCGGGCAGGCGGCTGACGATTTCCGAGTCCGGGTACAGTTTCCCCGCACGCTCCAGGAAGTGATTGATCGAGAGCGGTACCCGTTGCATGGTGGAGGTGATCATGTTCTCTCCTATCGCGATTTCGGCTCGCAAAAGTATGGTTGTGATAACGCCGCTCGTCGCTCGCGGCTGCACCTCCGTGTGTCGCGGCCGGCGTGCGACCGCGGACAACGTTCGAGGCCTCGGGCATTATGATTCCGCGAATGCCAGGGCTCGGTCCAGCTGCTCTATATCATTATAGAAATGCGGTGAAAATCGGATGCCGCCGCCCCGCAGCGCGCAAATGACCTGACGTGCACGCAGCTCCGCATGCACGTCGGGGCTTGGGCGGTGCCGGTGCCGGAATGTCACGATTCCCGCATATCGGCCGGGATCGGGCGAAGTGAGAAGCTCGAGGTTCGGACGCGCCGCAATTCCGCGGAAAAGTCGCTCGGCGCGTGCGAGCACGCGACGTTCGATCTCGGGGATGCCGATTTCGAGCAACAGCGAGAGGCTCGCGGCGAGCGCGTGGATGCCCACCATGTTCGGGCTTCCGCATTCGAACCGGCGCGCCCCGTGCGCGACTTCCCAATCCGTGCGATCGTAATTGCCGACGTCCTCGACCATGTGCCAGCCGTATTGACGCAGCGTGAGCCGGTCGCGCCACTCGGCGCGGCAATAAAATACGGCGATTCCCTCCGGACCGAGCAGCCACTTGTGTGCATCGGCCATCAGGAAATCGATCTTCATCGCTTGCACGTCGTGCGGAAATACGCCGAGGCCTTGAATGGCGTCAACGCAGAACGCAACGCCGCGAGCACGACACGCGTCGCCGAGCCTCACCAGATCGAGACGTAAGCCGCTGCCGTATTGAACCGAGCTTGTCGATACGAGACGCGTGCGCGCGTCGATCGCATCGATGAGCGCGCGCTCGGGTTCCGGCGCGCCTCGCAGTTGCACCAGGCGCGTTTCGACTCCGCTTGCGCGCAACGACTCCCAGACGATCCGGTTGGACGGGAATTCCTCCGTCGGCAGCACGAGGTTGTCGCCCGATTTCCACGGAAAGCCGTGAGCCACGATCGACAACGCTTCCGACGTGTTTTTACTGAACGCGACATCGTCCGGCGTGGGCGCGTTGATCAGGCGCGCGCACTGCGCGCGCGTCGCCTTCTCGACCCGCTTCCATGCGTCGTAGTGCGCAGCGCCTTCGTGCAGATTTTCGTCCGCGAAACGCTGCACTGCGGCGGCTGTGCGCCGCGGCCACGGAGCGACCGCGGCATGATTCAGATAGATGAGATCCGGTGCGAGCGGGAACTCATTAGCAATGAGTTGTTCGACATTCATCTCCGTTGACCTCGGGGTTGCACTTCAGTGAGCGTGCGAATGCCTGATTGAAATCTTCTGCATGCTGATTCAAGGTGCCCGATCGCCGTGACCGGAGATGCGGCGCTCGGCCGATCGGCCACAGTTCCGTGCGGTCGGTGGTTATGCATTTATTTGACCATTTCGGACAGGAGACCGCTATGGCTCTATCGTTATTCGATTCGAAAGGAACGCCCCTCGGCCAGCAGCGCTTTACCTGGAAAGACCTGGTCCAGAAACCGATCAGCAAGCTCGACGATGATGCGTTCACGCGTGTGCGCGTGATTCTCATGAACGGCATCGAGTTCGAAGCGAGGATGTTCCAGCACAATTGCGCGCGGACGAATCGCGAGCTGCAGCTGCCGCTCGCGAACGTTCGCTACATCGAGCACTTCCAGCAGACGATGGTGAACTGGCTGCTCGGCGTCGATCACTCGCCGCTCGAGACCACGATCGCGTACGAGCAGGTGGCGATCGAAGTCACGGCATCGATCGCGCAGCAGGAGCCCGATCCGTACCTCGCGCAAGTTTATCGCTACGGGTTGCTCGAAGACTTCGATCATCTTTACCGCTACTCGGCGCTGCTCGACCGGGTGGAGGGGAAGGACGCGAACAACATCCTGCAGACGTACACCGACATCATGGCCGGGCGGCCCACCGCCGTCGAGCACCGCGTGCCCGAAGACGAATTGCGTAATTGTTACGACCGGACGAAAGCGGAGCCGCTCACGAAGCTGCATGCCTATACGCTGATGGCGGGCGAGCAGCAGACGCTCAACTATTACATGAATATCGGACCGATGTTCGCCGATCCGGTGGCGCGCCAAGTGTATGCGGAGATCGCGCAGATCGAGGAGCAGCACGTCACGCAGTACGAATCGATCATCGACGCGAACGAAACCTGGCTGGAAAAGTGGCTGCTGCACGAGGCGACGGAAGCGTACAACTACTACGGCTGCGTGCAGCAGGAGACGAATCCGCGCATCAAGGCGTTTTGGGAGCGGATGCTCGACTACGAGCTCGGACACTTCCAATACGCCATGGAACTGTTCAAGAACATCGAGCATCGCGACCCGCAGGAAGTCATTTCGACCAAACTGCCGGACCCGTTTCCTTACAAGAGCCAGCGCGACTATGTACGCCGCGTGCTCAAGGACGAAGTCGATCTCCGGGCGAAGGGCACGCAGTTCGTTCCGTCGGCCGAAGAGAGCGAGGCGAGCCGGGCGTTTCGCGAGCAGCTGAACGCGGATGGGTCGCCGACCGAGACGGTGGCGGCGGGATATCAGTGGGTGCCGGGCGGCGAGTTGCGGCGCAAAGTCGCGAATGTTTGAACAAGGAGTTCGGTTTATGGAATCGCGCACGAAGATGGGTACGAACAAAACCGGGGTGCAGATGTCGCCGATCGATGTCGACCACATGCTGGACGATGTCCGCAGCAGCGGGACGAGCGCGAGCGACGGGGCGGGGATTGCAGCGGTACGCACGACCTACATCACCGAAGCTGAGCCGGTCGGGACGGTGCCGGTGCCCGGGACGCTGCAGGGGGCCGTCAGCAGCGGCGTGCAGAAGATGATGGGCAGTCGGCCCGAAGTGCTGGTCGACAAGCTGGGAGAACGTTTGGCATTCGAGCGCAGCGGCACGCGGCTGTACGACGCGCTGTTGACCAAGTATCAGGCGATGCCGGACAAGCTCCGCGACATGTCGGCGGAGCAACTCGCCCGTTTTCGTGACGAGGAAACCATGCATTTCAAAATGGTCGCGGAGGCGATGGAGTCGCTGGGCGCGGACCCGACGGCGCAAACGCCGGGGGCGGACGTCGTCGGGGTGGAATCGATCGGCCTCATGCAAGTCGTCGACGATCCGCGCACCACGCTGTCGCAATGCCTGAACGCCATGCTGGTCGTGGAGCTCGCCGATAACGCCGGCTGGGAGCTGCTCATCGTGCTCGCCGAGGACATGGGCCAAAGCGGCATGGCGGAGAATTTCCGCACCGCGAGGACGGAAGAGCAGGAGCACCTGGCGAAGATCAAGCATTGGCACGAGCAGGCGGTCCGTCGGGAGACGTCCGTCTTCACATCCTGAGCGGAACGCGCCGACTTCTGTGCGAAACGCCGGCCGGGTGCGGATTGCGGCCGGCGTCGTTTTATTTTACGTTCGCACTGTGAGCGCGACAGGCCTTTACTTCATCGACGCGAGCGTGGACCGCGCGGGTGAGCTGCGTCTCGACGAGCAGAAGCTCCGCGCGTTGCGTGACGCGCCCGATGCGCGCTATCTGTTGCTGCGGCGCGGGCGGGTCAAGGCCGAAGGCGGAACGCCGCCCCGCATTGCCTGGCTGCGGGCCGCCGATCTCGCCGCGTTCGGCGTCGATCCCGGCGCCAGCGCCTTTCTCGGTCTCCTCGCCGGGCAACCGCGTTTCGCCGTGATTCCACAAGAGGTGCCGCTCACCGCGAACGATCGGGCGCTCAGCATCACGGACGACGGTGAATACATGGGGTTGCGCAAAGCCGCGGCGACGATGCCGTCGGCCGAAGCACAGCTCGCCGCACACGCAGTACATCTCTCCAATTGGATCAATCGCAACCGCTATTGCGGATCGTGCGCCGCGCCGATGCGCTTGCTCGAGGGGGGACACAAACTCGGGTGCAGCCGCGATGGCTGCACGCGGGAGGAATTTCCGCGCACCGATCCGGTGGTCATCGCGCTCGTGGTTCATGCCGAGCGCTGTTTCCTCGCGCGTCAGCCTAGCTTCCCGCCGAACTTCTATTCGGCGCTCGCCGGGTTCGTCGAACCGGGGGAGACGCTCGAAACGGCGGTGCGGCGCGAAGTGCGCGAAGAGGCGGGCATCGACGTGATCGCGGCCACCTACGTCGGTTCGCAGCCGTGGCCGTTTCCGACGTCGCTCATGGTGGGTTATATCGCGGAGGCCGCCGGCGAGGCGTTCGAGATCGATCGGCGCGAGCTGGAAGACGGCCGCTGGTTCGATCGAGACGAAGTGCTCTCGTTGCTCGCGCGCCCGCTGCAGCCGTCGAACGCGCCGCTCCTGCCGCCGCGAGGCGTGATGGCGCGGCGGTTGATCGAGGAGTGGATCGAGGATCGATCAGGGCGGAGATAAGAACGCGGCGTTACTTCGCGGGCAACGCGATATAGAACGTCGCGCCGGCGCCGACGTTGCTCTCGGCCCAGATTCGTCCTCCGTGCGCACGCACGATTCCGGCCGCGATCGACAGACCGAGTCCTGCTCCGCTCTTGCGCTGCGTCCCGCCCTGCCAGAAGCGGTTGAACAGGTGCGGAAGGTGCGCCTCCGGTATGCCCGCGCCGTGGTCGATCACCGCGATAACCGTCTCCGTCGGCTGCGCCGTCGCGCGCACGGTAATCTTTCCTTTGGCCGGCGAGAAACGCACCGCGTTGTCGAGCAAATTGTACAGCGCCTGCGTCAGTCGAGGTCCGTCGCAGGTGATGGAAATCGGTGCGGGCATGTCGAGGACGAGCTCCACGTTTTTTTGCCGCGCGATCGGTGTCGTGACTTCGATGGACTCGAGCAGCAGGCGGTGCAGGTCCTCTTGTGTCAGTTGAACGGTGAAGGTTCCGGATTCGATGCGGGCGTGATCCAGAAGATCGCCGATGAGACGTTCCGCGCGCCCGGCCGACCGGTCCATCCGGTTCAGAACATCCTCGTTCGAGGTTCCCGTCTCGACGCTTCCGCCAAGCTGTCTGCGCAGCAACTCGATGTCGAATTTCATCGCGGCAATTGGCGCGCGCAGATCATGCGCCACGATCGCGAGCAGCTCTTCGCGCGTGTCCTGCGCCTTCTTGCGTTCGGTAATGTCGGTCGCAACCGCCACGAATCCGTCGACGTGCCCCGCGTGTTCGCGCAGCGGGTTGTATTGAATCTGAAACCAGCGCTCGAACCAGCATACGTCGTCGACGAACGCGTGCCCCGCCAGCGCGCGCGTCGCATTGGTCAGGAACCGCTCGTCGTCGGCATGCATCGCGTACAGCGATTGACCGACGAACGTCCGCGGTTCAACGTTGAGCTGACGCAGGCCGCTGCCGGCGATGTGCGTATACGCACCGTGACGATCCACTGCCAATACGATCAACGGTGCGCTGTTGAGCACCGTGTGCAGGCGCTCGTCGGTGCGTCGTAGCGCCTCATGGGCCGTGCGCAGCCGCAGCAGCGCGCGCACGGTGGCCAGCAGTACGTCCGGGTCGATCGGATGGACGAGGTAGCTGTCGGCGCCTTCGTCCAGTCCGCGAGCGCGATCCTGGTCGGTGATGTAAGTCGACGAAACCTGCAATATCGGAATTGTCGACGTCGCCGGATCGTGCTTGAGCTCGCGACACACGTGCCAGCCCATGACGTCGGGCAGCCCGACGTCGAGCACGACGAGTCCGGGTTTGCGGGTCTGAGCGAGATGCAGGCCGTCGAAACCTCGGTTCGCCTCGATCACGTCGTAGTCGGCCGCGCGCAACACGCGCGTCACCGAATAGCGGTTAGCGTCGTCATCGTCGACGACCAGCACGAGCGGTTTCGCGCCGCCCGTGCGCTGCGAATCGGTGTCGCCGGAGGAACGTTTTCTTCGATTTCCTAAATCGTAGATCGAAGCAGCATTCATAATCGGTGTCTCGTCGTCAATTCACAGGGGAAAGGCCCGCCTCGGAGAGCGCGGCTAAGAGGGTGGATCGCATCGCTTCGGGCGACGGGTTTTCTTTGGGAATGATCGCGGTGGCGGCCGCCAGCCGCGAACGTTCGGCTTGGGTGAGCGGCCGTGCCGTGTGGATGATGACGGCAATCTCACGCGTCGCCGGATCAGCCTTCAATTTCTCCAGCACCACGAAGCCGTCGAGGTCCGGCATGCCGAGATCGAGAATGATCGCTCCCGGCTTCTCTTCGTGCGCGCGGCGCAGTCCCTCCGCGCCGTTCGGCGCTTCGGAAATCGGAAGCCGAGTGGAGGCGAGCGCGTTTTTGAGCAGGTAGCGCGCGATTTCGTCATCGTCGACGACGAGCACGCCCGGCTCGCGTCGCGTGCCGGCGACCTGTTTCAGCTTCCCGAGCAACCACGCGCGATCGACCGGCTTCTGATGAAACGCGTCGGCGCCGAGCGCGAGCGCCTTCGCTTCGTTTTCGATAACCGTCACGACGAACACCGGTATGTCGCGCGTCGCCGGATTTCGCTTGAGGTCGACCAGAAGGCCCCAGGTGCTTTCCTCGTGCAGCAAAATGTCGAGAATGACTGCAATGGGCCCGACTTCGCGCACGAGTCGGCTCGCTTCGTCGATCGTGCTCGCGGGAATCACCTGGAAGCCCGATCCCTTGACGTACTTTTCGTAGACGAACAGCGCCTCGCGGTTGTCCTCCACGACCAGTACCGGCAACCGGGCCGGGTCGAGTTTCGTGGTGAGGTCGGGAACGTACGCGACCTCCGCCGGTCCGCGATATTCGCGCGCGATCACGGCGTGGAAGATCGATCCCTTGCCGACCTCGCTTTCAACGAAAATATTGCCGCCGAGCAGAACGGCGAGCTTGCGCGACAGCGGTAATCCGAGCCCGGTGCCGCGCGCGCGGCGCTGCAACGGCGAGTCGATTTGCGAATACTCCTCGAAGATGCGTTCCTGGTCTTCGGGTGCGATGCCGATCCCGGTATCCGCGACCGTGAAGACCACGCTGTCGTCGGCGCTCAAACGGGCCGATACCCGCACCTCGCCGGCTTCCGTGTACTTGAGCGCGTTCGAGATGAAATTGCGCAGTATCTGCGCCACCTTACCTTCGTCGGTCTGCAGCGGCGGAACGTGCTCGGCCGGCTCGAACACCAGCGTGACGGCGTTGTTGGCGGCGAGCAGTGGTTTCAACATCCCGCGCAGGGCGCCGAAGAGATCGGCGACGCGAAACTCCGTCGGCCGCACGAGCACTTTGCCCGCTTCCACTTTGGCCAGGTCGAGCAGGTCGTTCACCAGCTCCGACAGCGTCTCGGCAGAGCGGCGGATGTAGCCAAGTTGCTTCTCCTGCTCGGGCAGCAGCGGTCCGTCGACGCGGTCGAGCAGCAGACGCGTGAGGCTCAGGATCGAATTCAGCGGCGTGCGGAATTCGTGCGTCATATTGGACAAGAACCGCGTCTTGACGTCGTTCGCGCGCGACAGGCTGAACGCCTTCTCGTCGAGCTCGGCGTAGAGCGCGACGACGCCGCGATTGGTGTCTTCGAGCTCGCGATTCAATTGCGTGAGCTCGGCTTCGCGCGCACGCAATTCCTGAAGCGTGCGCAGCAATTCGGAATTCTGCTGCTGTAGCTCTTCGAGCGCGGTCAGCGGCGTCTGGCGCGCAAGCGCGTCGACGACGCGGCGAATTTCGCCGGATGCGATGGGGCGCGGTGTGAGCTTGCTCAGCGTGACCAGCATGCCACGGGGTTCGGCCGGCTCGATGCGGAAATCGTCCATCAGGCGCTGCGCACCGAGAATGCCCATGCCCATGCCGGTCCGCGACGTGTACTGGCGGCCGAGGATTTGTGCGAGGTGCGGAATCCCCGCGCCTTCGTCGCGCACCTGAATCGTAAAGAGCGTTCGCTTCTCGGCGGTCCGCTGCAATGTAAATGTTACGCGCCCGCCGCCGGCGTACTGGAAGGCGTTGCGTGCGATTTCCGAGACCGCGGTGGCGACGCGCGTCTGGTCTTGCCGATCGAAGCCGAGCAGGGCGGCGAGCTGGCGAGTGCGCTGGCGCGTCAGGACGACATCGTGCTCGAACTGGATTTCCTGCTGCAGCAGGGGATTGTCGGCGATGGTGTCTTTCATCGGCATGTTCTCATTGCACGGCGGGCGCACGCACCACCAGCACGGTGACGTCGTCGGTACCGCGGCGAAAGTCGCGATAGAGCACGCCCGCGACGATTGCCGGATCGCGCGCCATCAGACCCGGATAGCGCGACAGCTGCCAGTGCGTCGCGAGCCCGTCGGAGTGCATGATCAGGCTCGCGCCACTCGACCACGGATAGGAAAACTGTTGAACTCTGCGCACCTCGATGCCGGCCGTCCCATTTTGCGATATCAGGTGGCGTACGTCGCCGGAAGCGCGCACGATGATGCTTGCGGAAATGTTGCCGACGCCGGCATAGTGCACGATGTTTCGCGCCGCATCGATGGCGGCGATCGCGACCGCTGCGCCGCGCGTGCCGCGCAGAACGTGATGAACGAACGTCAGCGTCTGCGACGGGTCCTGCTGCGGATCGCTATCCGCAAATGCGGCGACAGCGGCGTCGGCAGCGGCGGCGGCGAGTGGGCCGTGCCCCAAGCCGTCGGCGAGCAGGACACGCTCCTGCGAACCATCCGCCTTAACGCTATAGCCGTCACCGCAATACTCTTCGCCTGGTTTGGGTAGGCACACCACACCGATGTCCGTTCCCTCGGCGTGGCGAGCCGCTCCATTCCACAAGCGCGCGAGCACGACGGTGCCGACCTCGCGTCCGGAGTAGATCTCGAACCGATGCGCCAGCCGGTTGACCGCACCGAGGCCCGTGCCCGGCGAGCCGGCGGTCGAGTAGCCGTCGCGCATGCACTCGGCGACGTTGTTCATGCCCGGTCCACGATCGAGCGCGAGCACTTCGATGCCGTCTTGCACGCGACCGCGAAGCCGGCGAAACACCATCTCGCCGCGAACCGCGTGCTTGACGATATTGCCGGCGAGCTCGGTGACGATTAGCGCGACTTTGCCCGTCTCTGTCGCGTCGAAACCGAGACCGTGGGCATATCCTTGTGCGAACCGGCGTGCTTCGCCGACGGCGCTCGGGTCTTCTATCGGTATGTCGATCGACCGGGTCATTTGTTACTTCCACCGTACCATCGTCACGCGTGTGCCCGCCCCCGGCTTCGAATCGATCCGAAATTCGTTGCACAGGCGCTTCGCACCGCCGAGCCCGAGTCCGAGCCCGGTGCCGGTCGTGTAGCCGTCGCGCAATGCAAGCTCGATGTCTTCGATGCCGGGGCCCTCGTCCTCGAACACGAGGCGCAGCCCCGCGCGCGCGCCGTCCGCGAGCGCTTCCAGCCGCACGGAACCGCCGCCGCCGTAAACGACGGTATTGCGCGCGATTTCGCTCGCGGCGGTGACGAGCTTCGTCTGATCGACCAGACTGAAGCGCTGTTCCTCGGCCAAGCGACGCACGGCCTGCCGAACCATGACGACGTCGCGCTCGCTTCGCACCGCGAACGTGTCACTTCGTGTGACCGGCATCGTCCGCAGCGTCGGCGACTTCGGATTCCGGGGAAACGTCGCTCAGGCCGAGGGAGCGGTAGAGCAGAGCCATGCCGCGCTCGACATTGAGCGCGGTCCGGACACCGGTCAACGACAGTCCCAGCTCCACGAGCGTAATCGCGACCGCCGGCTGCATGCCGACGACGACGGTCTGTGCGTCGAGCACGCGCGCCATCGCGGAAATGTTCGCGAGCATGCGACCGATGAAGGAGTCGACGATTTCGAGAGACGAGATATCGATGAGGACGCCTTTGGCCCCGGTACTGGTGATCTTGTTCGTCAGGTCGTCCTGCAACGTCATCGCCAGGCGATCATGCATATCGACCTGTATCGTGACTAGCAGGAACGGTCCCATCCGCAAAATGGGAATTCTTTCCATATCGGAAAATTTCTCGTTAAGGCTGACGGCGCGCCGGGACGCCGGTGCCATGCCGGGCGAGCGCACGGGTTCCGTTGGTCCGAGGCGCGATGTCCGTCGGCTTGCGTAAACGTTCGAGCGCGACAGAAAAGGCATCGGCGAGCGTCGCCTTCGTCGTCACGTCGCTCAGATCGACCGCAAGATGCACCATTGTCTGCGCGATCTGCGGGCGGATGCCGCTGATGATGCAGTCCGCTCCCATGAGGCGAGCGGCGGCGACCGTCTTGAGCAGATGCTGCGCGACCAGCGTGTCGACGGCGGGGACGCCGGTGATGTCGATGATGGCGATTTCGGAGCCGGTTTCGACGATTCGTTGGAGCAGGTTTTCCATGACCACTTGCGTGCGCGCACTGTCGAGCGTTCCGATCATGGGTAGCGCGAGGATGCCGTCCCATAGCGTCACCACCGGCGTCGACAGCTCGAGCATTTCCTCCGTCTGGCGGCGAATGATTTCCTCGCGACTTTGTTGATACACCTCGGTCGTGAACAGCGCGAGCTTGTCGAGCAACACCGTGAGCGTCCAGAACTCATCGGCCAGCGCTTCCGCGCTTTTCTGCTGCTCGCGCAAGCGCCGGAATATCGGCTGCTTCAGCGATAGCACGAAGGTCGCGGTTTCGCTCGGCGTGAATCCCTGAAGCCCCCGGCTGCGCGAAAGCTGCGCCAGCAAGTCCTTGACGCCGCTCCACTCGGACGCGCGAATGTCGGTGACATTGCCATTCGCGGTGGCTTCCCGCAACGCCGCGAGAAAACGCCCCGACTGCTCGCGCAGTTCGGGCTCTTTGATCAAGTCGCGGCGCATCGTCTCCGCGCTGAGCTGCGCCTTCATCCACTCATCGAGCAACCCGCGCTCCTGTGTTTCGAGCGTCGTGGTAATTGCGCTATTCGGCATAATGATCCCTCATGGGTCGGAAAGAGCGCGCCCACAGCACGCAAAGCGCGACCGTCGCGCTTTGCGTGAACGTTCGCTGCAACGGCATGAATTAACGGAAGCGGTGCTTACGGCTGACGATCTTTGTCGTTTGGCAGCCGAAAGGCTGTTAGAGATGGATCAATGGTAAAGTGTTGCTTCAAAGCGTGCTAGTGTCGCATTGAGCGACAACGTTTATTTTTTTATTTGTTCGTCGCGAAAACCCATGCTGTGCCCGATGGTGAATGACCGGACGTATGCGAGTTAAAAACGAATCGCTGCGCTGTCGGCGGCACGCGAAAACTTGAGTGACAACGTCGGACGATTCGCATGCATCGCCTGTCACGGCGTTGTCATAAGAATGAGACACTATCGCGCGCGCGTGACAAGTCGTGTGCGGTCTGAGAATTTGTTACAAACTTCCGAAACATGGGTCCGCATTTTTTAGAGCTGTTGTTTTCGCCTCGCGCCGTCGCCGTATTCGGCGCTTCGGAGCGCGCGGATTCGGTCGCCGGCCGCGTACTGCGCAATCTGATCGAAGGCGAATTCACCGGCGCGATTTATCCGATCAACCCGAAGTACTCGACGGTGTTCGGGCGGCGCTGTCACGCGTCGATCGAGGACATCGACGCGCCCATCGATCTCGCCGCCATCGCAACGCGCGCGGCGACGGTGCCGGAGATACTCCACGCCTGCGGCCGGCGCGGCGTACGGGCGGCGATCGTCTACTCGGCCGGCTTTGCCGAGGCGAAGGAGCAGGGCCAGGCGCTCGAGCGGGCGTTGCTCGCCGAGGCGCAACGCTTCCGCATGCGTCTGCTCGGTCCGAACTGTCTGGGCCTGCTGCGCCCGGGCGCGAAGTTCAACGCGACCTTCAGCAAGAGCACCGCGCGGTCCGGCTCGCTCGGCCTCATTTCGCAATCCGGCGCGCTCTGCACCGCGATTCTCGACTGGGCCGAAGTGCGCGGGGTTGGATTCTCCGGCGTCGTATCGCTCGGGGAGGCCTCGGACGTCGACTTCGGCGACGTGCTCGATTACTTCGCGCTCGATGAAGCGACGCGCGGTATCCTTCTTTATGTCGAGGGCATTCGCGACGCGCGCCGGTTCATGAGTGGGCTGCGCGTTGCCGCGCGCTTCAAGCCGGTCGTCGTCGTCAAGGCCGGTCGGCACGCGGAGGGCTCGCGCGCCGCGCTGTCGCACACCGGCGCGATGGTCGGGAGCGACGACGTCTTCGACGCGGCGTTGATGCGCGCGGGCGCGGTACGCGCGATGACGATCGGCCAGCTCTTCGCCGCGGCGCAGCTGCTCGCCGCCGAGCACCGCGTCGGCGGCAATCGGCTCGCCATCGTCACCAACGCCGGCGGCCCGGGTGTGCTCGCGACCGACCGCGCGGTCGATCTCGGCGTCAAGGTCGCGCCGCTCGCGCCCGAAACGATTGCGGCGCTGGATCGCGTGCTGCCCGAGCATTGGTCGCGCGGAAACCCGGTCGACATTCTCGGCGACGCGCCGCCCGCGCACTTCGCCGCGGCGGTGGAGGCGTGCCTCGGCGATCCGAACACGGACGGTGTGCTCGTCATGCTCACGCCGCAGGCGATGACGGATCCGTTCGAATCGGCCCGAGCCGTGATCGAGCAACGCCGCCGCAGTCGCAAGCTGGTGCTGGCGTCGTGGATGGGCGGCACGCAAGTGTTGCCCGCGCGCGCGCTTTTTACCGAGCATCGAATTCCGGAGTTCGCGAGTCCCGAGGGCGCGGTCGAGGCATTCGCGTATCTCGCCAACTACCAGCACAACCAGGAACTGCTGCGCCAGGTACCGGGCCCGCTTGGGCCGCAGAGCCGCGCTGACATCGACGGCGCGCGCACGATCATCGAAGCCGCGCTCGCGCAGGGCCGCACCGTATTGACCGGCGTGGAAGCGTACGGCGTGCTGAGCGCGTTTCGGATCCCGCACGTTGCGGTGATGAAAGCGGCGTCGGCGGCGGAAGCGGTGGCGGCGGCCGAAACTCTCGGCTATCCCGTCGCGCTCAAGATCGATTCACCCGACGTGCCGCACAAGTCCGACGTCAACGGCGTGCGCCTGAACGTCGCGACGCCGCAATCGGTGTCGGTCGTTTATCGCGAGCTGGTCGAATCGGTTCAACGCCAGCGGCCGCAGGCGCGCATCGCCGGCGTTACCGTCGAGCGCATGTACCGCCGCCGCGACGGACGCGAGCTCCACATCGGCGTCGCGCGCGACAGCGTGTTCGGGCCGGTCGTGAGCTTCGGCCTCGGCGGCACCGCGATCGAAGTGCTGCGCGATCACGCGATCGCGCTGCCGCCGTTGAATAGCTTGATCGCGCAGAATCAGATTCACCGCACGCGTGCGGCGCAATTGCTCGGTGGTTTCCGCGGCCTGCCGCCGGCGCGGATCGATGCCGTCGAGCAGGTGCTGCTCTCGGTATCGGAGCTGGTTTGCGAGCTGCCGCAGGTGCAGGAGCTCGACATCAATCCGCTGATGGCCGATGCCGAAGGCGTCACCGCCCTCGACGCGCGGATCACGCTCGCGCCGGTCGTGCCGCAGGCGAAGCGCTACGCGCACGTCGCGATCCATCCGTACCCGAGCCATCTCGTCTCGCACGTGCGGCTCAAGGACGGTACCGACATTCTGCTGCGGCCGATTCGGCCGGAAGACGCGGAGATCGAAATCGCCTTCGTGGACAACCTCTCGCCCGAGTCGAAGTACCTGCGCTTCATGCAGTCGCTGCAGCAGCTGACCCCGGAGATGTTGGTCCGTTTCACGCAGATCGACTACGACCGCGAGCTTGCGCTCGTCGCCATCGTCGAGCAGGACGGGCGGGAAGTGGAGATCGCGGTAACGCGCTACAGTATGAATCCCGACGGCGAGAGCTGCGAATTCGCGCTCGTCGTCGCCGACGCGTGGCAGCGTAAAGGCGTCGGCTCGCGTCTACTGCGCGTATTGATCGACGCGGCTCGCGCCCGCGGTTTCCGCGTGATGGAAGGGCAGGTGCTTTCACAGAACACCGCGATGCTGGCGCTCGTGCGCCGGCTCGGATTCACGGTCAATAAGACCCCCGGCTTCGCCACGACCTGCGACGTGACGCTTAATCTTCAATAACAATAAGTCATCCGTCGTCCGCAATCCGTGCGCGGCGCGACAATCCCGCAATCTCTCAAAGGATTAAGCCCGGCCCGTTCGTACGCTGTCGCGGCGCTCCTCGAGATGCGTTGGCGTACCCGTCACGCCGGTGACGGTTGCGGACGCGCGCCCCCCGTTTGGAGTAGATTATTCCGCCTGGGCGGGCGCTCCGGCGTTGTTCCAACGACTCCAACTCACCCGCGATCTCGGACGCTTCAAAACACAGGAGGACCCACGGCGATGACCATCCGACTTTCCCTCAACGTCAACGGCAAAGCCGTCGCCGCCGACGTCGACCCGCGCATGCTGCTCGTTCAATTCATCCGCGAGCACCTTGCTCTGACCGGCACGCACATCGGCTGCGACACCGCGCAATGCGGCGCGTGCACCGTGCTCGTCAACGGCAATGCGGTGAAGTCGTGCTCGGCGCTCGCGGTCCAGTTCGAAGGCGCGGAGATCACGACGATCGAAGGCATCAGCGGCGCCAACGGCGATCTGCATCCGATGCAGGCGGCATTCAAGGAGTGTCACGGTCTGCAATGCGGCTTCTGCACGCCGGGGATGGTGATGGCGGCGATCGATCTCGTGAAGCGAAACGGCAACGGCACGCTGACCGAGGAAGCGATTCGCGAAGGTCTCGACGGCAATTTGTGCCGCTGCACCGGGTATCACAACATCGTCCGCGCGGTGCAGGTCGGCGCCGCGAACATGAAGGGGGTGTGACATGAATGCGCCTCAACAAGCTACGGGTTCCGTCATCGGTGCATCGGTGCGCCGTAAAGAGGATCAACGTTTTTTGACCGGGCTCGGCAAGTACACCGATGACGTGAGCATGGCCGGGCAGACATATGCGTATTTCGTGCGCTCGCCGCACGCGCACGCGAAGATCGTCCGCATCGACAAGAGCGCCGCGCTGCAAATGCCGGGCGTGCTCGCCGTCTTCACCGGCGCCGATCTCGCCGCCGACAAGGTCGGCGGTCTGCCGTGCGGCTGGCTGATCAAAGACGTTAACGGTCAGCCGATGAAGGAACCGCCGCATCCGCCGCTCGCTCAAGGCAAGGTGCGCCATGTCGGCGATCAGGTTGCGGTGATCATCGCGGAGCAATATGTGCAGGCGAAAGACGCCGCCGAGCGGCTCGAAGTCGAATACGAGGTGCTTCCGGCCGTGGTCGATCCGGTGGAAGCGCTGAAACCCGGCGCGCCGGCTGTGCACGACGATCTCGCCCCCGGCAACCGCTGTTATCTCTGGTCGTTGGGCGACAAGGCGGCGACCGACGCCGCATTCGCGAAGGCGGCGCACGTCACGAAGATCGACATCATCAACAATCGCCTGATCCCGAACGCCATCGAGCCGCGTGCGGCAGTCGCGGCCTACAACCGCGCCGAGGACGGCTACACGCTGTATGTCGCGAACCAGAATCCGCACGTCGAACGGCTGCTGATGACGGCGTTCGTGCTCGGCCTGCCGGAGCACAAGGTGCGCGTGGTCGCGCCCGACGTCGGCGGCGGTTTCGGCTCCAAGATCTTTTTATATGCCGAAGAGACGGTGCTCGTATGGGCGTCGAAAAAGGTCAATCGCGCGATCAAGTGGACGGCCGAGCGCTCCGAATCGTTCCTGACGGATGCGCACGGCCGAGATCATCGTACGCACGCGGAGCTGGCGCTCGATAAGAACGGCAAGTTCGTCGGACTGCGCGTGCACACTGTGGCGAACCTCGGCGCGTACCTCTCGACCTTCGGCTCATCGGTGCCGACGTATTTGTACGGCACGCTGCTCGCGGGGCAGTACACGACGCCGGCGATCTACGTCGAAGTCGACGCGGCGTTCACCAACACGACGCCGGTCGATGCGTATCGCGGCGCCGGGCGGCCGGAGGCGACGTACGTGCTCGAACGGCTCGTGTCGGCGGCAGCGCGCGAGACGGGCATCAGCCAGGCGGAGATTCGGCGGCGCAACTTTATCACTCAATTCCCGTACCAGACGCCGGTCGCGCTCGTATACGACACCGGCGACTATCCCGCCTGTCTCGACAAAGCGGAGAAGCTCGCCGATGTCGCAGGTTTCCCCGCGCGCCGCGCGGAGGCGGAGAAGCGCGGCAAGCGTCGCGGCCTCGGATACTCTACTTATATAGAAGCGTGCGGGCTCGCGCCGTCCAATCTCGCGGGCGCGCTCGGGGCGCGCGCGGGGCTGTTCGAAGTCGGTGAGATTCGCGTGAACCCGACCGGCAGCGTGACCGTCTTCACTGGATCGCACAGTCACGGGCAGGGGCATGAGACGACCTTCGCGCAGGTGGTCGCCGCGCGTCTCGGCATTCCCGTCGAGAACGTCGACGTGGTGCACGGCGACACCGGGCGTATCCCGTTTGGCATGGGGACGTACGGCTCGCGCTCCATCGCGGTGGGCGGCGCCGCGCTGATGAAGGCACTCGATAAGATCGAAGCGAAGGGCAAAAAGATCGCCGCGCATCTGCTCGAGGCGGCCGAGAGCGACATCGAGTTCAAGGATGGCGTGTTTCGAGTTGCCGGCACCGACAAGAGCGTGCCGTTCGCGCAGCTCGCGCTCGCCGCGTACGTGCCGCACAACTATCCGCTCGACAAGCTCGAGCCGGGGCTCGACGAAACGGCGTTCTACGATCCGACCAACTTCACCTATCCCGCCGGCGCGCACATCTGCGAAGTCGATGTGGACCCGGACACCGGCGTGGTCGATATCGTGAACTTCACGGCGGTCGACGATTTCGGGAATATCATCAACCCGATGATCGTCGAAGGCCAAGTTCACGGCGGGCTCGCGCAGGGAATCGGGCAGGCGATGCTCGAAAACTGCGTCTACGACCCGGACACCGGTCAGCTCATGACCGGCAGCTATATGGATTACGCGATGCCGCGCGCCGTCGATCTGCCGAGCTTCAAGGTCGGCACGCACGTCACGCCCTGCACGCACAATCCGCTCGGTGTGAAAGGCTGCGGCGAAGCGGGCGCGATCGGTGCGCCGCCCGCGGTGATCAACGCCATCATCGACGCGCTCGCGCCGTTAGGCGTCACACATCTCGACATGCCGGCGACGGCGGAGCGAGTGTGGAAGGCGATTCAGCAGGCGAAGCAAACCAAGGCGGCTTGAGAAATACAGTTGACTCTCGTGTAAAACCTACCCCCCTCCCAATCCCTCCCCCGCGAGCGGGGGAGGGTTAGGGTGGGGGCTCGAATAAAGGAGAGCATATGTACGCATTCGAATTTCATCGTCCGAAGAGCGTGAGCGACGCCGCGGCGCTGCTCGCGAAATCGCAAGGAAAGCTGATTGCGGGCGGCCAGAGTCTGGTCGGTGCACTGAAGCTTCGGCTCGCTTCGTCGGAGCACTTGATCGACGTTGGCGCCATTCCGGACTTGCGCGGCATCAAACGCGACGGAAACAACATCGCCATCGGCGCAACCACGCGTCATGCCGAGGTGGCGCAGTCAGCCGACGTGCGCAAAGCGATTCCGGCGCTCGCCGATCTCGCGAATGGCATCGGCGACCGGCAAGTCCGGAACATGGGCACGATCGGCGGATCGATTGCGAACAACGATCCGGCCGCGGATTATCCCGCGGCCGTGCTCGGGCTGAACGCCGCGATTCGCACGAATAAACGCACGATCGCGGCGGACGATTTCTTCAAAGGCATGTACGAAACCGCGCTCGCGCCGGATGAAATCATCACGGCGGTCAGCTTCCCGACGCCGAAGCGCGCGGCGTACATCAAGTTCCGCAATCCGGCGTCGCGCTTCGCGCTCGTCGGCGTATTTGTGGCCGATACCGGCACCGGAGTGCGCGTTGCCGTTACCGGCGCGGGCTCGGCGGGCGTCTTCCGGGCGACCGCGATGGAGCAGGCGCTCGCGAAGAATTTCTCGCCGGATGCGGTCAAGGGGATCAAGATCGACGCCTCGCGGCTCAATTCGGATCTACACGCGAGCGCCGAGTATCGCGCGCACTTGATTACGGTGCTCACCGCGCGCGCCGTCGCGCAGGCGTCCGCGAAGTAAGCTGCGGATCCCGTGCCATCCCTCCCCGGCGAGCCGGGGAGGGCAAGGAGCCCTGCCAAGCGGATGAATGAACCGCAGAGGACGCGGAGGACGCAGAGGAAAGCAGTAAAAAATTGAAACGCAAAGGACGCCAAGGACGCAAAGGAAGAGCAAGAGAAAGAGCGAAGATAGAAATAAAAAGCGCGATCTCGGACGACGAAGCTCGCCGTTTGATGAGATTGCTTCGTCGCAACAGCCGCTCCTCGCAATGACAGACACGCCCCTGCCATTGCGAGCGAAGCGAAGCAATCTCGCTCTATCTTCGCGTCGATTGATTTCCGGCGCAGCGTAGTTTTTTACCGGATTCCGCTTCGCTCCATCCGGGCTACGGGCTACACAAGCTACCTGCCATTATTTTTTCGCCTTCCTTCGCGTCCTTGGCGTCTTTCGCGTTGGAATTAACCGTCGTTGCTTTCCTCTGCGTCCTCCGTGTCCTCTGCGGTTCGCTCGCTTTTAAGCTTTTGCTCCTTCGCGTCCTTGGCGTCCTTTGCGTTGGAATTAACCTGTCGTTGCTTTCCTCTGCGTCCTCCGCGTCCTCTGCGGTTAACAATTCATTACTAAGTCCTCCTTCGCGTCCTCTGCGGTTAAAAATATTTCAACGAAAGAACTCCTCCAGGCGCACGAACACCTCGTGACTCGCGCCATGGCGGCGCACGTCGCGCACGTCTTCGAGCTTGCGCAGCTGCTTTTCGACCTGCTCGATCTGGCGATCCGTCTTGACGAGCAGCCAGATGCGGCTTTGTGAGCCGTCGCCGACCGGCATGCAAAGAATGCCTTCGACGTTGTAGGCGCGGCGTGAGAACAGACTGCACACGTGCAGCATGACGCCCGCGTGGTTGTTCACCGTAATTTCCAACACGATGTTCGGCGACGTTTCAACGGCGATCGCGCTCACAGTAGACCTCCGATCATCTCGCGGTTGGCCGCGCCTGGCGGCACCATCGGAAACACCTTGGCGTGCGTGTCGATGCTCGCATGGATCAGGCAGGGTCCCGGCGTGCACAACGCGGCTCGCAACGCGGTGCGCGGTTCGGCGGCGACATCGAGATCCACCGCGCTGATACCGAAGCCGCGCGCGACGGCGAGGAAGTCGGTCTGCGTGCGGTAGAGCGAGGCGTAGATACGCTTGCCGTAGAACAGCTCCTGCTGCTGATGCACGAGCCCGAGGGAGTTGTTGTTCATCAGCACGATCTTGATATTCACGCCTTCGTCGGCGGCGGTCGCCAGTTCCTGGATGTTCATCAGCAAGCTGCCGTCGCCGGTAAAGCAGACGACGGTACGATCGGGCGCGGCGAGCGCGGCGCCGATCGCGGCCGGCACCCCGAATCCCATCGTGCCGAGGCCGCCCGACGTGATCCACCGGCGCGGCTGCCGCAACGGATACGCTTGCGCGACCCACATCTGATGCTGACCGACGTCGGTCGTGATGATGGCCGAATCGTCCACGCCGTCCGCCACCGCACGAATGAGACCATAGTGCGCCAATGGATCGTCAGCCCCCGGCATGACGAGCGGATACGCCTGCTTGAGCGCGGCAATACGCGTGCGCCAGGTATCGCGCTTGCGCGGCTCGATTCGACGCAACAGCGCCGCGAGGGTCGTCGCGACGTCGCCCGCGATGCTGACATCGGCGGTTTTGATCTTGCCGAGCTCGGCGGGATCGATATCGATGTGCACGATGCGCGCGGCCGGACAGAAGCGCTTCGCGTCGCCGGTCGCACGATCGTCGAAGCGCGCGCCGACGGCGATGAGGAGATCGCATTCTTCCATCGCGAGGTTGGTGTAGCGCGCGCCGTGCATGCCGAGCATGCCGAGCGAGAGCGCGTGATCGGCGGGGAGGGCGCCGAGCGCCATCAGCGTCATCGTCGTCGGCAGCGTTGCTTTCTCGGCGAGCGCCATCGCCCACGTCGCGCCGCCGGGCGAATGGATCACGCCGCCGCCCAAATAAAGCACCGGACGTTCGGCCGCATTGATCAGCGCGGCCGCTTCTTCGACGGCGCGCCGATCGATCGTCGGCGTGGGCGTGCGCGTCTCCCCGGATGCCGTGGGTAGCTCATCGACGTCGATCGTTTCGGTTTGGACATCCTTCGGAATATCGATCCACACGGGTCCTGGCCGGCCTTCGGTCGCGATCGCGAACGCGCGCGGTATCACGTCCAGCAACTCGCGTGCCGAGCTGACGAGGAAGTTGTGCTTCGTGACGGAAACCGAGAGGCCGTAGGCATCGACCTCTTGAAACGCGTCCGTGCCGATCATTCGGCGCGGGACCTGGCCGGTGATCGCAACGATTGGTATGGAATCGAGCTTCGCGTCCGCGATGGCGGTGAGGAGATTCGTAACGCCGGGTCCCGAAGACGCCATGCATACGGCGGGTAATCCGGTGACGCGGGCCATACCTTGCGCGATAAAGCCCGCACCCTGCTCGTGGCGCGCCAAGACGTGGCGGATCGCGGGTGCCTGCGCCAATGCGTCGTAGATGGGAAGGATCGCGCCGCCGGGGATGCCCGCGACAATCCGCACGCCTCGTCGTTCGAGCAAGCGGATCGTGAGTTGCGCACCGTTCATTTGCATTGCCTATCTCCTCAGTTATTCGCCGAGGCTGACCGGTGGGCAAATAAAAACCCCGCCGGGCAGCGCGCCGGCGGGGTTTTTGGGATCTAACTTGGCTGGTGAAGCCTTACGTCAGTGTCGCCTGGGCCCGCGTCGGCGCGGCAGCGCCTACGATCGACAGTCGTACGACGACGGCAATTCGGCGCGCGCGGGCGGCGAAGTTCGAGAGCGTCGGGTTCGTACGGTGTCTCATGGTCGGGTCGGTCACTGAATAGCCGGCATTATGCTGTCGCTGCCCGTCATCGTGCAAGCGGGGGCGAGGACTAAAAAGGTCCGCACGCCGGTATGCGACGCCTCTTTGCCCGCCTTGCGGATCGTGCCGGCGGAGCAGAAGTGATATCGTAATCAGCGAACGTAGGATCCGGTTCGAGCACTTAAGATCGTGCTCCGTTTGAGCACTCAAGACCGTGCTCGGAGCACTTAAGATCGTGCTCGAGCACTTAGGGCCGTAGTACGGACGCGACGTCCGGCGACAAGCGCAGGTTTTCTTCGAATGACGATTCTGCAAATGCCCACCTCGGTAGACGACGTTTTACGCCTCTTGGCCGCTCAGGACTACATCGCCGAGCGGCGTCTCGCGACCACGGTGTTTCTCAGTCTGCGCATGGGCCGTCCGCTCTTTGTCGAGGGCGAGGCGGGAACCGGCAAGACGGAGATCGCGAAAGCGCTCGCGCGCGGTCTCGGCCGGCGCCTCGTCCGGTTGCAGTGCTATGAGGGGCTCGACGTCGCGAACGCGGTGTATGAATGGAACTACCCGCGGCAAATGATCGAGATCCGCCTCGCGGAAGCGGCAGGCGGGGCGAGCAAGGAGAAGCTCGCGGCGGATATTTTCACCGAACGCTTCCTCATCCGACGCCCGTTGCTCGACGCGCTGCGGCCGGACGCCGGCGGGGCGCCGGTGCTGCTCATCGACGAGCTCGATCGCACCGACGAGCCGTTCGAGGCGTACCTGCTCGAAGTGCTATCCGATTTTCAAGTGAGCATTCCCGAGCTCGGCACCATCAAAGCCGAGACGCCGCCGATCGTCGTCATCACCTCGAACCGCACGCGCGAGATTCACGACGCAGTGAAGCGGCGCTGCCTGTATCACTGGGTGGACTACCCGGACAAGACGCGCGAATTCGAGATCATTCGGCGTAAAGTACCGCAGGCGGGCGAGCGGCTCGCGCGCGAGATCGTCGCGTTCGTCGCGCGACTGCGCGCAATGGATTTGTACAAGCTGCCGGGGGTCGCCGAGACGCTCGACTGGACGCGCGCGCTCACCGCGCTCGATCGTGCCGATCTCGACCCCGAAGCGGTCGCGACCACGCTCGGCGTGGTGCTCAAGTATCAGGACGATATCGCCAAGGCGGATCCCGCGACGGCGGCGCGACTGGTCGAAGAGGCGCGCGCCGAGGTGGCACGTGCTTCGTAAGCTGAATGTCTTGCTGCGGCCAAAGCAAGCCAATGGGTCAAGGTTAAAAGCGAGTTCACCGCAGAGGACGCGGAGTACGCAGAGGTTGTTAAAGAGTGTTTGAAACGCAAAGGACGCCAAGGACGCAAAGGATGCCAAGGAGAGAAAAGCGAGTTCACCGCAGAGGACGCGGAGGACGCAGAGGAAAGCAAAGGTAGATAAACTGCTGAAAAGGACGCGAAGGTAAGATGATTTACTCTCTCATACCGTTTGTCCTTTGCGGTTAGATTCAAATTAGTTTTTTCCTCCGCGTCCTCTGCGTCCTCCGCGGTGAAATTTCTTTAATATAGAAATTTGACATGACACAAAATACCGGCCGCTTCGCCGACAACATCGTGCACTTCGCGCGAGTGCTGCGTCGCGCGGGGTTGCCGATCGGGCCGGCGAAAGTCATCGACGCGTTGAACGCGGTGCAAGCGGTGGGTATCGAGCGCGGCGATGACTTCCGCTATGCGCTGTCGGCGGTGCTCGTGAATCGACACGAGCATCAGGAAATTTTCGACCAGGCGTTCGATGCATTCTGGCGCGATCCCGATCGCATTGAACGCATGCTGCAGGAATTGCTGCGAATGATGGGCGGTCTGCGGCGAGTCGAAATGGAACGGCCAAAGCTCGCCGAGCGCGTCGCGCGCGCGTTGTTCCCGGGCGGACCGCTGATGCCTCCGAAGCCCGAAACGCTGCCGCCCGAGCTCGAGCGCGACGCACGCTTCACCGTCTCGGCGCGCGAGGTGTTGCAGCGCAAAGATTTCGCCGGCATGACGTCGGAAGAGCTGGAAGAGGCGAAGACGGTGCTGCGCGATCTGCGCCTGCCGCTTCCGCTGTTGCCGTCGCGAAGGCTGCGGCGCGAAGCGCGCGGTCAGGTCGATTTGCGCAATACCATGAAGCAGATGGTGAAGCAGGCGGGCGGCGTGGTGCAGCTCGCGCGGCGCGCGCCGCAGATGCGCCATCCGACGCTCGTCGTGCTCTGCGACATTTCCGGCTCGATGGAAAGCTACTCGCGCATGCTGCTGCACTTCGTGCATGCGGTGACGAACGACCGCGACCGCGTGCACACGTTTCTTTTCGGCACGCGGCTGACGAATATCACGCGCTATCTGCGTGAACGCGATGTCGACCTCGCGCTCACCGCCGTTTCCCGTGTCGTTGCGGATTGGTCCGGCGGCACGCGTATCGGCGCGTGTCTCAGGGAGTTCAACCAGCGTTGGGGCCGGCGTTTGCTCGGCCAGGGTGCGGTCGTTTTGCTCATCAGCGACGGCCTCGACAGCGACGCCGGCGAAGGGTTGACGGCGGAAATGCAGCGGCTCGCGAGCTCCTGCCGACGCCTTATTTGGCTGAACCCGCTCCTGCGCTACGATAGGTTCGAAGCGAAGCCGGCCGGAATCCGCGCCATGCTGCCGTACGTCGATTTGTTCCTACCCGTGCATAACCTGGCGAGCCTGGAGCAGCTCGGTGAAGCGCTCGCCGCCGGCGGGCCGCGCGCAGTGCGGGTGCGATCCGTCGCCGCCGCTTGATCGAGAGCGGCGCCGGAATCTCGGGTTTCGAACCCTGGTCGTAAGAGCGCACTGCCGCGTCCGTTCCGTTCTCAAGTCCACCGCCAGCACGTCTTCCAACGATTCCGTTTTCTAGATCCAGTGCGGCCAGAGCGGGCATGACTTGCGGACGGCGTCGTCGCGATTGCTGAGAAGATAAATTCCAGATCGCGCGGTCCAATCGCATCTCGGAATCCGCACGGGAACAATCGGAGACGATCAACGACCCAATGTTGTGCATGCGTGCGAACGACACACGCGCGAGTTCCGTTTTTTCATCCCGCACGCAAACATGCGTGGCACTCGCAGCAGTTTCGCGTATGCACGCTATTCGTATTCGACATGCGACGCGTAGCTCTTCGAAAATATTTGTTTAGGCGTCGTCGTTGCTCGTATACTTCTTGCGCTCTCACCGAGCTGCTTCGGCGTAGGACGCGTGAAAGTTTCTCGTTTCATCGCAGAAGCAAGACGTGCAGGACGCACGTAGGGTTGCCAGGATGGCGATAGGTTTCTCCGGCAGTAATTCAAGATCACGCGACGGCCGTGCGCCCATAGTATGGGGAGGCGCATCGGGTCTTCTTTACGGTTCGTGGGCGTTCGTCGTGAACTATCACGTGTCGTTTTGGCAGGCGCTGTTATCCGCGGCGACGCAATTTGGTCTGAGCTTCTTCGCGACTTCGACGCTCGCCTTTGCCATGAGCGCGATTCTCGCGTTGGGCCGTTCGCCGCTTTACTTCGCGGCCGCTGTTATCGTTCCGCTGAATCTACTCGCTGCTGTATTTGCCCTTGCGCACTGGTTGGCGGGGACACCGCATATCGTTGCAACGATCGCGCCGTCGTATTTGCTCGGCCTCGTCTTCTGCGTCGTTTATAGCACCAACGCGATACGGCAGCGCGGAGCTTTGACGGCGACGCTATCGAGAGACTGAAGTGATTGTTGCGATCACGGGCACGCGCAAAGGAATTGGCCGAACGCTCGCGGAGCATTTCCTCGGCGACGGACATACGGTATTCGGATGCAGCCGTAAGGAATCGACCTTGGAGCACGCAAATTACTTCCATCATCTCCTCGACGTGGCGGAAGAAAGCGCCGTCAAGACATTCTTCCGCACTATACGCGCGCGCTGTGGGAAACTCGACGTGCTCATCAATAACGCCGCGGAGGCGTCGATGAACCACGTCCTGCTCACACCGAAAGCGACGCTTACGCGTCTCTACGAGACGAATCTCGCGGGAACGTTCGTTTGCAGCCAAGAAGCGGCGAAGCTCTTGAAGAAAAGCGAGTCGGGACGAATTATCAACTTCTCCTCCGTCGCGGTGCCGATGCGCCTCGAAGGAGCGGCGGCCTATTCGGCAACGAAGTCCGCGGTGGTCAATCTGACGGAAATCATGAGTAAGGAGCTCGGGTCCTACGGGATTACGGTCAACGCAATCGGACCGACGCCGGTGCTGACGAGCATGACGCGTACAGTGCCGAAGGAGCTGATCGACCGGCTCATCGATCGTCAGACGATCAAACGCATGGGGACCATGGAAGATCTGATCAACGTCGTTGATTTTCTCGTGCGTCCGGCGAGCAGCTTCATCACCGGCCAAACGATCTATCTCGGGGGAATCGTGCCGTGACGGCGAAGCCATTCATCGAGCGCGTACGCAGCTTCGGCGCCCGGCCGGCGCTCTACACCGCGGAGTCGTCGCAAACCTACGTGGAGCTGGGGGAGACGATACGCCGGCAACAGTCGCGCCTCGATGTCGCCGGCATTGCGCCGAAGGCGACGGTATTTCTGCAAGGGGACTATTCGTTCGACAACATCGCGCTACTGCTGGCGCTGTATCAAAACGGAAACATTGTTGCGCTGAACACCGTTGAGCAGCAGAAGGAGATGGCGGACAAGATTACCGCCGCCGATCCGGAATTCGTAATCGACGCGAGCGGCGTGCGTGCGCGCGAGCCCGCGGGCGCGCCGCAGCCGCTGATTCAGCGGCTGCGGGACCAATCGCACGCCGGACTCGTCCTCTTCAGCAGCGGCACGACGGGGCGGCCGAAAGCGATGTTGCACGATCTAGACAATCTCGCCGATGCCTATTTGGCGAGGCGCCCGAAGCAGATGAACATCCTGTTGTTCCTGCTGTTCGATCATATCGGTGGAATCAACACGCTGCTTTCGGTCCTCGCGATGGGTGCGGCGGCCACGCTACCGCACGAACGAACGCCGGAAAGCGTATGTGCGCTGGTCGAACGGCGCCGTGTTGTCGTGCTTCCCGTGTCGCCGACGTTTCTCAATTTGCTGTTCGTCAGCGGCGTTCTCGATCGCTACGACTTGAGCTCGCTGCGAATGATCACGTACGGCACCGAACCGATGCCCGAAAGCTTGCTGCACAAGCTCAAGCGGCGCTTCCCGAAGGTAAAGCTGCACCAGACGTTCGGGACCAGCGAGACGGGCATCATCAATACGGCGTCGCGCTCTTCGGACAGCTTGTTCATGAAGTTCGACGACGCGGGCATCGAGTACAAGATCGTCGACGGGGAGCTGTGGCTGCGCAGCCGTCGACAGATACTCGGTTACTTGAACGCCGCGGCGCGCAGCGAAAGTTTCACCGCGGATGGGTGGTTCCGTACCGGCGATTTGGTCGATCAGTCCGAGGACGGATATCTGCGCATTCGCGGCCGCAGCAAAGAGCTGATCAATGTCGGCGGAGAAAAAGTGTTTCCTGCCGAGGTGGAATCGGTGGTTCTGCAGCTCCCGTTCGTCCGCGATTGCCGGGTTTACGGTCGACCGAATGCGATCACGGGACAGTCGGTGTGCGCCGATGTCGTGCTCGCCGCGCCGGACGAAGCCGCGCGCAAGGCGCTTCTGCGAGAGATCAAATCATTCGCGCAAGCGAATTTGGATCCGTACAAGGTACCGACGCGGGTCTATGCCGTCGAGCAGATTCCGTACTCGACGCGTTTCAAGAAAACGCTGCCGGCGGACAGCGTTCGACAGGATTCCGGCGAGGCGTCATGGAACAACTAGTGATTATCGGAGCAGGCGGGTTTGCCCGCGAGATCTACGGCTATTTTCGGGCGGCGACCGACGTCCGCCGTGAGGCGATCGTCTTCAAGGGCTACCTCGACGTGGAGCCGGAGAGCATCAACGTCTTCGGCGAAGGCGTACATCTCGGCATCGAATCGCGCTACGTGCTGTCGGCGGAGGATCGCTTCCTCCTCGGTATGGCCGATGTCTCGAAACGTGCCGCCATCCTCGCCGAATATTTTACGCGCGGTTGGCCGAGCCTGAACGTCATCCACCCGAGCGCGACCATCGATTCAAGCGCCGTCATCGGCATCGGTAACGTCATCGGACCGCATTGTCATATCGGCGCGAATGTGCGGATGGGAAATCACAACGTGCTCAATTTCGGATGTTCCGTCGGCCACGATTCGCAGGTCGGCGACAACAACGTGCTCGCGTCCGGCGTGCAGATCGGCGGATACGTTCAAATGAACGACGACAACTTCTACGGCATCAGCGCCGCGATTATCCCACGTATTCGCATCGGGAGCGGCAACAAGGTGCAGGCCGGCACTACCGTGACCGCCAACATCGGCGAGAACGCCTTTTACTTCCATCGTGACATCAATAAGGTGGCGCACATCTTTGCCAACGGCACGCCGTCGGTCGCGATCGATCAGCAATAGGGAATGACGAGAACGGAGGAGTGGCAATGAGCAGTTCCGCAATCGTGGTTGGCGCCGGCCCCGCCGGCTGCGTCGCTGCGCTGGCTCTGCGCAAACTCGGTCATGAGGTGACGCTGCTGGAACGCGCCACGGCGCCCGAGTACAAGATCGGCGAATCATTCTTGCCCGGCACGCTGTCGATTCTGCAGCGTCTCGGCTTGATGGACAGAATTAACGCAGCCGGATTCGTGCGCAAGCCGTCGGCCACGTTCATTTGGGGTGCGGATGCTGCGCCTTGGACGTTCTCGTTTGCGACGCCGTGTCCCGAGCCCTGGATATTCGATCACGCGATTCAAGCGCTGCGCGCCGAATTCGACGGTTTGTTACTCGATGCCGCGCGCGATGCGGGCGCGGACGTGCGCATGGGTCACAACATCGCAAAGATCGATCTCTCCGATGCCAGCCGCGTTTCGGTCGACTGGCGCACGCCGACCGATCACGGCCGCCTGTCCGCCAGCTTTCTGGTCGACGCTTCGGGTCAGGCCGGGTTGATAGCGCGGGCGCACAAGCTGCGGCGCTACGACGAGTTTTATCGCAGCCTTGCGGTATGGAACTATTTCAGAGCGACGCGGAAGTTCACGGGCGATTTGAACGGAACGACGTTCTCCATCACCTTTCGCGATGGTTGGATCTGGATGATACCGTTGAAAGACGGTACATACTCGGTCGGCGCGGTCGTCGATATGGAAAGCCTGCCGCGACTCAAGGAGATCGGCGAGGACGCCTTTCTCCACGAGTGCCTCGCCGCGGCCCCGGAGGTGAGCACGATCGTCGACATCGAACATCCGCAAAGTCATACGCGCATCATCCGCGAATGGTCGTACGACGCGGATAAGTTTTCCTTCGGACGTGTGTTCATGTGCGGCGACGCCGCGTGCTTCACGGATCCGCTGTTCTCGCAGGGCGTGCATTTGGCAACCCAATCGGCGGTTTGCGCGGCGGCGTCGATCGATTATCTATTGCGGCATCCCGAAAAGGAGGCGAGCGTACACGGCTGGTTCGACCGCTCGTATCGCGAGTCGTACTCGCAATACCACGAGTTTCTGGCTTCGTTCTACAGCTACGCGTCGCGTCTTATGCCGGACTCGCCGTTCTGGTCGAAGCGGCGAATCGGCAATCTCGCCGACAAGCGCTTCGAAAATAAGCTTTGGTTTTCGTCGCTGACCGGCCAGACAACCAACACCGAAGAGGGCGATCTGATCGACGAGTTCGTGTCGCGCTCGGGAAACATGATCAGCATCGGTCAGCATCTGCGCAAGAACCTATCCGAGGATTTCACCGAAGCCGAGCTGGCGGGCGCGCGACTCAATTGGATCACGCAGCTGACGAAATCGCTCAACCGGATCGTACGGCTGCACTGGCAAGGCGACGATGTACGCCTGTATGCGATATACAAAGTGGAGCCGCTCACGTTCAAGCTGCGCGAGTACTTCGTGGTCGGGAACGAGAAAGGCGTCCGTATGCAGAAGTATCCGTTGAACGAGCAATACCGTTCGATCCTCGCGTCGCTCAATCAGGAGCCGATCGGCTACAAGGAGCTGATTCGCCGCTTTAAACAGATCGAAGAGCGCGACATTTCTTCGCAAATCGTCGTCCGCCTCATGGAAGCGGGGCTGCTGCGCGGATACGACAAGAACGGCGCCCCGGTTTCGATTCAACGCCGACTACGGTTTGACGGCGTTGGGGCGGAGTATGAGGTATAGCGAGTTCGCAGCGGCAGGGAAGCCCGTGTTGCGGCAGGGAACGCCCTCAACCCATGGCCGGTCACGGCCGTACCCGGAGGCTACGTGATGACGCAACCTGTCGTGATAATCGTTCCCGGACTCGGCAACTCGGGTCCGGAGCACTGGCAATCGTATTGGGAATCGAGCTATCCGGGCGCGACGCGCGTCGTGCAAGACGACTGGGAGCGTCCCGAGTTGCAAGGCTGGGTCGCGCGGCTGCAGGACACGATCGAACGCGTGAAGGCGCCCGTGGTTCTGGTCGCACACAGTCTCGCTTGCAGCCTGGTCGGGCATTGGGCGGTACGCCACGGCCCGGGCCGAGTGCGTGCCGCGCTGCTGGTTTCGCCGGCCGATGTCGATTCGCCGGCGCATACGCCGGCCGAGGTGCGTGGCTTCGCGCCGATGCCGCTCGCCCGTTTGCGGTTCAACACGACAGTTATTGCAAGTGAAGACGACCCCTACGTGGATCTCGGGCGCGCCCGCGCGTTCGCGGCCGCGTGGGGAGCACAGTTTGTCTGTATAGGGAAAGCAGGACATATCAACGCGCAGTCAGGATTAGGTCCATGGATGGAAGGTCAAGGGTATCTGCGGAAACTAATGGAAACATAACCGTACCCGCACATTCGGGCGCCGCCGACGCCTTGGCCGTCGCGCGGCGCCTAAGCGCAGCACACTACGAGCTCAACCTGGCGCAGCGCGATATTTACTTCGACTTGCCGCTGCAGAAGGAGACGCTGTACCACATCGGCGGGCGCATCGACGTCGACGGTCCGCTGGACGTGGTTTTGCTCGAACACGTCTACTGCCAACTGCTCATGGAGATTGATACGTTGCGCAGCGGCTTGACGGTGCAAGACCATGATCCGCGCATCGTGGTGCACCCAGAGCTGCGGTTGCGTCGTCCCATCCTCGTCGATTTCTCCGGTGAGCTGAACGTCGACGACGGCATCGATTCCTACATCGACGCGTTGTTCGCCGATCCGTTCGTGTTGGACGGCAGCGCGCCGCTGCATCGGTTTCAGGTGCTCCGTGCCGGCCCCGAGCGCCATGTTCTCGTTTTCAAATGCCATCACATCCTGCTCGACGGTCACGCCGGCTTGCTCCTCTATCGGCGCCTGATCGATCGTTACAACAGTTTGCGCAACGGCGGCGAGCCGCCCGAATCGCCGACGACGGCACCGGTCTGGCAACTTTGCGATGACCGCGGCTATCTTGCGTCTGCGCGTGCGACCCTCGACGCGGCTTACTGGGCCGACCAATTCGCCACGCCTCCCGCGGGCGTGTACGAGCCGCTCGCGGCGGGGCGTCGTCGATCCGAACGTCTCGAGCTGACGCTCGATCCGGCTGTATATGAACGTTTGAAGAACGTCGCGGCGATGCACCAGCTGTCCGCAGCCACGCTGCTGCTTGCCGCGTTGTATCTGATGCTCGCGCGACATACCGGGCAGAAAGACATCTGTCTCGGCGTCCCCGTATTGAACCGGCCGTCCGCAGCGCTGCGCGAAGCGGCCGGCCTGTGTGTGAGGCTGCTGCCGATCCGGATGACGATCGAAAGCGAGGCGACCGTGCTCGTTTTCTGTCGCAGTTTGAATGCACGGCTGAAAGCCGCGTACCGCCACAAGGCATACCCGCTCAGCCATATCGTCACTCAGTCAAAAGCGCTCGGCCGTCACGGCGGCCAGTTGTTCGACGTCGTGTTTTCCTTCGAACAGCACGACATCGGTGTGCCTTTCGACGGCTGCCGTAACCGTTTGGTACCGCTTACGCGCGAAGGCGAAAAGTATCCGCTAACCGTGCACGTGCGTGATTTTGGCGGCGCGCAGCCGGTAGTCGTGCACGTCGACTACGAGGCGACGTTTTGGGGCGAATACGGAGTCGAATCGGTTGCGCGCCAGTACCTCCGCGGTATTGAGCGTCTGGCGAACGGGCTCGACAGCCCGATCATGGAGCTCGAATTCGATCACGCTATCTTCGATCGGGCGTTTCTCGACAGGTTTAACGCCAGGCGGCATGAGCTACCGCCCGCGATCAATGTGGTGAGCTGGTTCGAGCAGCGCGTGCGCGAGCAACCGGATGCGATTGCGGTGATCGACGAGTCTCGGACGTGCACGTACGGCGAGCTCAATCGCCGCTCCAATCGTCTCGCGCATTACTTGCGGCGTCGATTTCTCGCGCGGGATTCCGAAGCCGTCGTGGGCGTCATGCTCGAGCGCTCGGAGCGCATGATGGTAAGCCTCCTCGCGATCGTAAAAGCGGGCGCCGCGTTCCTGCCGATCGACCGCTATTTTCCAGCGACGCGCATCGCGTTCCTGCTGCAGGACAGCGAGGCGGTCGTCGTAATCAGCGATGCCCAGGCGCTCGCGCAGGCGGGGGTACCGCCGTGCGCGGTTTTGAACCTCGATGATATCGACGCGGATGTCGAGCGCGAGTCCTGCGAAAACCTTCAGCGGTTGTTGATGCCGCACCGCCTTGCGTACGTCATGTATACATCCGGCACCACCGGCAACCCCAAAGGTGTGCTGCTCGAGCACGGCGGTCTCGCCAATCGTCTCGCTTGGCAATGGCAGGCACTCGAATTGAGCGAGCGAGACGTGTTCGTGCAGAAGACGACGTACACCTTCGACGTTTCGGTGTGGGAGATCTTTATGCCCATCTGTTTCGGGGCGCGGCTGGTGTTGTGTCCCGAAGCGAGCGCGCACAATCCTGCGTCGCTAATGCGGCTCATCGCCGCAAACGGCGTGACGTGCCTGCACTTCGTGCCGAGCGTGCTGAACGTATTTCTTGCCGCAGTGACGCCGCAAAACCGCGTTCAGCTGCAGTCGCTGCGCTGGATCGTCACGAGCGGGGAAGCGCTTACGCCGGCGACGGTGGCGGCGGCATACGTGAAAATTCCATCGGCGCTCGTGATGAACCTCTACGGTCCGACGGAGGCGACGATCGACGTGAGCTATTTTCTCGCGCGACCCGGCGGGGACGTCGTTTACATCGGCGAGCCGGTTTGGAACACGACATTACACATTCTCGATGAACGTCGGCGACCGGTTCCGGTGGGCAGCGTGGGCGAGCTCTATATCGGCGGTGTCCAGGTCGCGCGCGGCTACTTGAATCGCCCCGAGCTTACCAGAGAGCGCTTCGTGTCCGATCCGTCGTCTCCCGACGGGCAGCTGTATCGAACCGGCGATCTCGCGCGGCTCAGTCGTAACGGGGAGATCGAGTACCTCGGGCGGATCGATAGCCAGGTGAAGATCGGCGGCGTACGTATCGAGCTCGACGAAATAACCAATCAATTACTTACGTTTCCGGGCGTGGAGGAGGCGACGGTTCAAGCGCGCCGCATCGTCGTGCACGGCGATATGACGCTGGTCGCGTATTTTGTCTCGGAAACGCCGATCGAAGCGTCGCGGCTGCGCGCCTATCTCAACGCGCGCTTGCCGCGATACATGATGCCGTCGTTTTTCGTAAAGCTCGATCGCCTTCCGTTAAAGGTGAACGGCAAGATCGATGCGGCCGCGTTGCCGCTGCCCGAGCCCGATCGCGCGAGCGAAGCGGCTGTTGATGCCGCCGTGCCTCCGCAAACGACGACGGAAGCCGCGTTGCTCGAGATTTGGCGGGAGTTGCTGAACCGCGCGGCCACCGGGATCACGGATAACTTTTTCGCGATCGGCGGTCATTCGCTGCTCGCGATCCGGATGCTTCAGCGCATTCAGACGCGCTGGGGCGTGGAGCTATCCTTACGCGACATCTTTAACTACGCGACGGTGCGCGAACTCGCGGCGCTTATCGACCAGCCGACAGCGGCCGACGGCGTGTTGCTGCGTCTGATCGAACCGGCGCCCGGCGCACGCAGCCTTTTTTTCATACCGCCTGTGTCCGGCTCGGCCACGGTGTATCGCAATCTCGCACTCAAGCTGTTGCCCGACTTCAACGGCTACGGCTTGCAGTACGACCACGCCATCGCCGAATCGATAACGGCGTTGGCAGGCGCGTTCGCGCACGAAGTCAACAGAATCCAACCGAAAGGCGCCTACGTGCTCATCGGCTATTCGATGGGCGCCAAGATCGCATTCGAGATGGCGAAGCGGATGGAACGCGAGGGAGCTCGCGCGACGCTGATTCTGCTCGACGGTAGTCCGGAGAACGATCCGGGCTTCGACATGGCGCGCGCGCGGGCGCGCGTCGACCGGGAGTTGGTCGGCCTGCTCGACGCCGGTCTGCTGACGCCGGTGGGGGGCGACGTGCGCACGCGGCTGCGCGAGATCGTGTTGCGCAACATGCGCATCGACGCGGAGCATCGCGCGGACGGCATCGTCGACGCCGATATCATCGTGTTCCGGGCGCGCCGGAACCGGGCGGCGCGGACGATCGAAACCTGGGCGAATCACACCCGCGGCCAGTTCCATCTGTTGGATCTCGACTGCAATCATTTTGAAATGCTGTCGCCTGGCTTCGAAGACGAATTGGCGAGGCAGCTACGACGGCTGCTCGGCAAGGAGTGATCTTATTAACCTGCGTTTTGGAGAGGACATCATGGAAGATCAACTTTTTCGACTCATCACGCAAGCGCTAAAGGATGTCAATGAAACCCGCGAGACGCCGATCGACCTGAGCCGTGGCAAGGCGTTGGTGCTTTACGGCACCAACGGCGTGTTCGATTCCATGGGGCTCGTGAATTTTCTGTCGGCCGTCGAAGAGGCGATTGAGGACACATTGCAGCGGACGGTGTCGCTTACCTCCGAGAAAGCGGTGTCCCGGCGCGTCAGCCCGTTCAGCAGCGTGGCGGCGCTGATCGGCTTCATCGTGGAGGAACTCGGCGTCACCGAGTCGGAAGTGGCATGAGCGCGGTCGCCAGCGACACGAGCGCCGCGCCGATCGTGCGCAAGGCGCTCGCCGGCGATTTCGAGCAGGTCTATCGATTGTTGCGCGGCTCGCCGCTCAACTCGCGCGACCTGCCGCGCGAGAATCGGCTGCGCATGTTCGTCAAGCATTGGAACAGCGATGAGGATTACTTCGGTTACGTGCTCGAGAAGGACGGCGACATCGTGGGCTACATGGGCCTTATGTTCAGTCGTCGCAGGATTCGGGACCAGGAGTACAAGTTTTGCGAAGTGCATAGCTGGTACGTGAAAGACGAATATCGAAACGAAAGCCTTCGATTGTTTTTCCCGGTCGTGGCCCTGAAGGGCTACGAGATCACGAATTTGACGCCGACGGAGGGCGTGGCGGACATTCAGAAGAAATTCGGTTTCTTCGATCTCGAGACGCACCTTCGAATCATCTACCCGGTGCCGTCGCCTGCAACCTTCAGAACGCGGTGTCGTATCGAGTACGAACCGGCGCGCATCGAGCCGTTGCTGCGTGGACGAGACCAAGAAATTTTTCGCGATCACCGGCATCTCAACGTCCTGCACGTGCGCGTCGAGGACGAGCAGGCTCGCTCCTGCTACCTCATCGCCAAGGCGCTGCACCGGCGCTTCTACGAGCCGTACGGGCGGGTTTTCTACGTCGGCGATCTGGACGCGTTTCTCCGATTTCTGCCGGTACTGCGTGTGCGTCTTTGCTGGAAGCTGCGTGTGCGCTGTCTTGTAATGAACGACGCCATGCTGCGCGGCGTGAAGCCGCGCTTCTCATCGGTGACCGCCCGCGACGTTCCGTCGATCTACAAGTCCAAGCGACTCGCGAAGGACGATATCGATCATCTGTATTCGACCCCGTTGGTGCTTGACTATCACATGCAATAGACGTGGAGCGTAGCGGAGGTCTCGTTTCAGATCGTCGGTGCAAGTGTAGGGTGGAGCAATCGGCGACGAAGAGTCGTTGTTGTGACACAGTCGAGGCGATGCTGCCTTTGACCATGACGATGGTTCGGCCACAAAGCGAGTTATGTCCAACCGGGCGGCGACCGTGAAGACTGCCCGGCGGATACTTCGGCGCATAGCCGCGATGGCGCTGCTCGCGCTCGTTGTCGTCGTCGGTGTCAATACCGTCCGCCAGGAGTCGCGGCAACCGCAGGTCGCGGCAGTCGAGCCGCTCGCAATCGACGAACATGCTGCCGCCGAACGGCTCGCCGGCGGCGTGCAGATAATGACGATATCGCGCGACGATGCCCACCCCGCGGACGCCGGTGAGCTCCTCAAACTTCACGCTTACCTCGAGCGGCGCTATCCGCGAGCGCACGCGGCGCTCAAACGCGAGCGGATCGGTAACTACAGTTTGCTATACACTTGGCCCGGGACCGATGCCGGCGCGCGCGGCATCTTGCTGATGGCCCACCAGGACGTCGTGCCGATATCGCCCGGTACCGAGACGCAATGGCAGGCGCCGCCGTTCAGTGGTGAGATTCGCGACGGCTTTATTTGGGGACGCGGGACCTGGGACGACAAAGGCAATCTCTTCGCGATCCTCGAAGCCGTGGAACTGCTCGTGAATCACGATTTCCGGCCGACACGTACCGTCTACTTGGCGTTCGGGCACGACGAAGAGTTGGGCGGAATGCGGGGCACGCACGTGGTCGCCGCTGCGCTGCGGGCGCGTGGCGTCCGGCTCGCGTTCGTGCTCGATGAGGGCTTGCCGATTACCGAGGGCGTTTTTCCGGGGTTCGATAACTCGCTTGCGCTCATCGGCGTAGCGGAAAAGGGCTACGTCGACGTGGTCCTGAGCCTGACGACGGCATCGGGACATTCGTCGGTTCCGCCCGCGCGAACGGCGATCGGGCGAATGAGCGCGGCGCTCGCGCGTATCGAGCGCAACCCGGCGCCTGCGGCGATACGCGGGGCCACCCGCGAGATGTTCGAAACGCTCGCGCCGGAGTCGCATGTACTGAATCGCGTGCTCTTTTCCAATCTCTGGCTGTTTGCGCCGCTCATGAAAGGGGATCTGGAGCGCGGCGCGGCCACGAACGCGATGATCCGCAGTACCGTGGCGTTGACCGCGTTTCGGGCGGGCGACAAGGAAAACGTGTTGCCGGGGTACGCACAAGCGGTGGCAAATATAAGGTTGTTGCCCGGCGATTCGAAGGAACAGCTGCTCGAGCACCTCAAGCGTGAGATCGACGACGATGATATCGCCCTGACGGTAAAAGGCATCGTGTCGGACGCCTCCCGCGTTTCGCGCACCGACGTCCCATCCTACCGTGTGCTCGCGCGTACGGTTCGTCAAATTTTCCCCGATGCCATCGTGGCTCCAGGATTGCTCGTTGGCCGGACGGACTCGCGCCATATGGAAGAAATCGCCGACGAGATATACCGGTTTTCGCCCGTGCGCGCGCGGGTCGAAGACCTGCCTCGTTACCACGGGATCAACGAACGCATATCCATCGCCAATTTCGCCGATATCATTCGGTTCAACTACCGCCTGATTCGCAACGCCGCCGGCGAGTCGCCGTCAGATTGATTGGGCAGTGCTTTCCCTGGCGGATGACGTCCTCCGCGCGCCGGAGCCCGTCCGACCGAGCCCCGGCCTTTAGGCGAACGCTTGTTTTTGCGGTAGATTAGCCGGGGCCGGCTCGCGACATCGTCAGCGCCGGGCAATCCAAACCGGAGAATTGGCTTGATGGAAATGTCGAACACGCAGTCAGTTCCCGCTACGCGCGAACAAACATGGAAGGCGTTAAATGACCCCGAAGTTCTCAAAGCCTGTATCCCCGGCTGCGAAAGCATGGAGAAGGTTTCCGACGCCGAGTACAACGTGACGATGACGGCGCGCGTCGGACCGGTGAACGCGAAGTTCAAGGGCAAGATGCGGCTGGCCGATTTGAACCCGCCGACGTCGTACACGGTGTCGTTCGAAGGGCAGGGCGGCGCTGCCGGATTCGCCAAAGGCAACGCCAAGGTGAATCTCACGCCCGACGGCACGGGCACGCGCGTCGGGTACACGGTGAGCGCGCAAGTTGGCGGCAAGCTCGCGCAGGTCGGCTCGCGTTTGATCGACGGCGCAGCAAAAAAAATCGCCGATGATTTCTTCGCGCGTTTCGCCGGTCAGCTCGGCGCGAAGCGGGAGACCGCGACCAGCAGCGCGAGCGGCGTGGCGCCGGGCAAGGGCAGTGTCAAACCCGGCGCGAGCGGGTACCGAGCGTGGTGGTGGGTCGCGGCGGCGGCCATCGCGGCCGTGATCATTTATTATTTCGCGCGCTGACGTGATGTCGCGTGTGGTACATGCGCGCCGCAGGAGGTTGAGATGGACAGCGTCGATCTGGAAGTACTGAAGAACAGCGTGAAGTGGCTCGGGAGCGGCCACAAAGTCGTGCTCGTGACCGTGACCAAGACCTGGGGTTCGAGCCCGCGGCCGGCGGGGGCGATGCTCGCGCTGCGCGACGATGGCCTCGTCTCCGGCTCGGTGTCCGGCGGCTGTATCGAAGACGATCTGATTCACCGCGCGCGCAGCCATACGCTGACCGGCGCGACGCCCGAGGCCGTCACCTACGGCGTGAGCGGAGACGAAGCGCGCAAATTCGGCTTGCCGTGCGGTGGCACGATCCAAGTCGTGCTCGAGCCGCTGTCCGATCCGGCGCCGATGCAGACCTTGCTCGAGAAGCTGGAACAGCGCGAGCTGATCGCGCGCGAGCTCGACATGGCGACGGGCCGCAGCACGTTTCGCCCGGCGCGCGCGGATGAAGCGCTTCAGTTCGACGACAAACGCCTCGTGACGATTCATGGTCCACGCTACCGCCTGATCATCGTCGGCGCCGGGCAGCTTTCCAAATTCATTGCGCAAATCGCGCAAGGTCTCGATTATCTCGTGACCGTTTGCGATCCACGTACGGAATACAACGACCTTTGGGATGTGCCGGGTGTGCCGCTCGTGCGCGGCATGCCGGACGACGTCGTGGCGCAGATGAAACCGGACGCGCACACGGCGGTGATTACGCTCACGCACGACCCCAAGCTAGACGACATGGCGCTCACCGAGGCGCTCAAGTCGGACGCGTTTTACGTCGGCGCCATCGGCTCGCGCGCGAACAATCAGAAGCGACGCGAACGACTGAGGGATTTCGATCTGACCGAAGAGCAGATCGCGCGTCTACATGGGCCGATTGGGCTCTACATCGGCAGCCGCACGCCGCCCGAAATCGCAATATCGATCCTGGCCGAGATGACCGCGTACAAGAACGGCGTGCAGCTTCCGGAGGAGGTTCGCGTCGAGGTGGCCAAGGAGGCGATGCGGCAGTCCATGTCGCCGGTTTGCGCGACCTAACCGGCTGCGGCCCGGTCAAACGGGCCGGCCCCGATCCCTCGGCGTGCCGGCATTCTCCAACGCCGTGATCGACGCGTTCGCGCACCTGAGAGTGACGCACATGCCGATGCCGCACACGGCGTGGCGGGTGTGGGAGACGTGCCACAAGCTGGGGTTGGATAAGTAAGTAGGACTGCATTAGGAAAAACATTTGGAAACGCAAAGGACGCCAAGGACGCGAAGGGTAATAGGTTAAAAGCGAGCTAACCGCAGAGGACGCGGAGGACGCAGAGGAAGGCGCTAAAAAATTAGCGTTTTCGCGGGCGCAGACTGGCGAGCGAAGCGAAGCAACGCCGCAGCGGCCGCGCGCGCGGTTGCTGATTTTCGGAGGATCGGCCGTCGCGCAGGCGCTGGCTGATCTCGCCGCGCGCGCCGGCTTCAACGTGCGCGTCGCCGCGCCGGGAGCGGACCGCGCGGAATTCGCGGGCGCCGAGCGCATGTTCGAGGATTTCTCGTCCATCGACCCGGATGGCGATTTCGCGGTGGTCGCGACGCAGGGCAAGCGCGATGAAGACGCGCTCGAAGCCGCGCTCGGTACTTCCGCGCGCTATGTGAGGATGGTGGCGAGCCGCCGCAAAGCGGCGAAGCTCAAACAGTATTTGCGCGAACGCCACGCGCCGGCGCGCGTCGAAGCGGTGGTTGCGCCCGCGGGACTGGACATCGGCGCCGTTACGCCCGCCGAAATTGCGGTATCGGTTCTCGGCGCGCTGATTCAGGCGCGGCGGGACGCGATGACGGCGCGCGCGGTTGAAGAGCAGTCGCGCGAAACGACACCGGCATCATCTGCGATCGATCCCGTTTGCGGCATGACGGTGGGCCGTGCAACCGCCGAGCACACGCTGACGCACGCGGGCGTCACTTATTACTTTTGCTGCGCCGGTTGCCGGCACGAGTTCGAAAAAGCGCCGACGCGCTACGCAGCCTAGGGGTTATTCGAACTCGGGCGGGCTGGCCGGCATGCTTTCGCGACCTGGTCCGCGAAACACGTCGAGCTCGTTGACGACGTCGCGCACGCCCTCGATGTACCAGACGTCGGTCTCGGCCATGTGCTTTTCCTCGTTGGTCGCGACGACACCGCGGAGCACGACGCGGCCGTCGCGCACGCGGCTGGTGACTTGATCGGAGTGCACGATCGGGTCTTTGTTCAACACCAGCTCGATCGCTTCGCGGATTTCGTCGTCGTTGTCGGGTTCGGGCGGCTGGATCGCGGTCGTATTGACGACGTCGCGGCAACCCGGTGCCCACCACGCGAGCACGCCGGCGAGGCGCTTGTGCGCCAGGCTCACTACCGAACCGCGCAGCGTCACGACGCCGTCCTTCACGGACGCTTCGATCGATCCGTTGGCCGGGTCGAGACGGCGCACGATGGCGTCGCGGTCACCTTCGAGCCGGCACGAGATGGTGAGATCCTGGAACGCCGGCTCTTCGGTCAGATGCCGGCACACGGCGTCACGGATAGCACCGTCACCCGATCGCGTCGTGGGCCGTACCCGCAAGCGGTCGACGACGTTGCGCACACCCGCCGTCGTCTTCGCGCATTCGACCGCCACCCGCTTTTCTTCGATTCGTTCGACCTCGCCGTCCAGCACGACATCGCCGTTCTCGATGCGCACGTCGACGGCCGAACGATGCAGGTTCACGCGCGGCGTGTGTTCGAGCGCGGCGCGCACGGCTCTCGCGATTTCAGCTTCGCTCATGAGCAAATCCCTTTGTGATCGCCCGAGAATTTCTCGAGCGCGATGCTAATTCGAGCAGAGCGGTTTGCGGGAAGTTCCGGCGGCTGCCGCCGCGGTGCGCGGTGCTTACGCAGGTTTCAAAACCATCAGATAGTAGATCAGCACCATCGCGACGAACGCGGGGACTCCGAGCGTGGTCCAGATGCGCGCATATCGCCAGTAAAGCGGCGGCAGCGCCGGAGCGTTGGCGGCCGCGGCGACGCGGGCGAGGTCGCGCATGCGCAATTGCAGCCACACTACGGGGAGCCAGCACGCGCCGGCGAGGACATACAGCGCGAGCGACCACGCAATCCAATCGCTCGACCACGGAAACCCGAGACGATGCGCCATGTACAAACCGGAGAGCGGTTGGAAGATTACCGTCGGCGTGGTGAAGAGCCAGTCGGCGATGACGACGTAGCCGGCCACGACGCTGATCGCCTGAACGTTGCGGGTGCGGTTCGCGAAGAACATATAGAACGCGCTGCCGAGTCCGGTGCCGAACAGAAATGTCGCGGACAGGATGTGCAACCACTTGAGAACGAGATAATCCACTATTCCTCCAGCGTGAGCAGCGTCGCCAGGGCCGCGAGCATGGGCACGTTCTTGATGAGCGGACCGAATGGGTGCAGCCAGAATTCGGGCAGCGCCCAGGCAACGATGGCGCTATATACGAGGATAACGCCGATCTGCAGTTCCCAGAGCCGGCGACCGCGACGCACCGCGAGGGTCGCGATGCCGAAGGCGAGATCGAGGAGCGCGGCGCCGTAGAGCGCGAGCGGTGCCCATACGCCGGTGATGCCGGCGCGCGCGAGCAACGCGTAGCTCTCCTGGATGGGATAAATCCCGAGCGACACGACGCCGCTGACCAGCCAGACGAGCGCGATGCTGACCCGCAAGAGCGGCAGCAGCCACGTGAGCCGTGCCTGGCGCCGCAGCGCGGCGGCCGAGGCGGGCGGAATGAAATCGCGCGGCGGGCGCGGCGGACGGCCGAGGAGCGCCGTGATCGGGCCCGCGTCGGCCGTGTTGCCGCGTTCGAGCATGTCGAGCGACTCCGGCGCCAGCAGGCTTGCGGGCAAACCGCGCATCGCGCGCGCGCCGGCACGGACCAGCGCCGGCGGAACGGGGAGGTAAAGCGTCGACGGCAAGTCGAGGGTGTCGCGCAACTGCCGGAGATAGTCGCGCAATGCGATCGGCCGTGGACCGACGAATGCGACGCGGCGGCGCGCCGGGGTTCGGGGTCGGAGCAGCACCATCAGCGCGTCGATAAGATCGTCGAGATGAACCGGCTGAAGCGGTTGATCGCCGCGACCGGGCAGCGGCACGATCGGCAGCGCAGCAAGAAAGTTGAAGAGTCCGGCGCTCGCCCCGCCGATGCCGTACACGAGCGAAGGCTGCACGATGAGCCAATCAAGATCGAGACCGGTTAAATAATCGTCGGCGGCCTTCTTGCTCATATGATAGCGGCTGGCGGCGTTAGCGTCGGCGCCCAATGCGGAGATTTGCACGACGCGGCGAACGCGGCAGCGCACGCACGCGTCGAACAACGCGATCGGGCCGCGCACGTGGACCGTATCGAAACGCTGCGCTCCGTGCTCGCGGAAGATGCCGACGGTGTTTACCACCGCGTCGATGCCGTCGAGGCGCGGCCGCCACGCAGTCGGATCGTGGTCGCGGGTCAAGTCGGCGTGCACGAATGGCATTCCCGGAAATAAGCGCTCGAACCGCTCTCGGTTGCGAGCGCATCCAACCACGTGTTCACCTGCGTGCTGCAGCGCCCGCGCGAGCGCGCGTCCGATGAAGCCGTCGGCGCCGGTAATGAGCACGTTCATCGTCGTGCACCCATTGACGCGGTCGAGAATACCCGGCGCGCGCGTGCGCGACGACCGCCCGCCGGTCGCACGTCTGCGGATAATTCCGGATGGACCGGTGGTCGCGCTTCCCGAACCATGGCGTCTTCGTTGAATGGAGCGCAATCATGAAGAGCTGGCGCGAAGCGCTGAAGAGCGCCGTCGTTCCTGGAATAGTCGGCGGTGCGGTGGCTTCCGTCACGGCGGCCCGTCGCGCCCGTAAGGAGAGCGGCAGTGCGGTGGCGGCGATCAATGCGACCAGCCATGTCGTGTGGGGTGACGATGCGGCGAAGGTCGAGCAGGCGACGCTCAAACATACCGGGCCGGGCTATCTCATCAATAGCGCGGCCGCTTTCTTCTGGGCGGTCGTGTTCGAGAAGCTCTTCGGCGCAGCCGTCGATCGGCGCGGTGCGCCGGCCGCGTTGCTCGGTGCGGCCGCCACGGTGGGTCTTGCCTATATCACCGACTACAAGATCGTTCCGCGGCGCCTCACCCCAGGATACGAAAAGCGCGTTTCCGGACGCTCGTTGCTCATGATCTATAGCGTAATCGCGGGCGCATTCGCGGCCGGTGCGTTGCTGACACGTACCGCATCGAGATCGACATCGTAGCTCGATCACCGGTTCGAAAATTCTTCTACAACGCGCATTCCGGGCGAGTGGGACCGCGTCCGACGGTGTGCGCGCTGCCCCAACGTATTACAAGGGCGTTGTATCGTCGTTCAGTAATTTCTGCAAAAAACCCAAGTCGATGGGCTTGACCAGATGCAAATCGAAGCCGGCTTTGAGCGCACGCTCCCGGTCCGCCGGCTGACCGAAGCCGGTAAGGGCGAACAGTCTTATTTGCCGTCCGTATTCGCGGCGCAGTCGTTCCGCGACTTCATAGCCGTTCATACCGGGTAGGTCGACGTCGACGAACGCGATGTTCGGGTGAAACTCGCGCGCTGCATCGAGCGCGGAAGGTCCGTCGGGCACGGCGCGTACCTCATTGCCGATCAGCTCGAGTAAGACGCGGAAGCTCTCGATGACGTCCGGATCGTCCTCGACGGCCAGCACGCGGTTGCGTCGCTTGGGGGATTCGGACACTGCGGTGATTTCGTTCATCTCCAGCTCTCCTTGTCGTGTCGAACTGCGTTATCTTTCCCGCTCGCTCTTTGCCCGAGTGCCGCGGTCGCTTCATCCGCCCCTGGAACTCGCATCGAGCGGCAGCTGAACCACGAATTCGCTGCCCTTGCCCGGACCATCGCTCGCCGCGTGCACCTCTCCGCCGTGAAGCTCGACCAGTTGGCGGACGAGGACGAGCGGCACCGGGAACACCTCCTCGCGCACGCGCGTACCGGCAACGGTTTGCATCAGCGTTTCGAAAATGTACGGCAGCTCCTCGGATGAAATGCCGTCCCCGTCGTCGCGGATGCGCACGGCCGCATGGCGCTCACCGCGTTCGACCGCCACGTCGATTCGGCCGGCCTCGCTCGTGCCGTTGATGGCGTGCGCGAGCAGGGTGTTGAAGACCTGCGTCAGCCGCCTCGTATCGGCCTCGACCCAGATAGGGCTTTCGCTCCGGGCTACGGTTAATGTCTGCTTCCGTTGCTCGGTGAACCAACGTGCTTCATAGACCGCCTCGTCCACGGCCGTATTCAGATCCACACGTGCCAATCGCAGGGTCAGCGTACCGCGAACAATGCGCGATATGTCGAGCAAATCGTTTACGAAATAGGCCAACCGCTCTGTCTGCCGCCGAATCAATTCGAGGCCCCATCGCACCTCCTCGGTTTTGTTTCCCATGCCGTTACACAGGATGTTTACCGTATTGCTCAACGATGCCAGGGGATTTCGTAGCTCATGGCTAAGCGCCGCGAGAAAGTCGCCTCGGCGGCGGTCGGCGTCGGCCAGTTGCCGGCGATGTTCGTGCAACAGCCGCTCGTTTTCCCGAAGCGCTCGCTCCGCGTTGCGGCGATCGCTGATGTCGCGCTCGACGTCCACGAAGCCGACGGGGTTTCCCGTCCAATCGCGGATCACCGAGACCGTGACGGCTACAGGGATGCGCCGACCATCTCGGGCCCGGCGAACCGTTTCAAAGAATGCCACGTTCTCGCCGCCGGATAGCCGCTCGAAGAGGTCGACGCGCTCCCACTCGATTCCTGGCTCGCATAGAAAGGCGAATGTGCGTCCGAGCACTTCCTCCGCGGCATAACCGAACAATCGCTCTGCACCGCGACTCCACGAAGTGATGGTCATGTTCAGGGACCGGCGGATAATCGCGTCCGGGGATGAGTCGACGATCGCCGCGAGCCAGGCGCGCTCGATAGCGTGCGCTTTCCAATCCGTGCGCATTACCACGACACCGCCCGTACCAATGCGGCGCGCGCGCTTTTTCCGAACGTCTGTGGCATAAACAGCGGTCGTCGAGGCGTCGATGCTCAGCTCTCGGCGTGGGATTTGCGCGGTAGCCGTGCGCGTTTTACGCGCTGCGACCCTACGCTCCGACGTATTCGCCAGCCGATTTTAAAATGTGTAATGCGATTTTGCGCGAGGGGAATACCTGTCCCCCATCGGTACATTGGTCGCGCGCACGGGGAGTATCCCCGGCGACTTTTTCTTTACACGAATTTCTTCTTTACACGCATTTCGAACGTTCTCGCAGGAAACGCGCGACCGAACGCGAGGATTGAAAGCGGCGTGCATTGCGTCACGCAACAGGTAGCGGGGGGTAGAAGTCGCGATGTAAAAGTGGCGATTGATTGCGAACTAGCCGGGGTGCGAACGAAAATTACGTTTAGCATCACTGCGCGGCTTTTCGAACCTGGCGCATTCCTCGCCCCGCTAGCGGCGCTTGGAAGCGCGCTGCGGTTCGTCGCGGCGAAGCGGATCGCAGTGATCGTTTACGATGGATGATGATCCCAAAGCATGATGACGACTCCTAACGGTTCTGTCGGGCCGGTCTTGCGCGCGGGTCCGCTTGCTGTACTTATCGTGCAGGCGATAAAGGCGGCTAACCAGGAAGTCACGATCATCGATCGTGGCAGCTACCTTCGCGTACACGTACCGACGCGCTGCGTGCTGCGGCGCGACCTGGTGGAACAATACCTCGGCGCACCATTCCTGCTGCCCGGCGACCTCGAAAGCGTGATGTCGTCGTTCATGGGTCGATTGACGATCTCGGAGAACGTTGCCGTGTGGGAGGCAACCTGATCGGCTAGCGCGTGAGCGAGCTGCACCGCAACTCCGCCGCACTGATCCGCAGGCGCAGCCATTTCGGTGGCAATGGATCGCGTGGTGCGTGCGCCGGGAGCGAGAGGTTGGCGAAGGGCGGCCGCGTATGCGGGAGCCGGGTAACGATTTTCTCTTCGATCTGGAGCGCGAGCGCCCGTGCCGCCGCGGATGCCGCTTCGGCGCCGCCGTCCGCCCGTGGCGGAGCGGGATAATATCCGAGCCCGAGCTGGATCTGCTTTGCCACATTCTCGCCGGCCAACCAAGCGGCGAAGAAGAGGGCGGCGGTATCTTGAAAAGGATGACCTGCGGCCGCATCGTTTGGCGCATGACTCCCGACGATCCAGCGCGCGAACGACTCATCCGTCTGATCAACGGCCACGTACCTCCGAGCGGGCAGGGCGCGCCGCCAGAAGCGGCGGCGGATCGCGACCTGCTCGACGCGTACTCCCGCGCGGTCATCGACGTGGTGGAGCGCGTCGGCCCGGCCGTCGTGAACATCGCCGTGCGGCGGGCGACGCCGCGCGGTGACCAAAGCGGCGCCGGATCGGGCGTGGTGATCGCGCCGGACGGCTACATCCTTACGAACAGCCATGTGGTGCACGGCGCCGCGCAGCTGAGTGTTGGTTTCACCGACGGCTCGACGCGATCGGCAAGCGTCGTGGGCACCGACCCGGCGACCGATCTCGCCGTCATCCGCACGTACGACTCGGGACTCGCGTACGCGACGCTCGGCGATTCCGCGCAGGTGCGCGTAGGGCAGCTCGTCATCGCGATGGGCAATCCGCTCGGTTTCGATTCAAGCGTCTCGACGGGCGTCGTCAGCGCGCGCGGTCGGGCGATGCGCTCGCAGGACGGCCGGCTGATCGAGAACATCATCCAGCATACCGCTCCGCTCAACCCGGGGAATTCCGGTGGGCCGCTGCTCAATTCGCATGCCGAAGTGATCGGCATCAATACCGCGATCATTGCGATGGCGCAGGGGATCGGATTTGCGATTCCCGCCAATACCGCGAAGTGGGTGCTCTCCCAGTTGCTGCACTACGGCCGCGTCCGTCGCGGTTATCTCGGTATCGGCGGGCGGGTGCGTCCGCTCGACCGCCGGTTGGTGCGTGCGCTCGATTTGCCGGCCGAGCAGGCGGTGGAGGTGGCGAAGGTAGACGCGAACAGTCCCGCGAGCCGCGCCGGAATGAACGTCGGCGATATCATCCTTGCGATGGGCGATGCGCCGGTTCGGCACGTCGACGATCTGCATCGCCTGCTTTCCGAGTGGCCGCTTGGCGAGACCGCACGACTGCGCGTGCTGCGCGGCAAAGAATTATTGACGATCGCGGTACATCCTGTGGAGGCTGTTGCGGCTTAGTGGGCGATCCGTTGCGCGCCGACACGCCGCGCAATTTCCCGACATCGACGTCGCGGCGACTGCGAGCTGTAATTCGCTCGAATTCCGCGCACGCATTGACTCGGGAAAAGGCAATCACTATTGTCTTTCGTTCACGCACGATGTCGCGATAACAACGAATAGAACTTCATGCCAAAGACGGCCTTTGTGACCGGAAGCACCGGTTTTTTGGGACTAAACCTCATCGCACAGCTCGCTCGGCAGGGATGGCAGGTCATGGCTCTACATCGAGCGAGCTCCGACACGACCTATCTGCAACGATTCCCCGCGGAGCGGGTCGAGGGCGATGTTACCGACCTCGAATCGCTCACTCGTGCCATCCCGCGGAATGTCGACGTCGTATTTCATCTCGCCGGCGATACGAATATGTGGTCTCGGCGGAATGCGGAACAGGATCGCATCAACATCGACGGCACGCGCAACGCCGTAACCGCTGCGCTTGGCGCGGGCGCTAAGCGGTTCGTTCATACCTCCAGTATCTCCGCCTACGGAATTCACGAAGGACGGATCGATGAGACCGCGGAGCAGCGCGGCCGTACTTCGTGGATCAACTATCAGCGCTCGAAGTTTTTATCCGAGCAAGAAGTGCGCACCGGCATCCGCCAAGGACTGGATGCCGTGATCCTGAATCCGGCCAGTATCTTTGGGCCATACGATACCGGCAGTTGGGCCCGGTTGATTCGGCTGGTGTGGACCGGCCAACTTCCCGGAATACCGCCCGGCGCGCTGTCGTTTTGCGATTCGCGCGAAGTGGCGAAGGCGCACATCGCCGCGGCCGAGCGCGGCCGCACCGGAGAGAATTATTTGCTGGGCGGGACCGACGCTACTTTTCTCGAGCTGGTGCGCCATATCGGCGACGTCCTGGGACGCAAAGCGCCGGAGAAGCCCACGCCTGCTCTTGCCATGCTGGTGGTCAGCCAAATCGGTAATTGGGTGTCGTATTTGACGAACCGGCCGCCGAGCATCACGCCCGAGATGGTACGGATGGTCACGCGCCGGATGTATTGTGACAGCTCGAAGGCCGAGCGCGAGCTGGGATTCCGCACCGAGAGCCTGCGCACGATGGTGGAAGACAGCGTCGGCTGGCTGCGCCAGGAGGGTCTGCTCGACCGATGGGCCGCCGAGGCGCGACGTTAGTTCTTGTCGCGTCACTTTCCGGACGGACGCTCAAGCCAGGCAAAGACCGTCTTCAGGGCTTCTTCGCGTATTTCTTTTTTCGACAGCACGACGTCGTGCAGCGCGCCCGGAAATGCGCGCACGGTAACGTGCGGGCCGAGTCCCGGGCTGTAGCGCGCGATGTCGCGCCCGTTGAGCACGATATCCGCATCGTCGGAGTGTGTTGAGAGCACCGGACAGCGAATCGCGAGGCCGGCTTGCGCGCGTGCGTGCGCCTGTCGAATCGCGCGGATCCAACCGTAGTAGGCCGGAAAGCCTTCGATGGGCTTCAAGCGGAGGTCGAAATCCCACTCTCCCTGATAATTTCGGTGCAGGCTCTTCGGATAGGCGGGTGAGACGGCGCGCGGATTGTTCAGGTACGGAAATATCCGCCCGAGCGCCGCGGCGATTCCCAATTGCCAGCGCTGCGCGGGCGGCACATTGAATTCGAGGAAGGGGCCGTTCAGCCACAGGGCCTTGATCTGATCGCGGCGTGTTCCTTCATGGGCGTAGAGAGCGGATAGGAGCCCGCCCGTCGAATGCCCGATGAGCACCACGGGCCCGGCAATGATTTCGAGCGCCGCAGTAATATCCGCAAAATACTCGTTGATCGATTTACAAAAATTCGGACGCTGGTGCGGGCGCATCGAGCGCCCGTGTTTGCGCAGGTCGAGTGCATAGAATGCGTAGCCTTCGGCGGCGAACCGTTCGGCGAGATGCCGCTGGAAGAAGTAGTCGATAAAGCCGTGTACGTAGAGGACGGCGCCTTTGGGCGCCTGCCGAACCGGAAGACGAACCAGTGTCGCAACGACCGGTCCGTCGTAGTCGTTGGGAAACGTCAGCGTTAGCGCTTCGAAGCCGGAGAGAAGCGAATCAGGCTGCCAGCGATTCGTTTCAGTCTTGGCGATGGCAGGGGTCGACACGGCTTGCTCCTTCCTTAATGAAGTGCGAGAAAGCGTTGTAGTTATTCGGAAAAATTGCCGCTCTCGTTCGGCATCGAGTAGATCGGCAGATCGTGCTTTTCCGCGAACTGCGACCAGTGTGCGCACGTCGCCGCCGCGAAGCGCTCCGCGAACCGTTCGTAGGACGGATCGGTTACATCGAGCTCCCGGCAGAGGCGCTGGTAGAAATGCGGCTCGAGCGTCGCAACCGCAACCCAGCCGTCGCGCGTGCGGTATAGGTTGTATCCCGGATGGGCGCCACCCAGGATTCGTCCCGGCAACGTCAGCCCGGCTGTACGCGGCAGCGCCATCCGTTTGACCGCATCGGACAGCGCGACCTCGGCGTATTGCGCTTTTCCCGTGCGCTCGCGTTCGAGCAAGATGGCGAGTGCGGCAATGACGGCGCGCTCGCTGCCGCCGACGTCGGCAAAGAGTGTCGGTGGAAGCGTCGGTGGGTCGAGCAGGTCGTTGGCGGCGAGATAGGTCAGATCGTGACCGGCAATATGTGCGTCCGGCGAAGGGTAGCCGACGATCGCGACCTGACAGAGACGCGGGAAGCGCGCGTGCAGCTCGTCCCAGGCCAGGCCGATGCGGGACAGTGCCGCGGGGCGCTGCGAAGTTAACAGCAAATCCGTGTCGGCGAGCCACGCATACATGCGCTCCCGGCCGGCCGTCGTCTTGAGATCGCAGCGTTCGACGGCCATGCCGTTCGCAAGCTCCGCGTACCAGTCCGGAGACGAACGCGAGAGCGGGTCGCCCTCGGGCGGCTCGACTTTGATCACGGCTGCCCCGAGGTCGTGCAGTCGCTGTGCCGCCATCGGTCCGGGCACGTTCAGAGCGATGGTAACGATGCGACGACCGGTGAGCGGAACGGGTTCTCGCGACATTTGGGCTGATCGAGATCTTGTGCTGAAGCGTGGACGACGCTGATTACGCCCGCTGTTGCTTCAGCAAGTCACGAATCTCCGTGAGGAGCTGCACTTCGCGACTCGGCGGCGGCGGGGGTGCCGCGGCCTCCGCCTTCCTGGTTTTCATCAGATAGCCGAGAAACTTGACGATGAAGATGTAGATCGCAAGCGCCACGATCAGAAAGTTGACCAGCTCGCCCAGGAACAAGCCGTACGGTACTTCTTTACCCTGCACGACCAGCTTCCAGCCGAGGTAGCTTTGCTGGCTCGGAATCACGACGCTGATGAGCGGCATGATGATGTGCTTCACCAGCGAATCGACGATCTTTCCAAACGCCGCGCCGATGATGACGCCGACCGCGAGGTCGATGACATTGCCCTTCAGGGCGAAGTTTCTGAATTCTTCGAAGAGCGTCGCGACTTTCGTGCGCGCGACGGAGATGTCGGTATGCGGTAGCGTCATGAGCGTCGTTATTGATTATTTGAGCGAGATCGTCGTGTTCAGCTGGCTGTCTTGCGCATCCGGGGCGAACCAGCGCGCGGTCACAGTCTTCGTTTGCGTCCAGAATTCAACCGCCTGCTTGCCGTTCGGCCCGAGGTCGCCGAGCTTCGATCCGCGCGAGCCGGTAAAGCTGAAATAAGCCGCAGGCACCGGAATCGGTACATTGATACCGACCTGACCGACGTCGATCTCGTTCTGGAATTTGCGCGCCGCCCAGCCGGACGACGTGAAGAGCGCGGTGCCGTTGCCCATCGGATTGGCGTTGATGAACGCGATCGCTTCGTCGAGCGTGTCGACGCCGACGACGCACAGCACCGGCCCGAAAATTTCCTCGCGATAGATGTCCATCGTCGCGTGTACGCCGCCGAAGATCGTCGGACCGACGAAGTTGCCGTTCGGATAGCCGTCGACCGTGCAGCCGCGGCCGTCGAGCACGAGATCGGCGCCCTGCGTGACGCCGGTCTCGATGAGGCCTTGCACGCGCGCTTTCGCGGCGCGCGAGACGAGCGGACCGAGGTCGGCGTTGCGGTCGACGCCCGGTCCGACTTTCAGGCCACGCGAGCGCTCGACGATCTCCGGCAGCCAATCTTTGGCTTTACCGATGAGCACCGCGACCGAGTTCGCCATGCAGCGTTGTCCCGCTGCGCCGAAGGCCGAGCCGATGACGTGATCGATCGCGTGGTCCTTGTGCGCGTCGGGCATGATCACGATGTGGTTCTTCGCGCCCATCATCGCTTGTGCGCGCTTTCCGGATTCCGTCGCGCGCCGGTAAATCTGTGTGCCGACGCGCGTGGAACCGATGAACGACACGGCTTTGATATCCGGATGCTCGCACAGCAGGTTGGCGACGTCGGGGCCGCCGTGCACGACATTGAGCACACCCGGCGGTAGTCCGGCTTCGTGCACCAGCTCGACGAGCGCCACGGTGGCGGAGGGATCCTGCTCCGACGGTTTCAGCACGAACGTGTTCCCGCATGCGACCGCCATCGGAAACATCCAGCACGGCAGCATGATCGGAAAATTGAAGGCCGTGATGCCGGCGCCGACACCGAGCGGCTGCTTGAGCGTGTACACGTCGATGCCGGTCGCCGCGTTTTCCGCCAGCTCGCCGAGTTGCAGCGAAGCGATGGCGCAGGCGTGCTCGACCGCTTCGAGGCCGCGAAAGACTTCGCCTTCCGCGTCGGGGAGCGTCTTGCCATGCTCGCGTGTGATCAGCTCGGCAAGGCGCGGCGTCGCCTCGCGCATCAGCTGTTGCAGCTTCAACATCACCCGCATGCGGCTCGTGAGCGACGTGCTGCGCCAGGTATGGAACGCTTCCTTGGCGACGGCGATCGCGTGCTCGACCTCCTCGCGCGTCGCGAAGGGGACGCGGGCAACCACTTCTTGTGTCGCGGGGTTGATCACGTCGCGCCACTGGCTGCTGCGCGACGAGACTTTTTGACCGCCAATGTAGAGCGGCACCACCGGTACCGCTGTCGTTTGGCCGGACAAGGCTTGATTCATGGGGAGAGCCTCCGGGAGGTTCTGCTAATGATATGCCGCGCCGCGGGCGCGCGGAACAGGGTGACTAGGCAGCGGGGGCCGTAGCGCACGACGTCCGGCTGCGCAGCGCACGTGCCACCCGGGAGGTGGTTTGGCGTCCGAGCGCCTTGCAGATGAAATCGCCGGCGGCGGCGAGCGTTTCGAGATCCACCCCGGTTTCGATGCCAAGCCCGTGCAGCAGATAAACTACGTCCTCGGTCGCGACGTTACCCGTCGCACCCGGCGCGTACGGACAGCCGCCAAGGCCTGCGACCGAGCTGTCGAACGTAGAGACACCGACCTCGAGCGAAGCGTAAATGTTCGCGAGCGCTTGACCGTAAGTATCGTGATAGTGACCGGCGAGCCGTTCGATCGGCACGCGCTGCGCCACCGTCTCGATCATGGCCTGTGTCTTGCGTGGTGTGCCGACGCCGATGGTGTCGGCGAGCGAGAGCTCGTAGCAGCCCATCTGCCACAGTTGTTCGGCAACCTGGGCGACCGCGCGCGGCGCCACGTCGCCCTCGAAGGGACAGCCGACGGTGCAGGAGATATATCCACGAATGCGGACGCCGTCCTTGCGCGCGGCTTCCGCCACCGGTCGAAACCGTTCCATGCTTTCGGCGATGGAGCAATTGATGTTCTTCTGCGAAAACGCTTCGGTGGCGGCGGCGAACAGGGCAATCTCATCCACGCCGGCGGCACGCGCTGCTTCGTAACCTTTGAGATTGGGGACGAGCACCGGATACGCCACGCCCGGTTTGCGCCGCAGACCGGCCATGACCTGAGCGTTGTCCGCCATCTGCGGCACCCACTTCGGCGAAACGAAAGCGGTGGCCTCGATAGTGCGCAGACCGGCGTTGCCGAGACGCTCGATGAGCTCGAGCTTCACGGCCGTCGGCACCGGCTCGCGTTCGTTCTGCAACCCGTCGCGCGCGCCGACTTCGACGATCTTTACCTGCTTCGGCAATTCCATGGGGCTATTGGCTGACTTCGAAATCGATCAACTCCGTGCCTTCGGCGACCTGCGCGCCAACCGCCACGTTGATCGCGCGCACTTTGCCGCGCGCCGGCGCGCTGATCGTGTGCTCCATTTTCATGGCTTCGAGGACGAGCAGGGGAGCGCCTCTATCGACGGTGGCGCCGGCATTGGCGAAGATCGCGATAATCTTCCCGGGCATCGGCGCGCGCAGCTCGCCGGCCTGCTCGACCGCGTCGACGCGCTGGTGCAGCGGGTCGACGTAGAGGAGAGAATAGCAGCGTCCCTGAAAGAATACATGATGCCGCTCGCCCGCCGGAACGACGGTCGCTTCCACGCGTGCTCCATCGATCTCGGCACGCACGAACCCATTCGGCGCGAGTTCCCCCTGCACGGATCGCGTCGTATCGCCGAGGCGCATGTCGTAGCGCTCATCGTCGTAATACGCGATGCCAATAGCCGTATCGCCGTCGGGGATACGGAAGATCAGCGTGCGGTTGCCGCGGGCGTTCAGCCGCCAGCCGTTCGCTGCGTGCCACGGCGATTGCGGGTCGCCGTCGCGGACCGCATGGGTCCGGGCTGCTTCCGACTCGCGCAACAGGGCGGCGAGCGCGGCGATGAAAAAGACCTCGGCCGGTGGAGGCGGAACAGGCGCGAACAGGAACTCGCGCTCGCGCTCGATGAGCGCGGTGTCGAGGTCGGCGCCGGCGAACGCGGCGGAGCCGACGAGGCGTGCGAGAAACTCGACGTTGTTGCGCACGCCGATGATGCGGTATTGGCCGAGCGCCTCGATCATCCGCGCGCACGCGCGCTCGCGCGTCGCGTCCCACACGATGAGCTTCGCGATCATCGGATCGTAATGCGGGGTGACCTCGTCGCCTTGCTCGACGCCGGTGTCGACACGCACGTACGTCGACTCCGGCGGCGGCGCGAGATGGAGCAGGCGTCCGGGCGAGGGAAGGAAACCTTTGCTCGGATCTTCGGCATAAACGCGCGCCTCGATCGCATGGCCGCGAAGCGGGATGTCTGCTTGCGCCAGCGGTAATGGCTCGCCGGCCGCCACGCGCAATTGCCACTCGACGAGGTCGAGGCCGGTAATCATCTCCGTCACCGGATGCTCGACCTGCAGGCGCGTATTCATCTCCATGAAATAGAAATCGCCGGACGGCGCAACGATGAATTCCACGGTACCGGCGCCGACGTAGCCGACAGCCTTCGCTGCGGCGATCGCTGCTTCGCCCATGCGCGCGCGCCGCTCGGGCGTCATGCCCGGTGCAGGCGCTTCTTCGAGGACTTTTTGATGGCGGCGCTGAACCGAGCAGTCACGTTCGTACAAGTGAATGCAGTGACCGTGGGTGTCGGCGAAGACCTGGATCTCGATGTGGCGCGGCCGAACGACGTACTTTTCGATCAGTACCCGATCGTCGCCGAAGCTCGACGCCGCTTCGCGTTTGCAGGAAGCGAGCGCCGCGGCAAAGGCGTCGCCGCTCTCGACGATCCGCATGCCCTTGCCGCCGCCACCCGCCGACGCCTTGATGAGCACGGGGTAGCCGATCCGATCCGCTTGGCGGCGCAAGAAGTCGGAATCCTGATTCGCGCCGTGATAGCCCGGTACCAGCGGCACGTGCGCGGTTTCCATGAGCGCCTTGGCGGCGCTCTTGGATCCCATCGCGCGAATCGCCGATGCCGGCGGACCGATGAAGACGACACCGGCTTGTTCGCACGCGGCGGCGAAGCGCTCGTTTTCCGAAAGAAATCCGTATCCGGGATGAATCGCCTGTGCGCCGCTCGCGCGCGCGGCCTCCAGGATGCGATCGATATTGAGGTAGCTTTGTGTCGCGGGCGCCGGTCCGATCGGGAACGCCTCGTCGGCAAGCCGTACGTGGCGCGCGCGCGCGTCGGCGGCGGAATACACCGCGACGGTACGGATGCCGAGACGACGCGCGGTCTTGATGATGCGGCAGGCGATCTCGCCGCGGTTCGCAATCAGGATTTTTTGGAACATCGTCGCGTGCGGCTCGCTGTTACCAGCGCGGCTTGCGCTTTTCGAGAAACGCGGCGATGCCTTCCTTTGCTTCCACCGTCGCGCGGGCCGCGGCGATCCGTTTCGCGGTTTCTTCCATGATCGCGGCATCGATCGGCTTCCCGACGACGGCCGCGATCAAATCCTTCGATGTCGCCTGTGCCCCTGGCCCGCCGCCGAGGAGAGCCGCGACGATCTGCGCGACGTCGGCGTCGAGCGCGTCGGGTGCGCACACCGCGTGCGCGAGTCCGAGACGGTGCGCTTCGGCGGCGCCGAAGCGCTCGGCGGTCAAGAAATAGCGATGCGCCGCGCGCCGGCCGATCGCGGCGATGACATAAGGGCTGATCACGCTCGGAATGAGGCCGAGCTTCACCTCGGTCATGCCGAAGCTGGCATCGGTCGACGCGATCGCGATGTCGCACGCTGCGACGAGGCCGACGCCGCCGCCGAGCGCCGCACCGTGCACGCGTGCGACCGTCGGCTTCGGTAGGCGGTGTAGCGCATTGAGCATCGCCGCGAGTCCGCGCGCGTCGCGCAGATTTTCCTCCACGCTGTAACTCGCCGCGCGTTTCATCCAGTTCAGATCCGCTCCGGCGCTAAAGCTCTTACCGCGACCGGCGAGCACGATGACGCGGGCGTTCGGATCGCGTCCGAGTTGCGCGAACGCTTCGGTCAACTCGCGAATCAGGGTCTCATCGAACGCGTTGTGCACGTCGGGCCGGTTCATCCAGACCGTCGCAATCCGATCTCGAATGTCGATTTCCAGTGTCTGAAACGTCATTGTTGGCAGCTCAAGTTACCGCCGCTTGGCGGCTCGACTCAGTCTACGAAAAGCTGAACATAGTAGTTTTTCACCGCAGAGGACGCGGAGGGACGCAGAGGTTTTCTTGGTTGCTCCTCTAGACTTCCGCTGCATTCTCTGTGTCCTCCGAGCGGACTACAAAATGTCAATTTTTATCGCGCGGGCTGTTCAGGACGCAAAGTTTTGTAGTTGCTGGTCTCCTCTGCGTCCTCTGTGTCCTCTGCGGTAAACAATCATACTTAATCAGGTGTTCCTCTATTACATCTACATCCGAAACACGCCGAACTCGGTCTTTTCGATCGGCGCGTTGAGCGATGCCGAAAGCGCGAGCGCGAGCACTTGCCGCGTTTGCGCCGGATCGATCACGCCGTCGTCCCAGAGCCGGGCCGAAGCGTAATAAGGATGGCCTTGGGTTTCGTATTGCCGGCGGATCGGCGCCTTGAAGGCTTCTTCGTCTTCTTTGCTCCAGGACTTGCCCGCGGCTTCAAAACCGTCGCGGCGGATCTGCGCCAGCACCGACGCCGCCTGCTCGCCGCCCATGACCGAGATGCGCGCGTTCGGCCACATCCATAAGAAGCGCGGCGCATACGCACGGCCGCACATGCCGTAGTTGCCGGCGCCGAAGCTGCCGCCGATGATGACCGTAAGTTTCGGTACGCGCGCGCACGCGACGGCGGTCACCATCTTCGCGCCGTTTTTCGCGATGCCTTCCGTTTCATATTTGCGCCCGACCATGAAGCCGGTGATGTTCTGCAGGAACAGCAGCGGGATGCCGCGCTGCGCGCACAGCTCGATGAAATGCGCGCCCTTGAGGGCAGACTCGGAGAAGAGAATGCCGTTGTTGGCGACGATGCCGATCGGATAGCCGTGGAGACGCGCAAAGCCGCACACGAGCGTAGTGCCGTAGCGTGATTTGAACTCATCGAGCCGGCTGCCGTCGACGATGCGTGCGATGACTTCGCGCACGTCGTAGGGCTTGCGCGTGTCGCGCGGTATCACGCCGTAAATTTCCTCGGCGGGGTAAAGCGGTGCTTCGGGCGACTCGACCGGCAGCGTGACGTTTTTGTTGCGATTGAGATTTGCGACGCTGCGCCGCGCGAGCGCGAGCGCATGCGCGTCGTTTTCGGCGAGATGGTCGGCGACGCCGGAAAGGCGTGTGTGCACGTCGCCGCCGCCGAGGTCTTCGGCGCTGACGACCTCGCCAATAGCGGCTTTGACCAGCGGCGGTCCGCCGAGAAAAATCGTGCCCTGATTCTTGACGATGATGGTTTCATCGGACATCGCGGGCACGTACGCGCCGCCCGCCGTGCACGAGCCCATCACCACGGCGATCTGCGGAATGCCGAGCGCCGACATCGTCGCCTGGTTGTAAAAGATCCGGCCGAAATGCTCGCGGTCGGGGAATACGTCGTCCTGCGCCGGCAGAAACGCGCCGCCGGAATCGACGAGGTAGATGCACGGCAGGCGGTTCTCGCGCGCGATCTCTTGCGCGCGCAGATGTTTTTTCACCGTGAGCGGATAGTACGTTCCGCCCTTGACCGTCGCGTCGTTCGCGACGATCACGCATTCGGTCCCCATGATCCGGCCGACACCGGTGATGATGCCGGCCGCGGGGACTTCATTACCGTACATGCCGTGCGCGGCGAGCTGCGACAGCTCCAGAAACGGCGCGCCCGGATCGAGCAACGCCTCGACGCGATCGCGCACGAGGAGCTTGCCGCGGGCGATGTGCTTGCGGCGTGCTTCCTCGCTGCCGCCTTGGCTGGCAGACGCGACCGTTTCGCGGAGGTCAGCAACGAGCCCGCGCATGGCCTCGGTATTGCGCTGAAACTCATCGCTCGTCGGAACGATTCGGGAAGTGATAACGCTCATGAATTGATCTTGGCGCGAGATATCAAACGACCTTTGATATTTATTTTCACCGCTGAGGACGCGGAGGACGCAGAGTTTTCAGTTCTTCCTTGGTCACCTCTGCGTCCTCTGGGTCCTCTGCGGTTAACAGTCATATTAAACCGACGCTCAATCGCGGATGCTCGATATCATGAAACGCTCATATTAATTTTCACCGCAGAGGACGCCGAGGTTTTAGTCGTTCTGTTGATTCCTCTGCGTCCTCTGTGTCCTCTGCGGTTAACAACCATATTAAGCGGTTTGCTCACATCGTTTCCTGATACAGCTCGCGCCCGATCAGCATACGGCGTATCTCGGACGTGCCGGCGCCGATTTCGTACAGCTTGGCATCGCGCCAGAGGCGCCCGGTCGGGTAGTCGTTGATGTAGCCGTTGCCGCCCAGGCATTGAATGGCTTCGCCGGCCATCCATGTCGCTTTCTCGGCGGCGTAAAGAATCGCGCCGGCGGCGTCCTTGCGCGGAGAGCGGTCGCCGCGCTGGAGCTGATCGCAGGCTTTCGCCACGGCGTACACATACGCGCGGCAGGCGCTCCACGTCGCATACATGTCGGCGAGCTTGCCCTGGATCAATTGGAATTCGCCGATCGAAATGCCGAACTGCTTGCGCTCGTGCACGTAGGGCAGCACGACGTCGAGGCACGCGGCCATGATGCCGAGCGGGCCGCCCGAGAGCACGACGCGTTCGAAATCGAGGCCGCTCATGAGCACGCGCACGCCGCCGTTCAATTCGCCGAGCACGTTCTCTTCCGGTACTTCACAATCTTCGAACACCAGCTCGCAGGTGTTCGAGCCGCGCATGCCGAGCTTGTCGAGCTTCTGCGCGGTCGAGAATCCCTTGAAACCCTTTTCGATGAGAAAGGCGGTAATGCCTTGCGGCCCGGCATCAGGCGCGGTTTTCGCATATACGACGAGCACGTTCGCATCCGGGCCGTTGGTGATCCACATCTTGGTGCCGTTCAAAACGTAGCGATCGCCTTTTCGGTCGGCGCGCAGCTTCATCGACACGACATCCGAGCCCGCGCCGGGTTCCGACATCGCGAGCGCTCCGACGTACTCGCCGGAGATCAACTTCGGCAAATATTTGCGTTTTTGTGCTTCGCTGCCGTTACGGCGGATTTGATTCACGCAGAGATTCGAGTGCGCGCCGTAGGAGAGGCCGATCGACGCCGACGCGCGTGAAATTTCTTCCATCGCGATGACATGCGCGAGATAGCCGAGATTGGCGCCGCCATAGGTTTCCTCGACGGTGATGCCGAGTACACCGAGCGCGCCGAGCCGGCGCCACAGATCGGGAGGAAATTGATTGGTGCGATCGATCTCGGCCGCCCGCGGCGCGATTTCGCCTTCTGCGAACGCGCGCACGCTCTCGCGCAGCATGTCGATCGTTTCACCCAACTGAAAATTGAGCGCAGGAAAGTGCAACGCGGTATTCGAAGCCATGAGTCACCGTGCACGAGTGCGGTGGATTTCGGATCCCGACCGATGCGCCGGCACGCCTTTTCGCTTTGCTATCCTGCGTCGCGAAAAGGTCCGGGGCGCACATCCTTGTGGGCCCGCGCAGCGGTGCGGATGCACGTTGCGCCGCTCCTCCATGCGCCCGCGAGCATTAGTACGTCCCTGTACAGCAGTGCATCCGCGAAAGCCCGCTTCGCCCGTGCCGGCGCGGGCGCTATATTATTCGATCACCCGGCTGTTGTGCACCGGGTGCAGGCAACGCCGTCAGCACATCTCGACAGCGATCGCGGTGGCTTCACCGCCGCCGATACAGAGCGAGGCGATGCCATGTCTGCCGCCGCGTGCACGGAGCGCATGCAACAGCGTGACGAGGATCCGGCCGCCGGAAGCACCGATTGGGTGGCCGAGCGCGCAGGCGCCGCCGTTCACATTTACTTTTTCGTGCGACAGCCCCAAGTCCTTCATCGCCGCCATCGTGACCGGCGCAAACGCTTCGTTGATCTCGTAGAGATCGACGTCCTTCGCCGTCCACCCGAGGCGGCGCTGCAGCTTGGTGATCGCGCCGATCGGCGCGGTCGTGAACCACTGCGGCTCCTGAGCGTTCGTGGTGTGTCCGAGGATGCGGGCGAGCGGGGCGATGCGCCGCGCCTTGGCTTCGGATTCCTTCATCACGACGAACGCCGCGGCGCCGTCCGCAATAGACGAGGAGCTCGCGGCCGTGATGGTCCCGTTCGGTTTGAAAGCCGGCCGTAGCGTCGGAATCTTCTCGATCTTGCACTTGCCGGGTGTCTCATCGGTGTCGATGATGATGTCGCCGCCTTTTCCTTTCACGGTCACGGGCGCAATCTCGGCCTCGAAGGTTCCGAGTGCGACGGCGCGCTGCGCGCGCGTGACGGATTCCCGGGCGAACGCATCCTGCTGCTCGCGCGTGAAGCCGTATTTTTCCGCGGTGGCTTCGGCGTACACGCCCATGGCCTTGCCTTCGTAGGCATCTTCAAGACCGTCGTAGGTCATGTGATCGAGCACTTTGACGGGACCGAGACGGTAACCCTGCCTCGCTTTCGGCAGCAGGTGGGGGGCATTCGACATGGACTCCATGCCGCCTGCCAGCACGATATTCGCGGAACCGGCGACAATAAGGTCGTGCGCGAGCATCACGGCTTTCATGCCGGCGCCGCACACCTTATTAAGCGTGGTACAGGCGATTGCGTTCGGCAGGCCCGCGCGGAGCACCGCCTGGCGGGCTGGCGCTTGGCCAACTCCTGCCGGGAGCACACAACCGAAAATCGCTTCGTTGATATCTTCGGGGTTGACGCCCGATTCCGCGAGCACCGCTTTGATGGCGGCCGCGCCTAGCTCGGGCGCAGTAACGTCGACGAATTGGCCGTTCATGCTGCCGACGGGCGTCCGTTTGGCGCTTACGATGACGATTGAATCTTTCATAGTAGGCTCTGTGTTAGTGAGGCTCGTTTGACCTTTTACTATTATGCTCATTTATAGCGCGCAGCGTTAGATTAATGCGCCCTCATGACGCACGCGCGGTCAAGGGGTTCCCCCGTCAACGAAGGGTGCGATTCCCGCGCGTAAATCAGGCGCTCAGCTTAGCTCCTTCGGGGCGCTAGAGGTTTCACCCGGGTCCCGAGCGGGGTTACCAGGACGACAAGTGACGCCCGTGTAATGCGACGTGACGTCAATGTAATGCGACTACCGAACATTACGTGCCGGCGATGCTATTCCTCCGGAGGCGCGTGCACGAGGCGGCGCAGGGCATCGTCGCGGACTGTAATGTGCGCGCCCTGATACCGTCGAGCCCGCCTTGGCGCAGTCGGGCAAGAATGCGCGACAACAGCATCTCCGGCTGGATCGCGAGGCGATAACCGCCTTCGGCGTCATCAACTTGGATGTCGGGGCGACGCTTCGGCGCCGGCGGGAATCTGTTCGAGCAGATACGTAACCAGGCGATAGGTCGCGTTCCGAAGCGTGAGGCTGTCGATCTGGTTGACGAGCATATGCAGCCGACGGCTCATCGACGCCAGCATGCCGAAGCACGCTTCCGGGGAGCGGCGCAACAATTGCAAAAACCCAAGGCGATCATCGATGCATCCGAGACTGCCTGTGCGCTGACCGGATAACGCGCCTGGTTGCCCATTAATGCGAGCGCGTCGGCGAATGTTTCTCCGGGTCTTATGATCTCGATGATTTTTTCGTCGCCTTCGCGGCTAAAGCCGGAACAGCTTTGACGAGACCGTCGCGAACGAAGTAGAAGTATTCCGCCGGCGTGCCATGGCTGAACAAATCGGTTCCCGCTCGCAGCTGCAGCTCGCGCGCATCGCGGAGCAGCGCCTGCAGATGCTCCTCCGACATGTCAGCGAACAAATAAGCGCGGCACAGCTCGCGTGCGAAATCGGGTTTCACTTCCGCGGCGCGAATGATAGCCGGCGAACGAACGTTCGACCAAGGTCAAGGCGACCGCAGGTGTCCCTTCCAAAGTAGGCACGTCGCTCGGTGTATGGAGCGCCATGTTCTGCCGCGTCTCGCCTCGGCTTCGGCAGCCCCTGGAGCTGCGCTCTCGCGGGATCGATGCGATCCGCACGTTATTCGTCATGACTCGAGTCGGTTCTATGCGCCGAGTGTGCAGCAAACAGCGCGAAAACGACGGCGGGTTTACCGCGACGGCTTGATGTCGATCAAAGGCGGCGGACACTGCGATGCGAAAATCACGCATGGAGCGCGGCCCAGGTGCGGAGGCGATAACGGAGCATTCGATGGCAACGCATAAACATATCGCGCTCATCGTCGGGCATCCCGATGCGCAGGGTAAGCATTTCGCGCACGCGCTTGCCGAGGCGTACGCGGACGGCGCGCGCGCCGCGGGTCACGAGGTAAAGTCGATCGATGTAGCCACGCTCGACTTTCCGCTCCTGCGTTCGCAGGCGGACTTCGAGAAAGGGCAGCCGCCCGAAACGATACGGCAAGCGCAAGCAACCCTCCGCTGGGCTGATCATCTCGTTCTGTTCTTCCCGCTTTGGCTTGGCACCATGCCGGCGCTATTGAAGGGTTTCCTGGAGCAAGTGTTCCGGCCCGGGTTTGCGTTTCGTGCGACGAGTAGCGGTCTTCCGCAGAAACTGCTCGCGGGGAAGAGCGCGCGCATCGTCGTGACGATGGGCATGCCGGGATTTGTCTATCGCTGGTACTTCCGTGCGCACGGTGTAAAGAACTTGAAGCGCAACATCCTCGGTTTTTGCGGTATGCGGCCGGTACGGGACACGATCATCGGAATGGTTGAATCGAGCGATGCGCGGCGGAAGCGGTGGTTACGAAAGATACGCGCGTTGGGTGAAGCCGCAGAGTAGTTCGGAGGCGCGGGAGAGGTCGCACTCCCGGGACCGACAGCGCGCAAGAATTTCACTTCCCAGCCAAAATGCGCGCGGTTCCTGAAATGGCGCGCCACCGCAAACCCTCGGGGATTCTGATTTGCGTCAAAAGTGACCATGCCGTTCCCGGTTTTCCCCGAATACGAGCTTGATCCAGATCAAAATCGGTGGCGCCGGGAGAGCAATACTTGTGACGCGTCGACAGGAGGAAAAACAAATGTACAAACATATTTTGATTCCCACGGACGGTTCCGAACTGTCCGAGAAGGCGATCAAGAGCGGGAGCGCGTTGGCGAAGACGTTGAACGCCAAAATCACGGGTTTGCATATCATCCCCTCGGTTTCGCCGATTTATTACGGCGAGGTCGCGTGGATAGATCCCAAACTCGATAACCAGATGCGCGAAACGGCGCGTGCCGAAGGCAACAAGTATCTGGACCGCGTCGAGGCGACGGCGAAATCGGCGGGCGTCACAAGCGAGCGGGTGCTGCTGGAAAGCGAGCTCGTGTGGAAGACGATCATCGACACGGCGCAGGCGCGGCGCTGCGATCTGATTCTCATGGCCGCGCATGGGCGAGGCGGCTTGTCGGCGTTAGTGCTGGGTAGCGAGACGAATAAGGTGCTGACGCATTCGAAGATCCCGGTTCTGGTGTATCGATAGTAGTTGCACGGGCAAACGGCGTTTCGACGTCCGCTCGGCGGGAGTTTTGCATCTCCAGAGAGAGGGGCGCCGCCGCATGGGCGCCCCTCTTTCTTTCGCGGAAGCGTCTTGTAATCTGGCCGCCCGCCGACCCCTCGACCCGACCCGGCTCGAGACGTCTGGCTGAATTTGTAGTACCGATGCACGAGGTATTGGGTTACCTCGGCAACATCGTCTTTGTTCCACTCGAGCTTCAGCTCACCCGCCCAGCGACCGACCCAAGCGTTGACGTCCGCGACCGACTTTGCGCGGTGGTCCGCACGCACGTGCGCAACGCTGGTGTGACAGCCGGTGCAATGATTCTCGTAGAGCAGCTGGCCTCGCGACGGCGCCTGTGCTGGCGCATTTTGTGATGAGCTGCCGCGACTCTGCGGCAGCGCCTTTGTTTGCGGCGAAGTGTCTTCGCGGGCATCGGCTGATATGGCGGCGAGCAGACTGAAAACAGCGCAAAGCGACCGCGCGTACGCGTTCATTCGATTGCTCCTGTTCGGGCCGAGGCCAATGGGTCGCGACGTCAGACGCGAAGCGCGTGCAGTCTCTGTCGCGATGATCTCCACGCGGGTGCGCACGATACCGAGCAAGGCGCCGCCGAGGCGCGGCAGGGAGGCGAGCAGCTCGCTGGCCGCCGATTCGCCGGTGACGGGCATGGTCAGCGCCGGGCGGTGATCAGGCCGACGGCCAGACCCACCGCGGCGGCGATACCGATCGACTGCCACGGGTGAGCGCGCACGTACACGTCGGTCGACTTCATCGCCGCCTGACCGCGAGCGACGGCGTCCCGGCTGAGCTTGTTGAAGTCGTCTCGCGCGCTCGCCAGCCGCTCTTCGAGGCGTGCCCGCGCCGCAGTGATACGTTCGCCGGTCTGCCCCGCGGTTGCGCGCAGCAGCTCCTCGGTGTCCTGAATGACGGCTTTGAAATCCGCGATCAATTTTTCACGCGCCGCTTCGGGTTGAATTGCCATGACCTGTCTCCTGGTTGTTTCTATGGTGATCGTTGAATGTCCGCCTTGTTGCAAATGAATTGTCGGTTAACCGGCGCGCTGCTTCTTGATGCAGATCAAACTCGCGGCATGCGTCAGGGCGAGACGCTTCGGGGAACATTGGTTCCGCATCGAGGTCCGAAAATGTGCTGCAGAATGGCCTCACGCGGTGTGCGCCCGCACAAGGAGATCGACATGGCGGAGAATCCGTTACGAGAAATCAAGCGGCTGGGCCAAAGTATTTGGCTCGATCACATCGAGCGCGAGCTCATCACGAGCGGTCGACTGCGGCGGATGATCGACGAGGACGGCCTTGCCGGTCTCACATCGAATCCGGCGATATTCGAGAAAGCGATGAGCCAGGCCGGCCCCTACGACGCGGCGATCCGCGCACGGGCGGGCATCGGCCGCGACGCGAAAGCGCTGTACGAGGTCCTCGCGCTCGAGGATGTGCAAGCCGCGGCCGACGTATTCGCTCCCGTCTATGCCTCGTCCCGTGGCGAGGACGGTTATGTGAGCCTGGAAGTGTCGCCGCATCTCGCGAACGACAGCGACGCGACCATTGCCGAGGCGAGGCGTTTGTGGCGCGCCTTCGACCGTCCCAACGCGATGATCAAAGTCCCGGCCACACGTGCGGGCCTCGGAGCGATTCGCGCACTCCTATTCGATGGAATCAACGTGAACGTGACGTTGTTATTCGGACTCACGCGCTACGCCGAGGTGGTCGATGCGTTTTTGGATGCGATGGAAGCGCGCGCGGCGAGCGGAGCGTCGGTGGAAAACCTCGCGTCCGTCGCAAGTTTTTTCTTGAGCCGGATCGACACTCTAATCGACGCCAAACTGCCGACGACGGGAACGGCGGCAGGCTTGCGGGGGCAGGCGGCCATCGCCGCCGCGCGGTTGGCGTATCGGCACTATCGGCACTGGACCGGCACCGAGCGCTGGCGCCGCCTCGTCGATGCCGGCGCGCGGCCACAACGCTTGTTGTGGGCATCGACATCCACGAAGAATCCCGGTTATAGCGACGTCAAATATGTCGAAGCGCTGATCGGCCGGGAAACCATCAACACGCTGCCGCTCGAAACGGTGGCGGCGTATCGCGACCACGGTCGGCCGGCGTTGCGCCTCGAAGAGAATCGCGAGCATGCCGAAGACGTGCTCGACGCGCTGCGCGAAATCGGCCTCCCGCTCGACGAGGTCGCCGACCAGCTCGAGCGCGACGGCGTGCGAAAGTTTTCGGAGCCGTTCGACCGGCTGCTCGCGACGCTCGATCGCCGTCTGGCCGAGGCGGCGCGGGTGACGCACCCCGTCTGAGCAGGGCGAAGTGCCACATATCGTCCAACGAACGCTACGCCCGGCGGAACGCTACGCATGGAACGACGGCGGCGCTTGCATCGGCGCGAGCGCGAGCGGCAGGCACATGTTCTTGCGCGCGCATTTCCGCGCGTAGCAGGCGCGAACCCCCGTCGGCGAGTACCTGTCGCACGTGTGCGAGTAGGCCGGTATTAAGGTTGGCGCCGAGGACTCACAACACGCGCGGCGCGCTTTACGTCGGCGAGCGAGGTCGCCGAGCGGGGCGTCCGACTCAAGCCGCGTTGGCGTAGTCGCCTTCGGCAAGACGGCGCAGACGCGCCGGCTCGACGATGTTCACGCGGCGGCCGTGCAGGCAAATCAGCTTTTCATGTTCGAATTGATGCAGCAGCCGGCTCACGGTTTCGAGCGCGATGCCGAGGTAGGAGCCGATTGCGTCGCGCGACATGCTGAGTGTGAATTCCTGCCGGTGCGTGCGCAAGGTGAGATCGGTCAGGAAGCTCGCCAGCCGTTCGGCGGCCGACTTGCGGCCGAGCATCAGCATGTGTTCCTGCAGCTCGGCAATGCGCCGGCTCACGAGCTGAAGCAGCTTGCGATAGACATCGGGCGAGCGCTCGTACAGCGCCGGCAAATTCGTCAAAGGCAGAACGCGTACCGTCGTCGCTTCGAGGGCCATTGCCGAGCTACTATGGTGGGATTCGCCGAGCGCTTCCAGTGCGAGCATCTCGCCGGGGAGATAGAAGCGCACGATCTGCTCGTCGCCGTTCGACGAAAGCGTCGATACCTTCACCGAACCTTCCTCGATGACATAGATGCTGGCGCACGGTTCGCCGGCACGGAACAAGTATTGCTGTCGCGTGAAGCGACGCGCGCCGCCGAAGGCGTTGCGAAGCTCGTCGAGAGCGTCCATCATCCCCGCTGCATGAGCGGCTGGGTTCTGTCGAGCGATGGACCGCGTTTGGGGTTGCGCTTGCATGGTCTCCTCCTTCGTCGAGACGCTACGGGAACCATTTAAGCCCTGAAGGACGCGCGGTGAAATGCGCATGAGCACGTACGAGTTGCTACGTAAGTAGGACTACGGATGCAGCGAACCTGCGAGAGTCGCCTGCGGTCGCGGCCGGGCCGCGCGTCGCGACGCTGGGGGGCGGGACGGAAGAACCAGGCCGAGCCGCGTTGGCGATATTCGCGAGCTCCATCACCGAGTCGCCCTTCATTTTCTGCATGACGCGCGCCCGATGAATTGCGACCGTCCGGTGGCCGAGCCAAGGCGGTTTGACCTGCGTCAATGCGCGGGCGAGCAGGCGCCTTACAGTGAGCGCGAGAACACCGACGAAATGGAGATTGCGCGATGCCGGCCCCCGCATTGATGTCTTTTTCATATATGGCGCCGATCGCAACGCCGACACAGCGGTTGGCCACGGATCCGGTCTGCGGCGGCGTCGTCGATACCTACAGCGCTTGCAGCAGCGCCGCGTTTGGCGGCGAGATCTATTACTTTTGTTCATCCGGCTGTCACGCGCGCTTCACACGACAGCCGGCGCTATATCGCGTCGATCAGAAGAATTGAGCGTTACCAGCCGCCAAACGGGGCATCGCTTCGTTTGGCAGCTGCCGTGGCAATCGTGCCGCGAACGTCCACGTCCGCCCAGTGCCCGTCAATCCTTACTTGGAAAGTTGGCCGCTCGCCCCCGAGGGCGTGCGTTGGCTGCGTTCGGAGAACCACTTGTAGCTGATCGATCCGGCGGCGAGCGCGGCGACAAACACCGGCGCTTCCCAGGTGCCGAGTCCCAGCGCCGCGATGCCGGGTCCCGGGCAGTAACCTGCCAGCCCCCAGCCGATTCCGAAGATCACGGAACCGAGAACGAGCGGCTGATCGATCTGCGTGCGCGTCGGCAAGTAAAACTGCGGTGCGAACAGGGGTACCGCGCGCCGCAGGATCAGTCGATACGCGATGAGCGTGACGACGACCGCACCCGCCATAACCAACAGCAAGCTCGGATCCCAACGACCGGTGACGTCGAGAAAGCCGAGCACCTTTGCGGGCTCGATCAAGTGCGACACAGCCAGGCCGAAGCCGAACACGAGTCCGGCAATCAGTGCCGAAAGATTTCGCTTCATGTCGGTATCCCTAATAGATGACGGACCACGAAAACGGTGACCATGGCGGTGAGCACGAAGACCACCGTGGCGACCATGGAGCGCGGTGACAGACGGCCGAGACCGCATACGCCGTGCCCGCTGGTGCAACCGCCGCTCATGCGCGTGCCGAAGCCGACAAGAAAGCCGCCGAGAGCGAGCAGGGGAACGGAAAATCCGACGCGCGGCGTGTAGCCGCCCGGATTTGCGAGTGCGTAGAGTGCGGCGCCCGCGATCAGACCGATCACGAACAACGCGCGCCACGCGGTTTCACCGCGCAGCGGCGTGAGCAGTCCGTTGAAGATGCCGCTGATGCCGGCGATGCGCCCATTGAGCCAGAGCAGCACGGCGGCCGCGCCACCGATCAAGATGCCGCCGATCAATGCGCTGACGGGCGTGAAGTTGTCCATTCGACCTCCGAGGAGATTGAGTGCTTTCCGAACGCCGCGCGATCATATACCATACCCCCTACAGTATCAACGCGTGTGCGAGGTACAGGGATTGGCGACGATCGGTTCGGACAAAGACAAAGCGGCCATGTTGCTGCGGCTGAAGCGTATCGAAGGGCAGCTGCGCGGCATCCAGAGGATGATCGAGGCGGACACCGAGTGCGAGCGCATCGCTCAGCAGATGTCGGCGGCGCGCAAGAGCCTCGATCGCGCGTTCTATGAGATGGTGGCGTGCATGCTGGAGCACGAGCTTGCCGCGGAGATCGGCCGCAAGCCCCACGTGCGCGCGCGCATCGGCGAAGCGGCGGAGATTCTCGCGAAATTTGCTTGAGAGGATGACATGATTTTTCGTCAGCTCTACGACATTGCGTCCGGCACCTACACGTATCTCTTGGGTCGGCGCGCAGGCGCGGACGCGATTCTGATTGATCCCGTCGTCGAGAACGTGCGCCAGTACCTGCAGTTGATCGAGGAACTCGAGCTACGGCTCGTTTACGCCATCGACACGCACGTCCACGCCGACCACGTCACCGGGCTCGGCGAGCTGCGCGATCGCGCCGGTTGCATCACCATCATGGGCGAGCGTACGAAAGTGGAGTGCGTATCGCGTCGCGTGCGCGACGGCGAAGTGATCGCGGTCGACGGGTTGAGGCTTCAGGCGATCTACACACCCGGTCATACCGACGACTCGTACAGTTTCGTTATGGACGATCGTGCGTTCACCGGCGACACGTTGCTGATTCGCGGCACCGGCCGCACGGATTTTCAGAGCGGCGATCCGCACGCGCAGTACGACAGTCTGTTCAACAAGCTGCTCAAGCTGCCGCCGCAGACGCTCGTTTATCCGGGCCACGACTACAAAGGCTGGACCGTGAGCACGATCGAAGAAGAGATCCGTAACAACCCGCGGTTGCAGGTGCACTCGGTCGAGGAGTACGTGGCAATCATGAAAGCCCTGAGGCTGCCCGATCCGACGTTGATGGATGTCGCGCTTCCCGCGAATCTCGAGTGCGGCAGACGTAAGCAGCGCGTCGGCGTTTGATGCCGGGGCGTTGCGATACAGCGGCGCGCATGAACGCCGCAGGGACGAACCGGCCTTCGTCGAATATCGGGTCAAATATCGGAGCGGTGCCGCACGCCGCATGAATGGGCCGCGGAGCGGATGAGGTGACGCGTCTTGGCGCAGCGTCGATGCGCCGGCCGATGTCAAGAAGTGACAAGTCTCTGCCGTCGCGCGCTACGTTTACGTACTGATGCGGCCGTGCTCGGCGTCCTTGAGCAGCAGTACGAAGGCGTCGCGATCGACGCACACCAGCTCGTCGTGGTCGCCCGCAACGAAGTAGATCTCTTCCTGATTCAATAGCCGGTCGTCCACGATGGTTTCGATCCCGTAAGCGGGCCCGATCGGCGGGATCGCTCCCGGTTCGCAGTCCTCGAAGACGCGCGCGAAGCGCGTTTCGTTCACGAGATCGAGTGGGCGTTCGAGCAGCTGCGAGATGCGCTCGACATCGGCGTGCCGGTCTCCCGGCACGACCGCCATGACGAATCCATCCTCATCGGCGAGCATCACCGCCTTGGCGATCTGATTCGGCGTGACCGCGGCGGCCCGCGCCGTCTCACGAGCGGTGATCGAACGCGAATGTGAAATCACGGCGTACGGCAGGTAATAACGCTCCAAACAGGCTTCGACGGTTCTTGCCATGGGCATGATCGTTTCCTCGCTCTCATGGTTTGCCTTTGACGCCGTTACTTTATCTGCGCCGCGAAGTTGCGTTTTGACATGCGTCAAATCGACGAATTCGTGGACCGCTTAAATAGCCGCAGTCATCCCAAAGCGACAGGAGGGGTCACGACGTGAAAAGCGGCGCGCAAATCCCACAGGTCGGATCGCCGGATCCGGAGCGAAGAACCTCGCCGATCTTCGATGACGGGGACGACGAGATGCTTTCGCTCGATCGCGAGATCGAAACCGGTGTGTGCTATTTCAACGACGTCGCGTACCGGATCGGCCAGCGCGTGCTCAGCGGCAATGAGATACTGCGTTGCGAAGGCCGAGGTGTCTGGGTGCGCGAGAACGGCTAAGCCGGAAGCAGGACCGCCGCGCCGCTCAAGCGGCCGGTGCGTAATGCGCTCAACGCGTCGTTCGCGTGTTCCAGCGCGAACGTCGTTACGCTCGTCTTGATGGGCACTTTCGGCGCGAGCGCGAGCAATTCCTCTCCATCGCGGCGCGTCAGGTTTGCCACGGATACGACGCGCCGCTCGCCCCACAACAGCTCGTACGGAAACGACGGGATGGCGCTCATGTGAATCCCGCCGCAGACGACGATGCCGCCCTTGACGACGGCGCGGAGCGCCGCCGGGACGAGATCGCCGACCGGCGCGAACAGCAGCGCGGCATCGAGCGGTTCCGGCGGCGCTTCGTTCGAGCCGCCGCTCCAGACGGCGCCCATCTTGCGTGCGAACGCTTCTGCGCGTGTGTCGCCGGGACGAACGAATCCATAGATTCGTCGCCCTTGGTAGCGCGCGATTTGCGCAACGATGTGCGCCGCCGCGCCGAAGCCATAGATGCCAATCCGTTCCGCGTCGTCGGCCATCCGCAGCGTGCGATAGCCGATCAATCCCGCGCAGAGCAACGGCGCCGCTTCGGCGTCGCTGTAACCGTCGGGAATCGGAAAGCAGTAGCGGCCGTCGGCGAGGACATAGTCGGCGTAGCCGCCGTCGAGGTGATAACCCGTGAAGCGCGCATCGTCGCAGAGGTTTTCGCGGCCACTGCGGCAAAAACGGCAGCGTCCGCATGTCCAGCCGAGCCATGGAACGCCGACGCGCCGGCCGATCGAGAAACGCCCGGCCTCGACGTCGTCGCCGCGCGCCTCGACGTAGCCGACAATCTCGTGCCCGGGAACGATCGGATGATCGAGCGCCGGCAGATCGCCGTCGACGATATGAAGATCCGTGCGACAGACGCCGCAAGCAGCGACGCGCACCAGGAGTTGACCGTCGGCAGGGCGAGGGATCTCGCGCGTAACCAGCTGCAATGGCTCGCCCGCACTGGGCAGCTGAACCGCGCGCATCATGAGGTCGGCCTATCCCTTCCCAGCTTGGCGAGCACGGCGTTCGATAAGCTCGCAGCGGCAGCGGGTGGACGTGTGGAGTCGTACGTCACCACGAGCGACGACTCCTCGCGCTCCAAAGGTTCGTGCGTGGTCAGTTGATGTTGCAACACGTCGAGGTCGGCCTCCGACGCATCGGGGCGCCGCTGGCGCTCGCTTATACGCGCCCGCATCACGGTTTCGTCCGCGACGACCGAGAGAATGACGAACGGTACGCGGCGCGTTTGTGCGAGTTGCCGAAAGATATCGCGTTGTGTGCGTTTGAGAAAGGTGGCGTCGACGATCACCGAAACGCCGGCGTCGATGATCGTTTCCGCGAGTTCCGCCAGGCGCTCGTAAGTGCGAGCGGTCGTGCTCCCGGCGTACGCGCCTTCCTCGACGGCGGAGCCGGTGCGCGCGAGCGGCGCGAATCCGAGGAGACGCTTGCGCTCGATATCGGAGCGGACCCGCACGGTGCCGAGCGATTCGACGAGCGGCTGCGTGCACGTCGTTTTGCCGCTGCCCGAAAAACCGTGCGTAATAAGAAGGAATGGCGGCCGCGCCTGCGTTTGCGCTCGCGCCAGCGCGAGATAGCCGCGATACTGGTCCAGTAAGCGCGCTCGTTCGGGCGCCGCGAGGTTCGGCTGTTGCGCTCGTAAGCCGTGAATCTTCGCACGAACCAACGCGCGGTAGACCGCATAGAACACCAGCACGCGCAAGCCGGCGTAATCGCCGCTGATCTCCAGATAGTGGTTCAAGAACCGTCGCGCGAGCGCGGGTTGTTTGCGATCGTGCAGATCCATCGCCATGAACGCGACGTCGTTCATGACATCGATCCAGCGGAGATTCGGATCGAACTCGATGCAGTCGAATAGCGTCACGTCGCCGTCGACGAGCGCGACGTTGCGCAGATGCAGGTCGCCGTGGCACTCGCGCACGAAGCCGTTGCGCTTTCGCGCTTGAAACGTCTTCGCGAGCGCCGCGCACTGATCGCTGGTCCAGCGTTCCAGCGCGTCGAAATCCGGTGAGGACTCGCGCATGGTCGCGCGGATCTGCACGAAATTGTCGAGCGCCGGTTGTTGGATCGTATCGACCGTGCCAAAGCCGTCGTCGTCCGTGGAAACGCTGGCGCTGCGGTGAAATTCGGCGGTCTTCATTGCAAGCTGATCGATGATCGCGGGCGTCAGCGCGCCGCGCGCCGCCAAACGGTCGAGCAGGCACTCCTGCGAAAAGCGGCGCATCCTCACGGCATACTCGATCGCTGCGCCGTCGCCCGCGAGCACCGGTCGATCGGGCGTGCCGGTGATCGGAACCACATCGAGATAGAGCGTCGGAGCGAGTCGCCGGTTGAGCCGTAGCTCCTCGTCGCAATAAAAACGCCGCGCGCTGAGCGTGCGGAAATCGAGGAAGTCAAGGCTGACGGCTTTCTTGATCTTGTACGCGTACGGACCGGCGAGGAGCACGTGCGAAATATGCGTTTCGAGCGTTTCAACGCGCTCCGTAGCGGGGAGACCGTAGATCAGCGGATCGATCAAATGCGCGATAAGCTGGGCTTGGTCGGATGTCGCCGTCTGCGGATTGACGTCGGACATACGTTCACTCGAAACCGGTTGGGTGCGATTGACGCTACCGGATCGGCCGATTCGTTGTTTTGATGCGCGTCAAGACAACGATTCTTTGCCGCGGCGCAAGCGGAGCATGACCGCGGCAGCACGAGGGAGGGCACAAGGCGGGTCCCTAGGTCGGCGACCTCCATTAACGGTTTGGACGAACTACCGTACCCCCGGGCGATGCAAGCGCCTTGATCCAGATCAACGAACGCGATCCCCGGCAGGTCAATATCGGTACAACCGTGCGCGCCTTGACTCTGGGGTCCGGTACGGAGTGTAAGATGGCGCGGCTAAGACAGGGTGAGACGAGGGAGTAAGTGATGAAGCACGGTACTTCTCAGCGCCATCCCGAGCACGGTGCGGCAAACACCGGCGGCGACGTTCGCGCAGCCGCCGGAACGTGCTGCGCGCACGATACGAAACACGATACGAAAGAACCGATGACAGCGGTGTCGCATACGGACCCCGTTTGCGGCATGACGGTGACGCCGCGCCCCGATCGCAAAATCCGACACGGCGATCAGGATTTTTATTTTTGCAGCGAGCGGTGCATGCAGCGCTTCCGAGCAGATCCCTCGCGCTATGTTAGTGAAACGCGGGCGCCGGACCCCGCTCCGATGCCGGCCGTACCGCCCGGCACGATCTACACGTGCCCGATGCATCCGCAAATCCGTCAGCCGCGCCCGGGCAATTGCCCCATTTGCGGGATGGCGCTCGAGCCCGAGATGCCTTCGCTCGACGAGAGCGAGAGTCACGAGCTGACCGATTTCCGGCGGCGTTTCTGGTGGACGCTGCCACTCACCACCGTCGTCGTGCTGCTCGCGATGACCGGGCATCGGCTCGGCATCGAACCGCGTCTGCAAAGCTGGATCGAGCTCGTGTTGTCGGCGCCGGTGCTGCTCTGGGCGGCGCAGCCATTTTTCGTGCGCGGCTGGCAGTCGATCGTCCATCGCAGCCCGAACATGTGGACGTTGATCGGGCTCGGCACCGGGGCGGCGTTCGTCTACAGCGTGATCGCCACGGTGTTCCCCAATGTGTTCCCGAGCGTCTTCAGCATGCACGGCCGGGTGAGCGTCTATTTCGAAGCGGCGGCGACGATCGTCTCGCTCACGCTGCTCGGGCAGTTGCTCGAGCTCAAAGCGCGCTCGCGTACGTCGGCGGCGATCAAGTCGCTCCTCGGCCTGGCGCCGAAAACGGCGCGGCGCATCAAGCCCGATGGAACCGAAGAAGACATTCCACTCACGCACGTACACGTCGGCGATTTATTGCGCGTGCGTCCCGGAGAAAAGGTTTCGGTCGACGGCGTGGTAGTCGAAGGCACGAGCGCGATCGACGAGTCGATGTTGACCGGAGAGCCGATTCCGGTGACCAAACGTCCAGGCGACAAAGTGATCGGCGCGACCCTCAACTCGACCGGCAGCCTCGTCATGCGTGCGGAGCGCATCGGTGCGCAGACGATGCTCGCGCAGATCGTGCAGCTCGTCGCGCAGGCGCAGCGCTCGCGCGCGCCGATGCAGCGGCTTGCGGACCACGTGTCGGGCTATTTCGTGCTGACGGTCGTCGCCGTCGCCGGCGCGACGTTGATCGCGTGGGGATTGTTCGGACCGGAGCCGAGTTGGGTATACGGCTTCATTAACGCGGTGGCGGTACTGATCATCGCCTGTCCGTGCGCGCTGGGGCTGGCGACCCCGATGTCGATCATGGTCGCGACCGGCAAGGCCGCGACCCAAGGCGTGTTGTTCCGCGAGGCGGCCGCCATCGAAGGGTTGCGCAACGTCGACGTGCTCATCGTCGACAAGACCGGCACGTTGACGGAGGGGAAGCCGAAGTTCGACCGCGTGATCGCGGCGCCCGGTTACACCGAAGAAGCGGTGCTGCAGGCGGCGGCGAGCGTCGATCAAGCGTCCGAGCATCCGCTTGCGCACGCGATCGTGGCGGAAGCGCGCCGTCGCGGTTTGGTGCTGACGAAGCCGGAGGCGTTCGACTCGAAGACCGGCATGGGCGCGACCGGCAACGTCGGCGGAAAGACAGTCGCCGTCGGCAACCGTGTGCTCATGCAGACGCTGGGTATCCCGGCGGGAGTCGTGACGCACGACGTCGAGACATTGCGCGCGGAAGGGGCGAGCGTCATGTACGTCGCGATCGATGGCGCTGTCGCCGGCGTGGTCGCCGTGTCTGATCCCATCAAAGAGACGACGCAGGAAGCGGTGGCGACACTCAAGGCGGCGGGTCTCCGCATCGTGATGGCGACGGGTGACGCGCTCGCAACGGCGAAGACGATCGCGACGCGGCTCGGGATCGATGAAGTGCACGGCGAAGTCAAACCGCAGGACAAGCTGGAGCTCGTCAGCCGCCTGCAGGCGCAAGGCCATCGCGTGGCGATGGCCGGCGATGGAATCAACGATGCGCCGGCGCTCGCAAAGGCGGATGTCGGCATCGCGATGGGCACCGGGACGGACGTCGCCATCAACAGCGGCCAGGTCACGCTGGTCAAAGGCGATCTGCGCGCCGTCGCGAAGGCGATTGCGCTATCGCACGCGACCGTACGCAACATGCGCCAGAACCTGGGGTTCGCGTTTCTCTATAACAGCCTCGGCGTTCCGATCGCTGCCGGGCTGTTGTACCCGTTTACCGGCGTTTTGTTGTCGCCGATGATCGCGGCCGCGGCGATGAGCCTTAGCTCGGTGTCGGTTGTCGGCAACGCGTTGCGCTTGGAGCAGGTGCGGACCTGACGATTGCGAACAAACCGCAAACCGGTTTGTCCCGTGCTGAATAAAATGGCGCCGCGCACTACGCGGCGCCGACAATTACGAACTGCGAGTCGTTATCGCGCGCTCGTTGCAGTTTCCTGCGCTTTACCGGCGCTCGCTTGAGCGCGTCGCGGCAGCCATTGGCCGTCACGATATTCGTCGAACGCCGGATGTTCGTGCACAGCGTTGAGCGCGTTTGAAACGCCCGCCGCCCACAGAAGGTAGTGAAACGACTCGTGGCGCATGACGGCCCCGCCGGTCAGCGTAATGTGTCCCGTGGCAAAATCAGTCCAACCGTGATCGCCGCCGGTGTCGCCGTCCACGCGGTTCTTGATCGGATGCACGCGCGCGAAAGCGGGGACACCCATCACGTGGACGGTCGGGCCGGGCACCTGGCTCAGATCGAACCCGTAGCGCTCCTCGACGTCGCGCTTGGCGCGCAGATACTCGGTTTCGAGCGCGGTCAGACTTACGCGTGTTGCACCTTCCTCGACCTTCACGCAAATGCCGCTCGGACCCCGGTAGTCGCAGCCGTCGGCAGGCGCGGACGCCAAGTCCGCAGTGCCGGGGATGCCCGCACAGGCGCTGACGAGCGCAATCGCCGGCGTCAATGCCCCAAATACCTTCGCAGGAGTATGGGCAGCGCGCCAAAAAAAGAGAGAGTGAAATGAAAGCCCGTATCGCATGCGCGGGAGTATCCCGGCCAGCGGCACCCGCGCGCAAGTCGGGAGCCGACGAATGCCGGGTGCTCGCCGTTATACGGGGGACATGGAATACGCGGACCGCCGAACGGCGGATCTTGAAGTGCCGCGAACGTGCGAGAAAGCGGACCGGCTAGGGTCGCGTGCCGATTTCCGTCTGCCGCTCGCGCGCCGGGATGCGAGCGAGTCCGGTGAGCTCTTCGGCCAGTAGCTCCAGCATGTCGTCCATCGAGACGATGCCGATCAGAACGCCGTCATCGTTTACGACCGGCAGGCGGCGAACGCCGTTCGTTCGCATCGACTGAATCGTTTCGAAAATTCCGTCGCCTTCTCTCGTGGTGATCAATTTCGGGCCGATCACGTCGCCGACGGCGAAATCATCGACGCTCAGATCCTTGGCGATGACCTCCATCACGATATCGCGGTCGGTGACGATGCCGACCGGAAAACACCGGCCGTCGCGCTTTTCCGCCACGATGAGATCGCCGACGTGATGCTGGCGCATGAGCTTGGCGGCCTCGCGTAACGACATTTCTCGTTCCGTGAAGACGACGTCGCGAACGCACACTTCGCCGATAGGCATGTTTCCTCCTTTCGCGGTCACGGGAGCGATCAATGAATGTTCTTGCTGCCCAGATGGGGCGGAGCGCTGCGCGGGGCGTCTTCGCTCCGACGATACAGCGTCAGCGTCCAGCGGTCGCCGTCGACGTCGTGTCGCAGGATGTAAATATTTCCGTCCGCGCCGCGGACCTTGAAGTAACGGTGCGCAGGTGCGAGCCAGCGATCGAGCACCTCGGCGACGTCGATCGCGCGTTCGCCGAGGTAGAACCGCTGCGGAGTCTCCTCGCCGCGATACCCGGCGTAGCACTCCACACGTATACCCGGATCGGTTGGGCTCATGGGGATAAAGCCACACACAAGCGAACGCGTCCGCGCACGTGCGTTTCCGCTCCTGAATGGTTGCTCCGACGCAGGGTCGAATTGTCGTGGCGCGGCTGCTTCCGGTCGATCGGTGCGACGCCTTATGCATGCCGACACGAACTGCGGCGATGCGGCTGAGTCACACAGAAGAAGGCGGACGATGAATGGAGGAAATCCCATGGAGTCAATGCGTCTCAGAGATCGCGTCGCCGTCGTTACGGGGGCCGATTCCGGTATCGGCCAGGCGACGGCCATCGCGTTTGCCGAAGAAGGGGCGGATGTCGTGATTACCTATCTGCAGGACGCCGACGGCGCCGAGGACACGCGCCGTGAGATCGAGGCGCGCGGCCGGCGCGCTCTCGTGATGCAAATCGATCAGCGCGATCCGGCCGCCGTTACGTATCTCTTCGACGAGATCCACTCGCGTCTCGGCGCGCCGACGATCCTCGTCAACAACGCCGGTGTCGATTCGAGCGGACAGTCGGTAAAGGATATGCCGCTCGAAGCGTGGGATAACGATATCAAGACGAACCTCTACGGGCCGTTCTACTGCTGTCAGCAGTTCATTCGCCATCTCGAAGACGGACATCCGCACGCCACGATCGTCAACATCACGAGCGTGCACGAGGAGATTCCGCGGCGGGGCTCGGCCGCTTATGACTGCGCGAAAGGCGGGCTGCGCAACCTCACGCGCACGCTGGCGCTGGAGCTGGCCGACAAGGATGTGAACGTCGTGAACATCGCACCCGGCATGGTGCTGACGCCGATGAACCAGGCGGCCGTCGAGAACCCCGAGGTGCGCCAGCAGCAGGTGCAGTCGATCCCCGTGAAGCGCGCCGCGGAACCTTGGGAGATCGCGCAAGCGGCGGTGTATGTCGCGTCACGCGCCGGCTGGTACGTGCACGGATCGAGTCTCGTCATCGACGGCGGTTTGACGCAGAACCTCGGGCAGGGGGCGTAAAGCGGTGGTCGGTACGGCGGCTAAGTATTTGACTTCACCACACAAAAGACCGGGCGGCTGGCGGACAACATCGTGCACTTCGCGCGCGTGCTGCGTCGCGCCGGATTAACCGCGGAGGACGCGGAGGACGCAGAGGAAAGCAACTGCCGCAAAGTACGTGGAGTTAAGATGGTTTGCTCTTTCCTCCTTTGCGTCCTTTGCGGTTAGATTCACTTTTTCCTCCGCGTCGCCCGGAGATTCCGCGGGCGCGTGCTCGCCCGGGAACCACCTGGACGTCCACATCGGCACGAAGCCGTCGCCCCAACGATAGAACGATACACGAAAATGCGGCGCGTCCGTCGAGACGTGCAGCACCAGCTTCTCGCCCGGCGCCACGCTCGCGCGATCGGGATAGCCGCGGATCACAGCGACTACGCGACGGGCGCCGGCTCGATGCGTTTGCGCACGAGATACGGCGGCAGCGCGAGCGCATGCATCGGCGTGCGACGGAAGGATGCGAGCGCTTCCGCCGGCGATTCGACAATCGGCTCTTCTTTTCGATTGAACGACGTGTTGAGCAGCACCGGAATGCCGGTACGCGCGGCGAACGCTTCGAGCAACGTGCGGAGGAACGGATCGTCATCGGGCCCGACGGTTTGCAGGCGCGCGGTGCCGTCGACGTGCGTGACCGCAGGGATGACGTCGGCGACTTCCGGCCGAACCGGCGCCGCGAACTGCATGAACGGCGACGGCCGGCGGATATCGAAGTAGCGGTCGGCGTGTTCGAGGAGCACGATCGGCGCGAGCGGACGAAACCACTCGCGCTCTTTGACTCGTGCGTTGATCCAGTCGCGCATCACCGCACGCCGTGGATCGGCGAGAATGCTCCGGTGCCCGAGCGCGCGCGGGCCGAATTCGCTCCGCCCCTGGTACAGCGCGACCACTTTCGATTCGCAGAGAAGCTCGACCATCTGCGCGCACAGGTCGGCCGGCTTATCGAGAAGCAGATCGTCGACGCCGTGGAGCGCGGCTCGAACATCCACGGCGCGCGACTCGGGGCCGAGAAAATCGTTTTTCCAGCGAAACTCGCACGGCGTGCCGAGCAGCATCGTCAGTCCGTAGACGGCGCAGCCGAGCGAGGTGCCGGCGTCGCTCGGCGCCGGCGGAATGAAGACGCGGCGAAACGGCGATTCCCGCAATAGGCGATCGTTTGCCGAGCAGTTGAGCGCGGTACCGCCGGCAAAGCACAGGTTCGCCGCGCCGGTGCGCGCGTGCAGCCAGCGCGCCACTTCGAGCAGCGCCTCCTCGAACGCATGCTGTCCGGCGGCGGCCAGATTCGCGATGTCGGCAAATCGAGATTCGTCGTTGGCGTCGTAGCGAAAGCGTTTGCGATCGCGAAGGAGCTCGAACCAGCGCGCGGGAATCGTCACTTCGGCGCCGTCGACGGCGAGCGGCGGCAGGTCGAGCGCGCCGGCGTCGCCGTGCGGGGCGAGACCCATCACTTTCCCTTCGTTGCCTTCTCCGGGAAAAATCGCCTGCGTCAATAGAAAATAAAACATGCCGAGGCCGACGAGTCGGCGCTCGTCGCGATCCCACAGCTGCTTCCCGAGACAATCGATGCGGTCCCGGTCGGCATGATAAAACGACGACACTTCCCGCCAGTGTCCAGGTATCGCCTCCCGGCCGGGCCACGTCTCGTCGCAATCGGCGACGGGGCTGCCTTGACCATCGATGATCATCACGGCCGCTTCATCGAACGGCGACGGGTGGAACACACTATAAAGATGCGCGAGATGATGCGAGATGCGCGCACGGCGGCCGTCGCGGCTAAGCTTCAACGTTTGCGCGATCTCTTCTTCGTATGCCGAAAGATGCTGGATCTCGTCATCGGACGAATAACATTCGACGAGCGCGTCGATCGGTTCATCGAGCGCGGCGAGTCGGGGCCTGTAGACATTGCGAATATCATCGAGCTTGCCCCAGTGATGTTTTCGGCGCGTCAGCCGTTCCTTCTGGATGGCGCATTCGAGACGCGAGCCGCGCAGCAGACAGACGCTCGCGTCCTGAGTGCGATTTATTCCGAGAATGAGCGGTTTGCCGGTTGCCATTGAAAACCCTCACTGGTCCGTGTCAGGCGTCCAACGCCCGGGGAGGGCGCGTGGGGACAAATCAGGAGCGCGCCGCATCCGGCGGCGAAGCCTAGAAGCTGTGCGCGCGATGCAGGCGTCAGTGCCGGCTGCGCGTCGAATTCGCTCACCCAATCCAGATGCGCGAAGTGTAACGGATGGTGGCAGACGTCGCCGAGATAGATCGCGGTGCGTCCTTCCGACATGATCACGACGCTCAGATGTCCCGGCGTATGGCCCGGCGTCGGTAGCAACGACACTTCGTCCGTCAGCGCCAGCTCGTCATCGACGAGCGTGAGCTGCCCCAAGCGCTCGATCGTGCCGATGTGCGACTCGAACTCGTGCACGTCGCCGCGCGCACCGCCGAACCAGTCGTAGTCGGCGCGACCGAGATAGTAACGTGCGCGCGGAAACGTCGGCCGGCGCCGACCGTTTTCGACGAGCGTATTGCGCTTGATGTGATCGCCGTGCGCGTGCGTGTTGACGACGATCGTGACGTCCTCGCGCTGATAGCCGGCCCGCGCCAGTTCGGCGAGCAAGTGCCCGGTACGTCCATCGTGGGTGTCGTCGCCGTAGCCGGTATCGATGACGATCAGCTCGCGGGCGTCTTGCACGACCGCGTAGTTGTGACTTACCGGAATCTTTCCGTGTGCGTCGGTACTGACGTGCCGGCGCCAGACGGCTTCCGGCACGTTGTGGAAGAAGGAACGCGCTGGAAATGGCCACGTTCCATCGTCGAGGACAGTGAGCCGAATTTGCCCGATCGGGAGTGCGTACAACGCAGTATCCTTTCCGCGCTTACCGTTGCCGCGTCAACGTCGCGAAACGGGCGTTATAAGCGTGAGATGCGACGAGCGGCAATGCGTGAACGCTCCTGTTCGACTGTACACGGTTAGCGCGTTGCAGTGGGTGGATTTACCAGCGCGCACTCAAGAACATCCCCGGAACCCGGGGCGTGTCGCCGCACCTGACTCGCGACGAATGAGATCGGCGACGAAACTTTGTCCTGAGCGTTAATGCTCGGCGCTATAGGTCCCGGTGATTTGCGCGGACGCGAGAATGTCCGAGCCAAACAGCGACTCGAAACGTTCGCGCGTGTACGTGCGGCTGTCGTTCGCCGCCCGGCTACGCGTGAGGTCCCGAAAGTCGGGACGGCGGAACGAACTGCTCATCGCGTAAATCGCGATCCGGTATCGATGCGTGCCGGATGGGGGATGCGGCCCCCGGTACGGCGTGCTCGTACTGTCGCCCGCGAGCGTCTTCGGTTTGCGCGTCCATCCGCCGGCGCTCGCGCCCTCCGTGAGCGATCGAACTCCGGCGGGCAGACACGCGACCCAGTGTACGAACGTGTGGCCGACCACGCTTTGCGCATCCGGATCGTCCATGATGATCACGAAACGCTCGGCGCCGTCGGGTGGATCGGTCCATGACAGCTGCGGCGAAACGCCGTGCTCTCGCGCGAGTCGATCCGGAATGATTCCGTCGTTTTCGAACGATTCGGACGTGAGCGCGAAGACGTGCGATCCCGTCTGGGGGATCTTCGTCGATTGCGTCTGTTGCGCGCCGTGCGGCGCGCCGCCGTGATGCTCACGCCCCGCGGGCGAGCACCGCACAGAGCCGAGAGGGAAGAGCAGCGGATGGATGAAACGCATGGCATGCTCCTACTTGTGGGCTATGCAAAATTTCGAGGACACCGCCGTCGCAAAGTTTCTGAATGCGCGCGAGCATTGATGCTTTTCTATCGATGCGCCTGACGCCTCGCCAACGCGTTCGGCCGGGTTTCGCTCGATCGTCACATGCGGAGCCTTCGGAGAGGGATTTGGTCTGACGATGTGGATTCTGGGCAGCGCTTAGTTAGCGCATCGTGTTAGACGTGACAGGAGACCCTTATGCCGACGCATCATTTGCAGCGAGATCACTGGCAATCCTACTTTGATCGTATTTCCCGCCATCTCGGCGGGGAACAGGTGGAGATCGAAACCGCGGGCCTGGGGCTCGGCGACCAGCTAAAGCAGGAATGGGTGCTTCTCAACGGCCTCGTGTACGACCCGAAAGACGACGTTTTCGAGGTGGTCACAGACGACGTCGATCATCTGATTCACCATCCGAAAGATATCTACATCGAGGAGACGGGTACGGCGTTACGCTCCGTCGAAGTCATCGATGGCGACGGTAATCATCAAATCGTGAAATTGCGCGAACCTGTGACCCTGCGCGCACCGTGAGCATTACGTACGCACCGTATTCAGCCGACGGGTACTGTGAAGTCGGGAAGCCGTGGGCTTGGCGGCTGCGACCACGTTTTTCCCGGCGCCCGTAACCGCCGCAAGAGATCAAGCCCGGCGGGGAGATCACTCGGGTTTTTCACCCAATGACGGTAAAGACCGTTCGCCCTTGCGTTTGGTCTGATTATCGTCAGAGCGTCCGGAGTTGTGGGGGTACGCGATGTACTTCAGGGACCGGGCAGAGGCGGGAGAACAACTGGCGCAATTACTGGCGCCGAAATATCGGGGACAGGACGGCGTGGTTTACGCGCTTCCGCGCGGCGGCGTGATCGTTGCCGCACCGATCGCCCGGGCGTTGCATATGCCGCTTGGTCTCACAATCACGCGTAAGATCGGTCATCCGTTACAGCCCGAATACGCCATCGGTGCCGTGACCGAAGACGGCGAGGTCGTCGTCAATTCGACGGAAGTCGCGCGTGTAGACGAAGAATGGTTCCGAGCGGCGGTGCAGGCCGAACGGAAAGAAGCCCATCGACGTCACCAAGTGTATCTGGACGATCGTGCTCCGCTATCCGCGACGGGGAAAACGGCGATCCTGGTGGACGACGGTATCGCGACCGGACTGACGATGCGCGCGGCGATCGCCGCGATGCGCCAGCAGCGTCCCGCCCGACTCATTGTCGCCGTGCCGATCGTCACGGCGGATGCCGCGATGAACCTCGGCGAAGTGGTGGACGGCGTCGTCGCCGTCGACACGCCGCGCCGTCACTTGGGTTCCGTCGGCGCGTACTACGACAACTTTCCACAAGTCACCGACGACGAAGTTATATCGCTACTGCGGGCGGCCAACGCGAGCGCGATGACGGACGAGCCGCCGCCGGCCGGCGAAGCCACGGTGCGCCTACCGGCAGGTAACGTCACGCTGACCGGGGACATCGTCGTCCCGCCTCGGGCCACGGGGCTCGTCCTGTTCGCTCACGGCAGCGGCAGCAGCCGGTCCAGCCCGCGCAACCGCTTCGTCGCTGAGGAGTTACAGCGCGCGGGTTTCGCGACGCTGCTGTTCGATTTGCTGACCGAGGACGAAGATTCGCTTTATGGCAATCGTTTCGACATCGAGTTGCTGCGCACGCGTTTGTTGGCCGCAACGGACTGGGCGCGACGGCATGCCACGGTCGCCCCGTTACCGATCGGTTATTTCGGCGCGAGCACCGGGGCCGCCGCGGCGCTGGAGGCGGCGGCGGAGCGGCCCGACGTCCGTGCGGTCGTGTCGCGCGGCGGCCGTCCCGATCTCGCGCTGTCGAGCCTTCCGCGTGTACGCGCTGCGACGCTGCTCATCGTGGGCGGCGACGATGAATCGGTCGTCGATCTCAATCGTCGCGCTTATGCCGCGCTCACGGCTACCAAGGCGTTGGAAATCGTCCCGGGCGCCACGCATCTGTTCCAGGAGCCCGGCGCGCTTGAGCAGGTCGCGCGGCTCGCGGTGGACTGGTTTGCGCGGCACGCCGCACACGAGCGCGCGCTCGAACGGGTGCCGCAGTGATGCGTCGGCCGAGCGAGCACGGTTCCGAACACGCATTTGCGGTTTAACCAAAGGAGCGCACCATGAAGCGAAAAGCATCTGCTGTCTGGAAGGGTGGCCTCAAGGACGGTAACGGAACTCTGACGACCGATAGCGGCGTTCTGCGAGAGACCAAGTATTCGTTCGGCACGCGATTCGAGAACGCCGCCGGCACCAACCCCGAGGAGCTGATCGGCGCCGCGCACGCCGGCTGTTTCTCGATGGCCCTGTCGGCGCAGCTTGAAGCGGTGGGGCTCAAGGCCGAGAGCATTCGGACCAGCGCGACGGTGACGTTGGACGTGGCAGGCAATGGTCCGACCATCAGCGCGGTTCACCTCGACGTTGCTGCCCACGTGCCGGGTGCCGAACGCCAGGCGTTCGAGGCGGCCGCGGAACGGGCAAAGACGGGCTGTCCGGTATCGAAAGCGTTGAACGCGAAAATCACGATGGCGGCGACGCTCGAAGCGTAGGACCGGGAACGGTCCGCGCACGCAACGCTTGTGAACAAGCGGGTATTAGTGTCATTGTATGGCGCATCGTCGGGTTTCTGGTCACGCATCGTTCGATTGGCAGGGAGGCGTCCTATAGCCACCATCCTAAAAGAGGACAGTGAGACCGAGCGGTCGCACTGGTTTTATCGCCATAGCACGCTCGTGCGCGTGACGCATTGGGTCAACGTCATCTGCCTGACCGCGCTCTTGATGAGCGGCCTCCAGATTTTCAATGCCCATCCCGCGCTTTACGGGGGGAACGCGTCCGACTTCAAGCGCCCGGTTCTCGAAATGAAAGCGGACTACGACGAGAACAAAGATCAAACGATCGGTGTGACGACGATCTTCGGGCGTGCGTTCAACACGACGGGCGTGCTGGGATTGTCGTCCGTCGACGGCGAGCCGGTGGAGCGCGGTTTCCCGAGCTGGATCACACTGCCCGGTTATCAAGATCTCGCGGTCGGGCGGCGTTGGCATTTCTTCTTCGCGTGGCTGTTCGTCTTTAACGGCTTGGTGTATCTCGCGTCCGGCTTCTACAACGGGCATTTCCGCCGGGATCTCGTGCCCCGGTGGCAGCAATGGCGCCATATCGGCCGATCCATCATCGATCACCTGCGGCTCCGGTTCCCCAAGGGTGAGGAAGCGCGGCGCTACAACATCTTGCAGCAGCTCGCGTATCTGCTGGTGGTATTTTTCCTGCTGCCGGTGATGGTGCTCGCCGGCCTGACGCTGTCGCCCGCGATCGATGCCGCCGTTCCGGGGCTCGTTGGTTTGTTCGGGGGTCGGCAATCCGCGCGCACGATCCATTTCATCGTGGCGAACGCCCTTGTCCTATTCGTGCTCGTCCACGTCATCATGGTTTTGCTGTCCGGCGTCTGGAACAACCTTCGCTCCATGATTACCGGATGGTACGACATCGAAACGCCGAGCGAATCCCATGAATCCGACTCATCCAACTGACCGGCGCCGCTTCCTGCGCCAGGGCCTCGGTGCGATCGCTGCGCTCACGCTGAGCGGTTGCGGGGCGCTCTCGGAAAAGCAATGGGTTAAAAGCGTGCTCGGCGCCGGCGAGTGGCTGACGCAAAAAGTGCAGCGTGCGTTACTGCCGCGCCAACGACTGGCGCCGGAATACAGCGAGGCCGATATTTCGCCCGTTTTCAAACCGAACGGCACGTTCGATCCACAGGACGAGCATTACCAGAAACTCGCGAAGAACAACTTCGTCGACTGGCGCCTCGTTGTCGATGGGCTCGTCGAACAACCGGCGCAGTGGTCGCTGCGCGAGCTTCGCGACATGCCGTCACGCACGCAGATCACGCGTCATGATTGCGTGGAGGGATGGAGCTGCATTGGGAAGTGGAAGGGCGTGCCCCTCGGCGTGCTGCTCGAGCGCGCGCGGCTGCGGCCGCAAGCACGGTACATCGTCTTCTACTGCGCCGACTGGCTGGATCAGCCCGGAGCGACTTATTACGAGAGCGTCGACCTGATCGATGCGTTTCATCCCCAGACTATTCTCGCTTACGAAATGAACGATCGCCCGCTGCCCATCGCGCACGGCGCGCCGATACGATTGCGCGTCGAGCGCCAGCTCGGTTACAAGATGGCGAAGTACGTCATGCGCATCGAGGCCGTCGAGAGCTTCGCGCACGTCGGCGGTGGCAAGGGTGGCTTTTGGGAAGATCGCGGCTACGAGTGGTACGCCGGGATCTGATTCTATCCCTCGGTTTTCCTCCGCCGATTTAGCGCGATTCGCTCGTCGCTATTCAGCGCCCGTCTTGCCGACCACGGACATTGCGAAGCGCGACCCGCGTTTGATTTTCGAGAGACAGCGGGCGATGCTGCCGCGACCCGAGTCGCTGCCGCCGGCCTTACTCGGCAGGAGGAAGCGATTGCTCGCCGCCTGAAGCGATTCGGCCTGCGGCGCTTGCGCGTGGACGCTATGCGGGCAGCAGTGGTCGTCGAACCGCAGAGACTCTGCGTAAACCAGGGGCCCGGTGTGCGGTACCGAGCCCCGGTGGCGGACGAGCTTCAGATCAGTCTTCCTTGCTCTCTTTTTTTTCCGGGGTGTTTGGCGTCTGGTTCTCAGGAACATTCTTGAATTCCTGGCCCTGCTGTTCTTTTTCGTGTTCCCTGGACGGTGCCTGTTGTCCCTGCTGATGTTCGCGCGACTCGGATTTCCGTTTACGGCTCGGCATGACATTCCCTCCAGTGTCCGGTACTGAACGGACTCGCCTGCTTCAGTCGAGTTCCCGCCCGGAGCCCCCACGCCACCGGTTGTCGCCGGCACACGGCATTGCCAGCAAACCTTACCTAAGGAGTTTCCCGCAAGCATACGCGGTTGCCATCGGGTATCTCCTGGTCGGAATCGAACAAAACCGGGACGGTCTGAACAATGCAGTCGCGACGACTGAAAAATTTTTTTGGTAAGGAGGACGAACGTGGCGGAAGAGAGCAAGAGCAAGCAGGTTAAACCGACGGAAAAAAGCGGTGTATCCCGGGCGCCCGCACGGGGGATGATGCCATTCGATGAAATGGAGCGAATGATGGATCGGCTACTCGCCGGGTTCATTCCTCGCGGTTTCTTGAATCCGCTCGCGGGATGGCGCGGTACGCTGGCGGACTGGGAACCGCAGATGCCGCGCGTCGACGTGCTCGAACGAGAAGACCAAGTAGTCGTGCGCGCCGAGCTGCCGGGTGTGCAAAAGGACGACCTGGACGTGGCCGTGCGCGACAATACGCTCAGCATCAAGGCGAACCTGCAGCAAGAGGAGGAACAACAAGAGGGCGACTACTACCGGCGGGAGCTGCGACGCGGCGCCTTTTCGCGCACGATCGAGCTGCCGGCGGAAGTCGACGGGACGAAGGCGAAGGCCATTTTCAAAGACGGTATTCTCGAGCTGACCTTGCCGAAGGCTGAGCATGCACGGGCACACCGCGTGCCGATCGAGTAACCGTTACGGCAGATCGGTCGGTCAAACCGGATCCACTTAACGAGGAGCGAGACATGCACGTAGAAGATGTAATGACGCCCAGCCCGCAGTGTGCGAGTCCGGAGACGAACATCCGCGACGTCGCGAAGATGATGGTCGATTGCGATTGCGGAGAGATTCCGGTAGTCGACGACGACGAGAAGCCCGTCGGCGTGATCACCGATCGGGATATCGCCTGCCGGGTCGTCGCCCAGGGCAAGGATCCGATGCGCACGCGAGTTGGTGATGCGATGTCGAGCCCGGTCGTGACCGTGACGCCGGAGATGGATCTGGAAGAGTGCTGCCGGCTGATGGAGGAAAAACAGATTCGCCGCATCCCGGTGGTGGACGACAACGGCGCCTGCTGTGGGATCGTGTCGCAGGCGGACATCGCGCTTCGGGCCGACACCGCAGAAGCGGGCACGCTGGTGCGTGATGTTTCCCGTCCGTCGGGCGATACGATGGGGGCGCCGCACTAAGCGGTACGGGAATCGGGCGCGAAAGCGCCTGACTCCCTTCCATCTCGTTTTCGCGCACGCGCGCCGCGGCGGGCGTGGTCACTGTCGCTCGCGGCGCAAACTCACGTTTACCCCCTTTGAAGCGCGGGTCCGGGCGGGTGCGTTCGCGGCGCATCCAGACGATAATAACGGCGGCCTGGACCCGGTCATCGAAACACTCGTTACCGGTGTGTCATCGAGGGCCTTCCTGTTTAACCGAGTTAATAACTGAAAGATGCGAGCAATGCGCGCGCGCTCGAATGCGTCGGTTTGGAAACCCGTTCTTATTGTCATAGCTTTATTGTTGGCGGCACTCGCGGGTGCGCTCGTGTATCGCTATACCCGGGGAGCGCCTCAGACGCCGGCAGCGGATGCGGGTGACACGATCTCGCTGGGCGGGCAGCGCTTCGTCCAGTGGTCAACGCCGAAGACGCTCTCGGCCATTGGCTTCGTCGATGGGGACGGCCGCCCGCTGGCATGGGATAAGTTCCGGGGCAGAGTCGTGCTCCTGAATGTCTGGGCCACGTGGTGCGGTCCGTGTCGCAAGGAGATGCCCACGCTCGACCGGCTGCAGGCAAAACTCGGGGGCGCGAATTTCGAAGTCGTGGCGCTCTCGATCGACAGCGAAGGCATTCCGGCCGTGCGCCAGTTCTATCGGGAGACGGGCGTGCGCCATTTGCGGATCTATAACGACCCGACGCTCGACGTCACCACGCAACTCAATATCGCGGGCGTCCCCACGACGCTGCTGATCGACCGTGACGGGCACGAAATCGGGCGGGCATTGGGGCCCGCCGAATGGGACCGATCGGATGTGGTGGAAGCGATTCGAAGACAGCTCGACGGGACGAGCAAACCGTAGCCGCTGATATTTATACTTATATATAGGCGTGCTCGGAGGACATCGTGACTATTTCTCGACCAGGCTTCAACGACTTATGTCTGAAATCAGCGATATTGGGTTAGCAAGCGCGTTCCTGGCTGGTCTGATTTCGTTCATTTCGCCGTGCGTCCTGCCGCTGGTGCCCGGCTACCTTTCGTACATCGCGGGACGCTCGCTCGACGAGCTCGAAGCCCCGACGCGCTTCACGCGCCTTGCGATGTTCTCTCAGGCCGGTTTTTTCGTTCTCGGCTTTTCCACCGTTTTCGTTACCCTCGGCGCGAGCGCCACCGCCCTCGGGCGCTGGTTGCTCGCGTACAAGCAGGAAGCGAACGTCGTCGGAGGTCTCATCGTCATCGTCTTCGGACTGTTCATGACGGGGCTCCTCAACCTGCGCTGGCTGCATCTCGATCTGCGTTTCGTACATCGCGTCGAGATGCGCGGGAGCCCGCTCGCCGCCTATCTGCTCGGTCTCGCCTTCGCGTTCGGATGGACGCCCTGCATCGGTCCTATCCTCGGCGCGATCCTGACCGTGAGCGCTTCGACCGCGTCCGTTCCCGGCGGCATCGTCTTGTTGGGTGTCTATTCGGTCGGGTTGGGTGTTCCGTTTCTGATTGCGGCGCTCTTTCTCGAGCGCTTCGTCGTGCACCAGCCACAGCTTCGGCGTTGGAGCCGGCCGCTGCACCTCGCGGCCGGCGTGGTGTTGATCCTCGTCGGCGCAGCGATCGCGAGCGGTCAGCTGACACGACTCTCGCTCTGGCTGCTCCAGATGTTCCCCGGGCTCGCGCGCGTCGGCTAGCGCAACAATCTGCCTTCGGCTGCCGCGCGCAATTTCATTGCTCGTCCAGTAACTCGGCTATCGAGCCGCCTTCGTGCAAGCGGCGAACGGTGTCGGCGAAGAGCGATGCGACACTCAAGATCACGAGCCGTTCGAACAGGCTGGCGACGTAAGCGAGTCGTCGCGGATCGCGGCTGGGTTTTGCCGTCCTTGCCTGCGTACACGAGATACGGCACGAGCGCGGTGATGCGTGCGGCCGATACATCGCGTAGCGCGCCGATAAAAACAACAGACGCATCAGCTTTTGGTCGCCGCTCGCTTCACGATCGCCGGAGAGCGACTGCACGACAAAAACGTCGTTGTCGCGGACGCTCACGAGCGGACGCGCTTTGTGTTCGCCGTCTTCGAAATCCCGCTCTTCGTGCGGGCTTAGCCGCACCCCTCGAGCTCTTTGGCGACGCGTTCGCCGAATTCGCGCGTCGCCTCCAGAGCGAACAACTGTGACGCGCCGCGTTCCAATACTTTTGTCTCCGATGCACGTCGACGTTACTCAGCGGGCAGTTTGACCGACGTCAAAAAAGTCGGCGCGGGACGTGCGAGATTATCGGGACAGTTCCAGAGGATCCAAGATGGCGTTTATCTAGTGATATCGCCACGAAGATAAGGGTGAAAGCTTCCGAGTCGTCGCTACCGATGACGAGGCGCACACGGTGGCGATCCAGGATTTCGACGGAGACGCGGAGGAGATCGATCTTGAAAGCGGGTACGCCATGAACATCGAGCCGAGGCCGCCCGAGGATCTCACCGGCCCGATGGACGACATTGAACGCGGCTATCTCGGCTACTCCGATACCGGGGCGGAAGGCCGCGAGTGGAGCGACCTGACACCCGCGCAGATCGAACGCCGGCTGTCCAAGCGAGAGGAAACGGAAGCAGAGCTGCCGGAAGGCGAGAGCGAGCAATTTCTGTCGGAGGGATCATGAGCGCCGCAAGGACCGTCGAAGCTTTTTTGCTAGAGCATGCTGTGCGCTATACCGTGCTCGAACACCCCCGATCGTTGTCGAGCAAGGAGACGTCCAGCGTCACGCATCTTCCGCCGGATGAGATCGCCAAAGCGGTGATCCTCGGAGACGAAAAGGGTTACCTCATGGCCGTGATTCCTGCGGAACATCACGTCGAAATGCGTACGCTGTGCGAAAAGCTCGGCCGCCGGCTCGATCTCGTCGCCGAGTCGCGCCTGCCGCCGATATTCAAGGACTGCGAGCTTGGAGCGATACCGCCGATCGGCCCGGCCTATAACATCGAAACGATCGTCGACGCGAGCCTCGTCGGACGGAAGAAGATCTGGTTCGTCGCCGGCGACCATTACCGCCTACTCGGCGTCGACGGCAAGGACTTCGTGCGGATGCTCGCAAGCGCGCAGTTCAGCCAGTTCAGTCACTGAACCGAGGAGAAGAAATCATGGAGACATTCATATTATTGACGCGTGTCGCGCCCGAGGCTGTGCGCGCTCCGAAGAATCTGGATGAGCTGGAGAAAAAGGCGAGTGACCTGATCCGCCAGGATTGTCCGGACGTGAAATGGGTTGCGAACTATGCCGTGCTCGGGCCGTACGATTATCTCGACATTTTCACGGCGCCGGACATCGCGACCGCGGCTAAAGTTGCGGCGATCGTTCGTTCCTACGGGCGGGCGCATTCCGAGATTTGGCCGGCTACCGAGTGGCGAACGTTCAAGGACATGCTGTACCACATCACCGATGTCGCGAAAGATGAAGGAACGGATGTCCGTGCCGGTTGGGATCCGTCGCTGTAGCGAGCTGGGCGCCGGAATCGAACGAAACTAACGCGCCTGTCCCGTTCGCCGTCAGCGCCCGAAAGCGCGGTGCGCGACCGTGCGACGAAAGCCGCGCGCACCGGCCGGCGGAGATTCGGACCATTGGGGAGATCGAGCGCTGAAACGAGTCGATCAGTACAAGAGGAGATCGAATGAACCTTCCGCTGCAAGTCGTATTTCGCAACATGCCGCGCTCCGACGCGATCGAAGCCAGGGTACGCGAACGCGCGGAGAAGCTCGACCGTTTCGCCGCCGACATCATGAGTTGCCGCGTGGTGGTCGAGCCGCCGCATAAGCATCATCACAAGGGGAACTTGTATCACGTGCGAGTCGACATCAAGGCGCGCGGCGCCGAGCTGGTGGTGGCGCGGGAATCCGATGCGGATCACGCGCATGAAGACGTTTACGTGGCGATTCGAGACGCCTTCGATGCCGCGAAACGACGGCTCGAGGACTACGTACGCCGCCGCCGCGGCGAGGTGAAGCATCACGAGCCGCCGTCGCACGGCCGCGTCGCGGATTTGAATTTCGCCCAAGGATACGGACGCATCGAAACGCCGGCGGGGCAACTGGTCTATTTTCATCGCAACAACCTGATCGATGCGGATTTTGACACGCTCGCTCTCGGCACCGAAGTGCAGTTCGTCGAGGAACGGGGCGAAGGTGGGCCGCAGGCAACGACGGTGCACGTGCTCGGCATGCCACCGACGGGATAGAAGAAGTGGAAGGCGCTTCGTGCGCTCCGATGTCGATTTCGCATCGCCGTACCGTCGGAACGATGCGCGATCGCCACTACCCTCGCTCATCGTGCAACGGTGAGGGTTGTTTCGACGCTGACTCCCGAATTGCTTTACGGCCGAGTTGCTTTACGACGGCGTCTGAGCGACGCCGCCGTCGCGCAGAGCAGATCGTCGACTACTCGCTCTCCGGCGGCTCTGGCGGCGGGATCTCGGGTGGACGTACCGGCGTATACCCGGGCGGCACATCCGGGGCGGGTTCCTCGGGTGGATTCCCGGGCGGATATTCGAGCGGAAGCGGGTCCGGCGGTGACTCGGGAGGCGAGCTCGGGGGAATTTCGGGCGGGCGCTGCGGTGTCATTGGCCGAAGACCGTCATCGCGTCCATGATATGCGCAACAGCCCGTCTTCGTCGGTTCCACTGCGAATCGAGCTCGCCGTGGTACGCATGGCGTAGCGCTTCTCCGATCCCGTGCGCGAGATGCGTGTCGGTGTAGGTGACGAGCGCGCCGTCTTCGCTCGTTGAGCGAAGAGAGCGATCGGACGAATCAATGGCCACTCGCCGCGCAGTGGATTGAACCACGCGCGGAAGAAAGGGTTCGTACCAGCGCTCCAAATCTTCGAGCGGACGCGGGAAAATCCGTTGACGTCGGGCTTTACGCTGCACTTTGTTTTTGCCCTGTTGGGGTTTCTTTCGTTTCTCCCACGATGGACTCCTTCGACTTGATTAGGTTTAAATAGCGTAGCCTTGCCTTGAGCATCGCTCGCCACCTTCGGCATTCGTTAATCTACGCGCGCGCCTCCAGGCGTTTTTGATCTGCATCAACCTGGGTCATTTGAGCGATCGTTCGCGGAAAGAGGGAATGTGGATCGGGTGCCGTCGCGCCATCGTCGAATCAGGAGTTGTCGCCAATAAAAATCGCAGCGATCTAAAAACGCACCCACGATCGAGGAAACCATCATGCCGAGCAGACGGGATTTCCTGAAGACAACGGTCGGGACGGCAGCGCTCTTCGGCGCCGAGTTGTCGTTACCCCGGATCGCCGGCGCAGCGGACCAGAACGGGCAAGTGTTCGGTCCGTCGATTCTCCCGGCCGGCACGCTCGATACGGCGTCACTCGAAACGCTGCCCGGCAAGCGGCCGCTCATCAAACGGGCGTATCGGCCGCCGAATTTCGAAACGCCAATCACGTATTTCCAGCAAGCCTTCACGCCGAACGACGTTTTTTTCGTGCGCTACCATCTCTCCAATATTCCGGAAGTGAATGCGCAGGCGTGGCGGCTGCGCATCGGCGGCGACTCGGTGCAGCGCCCGTTCGAGCTGACGTTCGACGCGCTGCGCACGGAGTTCGAGGCGGTGCAGCTGAATGCAGTGTGCATGTGCTCGGGGAACCGTCGAGGATTGTTCGTCCCGCACGTGACGGGTGTGGAATGGGGTTATGGCGCGATGGGCCACGCCGCCTGGCGCGGTGCGCGGCTGAAGGACGTGCTCGCGCGCGCTGGGTTACGGGCGGATGCGCTCGAAGTCGTGCTCAATGGGAGCGATTCCGGCGTCATCGACAAGACACCGGACTTCGTGAAGAGCCTGCCGATCTGGAAGGCGCTCGATGAAAATACGATCGTCGCGTACGAAATGAACGGTCAGGCGCTCCCGCACTGGAACGGCTTTCCGGTGCGACTGGTCGTTCCGGGCTGGACGGCGACGTATTGGGTGAAGCACCTGACGTCGATCGACATCGCGAACAAGCCTTTCGACGGTTTCTGGATGAAGTCCGCGTACCGCATCCCGCTCGGAAAATTTCCCGTCGTCGACCGCTTTACCAGCCAGGAGACGGCGATGAATACGCCGATCACCGAGATGGTGGTCAACTCGCTGATCGTGAGTCCGGCCGACGGCGCGAAAGTTCCGTACAAACGCACCGTCACGATCCGCGGCGTCGCATGGGACGGCGGGTATGGTATCCGCCGAGTCGAGGTTTCGAGCGACGGCGGCGAAACCTGGCGGCCCACCGCGCTCGGAAACGATTACGGCCGCTTTGGCTGGCGCCAATGGACATACGATTTCCAGGCAACCAAGCGTGGAAACTATACCTTGCAGGCAAAAGCCACAAACACCATCGGCCAGACCCAAACGTTCGAGCTCATCCAGAATCCGGCTGGGTACCATCACAATCTCGTGAGTCGGATCAACGTGACGGTCGCGTAAAGGAGACGATCATGCGCACTATCGTATTCGCCTGCTTGTTTTGCGCGAGCGCGAGTGGAATCGCGCAAGAGAACCAGATTCAACTCAAGGACGCCCCGGGACGCGACGTCGTAACGAACAACTGCCAGACGTGCCACAGCCTGGACTACATCGTTATGAACTCTCCGTTTCTCGATCGCAAAGGATGGGAAACGAGCGTGACCAAAATGGTCAAGGTGATGGGGGCGCCGATTCCAGAAGATCAGATCCCACGAATCATCGACTACCTGACGGCGAATTACGGGAAGCAACAATAAGAATCATCATGTACTTCGCGATCTGCTAAGCGATTTGGGCCAACGTTGACCGAGAACAAAGCGCGTTCGCAACGGCCGCATCGCGTGCAGCTGTGGCTATGGTTCATCGGCATGACGGTCCTGACGCTTCCCTGGTCCTTTCCATCGGCGACGCCATTATCCGCCACGGTAATACGCTCGCGTTCGTTCCCGACGAGCGGATGGGCGACGATGCCGACGCGGTCAAACGCGGTCTACGCGCGGTGTTCGAACGGCATCTGGCGATCTCTTTCGACAATCTTCTGTTCGCTCATGGTGAGCCGTGGATTGAGCATGCCGCGAGTGCGCTGAAGCGCTTTCTCGCCGCGCTTGGTTTCGAGCCGCGACGAGGGCGGCGCCGCGGGACGCGGGACGTTATGAGATCGCGTGACTATGCATCGACTGCGGCGAGCGCCGCGCGCACGCGTCGCTCCGCGCTCGCGGTCCGCGGCAATACGACCGAATCGAAATCGCCGCGTAGCGCCTTGACGGCATAGCGTTCGCGCTCGATCTCGCGCACCGTGCGGACGCCGCGACGACGAAACAGCGGCACGGGCGGACACCAGCCGAACAGCGCGTGCTGCGCGAAGAATCCGAGCACCGCGAAGGGCAGGAGCAGAAAACGTCGATCGAAACGGTAGCCGAGGAGAGTGCCGATGATGACGAGCGCGGCCGCGTTTGCCTGCAAGACGCGCTCGATATCCCACTCGCGCGCCAGCTCAGCGAGCCGCGCCTCGAACTCGACGCGCCGGCCGCCCTCCAACAGAGCGACGCGCGCGTCGGCGCGGGTACGGATCAGCGTATTCACTTCCGCATTAGTGCTGTGCGGAACGCGCGTAGCGGTTGCCGGTAGTAGCAACGTTTTGATCATGCGGGTGAGCCTCCGTCGCGAGGTTGCTCCACCTGTGGCGTCGGACCCGACGCCGCGGCGGTGGCCGTTTCGGATTCGCTGCTCGCGCCAATGTCGACAAAATCGCCGCGCAATGCTTTGAGCGCGTAGCGTTCGCGCGCGATCTCGCGTGCGCTGCGAATGCCGAGGCGCCGGAACAGCGGCAGCAGCGGATACCAGCCGGTCAGTGCGTAGGCGAAGAGCGATCCGCCGACGAACGCAGGGACCGCCAAGAACGCCGATCGCACGAGCGTGCCGAGGGCGAGCCCGACCAATCCGGTCGTGGCCGCTTCGAGCTCGATGACGCGATCCGTGTCCCATTCGTGATCGAGATCGGTCAGCCGATGTTCGATGTCGGCCGGCCCGGCGTCCGCAAGATGTTGTAGATGTGCGGTCGTGTCGCTGTCGATGCGCCGCAGCACGGCGGAGGCTGTACGCGTGCGTATCCGATCACCATGCAGGATCATCGCCAATTTCCAGTCGCCTGTTGTTAACGAGGTCTGCGGCTAATTTCCACGGTCGCGGCGACGGTGCGCGCGAAACGGGCTGCCACGCGCGGGTAGACCCGAGGCATGTCGAAATGTTCCAGGAGGTTCCGGCGGTTTGGGTGGGGGTGATGCGCGCGTACGGCGCTACCCGCTGTTGGTATCGGTCGAGTTCTGTATCGGGACGTTTCGAATCGATGCAACTCGCGCGGTTGATCGACATTGTCGACGACCAGACCAGACAGACAGGAAGGTTATATCGGGGTAAGGAGCGCCGGCTGTATCTGGCACGGGCGCGAACGGGACATCTGCGATGAAAGCGCGGGTGGTGTGCTATCCCCGCGCCGTCGGACTCGGTGCGTCGTTTGCGTAACAGGGTAAGGGTGTTTTCGCGGAGAAAGAACGTGAGTGAAGATTGCATAGCGGTGGCGAACGAGGCGATCGCCGGAAGGTGTTGCGCGACAGCGTGCCCCTCGCTCGCGTGCGAGGGAGACGATGAAAGCGTTCGTCGCGTTATCCGCTCTTGATCAGTTCCGGCCGCCTCGGACGTTTGACGGCGAAGAACCGGCGGGTGCTCGCGCCGCAGCACGCGTGATTCCACGGGCTCGATAATCGTGCGATTGCGCCAGCCGGGAGGCGCGCGAGAACCATTCCGCTGTCAGATGAACGTCGCCGCATCGGACGAAAGGTGCGGATCGACGATGTGCCTTGTTCCGATATCCGACGCCCGATTCCGCAGGTCGTGCGCACGCGCGCATTCGTCTTTGAATCGTTTCGAACGAAAAGACGATCGCGCCTGCGTCGGAGCCACGCGACGCTGTGCGGAATGTCTCGAATCATTCGCGCGTGGCGATGGTTGGAACGGTCAGCGAAACATCGTGTGGCGGCACTGAATCATCGAAAAAATTTTGCGTGTGAGATCCGCGTGCACCAATCGTGCGCGCGCGGAGAATTCATGATTATGTTTTTTATCGTGAACGACGTCTTCGCAATTTCCATCACTCGGAATTTGTTTCGCGTCGTGCATCCACGAATCCAATAGCGCTATTGTAATTTTTTGCATGGCGTGGACATAATCGATTCGTAGTTCGAGCTGACAAGGATGCAGTGCGTACAAGGAAGAAGAAATGTTCGTAGAACGTTGGCTATCGAATTGCAGCGAGCATCCCGATAAAGATGCATTCGTTTTTCGATCGAACACCGCGATAGACACCCACCTTTCGTACGCTGAGCTGTACGCTGCTGCATCATCCGTCGCTTGCTACTTGGAAGGCGTTTGCAGAATGCATGCGCCGGTGTGCATCAATCTTTCCGAGCGCGGTGAAACATCAGCGGCACGCGCGCCGTAACGGCCAACATGATCTATCGAATCGCGAAAGAAGTACTGCTCCAGACAGCCGACCAGCTACAGGCGATCGACGCATGCAAAGCGCAGACGCTGCGCCACGCGTCGACGCAATGGTTGCGGCAAGGTCCGAGGGTGCGATGGATTGATGACGTCGACACCGGAACGCCCGAGAGCAGGCCGCCTGCATCCGAGACGCACCCATACGACAAGAGCGCTTAGCGCATTCTTACGCTTCGGCCTCGTCCGGATAGAACACCAGTTCGATAAGGGTGAACGAGAGAAACACGCATCATCTAGGCCTAAAACAACCGCACGGGCCGGCGGTGCGGGAAGTCTCCTCGAGCACCACCGGCCTGTGCGCCGGCATCCCTGCCGCGCGCCGCTCGCCGGCAAGGGGGGAGGCGGCCAGCACACGACGCAGAACGAATGTCGCAGAGAAGGCGGTGCGGTGAAATAGCGCAATCGAACTAGGGGTCGGTACTAATTTCCTCGGCTCTCTTTTCCCCAACGGACATCAAAAAGGTTCTGTAACTTCTGGATCCCTAAAAGAGAAATTTTGGCGAGTGTCTTGGTGATATTCCTTGCTCGAATTGATCGCATGCCGGCGGTGTGCACTTCGATGCTTTGCTACATCTTCACGAGCGCGGCAGCGCTACTGTCTCGGGGGTTTTTACTCAGTCTGCGCGTGTGGGCTGAGCGTCCCTGCCTACAAAGTATTCTTCCGCGTGATCCACTCTTCGTTGCCAAGGATTACCAGCGCGCGAATGTGCAGGAATCGCAAAGAAGCAACGCGGCAGAGAATCGCGATCGCCGACGTCATCGCCGAATCACAAGACCGAGGCTTGGATATTCGTTCCACTCTTTGAAAGCTGGCGAACCTCGCGGAAGGCCTTTCGAGGTCTGCCGGGATAGGTCGCCACTCGGAGATACGCCCCAATGCAATTGAACAACATCCCTTTTGGAACGACAGAGTGGTCGCGCATCCCGGCAACGGAACATCCAGGGGAAGCGGGAATCGCGCGCTGGCGTACGCAAACGTTCAACAACATTCGGGTGCGGATGGTCGATTACTCTCCGGGCTATCGTTCCGACCACTGGTGCACGAAAGGTCACATTCTTCTCTGTCTGGAACGTGAGCTTCATACGGAGCTCGCCGACGGTCGTCGTTTCACGCTTACTCACGGGACCCGTTATCAAGTCGCCGACGGCGGCGAACCGCATCGTTCCACCACGACGACCGGCGCGAAGCTTTTCATCGTCGATTGAACAACGCATCCGTATGTGGGGAATGGATCGAATTCCTGATCGCGGACTGATTTCGTGCCGGCATGATCGAACCATACATATAAGGTACAGCGCTGCAGCGCCGATTGCCGATTCGATGCCAGATACACTAGACTGGCGGCCCGCCCGATGGGAGGTGAGACAAATGGAATTGTTTCCCGGTTTTCGCCAAATGCGGATCAAGCGCGGCGATATCGAGATCAACGCACGGATCGGCGGACGCGGAGCGCCGCTGCTGTTGCTGCACGGTTATCCGCAAACGCACGTCATGTGGCACAAGATCGCGCCACGTTTGGCGGAAAAATTCACCGTCGTCGCGGCCGATCTGCGCGGTTACGGCGACAGCTCGAAACCCCAAGGCCTGCCTGACCACAGCAACTATTCGAAGCGCGAGATGGCGCTCGATCAGGTCGAGGTGATGCGGTCGCTTGGTTTCGAGCGGTTCTTTCTCGCCGCGCACGACCGCGGCGCCCGGGTGGCGCATCGCCTGGCGCTGGATCATCCGGAGCGTGTGCAAAAACTCGCACTGCTCGACATCGCTCCGACGCACGCCATGTACGAAAACGTCAGCATGGGTCTCGCGCGCGACTATTTTCATTGGTACTTTCTCATCCAACCGGCGCCGTTTCCGGAAACCTTGATCGGTCCCAACGCCGAATTCTGGCTGCGAACCGCTTTTCGGCTGGTGTCCGCCGCCATCCCACCTGAGGCATTCGCAGAATATCTGCGTTGCTTTCGCGACCCGGCGTCGATACACGCGACCTGCGAAGATTACCGCGCCGCGGCGAGCGTCGACCTCGAACACCATCGGGCCGACGACGCAGCGGGACGTAAGATCACGTGTCCGTTATTGGTGCTGTGGGGGACCAACGGCGTGGTCGAGCGTTATTTCAAACCGCTCGAAGAATGGCGAAAGTCGGGATCCGATGTGCGCGGCCGCGGGCTGCCGGCGGGACACTTTTTGGCGGAAGAAGTCCCCGACCTCGTTTACGCGGATCTCGTCGAATTTTTCTGACGCCCGCCGCGGCGCAGCGTTCTTCCAAGTGATCCCGCGATGGTGCAGGGCCGCGAAATTCGACGGGAGGGAGCAGGGAATACGCGGGCTATTGGATCGATACCGCCACGGAATACCCGGTGCGCACGTAACCGATGTAGCGATAGCGCAGCTCGCGCTGTTCGACGAACTCCTTGAAGGCCTTGAATTCGTGCTGCTGCCACCCGGGGTAGTTGAAGTACTCGTCGAACTGGATGATGGTCCCGGACCGTATTTGCTCGCCCAGGCAGGTAAACACGGTGCGCGCTGACGAGTAGAGGTCGCAGTCGACGTGCACGAAGGCGAGCCGTTCTTTTCGGTGCTCCGCCACGAACGTCGGCAAGCTATTCTCGAACCAGCCCGGATGCAGCGCGACGTTCGAGCGCACCGGTGGGAGTTTACCACCGGTGCTCATGCCGCCGCGCGGCGCACCATTGATCCAGGACTCGGGTAGGCCCTGAAAGGAATCGAAGCCGTGCACGACCGCGGAAACGTGGTCTGCGATGAAGTTGATCGACTCGCCGTCCTCGACGCCGAATTCGAGATAAAGCCCCGTATCCGCCTGCGCCAAGGCGTGTTGAAGCAGATCGAAGCGCCAATCGAAAGCAGGAACATCGGCCATATGCCGCTCGACGTACTCGGCGCTTTGTTGTGTGGCACGACGCGCAAGCTCGGCCGTGAGATTACCCGGAACACGTTCGAGATGCTTCGGCGCGTTGACGATTTCCCACACCCGCTGCTCGACTCTCTCGTCTCTCAGCACATTAAGCGTCACGCGGGCGAGCAACGACGCGATCACGGATTTCACGTTGCGCAGCATGTCGTTCGGCCAAAGGCGATCCAGAGAAATAGTAACCAATCGCTGAAGGGTCGAAATTTTCCATTTTTCAATTCAACGCTTCCAATTTAATCGTTTCTGACAATCCTCGGTCCCGCAAAGCGCACGACGGCACGACCGAGCGATTCGCATCATGGGGTTTGCCAAGCGGTGCGTTCCGGCTTAGCAGTCGCTGCCCGTAACGAAAGTCAACGGCTTTGATGCGGCATGGCGTATCGGCAAAACAGGACGGTTGCGTCGAACTCAACCCACCCGGGATCGCATGCAGTAACTGAATGCGATCGTGGTAACCCCCGAGTGGCGCTCGTTTCGCATGAGCGGGCGAGGGCAGCGCGGCGAGAATTGCCGCATCTTCGGCGGACAGCGCGTCGATTTCATTCAACACTACGCGGCCCAGGCGTTACGAACCGTGCTTTGGTATGCGCAGGAAGGGGAGAGCGGAGCATTGGATCAACGATAATCGTGAAAACAACCGGGGGAGGACGACAGCGATGACGCATTCCCTCCGATCCTTCGCGTAAAACCTTGGTCCAACGGCATACGGGGCATGTGCGGAAAATGACCCGCTAAAGGAGCACGCGAAAAAATCGCCTCGGTGATGATGTCGATCGAACTACTGCTGGCGGGCCTGTATCGTTGTGTCGATCAATGACGGCAGGGCCAAAGGGTATGTTGACTACGAAGTTTAGTTCCACGAACACCGAGTCGAAGACGTCATCGATGGTGTGATGGCGATGGTGGATGCGATCCTTGTTCTCAACGCCGGTTCATCGAGCATAAAGTTCTCGCTGTTCATTGACCGGGACGGCGATCTGGCACTCGCCCTCGGTGGCCTGATCGAAGGTCTTTACACCGATCCGCGTTTTAGCACCCGCGATGCGAACGGCGCGAGCGCCGGCGAGCATAAGTGGGACAAGAGCACGCGCCTTGGCCACGACGGCGCCATGACCTACCTCATAGAGTTCCTGCGCAACCATCGCACCGAGTATCGGCTTACCGCGGTCGGCCATCGCGTGGTTCACGGCGGCGCGGAGTTCTCGCAGCCCGTCCTCGTCGATTCACAAACCGTAACCCGGCTGGAGAACTTCATACCGCTCGCGCCGCTGCATCAAAAGCACAACCTCGCGCCGATTCGCACGATCCTCGAGCGCATGCCGCAGCTTCCGCAGGTCGCATGTTTCGACACGGCCTTTCACCACGCACAGCCAGAGTTGGCGCAAGCATTCGCGCTGCCGCCGTCCATTACGGACAGGGGAGTACGGCGCTACGGCTTCCATGGTCTGTCTTATGAGTACATCGCGGCGACGTTGCCGCGCTTCGACGCTGTGGCGGCGACCGGGCGTGCGGTCGTCGCGCACCTCGGTAACGGCGCGAGTATGTGCGCGATACGCGCCGGAAAGAGCGTCGCGACGACGATGGGATTTACGGCCGTCGACGGCCTGCCGATGGGTACGCGCTGCGGCACCCTGGATCCCGGAGTGATTTTGTACCTCATCGACGAGCTCGGGATGGACGCGCGCGCCATCGAGAAGCTGATCTACCAGCAATCCGGACTGCTCGGCGTATCGGGCATCTCGAGCGACATGCGCACGCTTCTCGCGAACGCCGATCCACGCGCGAAGCGTGCGGTGGATCTCTTCGTCTATCGCATCGGGCGCGAGCTCGGCTCACTCGCCGCGGCCCTCGGCGGTGTGGACGCCATCGTATTCACTGGCGGCATCGGCGAGCACGCCGCGCCAATCCGCGAGCGCGTCTGCCGCGACGGCGCATGGCTCGGCCTGGAGTTCGATCCAGCCGCCAACCAGGCCGGCGGCCCCCGCATCAGCACGGATTCGAGCCGCGTCGCCGCCTGGGTGATTCCGACCAACGAGGAGCTGATGATCGCGCGCCATACGCGCTCGCTGCTTGGCGTGCGCTCGAAGAGCACGGCGTCATGACGCCTGCGGAGACGTACCTGTCGCAGGGCCGTACCGTACGTTACTCGGCGTTGGTGTCGTCTCCGCACTGTTCGTATAGCGGGTTTGTTAAAGGGTCATTTGTGCGCTTCGCGATAGGCCCTTTTTCTTTTTGATTTCCTCCACGTCCTCTGCGTCCTCCGCGGTTGCCTACCAAGGCTGCCGATTGAACACAACGCAAACTGCGCGGAACGCCCGTGAAGAAAGCGACGCCTTGACTTTTACCGCTTCCCGTCGCAACTTGCTCGCCAAGCGAGCCCTTCGGAAGAAGAGGGTGGCCGCAGTTCCTGCGGCTCAACGTTATCCAAGTTGACGCCCGCCACATACTCACAACGCGAGGTCATCCATGGATGTGCTCGTGCCCAATGTATCCCGCTTAGATACCACACTCGAAGAAAAATACACTCTCGAGGAAGGCTTGACGTTCATGTCCGGCACGCAAGCGCTCGTGCGGCTGCCGATACAACAGCGCGTGCGCGACGTGCGCGCGGGGCTGAACACGGCGGGTTTCATCAGCGGCTACCGCGGCTCGCCGCTCGGGCGATACGACATGGAGCTTTGGCGGAACCACAAGCGCCTGGCCGAGCATCAGATCGTTTTTCAGCCGGGAGTCAACGAAGATCTCGCCGCCACCGCGGTTTGGGGGTCGCAGCAGGTAGGTCTCTTCAACGGCGCTAAGTACGACGGCGTATTCGGGATCTGGTATGGCAAGACGCCGGGCGTGGATCGCAGCGCCGACGCGCTGCGACATGCGAACGGCGCCGGCACCAGCCGCTTGGGCGGCGTGCTCGCGCTGTGCGGTGACGATCACGGCGCGAAGTCATCGACGCAAGCGGCGCAGTCCGATTTCATCTTGATGGCAGTCGGCATTCCCGTACTCGCGCCGGCAAACGTGCAGGATATTCTCGACTTCGGTTTGCACGGCCTGGCGATGAGCCGCTACTCGGGCTGTTGGATCGGTTTGAAGCTCGTCACCGATGTCGTGGAAAGCTCGAGCAGCGTTTATCTCGGCCCCGCATTTCCAGCGATCGTGCTGCCCGAATCGGCGGGGGACGTGCATATCCGCATTTACGATCCGCCGTTGATGCAGGAAGCGCGTTTGTATCAAAACAAATTGCACGCGGTTCTCGCCTATGTACGTGCGAACGGGATCAACCGTGTTGTGCTCGATGCGCCGGCACCGCGGCTCGGCATCGTTGCGGCGGGCAAAGCGTACGCCGACGTACGTCAGGCGCTGCTCGAGCTCGGCATGGACGATGCCGCGGCAGTCGCGGCCGGCGTACGCTTGCTCAAAGTGGGTATGGTGTGGCCGCTCGACCCGGAAATCATTCTGTCGTTCACGGACGGTCTCGACGCCGTGCTGATCGTCGAGGAAAAGCGTCCGTTGCTCGAAGAGCAAATCAAGTCGATTCTGTTCGATGCGGGTCCATCGCGCCGGGTGCGCATCGTCGGCAAGTACGACGCTGCCAACGTTTGGGCCTCTGCGCGCGGCGAACCGGTGCTCTCCGGCGTGGGCGAGCTGGCGCCGCCGCAAATCGCCGCGCAAATCGCAAAGCTCCTCGGGCGCGCAGTCCCTGAGATGGCGGTCCCGGTCGCGCCGGCGCGAGCCGGCAGCCCGGTGCGCATGCCCAACTTCTGCTCCGGTTGTCCGCATAACATCTCGACGCAATTGCCGGAGGGCAGTCGCGCTCTCGCCGGCATCGGCTGTCACGGTATGGCGATTTACAAGAACCCGCTCACCACCGGAATGATCTCGCACATGGGCGGCGAGGGCGTGATGTGGGTGGGTCAGGCGCCGTTCACCAACGAGCCGCACGTCTTCGCCAATCTCGGCGACGGGACGTATTTCCACTCCGGCTTTCTCGCGATCCGCCAAGCGGTGGCCGCGAAAACCACCATCACGTACAAACTGCTCGTAAACGGCTTCGTCTCGATGACCGGCGGCCAGCCGGTCGACGGCGATCTCAGCGTACCGCGGATGGTGACCGAGCTGCTCGCGGAGGGTGTGAGGAAGATCGTCGTTGTCGCGGATGATCTCACGCGCTATGAAGGTGTGACGCTGCCGCACGAAGTGGCGCTGCGGCCGCGGCACGAAACCGAGGCGGTGCAACGCGAATTGCGCGCGACGCCCGGCGTGACGGTCATGATCTACGATCAGATGTGCGCCGCCGAGCGCCGGCGCCTGCGTAAGCGCGATCAGTACCCCGATCCGACGAAGCGTACCTTCATCAACGCCGACGTGTGTGAAGGTTGCGGCGATTGCAGCACCAAGTCGGGCTGCCTGTCGATCGAGCCGCTCGAAACCGAGCTCGGCCGCAAACGGCGCATCAACCAGTCGTCGTGCAACAAGGATTTTTCCTGCGTCGAGGGTTTCTGTCCGAGCTTCGTCACCGTTCACGGCGGAAATCTCCGCCGTGGCACGCCGGCGGCTCGCACGGCTGGCACCGACGCATTCGGTGAGCTGCCGGAGCCGGTGCTGCCGGCGATCGGCGCGTCGCCGTACGGCGTGCTCGTGACCGGCATCGGTGGCTCGGGCGTCGTCACGGTCGGCGCGATCCTGGCGCAGGCGGCGCACATGGACGGCAAGGTCGCGAGCGCACTCGACGTCACCGGTCTCGCGCAAAAGTATGGCGCGGTGATGTCGCACGTTCGGATCGGCACCGATCCGGCGCAGTTGCACTCGGCGCGGCTTGCCGCCGGCGAGGCCGACCTGGTTGTCGGCTGCGATCTGATCGTCAGCGCGAGCGACGACGCGGTATCGCGCATGAAGCCCGGCCGCACCCGCGCCGTGCTGAATACCGAGATCGTGCCCACGTCGGAGTTCATCGGCAATCCGGACTGGAAGCTCGACGCGGCCGATCTCGCGGAGCGCGTGCGACGCACGGTGAACGACGCCGCGCGGGTCGCGACGGTTCCGGCGACGCAACTCGCAACGAGCCTGCTCGGCGACGCCATCGCCGCAAACATGTTCATGCTCGGGTACGCCTGGCAGCGTGGCTGGGTGCCGGTGTCGCGCGCGGCGATCGAGCGCGCTATCCAGTTGAACGGCGTCGCGATCGAGTTCAACTTGAGCAGCTTCCTCTGGGGTCGACGTGCTGCGCACGACATGGCGGCCGTCGAGCGGCGTGCGAGCCCAGCGAGCATCGTCACCTTCGCACCGGCGCGTTTGACCCAGTTCGCGGACATCGTCGCCGATCGCGTCAAGCGGCTGACCGACTATCAGAACGCGACGTATGCCGAGCGTTATCGCGAGCGTGTGGAACGTGTGGCGCGAGCGGAGAGGGCGCTCGACAAAGAGGAGCGGCTCGCGGTCGCGGTCGCCCGCAACTATTTCAAGCTGCTGGCGCACAAAGACGAGTACGAAGTCGCGCGCCTGCACACCGATCCCGCATTCGAGCGCGCGCTCGCGGCGACGTTCGAGGGCGACTACACGTTGCATTTCCATCTCGCCGCCGGCCCGCTCGCGAAGATCGATCCAGTCACCGGCGCTCCGCGCAAGCGCGAGCTCGGGCCGTGGATGATGCCGATCCTGCGTGTGCTCGCAAGAATGCGCGTGCTGCGCGGGAGCGTGCTCGATCCGTTCCGTGGGACGGCGGATCGCCGATTGGCGCGCGATCTCCTCGCGCAATACGAAGCCGATCTCGACAAACTCGGCGCCGGATTGACGCCGGGACGTCTCGATTGCGCGATAGAGATCGCCGCATGGCCGGACAAGGTCCGCGGTTACGGACATGTGCGCGAGCGTTCGGCCCAAGCCGTCGCGCAACAGCGACAAGAGCTATGGCGGAGATGGGACGCGATCGCCGGCGCAACCAGCACGGCGAGCGCGTTGGCGCAAACCGCGTAAGAAGAATCGAGCCGGCCAAGCGCCGCCCAGGGAGCGACCTGCGTTAACGGGGCTCAATCGACGCCGAGATAGAGCTGACGCACGCGTTCGTTCTCGTGCAGCGCCCGAGCCGCGCCTTCCATCGCGATGCGCCCGTGCTCGAGCACGTACACGCGGTCGGTAACGTGCAGCGTTGCGGCCGCATCTTGCTCGACCAGGAGCACGGTGACGCCGCCGCGTTTGATTTCATGGATCACCTCGAAGATCTGCTGCTTGACGAGATGCGCGAGGCCGGTGGAGGGCTCATCGAGCAACAACAGCTTCGGGCGCGCCATCAATGCACGCGCGATCGCGACCATCTGCTGTTGCCCGCCCGACAGCGTGCCGGCGAGCTGCGTCGCGCGCTCGCGCAAGATCGGAAAGAGGGTATACATGCGCTCGAGATCCGCCGCGATGCCGGCAACATCTGCACGCGCATAGGCGCCGAGCATTAGGTTCTTGCGCACCGTCAGCTCCGGGAACAGCCGTCGCCCTTCCGGGCAGTGACTGATGCCACGACCGACGACTTGATCGGCACGAAAGGGCAGCAGACTGGCGCCATCGAAGTCGAGCCGGCCTTCGGCCGGCACGGCGCGCGCGATCGCCTTGAGCAGCGTGGTTTTGCCGGCGCCGTTCGGACCCAACACGCCGACCAGCTCCCCCGCGCCGACCGAGAGCGTCACGCCTTCGAGCGCGAGCGCCTTGCCGTAGCGCACCACCAGGTTCTCCACTTCAAGCAGCGCCATGCGCCGGCTCCTCGTACCCGAGGTACGACTCGATCACGCGCGGGTGACGCCCGATCTCCGCCGGGCTGCCTTCGGCGATGATCTCGCCGAAATCCATTGCGATCACGCGGTCGACGAGCCGCATCATCTCGCGCAGCTTGTGCTCGATGATGAGAATGCCGATGCCGTGCGCGCGCAGCTTGCGGATCAAGTTTGCGAGCGGTTGAATCTCGCTTGCCCCAAGGCCTGCAAACGGCTCATCGAGCAGCAGCAGGCGCGGGTTGGTCGCGAGCGCGCGAGCAATCTCGATATGACGAAGGTCCCCGTACGTGAGCGCCTCGATCGGCCAATCGGCCTTGGCGCCGAGTCCAACCTGCCCGAGCAGCAGGCGCGCGCGCGCGAGGTAATCGCCGTTGTGCTCGTGACGCACGCGCGGCGCGAGACAGGCGACAGCGACGTTTTCGAGCGTCGTCATCTGCTGAAACGGCCGCGCGATCTGGAACGTGCGTGCGATGCCGGCGTTGACGACGTGGTGCGGCGCGCGGCCGAAAATGCGTGCGCCGTCGAATACGATGTCGCCGGCGTCGGGCGGGATGAATCCGGTGATGAGGTTGAAGAGCGTCGTCTTGCCGGCGCCGTTCGGGCCAAGGATGCCGGTGACGGTACCGGACGCGAGCACGAAGCTCACGTCCTTCACCGCCGTGAGCCCGCCGAACTGCTTGCGCAGGCCGCGCACCTTGAGCGTTGCGCTCATGCGAGCCGTCCGAGCGCGCGCAGCCGCTGCCATAGCGGTGCGATGATCCCGCGCGGCAGGAAAAACAGAACGCCGATCAGCACCAGCGTGTAGAACAGCAGCCGGTACTCGCCGACGCCGCGCAAGAGCTCCGTCATGAGCGTCAGCAGGAACGCGCCGCCGAGCGCGCCATAGACGCTGCCGATGCCGCCGACGTAGCTCATGATGATGACGGTGATCGACACCACGATCGAAAATAGCGCCGGCCCGACCTGAAGCTGATAGTGGGCGTAGAACGCGCCGCCCATGCCGGCGAAGAAGGCGCTCACGAGGAGGGCGCCCAACTTGTGCCGCGTGGTGTTGACGCCGGCCGCCTGGGCGGCCGCTTCGTCGCCGCGGATCGAGCGCAGCAGCAGTCCCCAACGCGACTGCGCGAGCGCGACAAGGATCGTCGCGCTGACGAGCATGAAGCCGAACGCCAGATAATAGAAGGCGACCGGCGACCGCACGAGGGGCGTGAGCCCCGATATCCCTTCTTCGCCGCCGGTGTATTCCCAAAAAATGATCGTGAGGCGCTGCAGGATCGTCGCGGCGGCGAGCGTCGCGAGCGCGAAATACGGGCCGCGCAAGCGCAACGTCGGAAGCCCGATCACGAGGCCGAAGAGCACGGCGACCACACCGCCCGCCGGCATCGACCACCACGGCGAGAAGCCGAAAGTGCCGTTCAGGAACGCCGCCGTGTAGGCGCCGCCGCCGATGAAGAGGGCGTGCCCGAAATTCTCGCGTCCCGTTTGACCGGACATGAAATCCCAACTCGACGCGAATACCGCGTACACGTAGGCGAGAATCAAGACACCAAGCAGATACGGATTGCTGATCCAATAGGGCGCGCTGCCGAGCACCGCGAGCACGAGTAGCACGATTCCCCAGCGACTCCAGCTCCGCATCGGCCGTCTCCGCTAAAACGCTACGCGCTTGCCGAGCAAGCCCGCCGGCCGCAAGATCAATACCAACAGGATCGCAACGAGCGATACCAACTCGGTGAACGACGTCGAGAAAAGATAACCGACGGCGGTTTCGCTGTAGCCGAGCACGACCGCCGCGACGAGGCTGCCGGGGATCGAGCCCAGCCCGCCCAAGATGACGATGGAGAACGCCTTCGTCATCGGCACGAGCCCCATGCCCGGCTGCACCGTGAGAAACGGCGCCACCAGCACGCCCGCCGTGGCAGCCAGCGCCGCCGAAATCGCCATGGTCACGGCGAACACGCGGTTGGTGTTGATGCCCATGTATTGCGCCGCCTCCGGGTCCTGCGATACCGCGAGGATCGCGCCACCCAGGCGCGTATGCTGGATGAAGAGCCACAGCCCGCTGATCACAATCACCGAAACCGCGAGCGCGAGCAGGCGCTGACCGCCGATATCGACGCCCGCGATCACTACTTTATCGCGCACGAAACTCTGCACGTTCTGGTACTCGGATCCGAACGCGAGGAACAGCACCTGCTCGATCAGGAGCGACAGCGCGAGCGTGATCATCAACACGGCGAGCGCCGAGTGCCGCAAGGGCCGCACCAGCACCCGCTCCATGATCACGCCGAACAGCGCGACGCTCACAATGGCGAGCAGCGCCGCAGGCAGCAATGGAATCTTGAGCAGCGCGTTGTAGGTGTAAGTGAGATATGCCCCCAGCGCATAGAAGGTGCCGTGCGAGAGATTCAGCACGCGCGCCACGCCGAAGATCAGCGTAAATCCCACCGCCAGCATCGCGTAGATGGCGCTGCTGACGGCGCCATAGATCAAGATTTCGATCATGCGTGAAAGCGCCGCCACGGACGGCGGCGCCTGATGTTTTTATTTGTTTGGCTTTAGCTCTTCGTCAGCCAGGGCGGCAGAATGGGCTTCCCGGTGGCCTTTTGTTTGGGCCACACGACGGCGCGCTTGCCGCCGTCTTGCCACTGGACCATAACCGGCACGACGTACTCCGGTCCATACCTGAGGTCGTGGCTTTCGTCGAACACGATCCGCCCGCCGGTGCCCTGAAAGTCGGTCTTCTCGAGTTCCTTGATCACCGCGTCCGCCTGCGTGGTTTTGGCGCGCGTCACCGCCTCGGCGTAGATCTTGATCGCGTCGTACGCACCCCCGGCCGTGTAGACGGGGTCGCGTTTATAACGCTTTACGAACGTGTCCCAGAACGGAATCGTCGTGGGGGAGAGCGGCACGCGGGAAAAGCCGATCTGCATCGTCTCGGAGATCGACTTGCCGCCCACGCGGGCGAAGAAATCGTTGTCCTGCGACTTGACGTCGATGCCGCCGATGGGAACCGGCACCTGCGCGTCGTACCACTGCTTTACGAATACATCGGAGGACGCGTGCGACAGGATCATGACGAGGAACTGCGCTCCGCTTGCACGCACCTTGGAAAAGAGCGGGGAGAAGTCCGACGTCTGCACGTCGAAGAGTTCCGTGAGGGTGACGGTCATCCCGCCCTCGGTCGCACCTTTCTTCAGGAACGGCACCAGGTCCTGAACCCATTTGGCGCTCTCGCCGACGATCGCGATCTTCTTGATGCCCTGTTCCTTGCCAACCAAGTTCACCACGTAATCGACTACGAACGTCGCGAGCCACTTTGAGTTGAGCGGATTGGGGCGGAAAATGTACTTATAGTTGTCGTAGTCCTGCTTCACTTTCGCAGTGATCGCCGGGGACGCGGCTCCGATGCCGAGATAGATCGTTTTGGCAGCCGAAATGTGCGGCAGCTGCGCGAGCGTCACACCGCTGGTGTAGCCGCCAACCAGGACGTCGACTTTGTCGTCGGTGGTGAGCTTCTTGATGGCGTTGATGCCGGTCTCCGGGTTTTCGGTTTCATCCGCCACGACCATCTCGAGCTTGCGCCCGAGCACACCGCCTTTGGCGTTGATTTCCTCGATCGCGAGCCGTGCCGCGTCGAGCGTATCGCGCCCGACCTGCACCTGGATCGCCGTCGTGACGCCGATGCGAATCGGTCTTTCCTGCGCGCCGCTCGCACTGCCGACGACGGTGAACACCATCAGCGTCGCGAGCAGATAAGAGGAAAAAGATAGGAACGACAGCTTTAGACGTTTCATGTGGGAGGTCCTCAAGCCAATGCCGTATTCGGAGCGGCTAGGAGCGCTTCGCCGCCTCTTTTTTTCCAAAAGACAGTCGCAACGTGAGAACACACGAAATGCAGCGCCTCGCGTGCCATCAAATAGACAGCGTTGTGCTGTGTCAAGCGCTTGCGAATCGTTCAGAGCACTACGGGGACAGTACCACCCGCCTAGCGGCATTCGTAGCGCGCAATCGACTGCAGCGCAAAATACCCATCGGATCGGTGTGCAACGAAAAGTCCGAGGTGTGCGCCAATCGTGAAAGTGTGGCGCTGCGTGCCTGCGAAGATAAAGAAATCTAGAGTCGGAACCAAAAACGCGAGCGTTACCCGCATCAAGCAATGTTGATCCGGGTCGATCCTTTTCTGTTCGTCATTAAGCGGCTTTGGAATGCGGTCCGCGCATCTTTCATCTCGTTAAACAGGCACTTTCAGGCACCTGCTCAGAGTTTCGCTTAGTCCTGCATCCCCCTTGTGGGGATCGATTTGAGCGTTGCGGGTCCCGCGTGGTCCGGGTTTCGGCTCGGGCCTTGGGGTCGAGCCAAGAATTGACGGTTGTACCTTCCCGACGGCACTGCGGTTACCGCGGATGAACTGTTGCGTGTTCGACGGCTCGGTGCATCTCGTGCGCGACGTGCAGGCCGGCCGATCGGGTTTCGCGGCATCCTGCGCGGCGTCACCGCGCGGCGGCAGATCGAGCAGCGGCTGCGCGAGAGCGAGGCGCGCTTTCGGGCGCTCACCGAGCTGTCCTCCGACTGGTACTGGGAGCAGGACGAGGCGCGGAGGAAACGGGTCTCATCGTCGCCATCAGCCGCTGGGTGCTGCGGACCGCGTGCGCGCAGAACGTCGCGTGGCAGCGCGAAGGGCTTCCGCCCATACGCCTCGCGGTCAACCTGTCCGCGCGCCAGTTTGCCGACCTCGACCTCGTGAACGACATCCGCGGCGCGCTCGCGGAATCGGGCATGCCGCCCCAGCGGCTCGAGCTCGAGATCATCGAAGGCATGGTCACGCAAACGCCGAGCGCGCGGTGCGGCTGCTCGGCGCGATCAAGAGCATGGGCGTGCGTCTCGCGATCGACGATTTCGGCACCGGCTATTCGTCGCTCGCGCAGCTGAAGCGTTTCCCGATCGATACGCTCAAGATCGACCGTTCTTTCATCCGCGAGATTCCGGGCGACACGGAAGACAACGCCATCACCGAAGCGATCATCGCGATGGGTAAGACGCTGCGTCTGACCGTTGTCGCCGAAGGCGTGGAAACCGAGGAACAGGCGGAGTTTCTGCGCACGCACGGGTCACCCAGTTTGTCACCGGCCTCGATCTGCTGACCTGCGGCGCGATGCTCGCCGCTTTCGCCGCCGCCGCGCGGCTTGGCGTCGAGCCGGGCAGTCGGATCGGTCGCGCGGTTCACGCGCGGTTGAGTTTGCCGCGGTGTGCTTTGAAGCGGGATCGCCGCTGACGAGATGCTTCGATCAGCGCGCAGAAGTGCGCGGGCTGCGCGTATCTACGGCGGTGTCTGCAAACGTCGCCGACGATCGGCCGTCCACGGCGCATTCGGCGTGCAGCACGTTCAACCGATCGGACAGGAAAAGCTCTTTGACTTTGTGTCGGCGCACCTTTCCGCTCGTCGTTCTCGGAAGGGAGAGGTGCGGCACGAGCACGATCGTGTGTACCGGCAGGTCGTGAGCGCGATGGATGGCGGTGCGAAGGTCGCGGCATATCTCGACCAGACTCGACGGCGGCGGTGTCGGCCGCGTGGCGACCTCGACGACCACGACCAAGCGCTCGCGACCGTCGACCGCTACGCCCACGGCCGCGGCCATTCCCAGACGCTGCGCCACGCCGGCCGCGGCGACCGTCGCTTCGATCGGTTCGGGCTGATGATTCACGCCGTTCAGAATAATCGCGTCCTTGAATCGTCCCAGGACGAACAGCTCGCCGTCGGCGAGCATGCCGGCGTCGCCCGTGCGCAGGTACTTCGCGTCCGGCGATTCGCCCGCGATGCTCGCTTCGAACGCGTCGCGAGTCGCGGCCGGTTTTCCCCAATAGCCGCCGCCGACCTGCGGCGCGCGCACCCATATTTCGCCGACGGCGCCGTCCGGCGCGGGCGCCAGGGAATTGGGATCGACGATGCGAAGATCGACGCCCAAGACCGGACGCCCGCACGACACGCTCACGCGTTCGAGCGGTGTGCCGGCCGTCGTTTCATCCGAAACCCGGCGCATCATCGCCGCCCGCCCGATCGGCCCGCCGCTCACTTGCAGCGTCGCTTCGGCCAAGCCGTAGCAGGGACGAAAACTCTCGAATTTGAATCCGGAAACGGCGAACGCGGCGGCGAATTTTTCCAAGGTTTCCGGACGCGCCGGCTCCGAGCCGTTGTACGCGCACTGCCACGCGTCCAGACGGAATTCGCCGGCACGTTGCGCCGCGGCGCGCGTGCACAACTCGTAGGCGAAATTCGGGCCGCCCGAAATGGTCGCGCGCACCGCGGTAATTGCGGCGAGCCAGCGCTCCGGTTTTGCGATGAACGACTGCGGTGACATCAACCAGCACTGAACGCCGGAATAGATCGTTTGCAGGAGCGAACCGACGAGGCCCATATCGTGATAATGCGGCAGCCAGCTCACGAAGCGGCTGTGCTCGCCGATGTCGAACGCCGCGGCGGAGCCGCGCACGGCTGCCAGCACATTGGCGTGGCTCACCATGACGCCGCGCGGATCGCCGGTCGAGCCCGAGGTGTACTGCAAGTACGCGAGCGCGCGTGGATCGGGCAGGCGCGTTGCGGCGCGCCGCGCGGTGACGTTGTCGCTTGCCACGGCCTCGACGAGGATGTGGTGCGCCGCATTCGCCCGCAGCTGCCCGGCAATGTCGACGTCACGCAACGTGCGCGACAGCTCCCCCGTCGTAATGATCGCCGCCGCGTCGGCGTCGCGCGCGATCTTCTCGATCAGCGGTATATCGTCGGACGCCCGCCGGCGCGGCGGATCGAAGTCCCGCTTTCGCGCGAGCGCCACCGGCACCGCGATGCAGCCGGCGTAAAAGCAACCGAACAGCGCCTCGATGACGGTATAGCCCGCCGGCAGCATCACGATTACCCGACTTCCCGGGCTTACCGCTTCGCGAAGGGTCGCCGCGAATCTTTCCGCCTGCGCATCCAGCCGGCCGAACGTCAGCGCTTCGAGCGCGACTTCGCCGTTGTGCAGAAACGTGAATAAGGGCCGTTTCGGGGTCGCCGCGGCCCGACGCTTGAGCACTTCGACGATCGACGAGCAGCCGTCGACGGCTACCGATTTGCGCGAGCGTCCGCGTCTACGGGTCGGTTCCATCGCGGAGTAGCTCATTGAACAGCATGAGGCGCTGCATCGTGGACGACCCTTCGTAGATTTCCAGCACGCGCGCATCCCGCACCATCTTTTCGAGCGGAAAGTCGCGCGTGTAACCGTACGCCCCGAGAACCGCGAGGCTGCGATTGGCGACGTCGAACGCCATCTTCGCAGCGGAGTCTTTCGCCGCGTAGATATGCCGAAAGCCGGGTTCGCCGCTGTCGTAGCGGCGCGCCGCCATGTGCACCAGCGCGCGATTGGCCGCGACGCGCTCCCACATGTCGGCCAGCTCGCACTGAATCACCTGAAAATCGGTGAGCGGTTTGTCGAATTGCTTTCGGCTCCGGGCGTACTGGAACGCGCCGTCGAGCGCCGCGCGCGCGAGCCCGACGCTCGCCGCCGCGATGGCGAGCCGCGAGCGGGCGAGGGCGTGCGTCGCGACCATCAATCCCGCGCCTTCGTGTCCGAGCCGCGCGCCGACCGGTACTTCGACTTCGTCGAAGAATACCGGGGCCGTATTGGAGGCGTGTTGACCGAGCTTGCGGATCGGCGCTCCCGTGGTCACGCCGCGCGCTTTTCGCGGAACGACGAACGCGGTCAAGGACTGCAACGCGCGATCTTCGCCCTTGCGCTTCGCGAAGACGGTGAAGTATTCCGCGTACGACGAATTGGTGATGAACGCTTTCTGTCCGGAGATCACGTACGCTTCGCCGCGCCGCTCATAGACGGTGCGTATGCCGCCCATGTCGGACCCGGCGTCGGGCTCGGTGCAGGCGAAGCTGAAGAGCGCCGGTTTGGCGCAGTACTCGGAGAGGTAGCGCTCCTGCTGTCCGGAATCGCCGAAGAGCAGGATCGTGCTCGTGCCGAGATAATTCACGAGTATCGAGGTCGCGACACCGGTGCACCCGAAGCCGAGCTCCTCGGCGACCAGACAGAGCGCGAAAAGACCGAGCCCCGCGCCGCCGTATTGCTCCGGCACATGGCATGTAAGGATGCCGGCCGCGTGCGCCTTGCGAATGATCTCGGCCGGAAACTCGCCGGTTTCATCGAGGTGTGCGCGTACCGGAAGAATCTCGCGCTCGGTAAACGTGCGGCTGAGATCGCGGATGTGCCGTTCGGCCTCAGACAGCATGGCGCGCCTCGGGGAGCAGTCCGAGCGCTCGCGCATGCCGCACGAGAGCGTCGACGGTGACGTCGATTTGAGCGCGCGTATGGTGCGCCGTGACGACGAACCGCAGACGCGATTCGCCGCGGCCTACACCCGGTTCGGTAATGGGCTGCGCGAAGACGCCGTCGTTCGCGAGGCGCGCGGCAAGCTCGTACAGCGTCGCTACATCGGACACGCGAATGGGAATGATCGGGCTCCGGCTCGCGCCCAAATCGAATCCAGCGTCGGTCAGCAGCCGGCGCATGTAGCGATTGTTCGCGTGCAGCGTCTCGGCGAGCGTCTCGTTCGTCTCGATCTCATCGAGCGCCGCGAGCACGGTCGCGGCGAGCGCCGGAGGAAAAACCGCCTGCGCGAGGTAGCTGCGGGCCGACAGCTCGAGCAGCGTGCAGTGCGACGCTTTGCCGGCCACGAAACCGCCGAGCGCCGCGGTCGCTTTCGAGAAGGTGGACGTGACGAAGTCGATCTCGTCGAGCACGCCCTGTTCGTCGCAATACCCGCGACCCTTCGTGCCGTAGAAGCCGAAGGTATGCGCTTCGTCGACGTAGAGCCGGAAGCTGTAGCGGCGCTTGAGCGCCAGGAGCTCCGCCAGCGGACACAAATCGCCGCTCATCGAATAAGCGCTTTCGACCCCGACGAACACGTTCGGACGGTCGCGCGCTTCGCGCTCGAGCATTTGTTCGAGGTCGGCGAGATCGTTGTGGCGAAACGCCATCCATTTCGCGCCCGAGAGCGCGGCGCCCTGGAACATGCTCGCGTGGCATTCGCGGTCGAGCAAGACGAGATCGCCGCGCGCCGGCAGGCCGGAGAGCGCGCTGATGTTGGCCGCGTAGCCGGTGGAGAAGAGGAGGGCGGTTTCCTTGCCGAGCATGCGCGCGAGCCTGCGCGCCAGTACGTCGTGAATCCCGGTGAAGCCGCCGACCGGCGGAGAGGCGCCCGCGCCGGTTCCGTACGTTTCGAGCGCGCGCATCGTCTTCTCGATCACGCGCGGCTCGCGATTGAGGCCCAAGTAGATGTTGTGGGTCCAGAGGATGCAATCGCGCTCGGAGCCCGAGGCGGCGACGATGCGCGCGGTCGCGTCGGCGCCGCGTTGAAGGTGCAGATGGAACGCCCACGGATGGATTTCGGAAAGACGATGCAGCGCCGCTTCTACGCCGGCGGCCACCTCATCCAGGTCCCGCGTGCCGCGCTTGCTCAGGGCTTCGCGCACATTGCCCAGAGCGAGCGGCACATCCGGCGCTTCCCGATTCATCGCTTGCCTGCGGATTCGGTTCTGATCAGATGCGCCGCGACTTCGTCGATGGTTTCGAGCTCCGCCAGGGTCGATTCGCTCACTTCAAAACCGATCCAGCGCTCCAGTTGATAAGCTAGGTTGACGCGCTCGAGGGAATCGATGCCGTAGCGGTAGATCGGCTCGTCAGATCGGATCTCGGAGCGGGGGAGGCGCGTGCGTTCGGCGACCGCGGCAATCAGCCAGTCGCGAATCTCGGTCAGGCGCCGATCTGACGCGGAAGCCGTCATATCGGAATGAGCCTGGGAGGAGTGGCTCGGTCCCATTATCTCGCTGACCCCCTTGTAGCCGGCGCCGGTGCAGGCGCACGTCGCGAGGCGACTGCGCGCGAGCGTTGTCACAGCGCTAACCCAAAGAATGCGCCGCCGGAACGGAGGTGGTTCTTGCGCCCATCGCGATCCGTGCTACTAGAGATACTGCAAGATCAAGACCAAGTTTGCGCGCGCTCCCTGGACGTCCTACGAAGCGGGGCGCTCTAACGAGGCATAGTAGCAGCGGTTTTTGAACTTGCTGGACCAAAATCGGCGGTAAGTCACTGCCGTTTTTCGTCGCTGCCTGACGCGACACCGCCGCGCGCGCCGTTTTGCTTGGCTGGCCGCCGAAAGAGGTCAATAAATTAGCCGCTTACGAAGGCGCGCGAGCACCTGACGTATTACGTTACGTGGCATGCATGTTGCTCTTTATATTTAAGGTAAGACGAAGGGAAACAGCGACGGGCGGGAGGCCCTTATCAACCAGGCCATGCAAGCTTCCAGGCACAGACACCGGTTTGCGCTCGCGAGTTGCGCGTGGATCTGACGACGCACCTGCTCGACCTCACCGGCTACGCGCACAACGGCTACGCGTTGCTTCAACTCGCGTGCGCGGTCCCGACGCTGACGATGGGCGCAATGATCGTCGTGCGCGAGCGCGGCTCGCACGTCGGCGTGATGTACTTCTTCGTCACTCTCGCAATCGCCATCTGGTTCGTCGGCTTCAGCGCCGGCTATGTTGCGCCAACCGCGGCCGCCGCCGACGTGTGGATACGGTTCGGTCACATCGGCGTCGCGTTCATTCCGACACTGACGCTGCAATTCACCTCGGCCGTGCTGCGGCTGCCCCGCCGGTGGCAATGGCTGCTGGTGGCGGGCTGGATCGCTTCACTCGCGTTCGCGGCGGCGACGGTGTTCGCGCCGTCTACATTCGGCCCGCCGCACCACTATGTCTGGGGCTACTACGGAAACTACAACGTCTACAGCTCGCTGCTCATACCTTTCCTCAGCGCCTACTTCGGCGTGACGCTGCTCCTCTATTGGCAAGCGTATCGGCGCGCCCGCGCGGGCAGCATCGCGGCGCGGCGCGCGCAGCTGCTCTTCATCGCGTGGGGAATCGGCTCGTTCGGCGCGGTCGATTTCGTCCCGATGTACGGCATCGATATGCGCCCGTTCGGTTTCCTGATCGTCATCGTCGGCGTCAGCATCACCACCTACGTGACGGCCCGCTACCGGCTGCTCGACATCACGCCCGCGTTCGCGGCGCAGCACATCATCGAGAACATGAACGACGGGCTGATCGTGCTCGACAAGGACGGCATCGTGCGCGTCGCGAACAGCACGCTCCTCGTCATGATCGGCACGACCAAAGAGGAATTCGTCGGCAAGACCGTGCCGCAATCGCTCTTGCGCCTGCTGTCGCCGGCGGAGCTGAGTTCGATCGAAGCCGGCGTGCCGATGCAAAATCGCGAGATCGAATTCGTCCGGCCGGACGGTACCGAGATGGTGTTGAGCGTCGGCGTATCGACCATGCGCGCGGCCGGCGACGACAACGCGGCCTACGTCGGCGTCGTGCGCGATATCACCGAGCGCAAACGCGCCGAGCAGCGCATCCGTTACCTGGCGTACTACGACAACCTCACGAACCTGCCGAACCGGCAATCGTTTCAAGAACACCTGCGCGCCGCGCTCGCGCACGCCACCCGCAACAAGCGCAAAGTGGCGCTGCTCTTCCTCGATCTCGATCATTTCAAGCGCATCAACGACACGCTGGGCCACGCGCTCGGCGATCGGCTGCTGCAAGCCGTCGCCGGGCGCTTGCTCGGCTGTGTTCGCAAGACGCGCATCGGCGCTAAAGAGATCGAGGGCTCAGTGGCCCGCCTCGGCGGCGATGAGTTCATCGTCGCGTTGCAGGACATCGAAAACCAGGACGACATCACGCGCGTGGCGTCGCGGCTGCTCGCCGCCGTGTCCGAGCCGATCCGCCTCGATCAGCACGAAATCGCGGTGACCGCGAGCCTCGGTATCAGCGTGTACCCGCAGGATGGCGACGACGCCGAGGCGCTGCTCAAGAACGCCGACGCGGCCATGTATCAGGCGAAGGACGCCGGCCGGCACAGCTACTTCTTCTACGACCGCACGAGCAACGCGGCGATGTACAACCGGCTTTCGCTCGAGGTGAAGCTGCGCCGGGCGCTCGAGCTCGGACATCTTTCGCTGCATTACCAGCCGCAGGTGGCGACGCAGAGCCGCCGCTCGGTCGCGGTCGAGGCGCTGCTCCGCTGGACCGACCCGGAATTGGGCGTCATTCCCCCGGAGCGGTTCATCCCGATCGCGGAAGAGAGCGGGTTGATCATTCCGATCGGCGAGTGGGTGCTGCGCGTCGCCTGCGCGCAGGCGCGCGCCTGGCAGGACGCGGGCTTTCGATTCATGCGCGTCGCCGTGAATCTGTCGAGCCGGCAATTCCGCGACCGCGATCTCGTCGGCGTCGTGCGCGACGCGCTCGCGGCAGGGCAGCTCGATCCGCGCCACCTCGAGCTCGAACTGACCGAAAGCATGATCATGCAGGATGCGCTGCACACGCGGCGCACGCTCGAAGCGCTGAAGGCGATGGGCGTGCAGCTCTCGATCGACGACTTCGGCACCGGCTACTCGTCGCTCAGCTATATCAGCCGGTTCCGGCCGAGCGAGCTGAAGATCGACCAGTCGCTGATCGCGCACGTCGACACCGATGGCGAGCGGGCCGCGCTGGTGATCGCCGCGCTGGCCATGGCGCGCAGCCTGAAACTGGCGGTCGTGACGGAAGGGGTGGAGACCGAAGCGGAACTGGCGTTCTTGCGCGCCCATGGCTGCGACATGGCGCAGGGCTTTCTGTACGCGCGGCCCTGCCCCGCCGCCGATTTCGACGCCTGGCTCGCAAACTATTCGTCGTAGG
>JBJMVQ010000042.1:0-44098 GCA_045810625.1 Sulfurifustis sp.
AAAGTCACCCGACCGCGGTTCGGGAACCGCAAGTACATTTATTTAACTTCGACAAGTGCGCGCCAGCGCGTCGATTCAACTACGCGCCGACAGGCGCTCGGACATTGTCACCCTCACCCTGGCCCTCTCCCTGAAAGGGAGAGGGAACGGCGCGCGACAGCGCGCTCAACTCATCAACCGGTCCGCAGCCACACACCCTGATACAACACCGGTCCCGTCGGTAAACCGGTCGGCGATCCGCCCGGCGGCTCGACGCTGACGGCGAGGGTTTTGCCGGCGGCGAGCATTTTGCGCAGCTCCGCCGGCACGGTCACCGTTTTTTCTCCTTCGGCCGGGAGGAGGCCGAGCGAGCGCGGCGGTTTATCGCCGCCCGGGAGCAGCCATAATTCGTACGCATGATCCGCGGCCTGCGGCGGCGGCTTGAGCGCTTTCACGGTGAAGCGCGTCACGTCGGCGGCGCTCACGAGCCACGCGGGCTGTGCCTGCTGGTCGTTCAGCACCGCCACGTAAACCGGCGCGCTCGGAGTCGGCGCGAAGTAAACGTACACCGCGAGCACCAGCGCCGCCGCACCGGCGAGCAGCGCCGCCGGGCGCCAGAACGCGACGCGCGCGCGCACCGTGTCGCGCGCGGGCGGCGCAACGCGGCGCTCGATTTCCTCCCACACACGCTTCGGCGGCGTAACCGGCGGCACCGCTTCGATGAGCGGCGTGAGCCGCCGCTCCCACGCCTCGACGGCTTCGCGCATTGCCGGATCGTCGCGCAGCAGCCGCGCGAAGCGCCGGCGCGCGCGACCCTTGAGCGTGCCAAGCACGTATTCGCCGGCGAGCTGCTCGCGCAGTTTGGGATTTTCGTAGTTCACGATTCCAGGCACCCACGCAGCGTTTGCAGGCTGCGCCGTATCCAACTCTTCACCGTGCCGAGCGGCTGTTTCAGACGCTTCGCAAGCTCCGCGTGCGCGAGGCCGTGGAAGAACGCGAGCGTCACGGCTTCGCGCGCGCGCGCATCGAGCCGTTCGAGGCAGCGGAGCAGCGCGCGCGCATCCGCGCTTTGCAGCGCCTGCTCGAGCGGGCCGGGCGCGTCGCTCTCGTGCACGTCGTCCTCCAGCCGGTCTTCGATATCCGGCCGGCGCAGCACGTCGAGCGCGCGGTTGCGCACGATGCTCGCCATCCACGTCATGGCGCTGCCCTTGTCGGGCCGATAGTCGCCCGCGCGATGCCAGATTTTAACGAACGCGTCTTGCAAGACTTCTTCCGCCCGGTTGTCTCTCAGGATACGTATGGCGACGCCGAATAGTTTCGCGGACGCCGCCTGATAAAGGCGCGCGAACGCCGCACGGTCGCCGAGGGCGCAGCGCGCGAGCAAACCCGCCAGCGGATCGGGTGAGGAGTTGTCGATGGCTCGCGTCTCGAGTGGCGCCGATGTCATGCGGCTGCTTGGGCTCAACAGGTTAGCGCGATTCACGATGGGCGCAAACCGGCGTGCGACGCGGCATTCCCCGATCGCGCGGCGACGGCGCCCCTGCACGTGAACGCGCATCTGTTTCCCAATACGGATTAGGGCGACCGTTGGATGCAACGCCCGTCTGGGGCGACCCGGCGATTTACGCTTTTTCCGACCACGTGCGCACGATCCGCACGAGCTCGTCGAGCCCGTCCGTGAGCGCCGCGGGGCCGGGCTGCAAGATCAACGACGACTTGATCTCGAAGAGCCGATTGTTCGCGACCGCGGGAATCTCCGTCCAACCGGAACGCGCGCGCACTTTGTCGGGCTGGAATTTCTTGCCGCACCACGACCCGATGACGATATCCGGACGACGCCGCACGACCTCGGCCGGATCGGCGACGACGCGATCCTTGCCGAGCGACTGGCGCGAAAGTTCGGGGAAGCAATCCTCGCCCCCGGCGATCTCGATCAGCTCCGACACCCAGCGGATGCCGGAGATCATCGGATCGTCCCATTCCTCGAAGTACACGCGCGGCCGGCGCGCGAGCTGCCGCGACGCCGCGCGCGTTTGCTCGAGACGCGCCTCGAACGAGGCCGCGAGCTGCCCGGCTTTGTCGTTAACGCCGATGAGCGCGCCGAGCGTGCGGATCATGCGCAGAATGCCGGCGACATCGCGGTAGTTGAACACGTGCACTTCGACGCCGGCGCGAATCAACGCCTGCGCGATATCGGCCTGCATGTCGGAGAAGCCGAGCACGAGGTCCGGTGCGAGCGCGAGTATCTTGTCGATCTTCGCGCTGGTGAACGCGCTCACCTTCGGCTTCTCGCGCCGCGCCTCGGGCGGGCGCACCGTGAAGCCGGAAATACCGACGATGCGATCGGCTTCGCCGAGCAGATACAGCGTCTCGGTCGTCTCCTCGGTGAGGCAGACGATGCGGTGCGGATAGCTGTCTGGTGCGGCGGCGGGCATTGCGCTTAAGATGCCACAACCACTCATCCACGAATAGTTAGCGCTCATGCCTTCAGATCAGCCGCTCACAACGCTGCCAAATTTCGGTCCGGTTTCAACGCGCTGGCTCGCCGCCATCGGCGTGCGCACGCGCGCCGATCTCGCGGCGCTCGGCTCCATCGGAGCGTATGAGCTGCTGAAACGCCAGGGTTATCGTGTGTCGCTCAATATGGTGTATGCCATCGAGGGCGCGCTGCGGGGCATCGAATGGAGCCGGCTGCCCGCGGCGCTCAAGGCGCGCCTTAAACAGGAAGCCGCGCACGCGGTCAGAACGCGCTGCGGCTGGGCCGGTACTGACCCTTTATACCGGCGCTATCACGATGAGGAATGGGGCGTGCCGGTGCACGACGACCAACGACTGTTCGAATTTCTGATCCTCGAAGGGGCGCAGGCGGGGCTGAGCTGGATCACGATCCTGCGCAAGCGCGACGCCTACCGCAAAGCGTTTGACGGCTTCGATCCCGAGCGTGTCGCACGCTTCGATCGTCGGCGCGTCGCGCGGCTGCTGAAGAATCCCGGCATCGTGCGCAACCGCTTGAAGATCGAATCGACGGTGGCGAATGCGCGTGCATTTCTCGCCGTGCAGGAGGAGGCCGGCAGCTTCGACCGTTATCTATGGCAATTCGTCGGCGGGCGCCCGCAGCAGAACCGCCGGCAATCCATGCGTGACGTGCCCGCGCGCACCGAAATCTCGGATGCGCTCAGCAAAGACCTAACGCGACGCGGTTTTCGCTTCGTCGGCTCGACGATCTGCTACGCGTATATGCAGGCGGTAGGGCTGGTGAACGACCACACGATGGATTGCTTTCGCCATCGGGAAGTTGCGGCGCTCGCGCGCCGCTAACGGACTGCACGCCCGCCCGACGTCGGCGGATCAATATTCGACGTGCGCCAGGACTTCGGTTTCGGCGCGGGCCGCCTCGATCCATTCCTGCATCGACGGAAGCGCCAACAGCGTACGGGCGTAGGCTTCGCTCACCGCGTCGAGCGCGACCACATAGGTGTGAAAGCGCATCGCAACCGGCGCATACATGGCGTCGGCAACGCCGAAATCGCCGAACAGGAACGGTCCGCGTGCGCCAAAGCGCTCGCGGCAGTCGTTCCAGATTGCGCAAATGCGATCGATATCTTCCTGCACGCCGGGCGCGCGCCCCTTGTCCGGAAATTGCTTGCGGCAATTCATCGACATGTGCTCGCGGAGCTTCGCGAAGCCCGCGTGCATCTCGCTCGAGATCGAACGCGCGAGCGCGCGCGCCGCCGGATCGGCCGGCCACAGCCGCTTCTCCGGATAGCGCTCGGCGATGTATTCGCAGATCGCGAGCGACTCCCAAACGCTGATGTCGCCGTCGATCAGCGCAGGCACTTTGCCGGACGGCGAATAGCGCAGGATGTTGCGCTTGTACTCCGGATCGTTGTAGAGCGGCACGCGCACTTCGGTGAACGGGAGCTGCGCCTGGCGCAGCAGCAACCACGGGCGTAACGACCAGGACGAGTAGTTCTTGTTGCCGATGACGAGCGTAAGCACGGCGCGTCACTCGTCGCCGTCGGGCTCCGGCAGGAACCGGGTCCAATCTTCTTCGCCGGCGCCGCTCGCGATGAACCAGGAATTGCGCAGCGACGGCTTGTTGTAGCGCAACGGGCGATTGTCCGGGCCGACGACGCGGCCGCCGGCGACTTCGACCACTGCCTGCGCGGCAGCGGTGTCCCACTCCATCGTCGGACCGAGACGCGGATACACGTCGGCGGCGCCTTCGGCGACGAGACAAAACTTGAGCGAGCTGCCGACGGAGACGACGTCGTGATTGCCGATGCGCGCGAGGAACTCAGCGTCGGCGCGTTTCGTGTGCGAGCGGCTGGCGACGACGCGTATCGTTCGTTTCGGATCGCGGGCGGCGACGCGGATCGGCGCACGCTCCGCTTCGTCGCTGCGTTTGTACGCACCGACGCCGCGGCACGCCGAGTAGGTCACATCGCGCGCCGGCACGTGCACGACGCCGAGTACCGGCGTATCGCGCTCGATGAGCGCGATGTTGACGGTGAACTCGCCGTTGCGGCTGACGAACTCTTTGGTTCCATCGAGCGGATCGACCAGCCAGAAGTACTTCCAGCCGGCGCGCTGCGTGTGTTCGACGCTCGCGGACTCTTCCGAGAGCACGGGGATCTCCGGCGTCAGCCACGAAAGCTCGTGCAGAATCAATTCGTGCGCCGCCTCATCGGCCGCCGTCAGCGGCGATCCGTCCGCCTTGTCGGTGACCGTAAAGTTACTCTGGTAAATGCGGAGAATCGCCTGCCCGGCCGCGCGTGCGATGCGCTCAACCGGTTCGAGATAATTTTTGAAATCGGGGGAGTTAGCCATCGTTATGTCCCATGCGTTTGGCTATGCTACCCGAAGTCCCGCAACAGGGCACGGGTAATGATCGCGATCGAAATGCGAGAAGACATTTTGGAAGTCGGCATCTACGGCGAGCTGGCCCTCGCGGACTACCGCCGGTTCGAAGATGCGGTGACCGATCGCGGGGCGCAGGCCGCGCCCAAGCGCAAGCTCCTCCTCGACGTGCGTGCGATGACGGGCTTCACGGTCGACGTCGCATGGGAAGAAATCAAGTTCACCCGCGCGCATTCGCACGACTTTCGTCGCATCGCGGTCGTCACGCCCGGGCAGTGGGCACCGTGGGTATCGTGGGTCAGCGCCGCGTTCAGCGACGCCGAGGTAATGCTGTTCGAAGAACCGGACAGCGCCGACGCCTGGCTTACGGCGGCGCACTAAGCATTCCGCATCGAGTGCTCTTTCTTGAGCACCGTCAGCTCCTTCCAGTGGTTCACCAGGGCCGGCATCGGCGGCGGCGACAGCTTCAACCCGAGGGTTCGGATCACTTCGGCGATCGTTACCGTGCGGCCGCCGTGCAGGAACAAACCGCGCGCCGTGGCGGATGCGTAAAGCACGCCACCCGCCTCGAACCGGTGCTCCATGTAAACGTACTTTCCGTCCCACGTGAGCACGCGCGTCACCACGTCGAATTTCTGCAGCGGCTTCAGCGAGCGGATGAAGTTGATTTCGAGCGCCGACAATACCGGGCGCCAGTGATGCCGCACCAAAGGCCGGAACAACGCGGCCTGTGCCATGAAATGCAGGCGCGCGAGATCGATGAACGCGAGGTAGCGCCCGTTATTCATATGAAAGTTGAGGTCACAGTCGTTCGGCCAGACGCGAAACGAGACGCGCGAGGGCGCGAAGAGGTCGCGCCGGGGCACGAACGGAAGCCGGAAGAGCAAACCGAGCAAGCGCAGATAGAGGTTCATCATTTCCGCCGGATTCGCCGTGCGCGTACTATAGTCGATCGCCGAGCGGCCCGGCGTATAATCGATCCATGATCATCTGGCATCGCGTCGACACCGTCCTGCTCGACATGGACGGCACGCTGCTCGACCTTCACTTCGACAATCACTTCTGGCAGGAATACGTGCCGCAACGCTTCGCCGAACGCCATGGCGTCGACGTCGCGACGGCGCGGGCGGAGGTCGCGGCGCGTTACCAGAAGGTCGCCGGCACCCTGCAGTGGTATTGCGTGGACTACTGGACGCGCGAGCTCAACCTCGACATCGAGCGGCTCAAGCACGAGACCGCCGACCGCGTCGCGCTGCATCCGCGCGTCGTCGAGTTCCTCGCGGCGCTGCGTGCGCACGGCAAACGCGCTGTGCTCGTGACCAACGCGCACGGCAAAGCGCTTCGGTTGAAGCTCGCACGCACCGGACTCGAATCGCATCTCGACGGTATCGTGTGCGCGCACGATCTCGGACATCCGAAAGAACAGATCGCTTTTTGGGAGCGGCTGGGGGAGTCGCAGCCCTACGACGCGGCCAAGAGCGTGTTGATCGACGACACGCTGCCGGTGCTGCGCGCCGCGCAGCGCTACGGTATCGGGCAGCTGGTCGCGATCAAACGGCCCGATTCGCGCGCCTCGGAGCGGCAGGTCGTGGAATTTCCCGCCGTAAACGGCGTGGCCGACCTGATCCCAGCCTAAGGAGCGACTGCGCGAACCGCACGGCGCCAGGGTGCACCGTCACCGCATTCGGGGAGGGTTAGGGTGACGCACGTCTTCGCTGTGCGGCGGATCAGGACTTCGTCGTCGGCCGCTTCCCCGCGGCCGGCTTGAATCGCTGGTCCCAGTTCTTGAAGCGACGGCGGCAGTAGGCGAGCAGCGCCTCGTAATCGGGGAAGTAGAGCTCGAAATCGTCGGCCCCGGCGGGACCCTCGAATTCGCAGTCGTCGTTCGAATGGTCGCGGCAGACTTGCGGCCGGTTCTCGTAGATGCCACAGCGGCCGTCCGGCTGCAGATGCATGCAGCGGTTGTTCACGAGCAGGAACCAGCCGTCCGAATCCTTGTAAACTTGCGTGTTGAAGTGCGAGATCTGCCATAGCAGCAGGTCAAAATCTTCCATCGACCGCGGCGTGTCGACCTGCTGCGTGAGATACGTGCAGCAGGTCGAGCCCCGGCAGAAGCTGCACTTGTTCTCCGGGGTGATTTTGACCGGTTCGGCCGGCTTGATAGGTATGACAGTCGTCATCGACGGGCGCGTGTCCGAGGAACGAGCGCGCATTATAGCAGGGTGTTGATAAACGCCCTGCTAACGCGGCACAGGGAAGTGCCGCGCGCGGTTCAAACGCCTAGGCGTTTGAACCGGCGGAGTGCGGCGCCGGACATGCGCCGCGCCGCGCGAGTTGAAAAGTCTAGGATTGACTTTTTCAACCTCATTGCTCGCCCCGGCCCGAAAACGAGGCGGACGCGAAACCCGTACCCTGGAATACAATAGGGACATCTTTCGAACTGAAGCAGGCACGTGCGTATCAGCGCAAAAGAATTCAGAGCGTGGGACCACAAATGCATCACGCTGCTCGGTATGTCGGGGGTGGGCAAGACGCGCCTCGCGCAGCGGCTGCGCCGGCACCAGTGGTTCCATTACTCGGGCGACTATCGGATCGGCACGCGCTATCTCGACGAGCCGATCCTCGACAACATCAAGGCGCAGGCGATGCAGATTCCGGTGCTGCGCGACCTGCTGCGGTCGGACTCGATCTACATCAGCAACAACATCACGGTCGACAATCTGCATCCGGTGTCGAGCTTTCTCGGCAAGCTCGGTAATCCGGAGCGCGGCGGCCTCGGGCTGCGCGAGTTCAAGCGCCGGCAGAATCTGCACCGGGAGGCGGAAATCGCGGCGATGAAAGACGTGCCGGAATTCGTCCGCAAGGCGCAGGAGATCTACGGCTACCGCCATTTCGTCAACGACGCCGGCGGCAGCGTGTGCGAGCTCGACGATCCGGGCGTGCTGCAGGTGCTCGCGGAGCACACGCTCATCCTTTATATAAAGGCAACCGCCGACGACGAGCGCGCGCTCATTCGTCGCGCCGAAGAGAACCCGAAACCGCTTTACTATCGCGACGCGTTCCTCGACGAGCAGCTCGCCATCTATTTGCGCGAGCAGCGCCTCGAATACGTCGCGCAGATCGAGCCGGATCATTTCGTGCGCTGGATGTTTCCGCGACTGTTTCGCGCCCGCCTGCCGCGCTACGAAACGATTGCCGAGAAATACGGCTACACGATCACGACGGCCGAGCTCGCGCAGGTCGAGGACGAAAGCGGTTTTCTGCAACTGATCGAGCGGACGCTCGAGCGGCAGCCGGCGAGGTGACCCATGCCGTTGGTCGCTAATTCCGATCTTCCGACCTTCGACGCGCTGCGCCGTTCCGGCGAGACGGTGCTGCGCCGCGAAGTGGCGCTCAAGCAGGACATCCGCGAGCTGCACGTCGGGCTGCTCAACATGATGCCGGACTCGGCGCTCGCCGCGACCGAGCGGCAGTTCTTCCGCCTGATCGGTCAGTCGAATCAGATCGCGCAGTTCTACGTGCACCCGTTCTCATTCAAGGAATTGCCGCGAAGCGCGGAGGCGCAAGCGTATATCGCGCGCCACTACGAGAGCTTCGAGGCGATCAAGGCGCAGGGATTGGATGCGCTCATCATCACCGGCGCCAAGCCGCCGCGCAGCGATTTGTCGCTCGAGCCGTTCTGGCGGCCCCTGATCGAGGTCATCGATTGGGCGTGCGAGAACGTCACCTCGACGCTGTGCTCCTGTCTCGCGAGCCACGCGGTGCTGCAATTCCGCTACGCTCAACAGCGCCGCCCGCTCGGCTTCAAGCGCTGGGGCGTGTACTCGCACCAAGTCGTCGACCGCCGTCATCCGCTGGTGGCCGACGTGAACACGCGCTTCGACGTGCCCCACTCGCGCTTCTACGATATCTCGCGCGCGCAATTCGAGGAGGCCGGGCTGCACATTCTCGTCGAGAGCGAAGTCGCCGGCGTGCACCTCGCCGTGAGCGAAGACGGCTTTCGCCTGGTGTTCAACCAGGGCCATCCGGAGTACGACACGGTGAGCCTTCTCAAGGAATACAAGCGCGAAGTGTCGCGCTTCGCGAACGGCGAGCGGCCGGATTATCCACCGTTTGTGGAGAACTATTTCAGCCAGCAGGCCTGCGCGATTCTCGATGAACATCGCGAGCGCGTGGTCGCGGCACGTGCCCGCGGCAAAGCGGTGGTCGATCTGCCGGAGTCGCTGATCACCCTCGACAACACATGGCACGACACCGCGGAAGCCGTGATGAACAACTGGATCGGCAAGGTGTATCAGATCACCAATATCGATCGCCGGCTTCCGTTCGCGGCCGGCATCGATCCCACCGACCCGCTGGGGCTGCACAAGTGACGCGCCTACAGGGACGGGCCACGTCGAAAATTAAGTAGCGAACGCTTCATTTTCGGAACGAGCGCAGACATGCGCCGCGCCGAAGCGAGTTGAAAATCGCCAAGAATGGCGTTTTTCAACGGACTACCCGTATCGCGGCCGATTCTTTCGCGGGCGGCGCTACAGCCGATACCCGGCAGCGCTTTTCCGGATTGGCCGGCGGTTCCTCACCGTGTTTCGATGCGGGATACCGGATCGCTCGAAACGAAACCCCTCAATGCGCACGGATGCTCGAACAAACCCGCGGGGGAGCCGGCAATTTGCCGTGACAGGACGACGCCCGCGAAAGCGCTGCGTCTCCGCTCTCGCCCTACTCCTTTGTCTAGCGCTTCCACTCGCGCAAATTGCGACGGCCGCGGAGATCTACGCGCGCGCGATCGGTGCCGAGGACCTGCCGCCCAAACCTCCCGCCACCACGTCGCCGCGAACCGAGACAAAGAGCGTACCGGATCTGCCCGCACTCGGAACCGGCGAGAAAGCGACGGAAGCGCGCGCGGAAGGCATGAGCGTCTGGTCGAAAGCGCTGATCGGAATCGTGGTGGTCGGAGCGATCGCGGCACTCGGAGGTCACGGAGAGGGCAGCGTTAACGCGGGCGCGTCCAGTTCGTCGTCGCCACCTCCTCCCTCAGCGCCGTCGGCGCCTGCACCTACGCCGGCACCTACGCCGGCACCTACGCCGGCGCCGGCACCGAGCGGAGGCGACGGCGGGGGCGTGCCACTACCGCCACTACCGCCACTGCCACCACTGCCTGATACCGGCGATGGTAAAGCGCCCAAAGGCAAGAAGCATTGAATCAGCCGCTGATCAGCGCGCAAAAACTCGCTACGTCCACATTGCCGCCGCTCACGAGGACGCCGACGCGCTTTCCCGTTACCGCCACCGCCCCGTGCAACACCGCGGCGGCGGCGAGCGCTCCCGTCGGTTCGACGACGATTTTCATCCGCTCCGCAAGGAAGCGCATCGTATCGGTGAGCTGACGATCGCTCACGGTGACGATGTCGTCGACCGTTTCGCGGATGACAGCAAAGGTGTGCTCGCCGAGATGCACCGTGCGCGCGCCGTCGGCGATCGTTTCCGGAACCGGAATCGTGACGATGCACCCCGCGCGCAGCGACTGTTGCCCGTCGTTGCCGGCCTCCGGCTCGACACCGATCAGCTTGCACTTCGGCGCAAACGCACGGGCCGCGAGCGCCGAGCCGGCGAGCAGACCGCCGCCCCCGAGACAGACGAAGAGACAATCGAGCGTCCCGACCTCCTCGAACAGCTCTTTCGCGGCCGTCCCCTGCCCGGCGATGACGTTCGGGTGATCGTAGGGAGGTATCAGCGTGCGGGCTTCATCGATCGCGATGCGGCGCGCAATCTCTTCACGATTCTCGGTGAGCCGATCGTAGAAAACGAGCGTGCCGCCGTACTCCCGCGCCGCGGCGATCTTTGCCGCCGGCGCATCGCGCGGGAGGACGATCGTCGCCGCGACGGACTGCAGGCGCGCCGCGAGCGCGACGGCCTGCCCGTGATTGCCGGAAGAAAACGTCGCGACCCCGCGGCGCTTTTGCTCGGCGTCGAGCATGGCGATGGCGTTGTAGGCGCCGCGAAACTTGAACGCGCCGGCGCGCTGAAAGTTTTCGCATTTGAAGAAAACGTGCGCACCCGTCCGGCGATCGGCGGTGCTCGACGTCAACACGGGCGTACGGTGCGCGACGCCGGCGAGCCGTTCGGCGGCGCGCCGGACGTCTTCGTAACTTACACTAGCGGGCATTCGCTGCGACGATCACCTATATTTCGAGCATCGCAAGTCTATTCATCTTTCAACCAAAGGGGAACGTCGATGAAAGGTATTGGCACGCTGCTGCTCGGAATCTGGCTCATCGGCACCGGGCTCCGGGCCGTGGCACACCTGACTTTCGCTTACGACACCGTCATCTACGGCGCGCTCGCGATCGCCGCGGGCGTCCTGCTTCTCCTGCGACGCTAAGACTAGCGCCGCCCAACCGCAACAAACGCCGCCAAACGTACGCCGCGCTCTCACCGAGCGGACGGCGGCGCTTGACGCGCAGGCTCTCGGCCCATTCGGCCGCGAAATCGCGCTGGAACTTGTAGTTGATCAGCGCGGTGAGCAGCATCACGATCAGCGCGCCGACGCTCGCGAGCGCCATGTCTTTCTGCGCGTCCCACGGATCGCCTTGCGTCCCGAGGTACGTCGGGCCGACGTCGCCGCCGAAGATCTCCGCCGCTGCCCATTCGAACAACTCGAACAGCATCGACGTCGACATCGTCAGATCGAGCGGCAGGAAGTAGCCCCAGAAGCCGCGCACATTGGCGATACGCAGAAACACTTCGCGCACCGGGTACGCGATCAGCAGCCCATAGGAAAAATGAACCGCGCGGTCGAACTGATTGCGCTCGAATCCGAGCGCCTGATTCAGGCTCAAGCCGAAGCCGGCCTTGAACCAGTCGTCGTAAGGAACCGCGGCGTACGTGTAATGCGCGCCGACCTCGTGCAAACACAAGAAGACGAAAATCAGCGTGTACGAAACCCGCGAGAGCGGAAAGGCGCGGTAGCTTGCCGCGAGCACCACGGCGGCGACGGCGACGAGCGCGTTCTCGAGCGCCCATGCCGGCCGGTCTTGCGGGTGGACGGCCAGCAAGGTCCACTCCAGCACGAAAACGCCGGCCAGCGTCAGAAGATACCCACGGTAGGGATCGCGCGCCATAGTTATAGTGAATCGGATTATAGGCGCGGACGCCGGGGGCGACAGCGAGTTACGGCGCGAGCCGAAGGCTACGCCAGTCGCCCTCCTCGCCACGCTCGAAGCGAACGCGTTCGTGCAACCGGTCCTGCCGGTCCTCCCAGAATTCGATCGCATACGGCCGCACGCGGTAACCGCCCCAATACGGCGGGCGCGGGACGAAGGCGGCGCGGTACTTGTCATCGAGCTGGCGAACGCGCGTCTCCAGCACGGCGCGGCTCTCGATCGTACGGCTCTGATCCGACGCCCACGCGCCGAGCTGGCTGCCGCGCGGGCGGTTCGCGAAATAGGCGTCCGACTCTTCCGCGGTCGTTCTCTCGGCCCGCCCCTCGATGCGCACCTGCCACCCGAGCGGGTCCCACCAGAAAGTCAGCGCGACCCACGGATTGCGCGCGATCTCGACCGCCTTTTCGCTCTCGTAGTTCGTGTGAAACACGAACCCGCGCGCGTCGAACGAACTGAGGAGCACGATGCGCGCCGAGGGCCGGCCGTCGGGCGCGACCGTCGCGAGCGTCATGGCGTTGTGTTTGGGAATGCCCGCCTGCGACGCTTTCGCGAACCACTCGGCGAACCATGCAATCGGATCACTGTGCATACCGGCTGAATCAAAATCTGATGAGCGGGCGCCTATGCTAACCGCTCGCCGCCCCCGGCTAAAAGGAAGAATCGGAAGTTCGAAGAAATTCGATTTCGGCCGGTGTCGACGGCCGGCCGAGAATCGCGTTCCGATGCGGATAGCGTCCGAAGCGTTCGAGTATCTCCCGATGCTTGATCTCGTATTCCAAGTTCGATTCGAGACCCGGCTGATCGAAGAGGCGCATCGCGTCGGCGTGAACGAGCAAGGATTCGCTGTGCATGTACGGCAGGTACAGAAAAGCGCGCTTCGCAGGCGGCAGCCGCCGGTCGGCGCCGCACGCCACCGCTTCCTGCGCAAGGACCAGCGCGACGACGTCGTGTGCGAACGCCGCGGGCGCACCCCGGTAAAGATTGCGCGAGAACTGATCGAGCACCAAAATTTCCGCGAGCCGTCCCTCCGCGGTCGCGCGCCAGCCGGCCAGCTCGCCGCGGCCGGCGGCGCCGTGCACCGGCTCGAAGCGCGCCCGGATCGTCGCATCGAACGCGCTGTCGGCCCGCCACCACTGGTCGGGCACGATGTCCTCGAACCAGAACCGCAGAACTTCGTCCGGATTCACGTTGGCTTCACAATCAACCGTTGCATCAGCTCGGCGAGCTGCGCGGTCTCGCCCTCGGAAAGATGGCGCGCGAAATATTCCGTGATCGCCCGCTCGTAGACCGGCCACATCTTCTTCAGCAGTGCCTTGCCTTCGCGGGTAATGGCGACGTGCGCGCCGCGGCGATCTTCTTTGCACGCCTCGCGCCTGACCAGCCCTTCCTGCTCGAGGCGATCGAGCAGGCGCGAGACGTTGTACTTGCTGAGCAGCACTTTGTCGCCGACCTCGAACTGGCGCAGCCGCCCGTCGTCGGCGCGATTCAGCTCGATCAGCACGTCGTACCAGCCGAGCGGCGGCAGCTCCGCCTTTTTCAGATCCGCCTCGACGCGTTCGAGCAGCGTTTGCTGCGCGCGCATCAGGCGCGCCCAGGCGGCGAGCGTGATCTCGGAAAGCTTCTCGTTCACGTCGCCATGCTATCCGCTATTGGTTGCACTTGCAACCTTCTCCAGGTCGTGCTAGGTTAGTCATAGTTGCATATGCAACTATTACATGAAACCCACTTTGAAAAGGAGATGCATTATGTTTCGCCACATCACACGTCAGGAAATACAGCAGCACCTCGCCGCCAAAACTCCGATGACACTCGTCGAAGCGCTGCCCGAAAAGTATTACCGCGACGGGCATCTGCCGGGCGCGATTCAGCTGCCGCACGACCAGGTGCGCCAGCTCGCCGCCGAGCGGCTCCCGGACAAGAGCGCGTTCGTCGTTGTGTACTGCGCGAACGCCCCCTGCCAGAACTCACGCATTGCCTCGCAGACGCTCGATGCGCTCGGCTATACCAACGTTGCGGAATACGTCGAAGGTAAGCAGGACTGGGTCGACGCGGGCCTCCCGCTCGAGAAGTCGCCGATCACTCAGGCGGCGTAGTGTTAAGGGGCCCGGCGCCGCGCCGGGCCCCCTCCCACAGCGATTCGCGCATTCGTTCATCTGCACCGGCGGCGGTGCGGTTGACGTTCGCCTGCATACACGGAGTTGAAGCGTGATCATCGACGAGATCGGAATCAGTGTGACCGATTACGCGAAAAGCAAGCGCTTCTACGGCACGACACTCGCACCGCTGGCGTTGAGCTGGTAATGGAAGTGGCCGGGTGGGCGCGATTTGGCGCCGAGGGCAAACCGGCGTTCTGGTTCGGACCGGGCGCACCCGCCCGTCGCCTGCACGTCGCTTTCAGCGCGGCGAACCGCGAACAAGTACCGCGTTTCTACGACGCGGCCTTGGCTGCGGGCGGCAAAGACAACGGCCCGCCGGGAATTCGGGAGATTTATCACCCGAACTATTCCGGCGCTTCGTGCTCGATCCGGACGGGAACAACATCGAAGCCGTTTGCCTGAATGAATAGCGGAGGCGACCGCCGTCCAAACGGAAATATGATTTTTGACGTTTTCGCGCTCGATCTCCGTCCGGAACCTGCAATTTGAAGGTGAGCGGCCGGCACTTCCGGGCTGCCTCAAACGTCCGCACCCAGAGACTTCCCGCTAATTCCGGGCATTTTCTTTGCCCTCGCGCACGGTCGTTCGCGTCTATCCTTAATAAAAGTGCTCGGAGGGGGATGTATGAAAGCGCTGTTAACACCGGCGTTTGCCGTAATACGCCATTTAAGCGTCACCGCCAACCTCGTGATCATCGGACTGATGATCACGACCAGTCAGCTGACGGCGTTCGTCGCCGCCTGGAACTCCAGCCAGGAGGCCGCCGTATCTGCCCGCGCGCTCCTCGCTTTTGCCATCGCGTGCTTTGCTATCGGGCTCTACTGGCTGGTCGGCCTCGGCGCCTGGAACAACATCGGCATGAACCGCTTGAGCAAGATTATCGATCACCTGGCGAGCGGGGATCTGACGGTAAAAATAAAGACGCCTGGCGTCCGGCAGATGAACGAATCGGAAGTCGGCACGATCTGGCGCTCGATGACGCGCTTGCGTACGGGGCTGCTCGAAATTGTAAGCCAGGTGCGCAATGCAGCGGATCAAATCGCGCACGGCTCCCATGAGATCGCGGCCGGGTACACGCACTTGTCGCAACGCACCGAAGAACAGGCGTCGACGCTCGAAGAAACCGCAGCGAGCATGGAGGAGCTCTCGGTCACGGTAAGACAGAACGCCGAACACTGCCGGCGCGCCAACGAGCGTGCGCAGGACACCGGACATCGCGGCGAAGAGGCGGGACGCTCGATGAATCGCGTCACCGCCACGATGAAACGCATCGAAGCCGGCTCGAAGAAGATGGCGGAGATCATCTCGCTCATCGAGGGCATCGCCTTTCAGACCAACATCCTGGCTCTCAACGCGGCAGTCGAAGCGGCGCGCGCCGGCGAGCAGGGACGCGGTTTCAGTGTCGTTGCCGCGGAGGTGCGCTCGCTCGCTCAGCGCAGCGCCCAGGCCGCGGAGGAAATCAAACGGCTGATCGCGACGTCGACGAAGGACGTCTCCGAAGGGGCGACGCTCGCCGCACAGGCGCAGCAAGCCGTGGACCATGCGGTCGCCGGCACGCGGGAAGTCACGCAGCTGATCGACGCGATCGCCGTAGCGCTCGAAGAGCAAAACGCCGGCGTACAGGAAATCGGCAGAGCGCTCACGCAGCTCGAAGGCGTCACGCAGCAAAATGCCGCCCTCGTCGAGGAAGGAGCGGCGGCGGCGACGGCCTTCGAACAACAAGCGAGTGCGCTTCTCGACCTGGTCGGGGCGTTCAAGCTCGACCGGATGGAGGACCGCCACGGGGCCGTGTCTCTCGTCAAACGGACCGTCGCACATCTGCGCGCGCACGGAGCGGAGCAGACGTTTCGCGAGGTCAGCCAAATCGGCGGCAAATTCGCCGAGGACGAACGTTATATTTTTGTTTGCGACCTGGACGGCGTGATGCTCGCGAGCCCGGTGAGCCCGAATATCGGGAAGAATATCTCCGACATCAGCGACGCCGACGGCAAGAAATACATCTACGAGATGATGCAGATCGCGCGGGCCAGGGGCAAAGGCTGGTGCGACTATCGCTGGCACAATCCGGCGACCGATCGCATCGAGCCCAAGTCGACCTACTTCGAGCGCGAAGGCGATTACATCGTGGGTTGCGGCATTTACCGGCCGGAGGCGGAACGCGTCGAGCGTCCCGCCGCAATGGAACCGCGCGCCAGAACCGACGCCGAGAGCTGGGCCGGAGCAAGCATCGGGGCACCCCGATTGGCCGGCTGACGCGAGTCGGCCGTCGCAGCCGAGTCTCACGTGTCCCGTCAGACCGCCGCTAGCGACCCGGAGATGGCCGCACTGCGCGCAGCGCGGTCGCAGGGACACGCGCCGGGCGTGTGGACGGGAAAACCGTGCGGTAGCTGCAGTAAAGACCGGCGATCGCGATCGGCAACGCCACCGCGCCGGTGAGCATGCTCACCAGGAATCCGGCCACGCGAAAAACCCACGCGCCTGTCAGCGCACCGAGCAAGAACGGTGCGAGCATAAGCGCGAACAGAATCACGAGCGCTCCCGGATGACGCAGACTCACCTGTCCGCTGCGAGCCAGAGCCGGGGCGAGCGGTTCTTGCTGGAACACCATGAGAGGGAGACCGTAAACCAGCATCCCGCCGATCGCTACGTAGAAGGAAAACCCGACGAGCGCGGCAACGAGCAGACGCACTAGCGTCGATAGCGATAAGCCCGCTTGAGCCAGCCAGCCGGTGCCCGCCACGGTCCACGTCACGACACTGCCCGCCACCACGATCGCGAGAATGCCGACACCGAGCAGTGTCATCTGTATTAAACGGTTCTCATCCTTGAGGAGCGCGGTTAGCTCGATCGCGGACTGCTTGAACAGCGCGAATCCCGGCCCCTTCGATTCGACCTGTTTTTGCTGATGCGCGATTCGGTCGAGCGTTCGGTAGAAACTGGCGAGGAGCACCGGAGCGATCACGCCGATGAGCGGCAGACCGACGAACGACACCATCGCCAGTCCACCGATCAGCGCCGCCAAATACAATCCCATTGCGAAGAGGAGCCCCGGACTGCGCCGGAACAACCGCCAACCGCATTGAATCCAGCGCCAGCCAAGCTGCGCCTGCTTGATGAATCGCGACAAAGGGTGGTCTCCGTGTCCTACGGTACAAATTGAGTCTAGGACAGAAAACCGGCGGTTTTGGACACGAAGACAGGCCTCAAACGCCGCACGCCGTAGGTCCCATTCGCTATACGGTCGGATTTTAGAGACGAGCGGACTCGGCTCCCACCGTAGTGAGTCAGTCGGCGGCGCTATTCGGCGCGTACACCGGCCGGTTTCGCGGAGCCTCGCGGACTCAAGGCAGTTACGGTGCGTAGCTAAACTGCGCGGATCGGCGATGAAAATTGCAAGACGTTCGTTCGACCAAGCGGCCAAGCGCCTGGCTGTTAATCTTGAACGGTCGAAACCTCGCGGGTTTTGAAGTCCCCGGGCATCACGATCTCGAGCATCTCGACGTCGGAACTGTGACCGACCTCGCGATGCCTGATCTCGGGCGGCTGATAGACGCACGAGCCGGCTTCCAGTCGTACTTTTCCTTGGCCTTCGTACTCGAATTCGATCCAACCCTTCAGCACATAGACCAGTTGGAAGGTCGTCTCGTGCAAGTGCGGCTGGCTCGAAAAATCCGCCCCGGCCGCGGCTCGAATAACATGAGCGTCGACGCGTCCCTCGGTCGCACTCTTGATCCCCAGATCCCGATACTCGAAGAACGCGCGAAGGCCGCGTTCAAATCTTGCATTACGGGCATGTGTCACAACGAATCCGCGGGTGGTCATGGCAAGCTCCCGTGCCAGATAGCCGATAATACCTCGTGTTCATTGTCTCGCAGCGTCGCTCGAACTCACAAGCGCCCGACGCTTTTCGACCTCCGCGATAAACTTGTCAGCAAAGGCGGGCGATCGCCGCTGCGATCGCTTTGGATGCTGCCTCTCGAAACGCTGCGTGGTGGTCGTCTGCTTAAGGACACGACGTTGACGCGCCGATGCCCCTAATTTGGAACCGTGCACATGGAACCGCGACCAGCTTAGCTATGTGACGCGAAGCTTCCATGTCGGCCGGTCGTCCGGCGTCATTAACCCACGCTCCAGCAACCAGGCGCGCGCGTCGTCAGCGTCCCGACTGAACCACGCGTACGCCGAGCCAAGCCGGAACGTGTAACCCCACGCGTCCATGTCGGCGCATATCTCCTCGGCCGATACACCGAGCTCGCGCGCGAGCACGATCTGCAGATAGCAAACGGCGTTCTCCTCTCCATAGTCGCCGCCCGCGTCGGTGTTCAGCCGCGCGCGGCGCGCAGCATCCATGCACACCGCGTGGGCCGTTTCGTGCAGGGCGGAATGGAGCGGCGTATCCGAACGCACGTACACCTTTGCGCCGATCAACCCCGCTTCGGGCGCGCCCCAATAGCTGCCGGGAATAGCTGGCGTCACCGGCGCTACTAATTCCAGTTCCAGACCGTAGCGTTCGAGCAGCGCGCGAAGCGCTTCATATCTTTCGTGGCAGGTAGACATGCATCAGCTTTAAACGGCGGCCGCATTCAAAGGCAACTGAGGCGCGCCTTTGATGATGACCGGCGCAACAACGTTAATACCTGTGGAAAATTTCTTGAACTAAGAATAAACGAAAGAAGCAAGCGGAAAAGCGTAGAATAATCGGCAACGGAAGCGTTAGCTGAGGTATCGCTATTCGGAAACCGCGAAGAGTGGAACGCGCAAAACGCGCGCCCTTCACTTTAGCGCACGGCTAACCGAGCGACGCTTGGGAGCACTGAATCCCGAGCATTGGTGATATCGGCGCTCGCGTACTTCAGTTTCACCAACCTCGAATACAACTCGATCTCCGGCGCCAATAACTCCTCCAATGTGCGCTTTTCCTCGGGCATCGGGAGGAACTTCACTTCAGACGAATTCATGTGCAATGGGCTTTCGATGACGAATCCGAGGCGTTCGCCGAGCTTTCGCGCTTCGCTATCCAAATCCTTAGTGAAAAACCAAAAATCGGTTCGACAAATCTTGTCGAACGCTTCCGCGACGTCGTACTTGGCCGAAAAAGTGTAGATCTGCCGGAGCAGATGTTCCTTTGGAATGAGGTCGAGAAACTCGCGGAAATTCGATCCCAGCCACTGACCTTCCTTTTTCAAAGCGCTCGAATTGTTCTTCTTCCAAGACAAAAGCATGCGGTAATGAGAGACCACTCTATCGACAGGATCTCGTAAACACGTCACGGTAAATGTGCCCTTCGGGAGTGAAATTTCATGGGCAGCTAGATGGGATGTCGCGTAAAAATACTTCCCGCTTTCGATCAACTTTCGCTCGCCCGCGACGAATACTTTTCCGCCGATAAGCATCCGATGACGATGCGCCGCCCATAAAGTGTTCCAAAGCGCATCCGGGTCCCGGCGCTGCTCGTCGAACGAGGCGAGCACCATATTATTGAGCGATGTCCCCGCGGTCTTACGTATGTGATAGAAGTAGATTCGGTCGTGACCGGTCGGGAGCCGGCAAGAAAGATAGCGCCGGTAACGTAAATCGTGCACGAGATCGAGCAGCTTTCGCGTCGCCACTAATACCCACGGAAACTTTAGAGATAATAATTTTATATACGATTTGGCAGGCAAACACCAACCACACACGCGGCGAAGGCACATCACTGATCGCCGACCGGCGGTCGAACTTACAGCCGTCGAGGCGAGCGGGACCGGGCGTCTTAGGACTGCCGGCGCACAACAGTGTCGAGTCTTATCGTTTTGCGTGAACCGACGCGTCGAGCAGCCACGGCTCCAATCGTTTGCCGAACGCGAGCGTGACGTCGTACCGTGGCTCGGCGGGCGGATCGACCCGGCCGGGCGCCCTCATCAGCGGCTCGAAAATGCCGCGATACGCGAGCGGCACGTGAACCGCTTCGATACTGAGATCCGACACGTAACCGCCGAGGCGGCGATTCGCGCCAGTGCCCAACACGCTTAGCGTCACCTGCCCGCGCACGATCGCGTAACGCACGCGGTCGGGGTAGCGCGCGCGCAGGGCGTCGCGCTCGAGCCCGGCGTCGACGACGAACAAGCGGGTCTGCGAACGTTCCTCCGCCGTGAGCGCTTTCGCCGCCTCCTCCGCCCGCGCTTTGAACTCCTTTTTCCCCGGATTGGCGGCCGCCAGTCCGGTCTCGCTGCGCAGATGCTCCCGTACCTGCTCCAGGGCGCTCTGATACGCCGGCCCGTCCAGCTCCAGTACCAGCAGCGCTTCTTTTCCGAGCAGCTGCTCGTAGTGGCGCTCGCCGTCGCTCGTCTCGACGGGCTTCGACACATCGAAGCCGAGCGCCGCGAGCTTCTCTTTGTCGAGCCAGCCCGGACTTCCGCCCGATCGGTAATACCACCGCCCGCCGGTCCCGCGGCCGCTACTCACGCGCCAACGCAGATTGAGCGCGATGCCGCTGTTCTCGGCGGCGAAGCCCCACGAATACGGTAACGCCAGCTCGCGTTCGGTGAGTTTCAGCACGCTGCTCGGTTCACCGCTGCGGTTGTACGCCACGCCGGCAAGCGCAACGGCGTTGGTGGCGACGATCAACACAACGCCCGCGACGAGCGTGCGTTTGCGCGACCACGCGATCATGCGCGGCCCCCGGCGCCGGCATGCGCGCTCGCACGCACGCGCTTCATGATGAGCAGAAACAACACGGCGCTGAGACCGATCACCAGGAAGAAGAGATACTTGGGCATGATCTCCCACCACCAGTCGAAAAACTTCGTGTACAGAAAAATGACGAAGAAAGTCATGCCGGTGTTCACCACTTCCGGCCACTGGCGGCGCAAGCCAAACCAAATGGTGGCGCCGCTCAACACGAACCCGGCCACCTGATAAGCCGCCTCGATAAAATCGGACGAAAACGGCAAGTAGCTGCCGCGTCCCCAATGCGACAGCACCAGCACCGGCAGCAACAGCGTGAGCAATCCGAAAATTCGGTAGATCGAGCCGAAGCCGGTGAAGCGGGCGTGCGCAATCGCCGACGGCACGAAGAAGATGACGACCGCGGCCGGGAAAAAATTCTCCGGACGTTGGCCGAAATCGAGCCAGTACAAACCGCCCCACGTACCGGTACGCGCAGATATGAACGCGACCACGCAGAGTATACCGGCGGCGAGCAACAGCCGCAGATCGCAGGCATAGGCCAGCAGAAACGCCAACGCCGCCCAGGGGATCAAGGCGTTGTCTGACGGCGTGATGTTGAATATCTGCCCGAGCATGGCGATGTTCAGCACGAAGCAGGCGAAGGCGACCATCGCGGCGAGCTTGGTAAAGTAGCCGGTCGCATCGCGGCCTTGAATCCACAGGGTCGCGCCGAACGTGCCGAGCGACGCGGTAACGAGTATCGCGAGCTGCGCGGCCGTCGGCAGCAATCCCCAGAACTGGTAGAAGAGGAAAAAGACGCTCGCGGCCAGCGCGAGCGCGCCGAGAAACGACGCGATCCGCATGCCGAGCGACAGCTGCTTCGCCTGGGTGTCGCGATCGATGTCGAACACCCGCGTGTAGTCCCCAAGCAGACGTTCGTGATGAGCGCGCAGTGCCTGCTGCTGCGCGTCCGGCAACACGAGCACGCCTTCCCGTGCCAGACGCTCCAGCTCGCGCTGGAACACACGGATGTCGTCGGCACGCTGCTGGGCGTCGGTTCGGGACGAAGCGCTCATGCGATCAGCTGAATCCGGGGCTGGACGAACTTGATAATCACTTTATGAGTATAGGAAGAAGTGCGGTACGCGCGAGCCGCGATAGCACGGCTGAAGTCGTCGGCAAGTGTCCACCGAACGTCGCGGCGGCGCGGTTTGACGAAGCGGCTAGCGGTTAGATGCGCCGCGCTTGGCCGGCGGCGGAAGGTACGCGAGATAGTGCGCGAGATCGGGGAGATCGGCCGCGTCGACGCCGGCCAACACCTCGGCCATCGCTCCGCCGTACCCGAGCCGCGCGCCGCTTTTGAACTCGCGCAGTGCTTTCAAGAGATAGTCTTCGCGCTGATTCGCCAGCCGCGGCACTTGCTCGGCGCCGGCGAAATCCGCCCCGTGACAGCTGGCACAACGCTGCCCGCGCACCAGCGCTTCGCCGCGCTTGAATCGCGCGGCGTCCGCCGCTTGCGCGGGCGGTTTTGGCGCCGGCAGCTTGGCAATGAGGTCGGCGTACGAGCGCATGTCGTCGTCGCTGATTCCCTTGACAGCCTGAATCATCGGGGCACCGCTGCGCCGCCCCTCCCGGAACAGAAAGAGCTGCGTCAGTACGTAGAACGCGGGTTGCCCGCCGAGCGACGGAATTTCCGCGCTCTGCGACTGACCGTTCGGTCCATGACACTGGAAACACGGTGACAGGCGCGAGTCGGTCGCAGCAGTTGCGACGCCTGACGTCACTGCAACCAACAGTGCGGCTCTTGCGATGTATGAGCCAAGCATTCGAATCACGGCATGGCGCCTCAGTGATTGCCTGCAGAGGACGCGATCCTCTGCCGGATTGCGACGCTAACCGCCGTATGTGATGCGATAAATCGCGCCATTGTGATCGTCGGAAACGAGTAGCGATCCATCCTTCATCACCATGACGTCCGCCGGCCGGCCGAGGTACGTATTGTTCTCGACCAAGCCGGTGAGGAACGGCTGGATCTTCGACACGTTGCCTTTGCTATCGAGAAAAATCGCCACCACGTCGGCGGCGTATTTCTTTGTCTTGTTCCAAGGCCCATGGCGGGCAAGAAAGATTGCCCCCTGATATTCGGCCGGGAACATTTTGCCGGTATAGAAGCGCATGCCGAGCGGCGCGGCGTGCGGACCGAGCACGGCGACCGGCTTCACGTAATCGTCACACGAATGCCCCCAGCCGAATTCCGGATCGGTAACCGCGCCGCCGTGACAATATGGATAACCGAAATGCTGCTTGCCGGGCGCAGTGAGGTGGTTCAGCTCATCGCTTGGCAGCTCCTCGGAGAGCCAATCGCGCTGATTGTCGCCGAACCAGAGCTCGCGGGTCTTCGGATGAAAATCGAAGCCGACGGTGTTTCGCACGCCGCGCGCGACGACTTCGACGCCGCTGCCGTCGAGGTTCATGCGCAGTATCTGCGCGTACCGATCGCCCGGATCACAGATGTTGCACGGAGCACCGATCGGCACGTACAGCTTGCCGTCCGGACCGACCTTGATGAACTTCCAGCCATGCGGGATGTCGCCCGGCAGCTTGTCGTAGATCATCACCGGCTTCGGCGGGTGGTCGAGGTTCGCCTCGATGTTGTCGTAGCGCGTGATGTCCTTCGGCGTCGCCACGTAGAGCGCGCCCTTGTAGAACTCGATGCCGTTCGGGAGAAACAGCTTGTCCGCGATCGCTTTGACTTCGCGCTTGCCGCCTTTATCGGTGACGGCGTAGATCTTGCCGGCAGCGAACAGCGAGCTGACGAACACCGTCCCGTTGTCACCTTGGCGCAGACCGCGCGCATCGAGAATATTGCTCGCCCACACTTCCGCTTTGAAGCCGGGCGGCAGCTTCATTTTGTTGATCGGCAGTTTGTCGGCCGGCGTCGGAATCGGGGACGCGGGGACCGGCGCCATCTTCATGGCCGCATCGCTTTTCGGCCGCCCTTTCGCCCAAAACGGTTCCTCCTCCTTCGGCGCATCTTGCGCCAATGCGGTCAGCACGAACAAAAATGAACTAACGAAGCACAGACTCGAGAAAACTTTTATTCGCGATATCGAAGTTTTCATGTTTTGCTCTCCGGCGCGTTAGACATTCCAGCGACTCGGGCAGGACGGATCGGACGCATGGCACGTTGCCCGCTCCGTGTCATCATACGACCGAACGATTTGCAGCGGGTAACCGCGGGATCAAGTCACGGCAAATCTAGGGAAATATCGGCAGGAACTGCGGAGAGATTCGGACGCGTGCCGGTGCGGGTAGGCGGTTCAGAAATGCCGAGCCTTGTGCGAACAGAAACGCCGAGTCTTGTGCGAATAAGACGATTTCATAACGTGGGACATTCGCGGATCGCCGGGCGCTTATCGAGACGATTTCAGCCCGTGCAACACATCAGTGGACGATCTGCTGACCAATCAGTGGGTAATCGCGCCCACGCCTGCAGATAGGCAAATCGCCACCATCCCGCCGGCGCGGTCGGTCCGATGCGTTTCGCCTAAATTCGTGAGAGATCTAGAGGTCTAAAGAATCAACCGGGGCCGTCAACCGGTTTTCGACTTGCCGTTGCGGGAAGCGCGGTCACGCTCGGACAACTCAGCGCGCAGGATTTTGACGTCGTCCGGGGCTCGAATGCCGAACCGGACACTGTTTCCCTTGACGCCTATGACGACGAGATAAACGGAGCTCTCGTCCGCTTTATCACCACCCGGGCCGATGATCACTTGTTCTCCCACCTTACGCGTGAGAACCAGCATGGCGCCCCTCCTCCCCGTTCATTGGCTGCCGTTCCACGGCGCAAGAGGTTAACACGTCGATCGCTAAATGTCCGAATACAAATGCGTGTGCTCGGGCCAGTACAGCGATCACCGAACGAAACCTATTTAGCGAACGCGGAGATGCCGATGACAGATAACCGTACCGGTGACACTCCCCTCCTGGGGCGCCACGCATCGCATCGGTTTTCCGGTCTTCCCTCGCCATGTGTTGCAGTACCCTCGTGCCGAGCAAAAAAGTGCCGAGCAAAAACTGAAGTTTTCCTAGCGGTATCGAACGTAAGTACTTCGTAGTTTTGTCTTGTGATGGCCTTCCATGCCGGGCACCGCAATCCCACGCACGGTCGGCCGCTCCTTCAACAGACGCCGAATGTCGTTTGCTGGAACGTGGCCTTCGACGACATAACCGCCGACGATTGCGGTGTGACATCCCTTCAGCTCAACCGGTACTCCATTCTTGAAGACGTTTACATCTTTCACGTTTCGCGCGTCGACGCTGAAGCCGCTTTGGCGCAAATGCTGAACCCAGCCCTCGCAACAACCGCAATTCGGATCTTTGTAGACGACGACATCGGCCGCTCAAGCGGTCGCCGCGAAACCCCACAGGCAAAAAAGGACAATGCGCGGTGTGGCCGTCATCTCAGAGCTCCGAAGATCGTTCCAGTACCCATCGTCCCCATCATGCCCGAGCCCATTCCTCCCATCATTCCCGGGCTCATGTCTTGCTCACCCATCATCCCCGACCCCACACCCCTGCAACCGGGACATATGTTGCCCGCCCGTTCGCGGAGAGCAGAAGCAAAACGAGCAAGAGAAGGAAGAACGGCTTCGTCTTATTCATGGTGGCGTCCTCGACGTTCGGCATATGAGTCGTTTCGAGAGCCGATAACTTGCATTATGCAGTCGCCGCGAATGTTGATCCCGATCAAACTTGCCGCCCGGTCTACTATGGGACGGAGCGCGCGGGCTGCGCGATAACGCCGGCAGTTCCGATGTCTTTAATGGCGCTGGCAGGATCGGACCGAACGGTCCGATGGATTGAGGCAAAGGCCGAATTCGTTTACTTCGCCCGCAAGTACTGATCGGGCCATTTGATCTCGGCCCCCAGCTTTTTGGCAGCTTGCAGCGGCCAATACGGGTCACGCAGCAGCTCGCGCGCGAGAAAGACGACGTCCGCCTGTGCCGTGGCGATAATCTGTTCGGCTTGAGCCGGTTCCGTGATAAAACCGACGGCGCCCGTTGCGATACCGGTTTGTTCGCGAACAGCGGCCGCAAACGGAACCTGAAACCCGGGTCCGGCGGGAATTTTGGCATCGGCGACGAGACCCCCGCTCGAGCAATCGATGAGATCGATGCCAAGCGCCTGGAGCCGCCGGGACAATTCGATCGACTGCGACAAATCCCACCCGCCCGGCGCCCAGTCGGTCGCCGAGATCCGCACGAAAACCGGCCGCGATTCGGGCCACACGGAACGCACCGCGCGGGCAACGGCGAGCGGCAGTCGCATGCGGTTTTCGAGACTCCCGCCGTATTCATCGCCGCGCTTGTTCGAGAGCGGCGAGAGAAATTCGTGCAACAGATAACCGTGCGCCATGTGTAGCTCGACCACTTCGAACCCGGCGCCGGCCGCACGAGTGGCCGCGTCGGCGAACGCGGTGATGGTCGCGTCGATGTCGGCGCGGCTCATCGCACGGGGAACGGGATGCGCAGGGGTGAACGGCAGCGCACTCGGTGCAAGCGGCTCCCAACCGCGATTTGCCGTACCGAGCGGACCGCCGCCGCGCCACGGAGCGTCGGTGGAAGCCTTGCGACCCGCGTGCGCGAGCTGAATCGCCGGAATCGCACCCTGTTCTTTGATGAAGCGCGCGATCGGCGCGAAGGCGTCACGATGCGCGTCCGACCAGATGCCGCTGTCATCCGGCGAGATACGGCCTTCGGGCGTGACCGCGCTCGCCTCGACCATCACGAGCGCGGCACCGCCGACGGCGCGGCTGCCGAGGTGCACGAGGTGCCAGTCGGTCGGCATACCATCGATCGAGGAGTACTGGCACATCGGCGAGACGAACACGCGGTTGCGGAATTCGAGATCGCGCAAACGATAGGGAGTGAAAAGTTTCGATGCCATCGGCTTCTCAAGTCAGGGTCGCGCCAAAGCGCACATTGTACTTCCGCTTCTGCGCCGGCGAGCGAGCGAAAAGCGGAGTCGTGCGCGAGCCCGGTGAGAGCGGTTCGAGTCCGAGGGTCGGCGCGAGCTACGACTTCAGCAGCTTTACGCGCAAGCCGAGCCGTTCCTCGGCATCGAGGGCAAGCTTGGCGAGACGACCCGCGACACGGGCATGAAAGCCGACAATCGTGTCGTACAGCGCGTGCGCATATTCGAGATACTGAGGGAAGTCCTTGTCGCGCATGGCGACCGGAAGCTCTTCCAAAAAATGGCGGAGCGCGTCCGCGTCGCCCGCACCACGTGCGAACGGATACTGCACCGACTGCAAAATCTCCTCGATGCCGGCGACGCCCGATTTCACGCGCGTCATCGTGACGCGGAGCGCCTTCTGCGCCGCTTCGTTGTTCGCCTGGCGTTCGAGCAGCCACGCGAGGGCGAGCACCGCCGTGCTCTCGCGGTGCGTCGCGAGGAACTTGGGATACAACCGCGTCAACGCCTGTAGTGCCGCGATGAGGCGTCTGGCCTCCGCAAGCAAGGCGTCTCGATTCGGCGCCTGCGCGACCGCTTCGGCGAGGCCGAGTCCCAACCGCTCGCGGAAAAGCTGGTCGAGTTTGGCGACGCGCGTTTCGAGCGCCGCGAGCGCCTCGCTCGCTTTGGCGTAGTCGGGCGCATCCGGCGGCAGCGCGGCGCCCGCGGCGGCAATCGCATTCGCGCCGCAAGCGTCGGCGAGCGTGTTCTTCGCCTGAGCGAACGCCGGCGTCACGGCATTGATTTCCGGCCCGTTCGTGCGCACGTGCATCACGAGCTCGGCAAGGCGCGCTTTGCGGCGGTCCGCATCGAGCGCCATGGCCGCTTCGAGATCGGGGGCGGGGAAAAAGTGCGTCGGTTCGAAGAACCCGTGGAAATAAGTTTGCAGCGCTTCGTCGGACTTGCGCTCCGCGCCGACCGCCGCCTCGTGGTCGTCGATGGAAATGAGTTGATCCGGTTTGATGCTGAGGCCAAGCTCTGCACGGTAAAAATGCCACGTGCTGCGCTTCGCCCAGGCCGCGTAGTTCTTGACGAGCACGCGCGCGGGTGCCTGGTAAGCGAATATCCCGGCCGCCTTCAGACGCTCCGCATTCTCGATGCGTTCGCGGTCGGCCGGGTGCGTGTCGTACACGAGCGTTTGAGTCTTTTCGATCTCGGCTTCGATGTGGCGACGAAGCTGCGGCTCGAGCTCGCGCGCGCGGCGCGCGACGAGATGCGGCAGATTGTCGACGAGCTTGCGATCGGCCCAGCTCCGGCCGAGGCTCTGATAAACGTCGCTGAACGCATGGCTGAGCAGGCGCATGCGCAGCGCCGTCTCGCGAAAATGCCGGCTGCCGACGAGGTGCGCTTCGTAGCGATCGGCGTCATATTCCATCTGCCGCGACATGTAGCGGCTGACAACGGTGCCAAACCACATGAGCGACCAAAGCACACCGCGCGCGACCCACGTGGCGGCGAGCGCGATGTACAGCACGAAGCCGAGGACGCCTGCGATGCGCTGCACGCGCTCGGCGGCGGCGACCAATGCTTCGTCCCAGCTGTCGCGCAAGTAGACGCATTTGTAGAGCCAATAGTTGATGCGATGGATGAGCGCGCTCGCGCGCATGCCCGCGCGCTGCGCGAAATGTCCGAACTCGTGCGCGAGCACTCCGGCGAGCTGACGCGTATCGAGACCCGCGAGGAGCGGCATACCGACGGTGAGCACGAGCTCGCCGCCGAAAAAGCCACGAGCCCCGTTTTGCAGCGCCGCGCTGGCGTTGACGGCGCAATCGAGTTGCACACGCGCGGGGCGCCGGGCGCCGACCTTGTCACAGATCTTATCGACGAACGCGAAGAAGAGCGGCTCGTCCGTCCGCGACAACGGCAGCGGCTCGCGACGTTTCGGCTCCCTGGCCAGCAGCGGTTTCAGCATCGCCACGCACACGGCGAACGCCGAAACGACGGGCGCGCCGTAGGCCACGATCCACCAGAGCCCACGCGCTCGGCCGAGGAGCGCCGGTGCGTGCTTCGCGTACCAGACACCGGCGGAACCGACACCGATGAGCATGAGCACGTAGAGCACCGGCAGCAGCAACATGAGACAGGCGAGCGCGAGGAGACCAAGGCGATAGCCGAGCGACACGCGCACGTTCGGGATCGCTCCGGGGAAGAACTTATCGAGCGACTCGACGGTGAGAATGTCCGGACTCTTGACGGCGGCGGTCTGCGTCGGCGCGGCTTCGTTCTGGCGAACGATTTGGCACACCACACCCGCTCGCTCGAAAGCCGCCTTGAACTTCTCCGCTTCCGCCAGGCTTGCGTCGCGGCGCACGATAACGTCACGCGAGCTACAAAGACGGTCGACCTGCTGCGGAGAGAGTTTGAATATCGACGCAAGACGCGCCTTGATGCGAACGAGCTCGTCGCCGGTCGCGGAGCATCCCGGGAAAATGACCGTGTAATTTTCAACTGCCCGTTGCATGCGCGTTTATTCTTCCCCCCTTCCCTACCCTAATTTATAGCCGCTGCGGGCGGCGTTTAACGCCGAGCGGCCAAAAAAGCAGGCCGCCCAAAGGGCGGCCTGCATACTAAGAACCGATTACGTCGAGCGGCTAATCGGCGCGGAACGCGCCGGTAAGGGTACGCCGGGGCGGCTCTTGCTCGAGAATGGCGTTCATCTCGTCGGTACGTAGCGCCGTCTCGCGCATGGGAGCGCCGCCCGCCAAGCCCGGCGCCGTATCACGATCACGCGGTCGCGCGTGCGGCAGACTCCGGCGTCGTCCCTTCTTCTTTTTCGTCTTCCTGCATGCTTAGTTCCATCTTGGGTCGCGTATTTTCCGCGCGAGCGCGCTTGCTGTTCAGCTTGATATTGAGCTTGATCTCGTTAATCGAATCGGCGTTGCGCAGCGCATCCTCGTAGCTGATGTCGCCTGTCTCATAGAGATAGAACAGCGCCTGATCGAAGGTCTGCATGCCGGCTTCGACCGACTTCTTCATCGCCTCCTTCAACGCGTGCACTTCGCCTTTGAAAATGAGGTCGGACACGAGCGGCGTGTTCAGCAAGATTTCGATGGCCGCGCAGCGCCCCTTCCCATCGCTGCGCGGAATCAGACGCTGCGATACCACGGCCTTCAAATTGAGGGACAGATCCATGAGAAGCTGCTGACGCCGCTCCTCGGGAAAAAAGTTGATGATGCGGTCGAGCGCCTGGTTGGCGCTGTTCGCGTGCAGCGTCGCCATACAGAGATGCCCGGTTTCGGCAAACGCAACGGCGTACTCCATGGTGTCGCGGTCGCGGATTTCGCCGATGAGGATGACATCCGGCGCCTGGCGGAGCGTGTTCTTGAGCGCCGCGAACCAGTTGAGCGTATCCGCGCCCACTTCGCGGTGGCTGATCAGACAATTTTTATTTCGGTGCACGTATTCGACCGGGTCCTCGATCGTGATGATGTGGCCGTAGCTGTTCTCGTTGCGGTGATCGATCATCGCCGCGAGCGACGTCGATTTTCCCGACCCGGTGCCGCCAACCAGAATCACGAGGCCGCGCTTCGTCATCGCGACATCTTTGAGCACCGGCGGAAGCTTCAAATCGTCAAATTTTGGGATTTTCGAAGTGATGGTCCGCAATACCATCGCTACGCATCCCTGCTGCACATAGACGTTTACGCGGAAGCGCCCGATGCCTTCCGGGCTGATGGCGAAATTGCACTCCTTCTCCGCCTCGAACTCGGCGCGTTGTTTTTCATTCATGACCGCGTACGCGAGCGCCTTCGTTTGCGCCGGCATGAGCCGCTGTCCCTGCGCCACCGGCGCCATTTTGCCGTCTACTTTCATCGACGGCGGAAAGTCGACTGAAATGAAAAGATCCGACGCCTTCCTCGCGAGCATGATTTTGAGAAGGCTGTTCATATAGTTCGTTGCTTGTTCCGGAGTCATCTACGGAATCCCGCTCGTTTTTCGATCGAAATAACCACCAAGACGCATGCCCACGAAAGCGCGATCGCCCTTGCGTGGCGCGGCATCGGTTTCGTTGATTAGTGCACCCGACGGTGACGAATCGGCGTATCGAACTGTGCGATCGTCCCGATAAAACGTGCAACGGACATGCCGGCGACGAACTTACGTCGCGCGGCGACGGCAAAACGGCGCGCGATGCAGCTAATGGAGCAAGACTAATCCGAATGGTTATCTTGGTTTGCAGGAACGAGCAGCTCTCCTACCCGTGCGCCACGCACGCGGCGTTCGAATGCGGCCGCGCTGGGATCTGCTTCCGCCGGAGACCAGGACGCGTACTCGGCCGGTGCCGCGGGATCGTACGGCCCACGCTTTACTTCGAAGAGTACGGTCCCCGATGTCAGCGATACCAGGCTGTGCCACGCGCCCGCAGGAATTTCCACGACTCGCACGCCGCTGCCGGTGTCATTTAAGTCGGCACGGTCGAGCACGCGCCCGTTCTCGTCGAACACGAACGCAATCGCTTCGCCTTGCACGAGCACAAACAACTCCCACTTATCGGGATGGCGGTGCGGACGTATGTAAGTGCCGGGTTCGAACGCGTTCAGAAAACGCTGCACCGGATCGGCCGGCGAGTCATGCACGTTGAAATTCTTGCGCCGTCGCGGGTTGGCGGCAGCCTGCGCGACGAGTTCGCGCAAATCTGCGGTATCGATGCATTTGATGTCACTCATTGAAGCTAATTCCTCGCACAAAGCCGCTTCGCCGCCCAGGGCGCGGCCTACGGATTGAAACTCACGGAAAGAGTCCGTTCCGAACGGGATTCAACTCTGCTGACGCACACGCCCGTCAAACCGGCAAGCGAATGCTAGCACCGAGCGAGATGAATCAAAAAAAACGCGGCGGCCCGGGGGAGGAGGGGGAGGGCGCGCCGCGTACAAGGACGACGAGGAGGAACTCAGTTTTCCAGCTTGACCTCTTTCCACGTAATGGCCGAGCCGTTGAAATCACCATCCGCTTTGACGAGATCACCCGCCTTCAAGGTAGCGAAGAACGCCATTCGACCAATGGCGTTATTTTGTACGTTCAAGAAATCCTGGTCGGTGAACGTACTCGTATCCACATCGATGCCGAGAATCGTCAACACGGAGTCCGCAATAGCTTGCACCGGACCTTGAAGTACGACCCTCGTGCTCGCGGAACGCTCTTCGACCCGCGTCGCGACAATCGTCGTGTTATCCGGCAATAGCCGCCCGCGAATGCGGACGTGGGTGCCGATATCGATCGTCCCGACAAATTCAGTTTCACTTGTCGTCGTGACCGTGATATTCGGTGCAGTGAGCGTGAGGGACTGCGCGCCGATCGAAGCCACGTCGCCTTCGAATCGAATATTGTCGTTGAAGATAACTTTGGTAGCCGTGAGAACCCCGTTCGAAAGCCTACCGTCGACTTCGAGTCGCACGCCGACCGCGATATCCGAAGCCATACCCCCGATAAATACGGTCGACGACGTGAGCACCACGGTCTGGCTTCCAACTGTGAATGGCCCGGACGCAGCGGTCGAGGTCACGTAGCCTTCGATCTGTGCCGGATTGCCGTCCGCTCTATCGAGCGCTTCCAGTTTGACGGACTTCGCGGTCAACGTGCCGCAAGGCGCCGTCCCCGAGCACGTACCCTCGACATCTACGAACAATCCGTCGCGAATGCCGCCCGGAATGCTCACGACCGTCGCTCGTGTGACGACAACGGGCAGCACACCGATGTTAAAGGTCGTGCCACTCGTGTTGCTGACGGTGGTGTTGCTGACGATGCCGCGCACCTTGGTCGTGGTCGACGGCGAAGCCGATCTGCTCTCGAAATATCTCGCGGAAATCACGCCCGGTCCCCGCAGCAGACCGTAGGCCTCGATAAAACTCCCTTTTGCAAGCTTCGGGTCAGAAATGCTTTGCGGACTAGCCGGATTTTCCTCAGGCGGATTGAATACCGTCAGATCGTCGATAACGACCGTCTGGCCGGCGACAACGATTGTGTCGACGCCGTCGTTACTCTCGATCACACCGCGGACGATGTCCTTCGTGACAACCTTGTCCGCTGTCCCGGTCGTACCCGAGATCGTGCCGTAGACCTCGACGACGAGGCCGTCGAACAGATCGTCGATGGTCGCCGGTGCGTCATCCTTCTGAATGCTCGTCGACAGGTCGACCGTGAACTTCACGCCGTTGACGAAAATGTTCGCGCTGGTCGTGGACCCGGAGGACGAGGAAGTGGGCTCGACCGCGCTGATGGTACCGACGCTGATTCCGGTTCCGCCGGTGCCGCCACCCGCTACGTCCGTACCTCCCATGTCGCCGCAACCGGCGAGGCCAAGGACCAGCCCGATCGCCGCTAGAACCCGCAGGAGCATTCCTTGCATTTGGTCCCCCTCCCTACACGCTCGTCGGCGTCCGCGTCGCTTGCAGGTCTTGTTCGAAGTAGTAAATGCCGATACCGGCGCGCATGCGTCCGGTGCCTTTGACATCCGGGTTCACGTCGCGGTCTTGCCTCGCGAGCCACTTGTCCAGACGTTCCAACAGTTGCTGACCGTTGGCCGCGGTCAGCGTGCGCAGCTCTTCCAGTGCCTCGACGGGCAAGTTGTCGTACATCACCTTGCGTTGGAAAAACGGCAGCGTGGCGCCGTGCTCGAGGTTGTGATCAATCGTGCTGATGAGATCGGCCACGTCGTGACCGAGGATCCCGAGCTTCTCGACGTCGCTCTTGCGGGGCACATAAGCGCGCGCGAGCAATCGTAGGCGGCCGTCGTGTAGTCGCTCGATCGCCCCGACGCGCACCAACTCATCGAGCACGGCGCGCGCCGGCATATCGCCGCTATAGCGGCGCACCAAGGCGCTGAAGCTCGTGATGACACCTTCGACGGGAAGCAGCAGCGGCTCACCGAATGAGTCGGTGAATTCCGGATCCCTAACCCAGCCGCTGACAACGCGGGCGGCGCGGTTGTAGCCCTCATCCACGCTCTCATCGAGCGCGGCGTCCTGCAGCAGTCGTTGGACTTCTTTGCGTGTGAGACCGGTCAACACCGATACGCGGGAAATGGTTTGCTTCTTGCCCGGAATCCCGAACTCGTTGAGGGCGACTTCGACGTACGCGCGTTTTGCGAGATCCATAAAAGCGCCAAACGGCAGTCCATTAGCCAGCAGCACCCGCACGAGCGGGCGCAATAACCGCGCGACGGCCGAGACCAGAACCTGATGGAGGCCGTTGTGTGTCGCTTCTAATGGTTTGGGGGTGCCCATATTTTGGGAAATTATTCCCAAATTAATGGGCGTACGTCAAGCACGAGATTTGGACACGCGCCTTCGAACGGCCGCGAATGCCCATCGAAGACGCGCGTATACGTAACCTGCTGACACGCTACAAGTTTTGCTTCCGAGGAGCGGTAAAGACGGCGGGCGATGCCCGCCGTTCATGTCAGGCCTTACGATAAATTACTGCGCCTTGTTCCTTGAACTGGCGGGCCTTCTCCTTAAGACCCTCCTCCATCGCGGTGGATACATCGGTAATACCTTTTTGCGCGGCGTACTCTCGAACGTCCTGTGTAATCTTCATCGAGCAGAAGTGAGGACCACACATCGAACAAAAGTGAGCGAGCTTCGCCCCTTCCTGAGGAAGCGTCGCGTCGTGAAATTCGCGCGCCTTCTCCGGGTCGAGACCGAGATTGAACTGGTCTTCCCAACGAAACTCGAAACGAGCCTTCGATAACGCATTATCGCGCAGCTGCGCACCCGGATGGCCCTTGGCCAGGTCGGCCGCATGCGCCGCAATCTTGTAAGCGATAATCCCGTCACGGACGTCCTGCTTGTCCGGCAATCCGAGATGCTCCTTTGGCGTCACGTAGCAGAGCATTGCCGTGCCGTACCACCCGATCTGTGCGGCGCCGATCGCCGAAGTGATGTGATCGTAACCGGGCGCGATATCGGTCGTCAGTGGTCCGAGCGTGTAGAACGGCGCCTCGAAGCAATCATGCAGCTCCTTGTCCATGTTCTCCTGGATGAGCTGCATCGGTACATGACCCGGACCCTCGATCATGACCTGCACGTCGTGCTTCCAGGCGATCTTCGTCAGCTCGCCGAGCGTCTCGAGCTCGGCAAACTGCGCGCGATCGTTCGCATCCGCGATCGAGCCGGGCCGCAAGCCGTCGCCGAGCGAGAACGAAACATCGTAGGCTTTCATGATCTCGCAGATTTCCTCGAAGTGCGTGTAGAGGAAATTCTCGCGGTGGTGCGCCAAACACCACTTGGCCATGATCGATCCGCCGCGCGATACGATGCCGGTCATCCGGTCGGCGGTGAACGGAATGTACGCGAGCCGCACCCCGGCATGGATGGTAAAGTAATCGACGCCCTGTTCCGCCTGCTCGATCAGCGTGTCGCGGAACAGCTCCCACGTCAGATCTTCCGCCTTCCCGCCCGCCTTCTCGAGCGCCTGATAAATCGGGACGGTTCCGATTGGCATCGGCGCGTTGCGTAAAATCCATTCGCGCGTTTCGTGAATGTTCTTGCCCGTCGAGAGGTCCATGAGCGTGTCGCCGCCCCAGCGGGCCGACCAAACCATCTTTTCGACTTCCTCTTCGATCGTCGACGTGACGGCCGAATTGCCGATATTGGTGTTGATCTTCACCCGGAAGTTGCGCCCGATGATCATCGGCTCGAGCTCCGGGTGATTGATGTTCGCCGGGATGATGGCACGACCGCGCGCCACTTCGGCGCGCACGAACTCCGGCGTTATCGCTTCCGGAATCGACGCGCCGAAACCCTGGCCGCGGTGTTGCCGGAGCAGCTTCGTGTAGCGCGGATCGCGTCGCAGCTCATCGAGCCGCAACGTCTCGCGGATCGCGACGTACTCCATCTCCGGCGTCACGATGCCTTGGCGGGCGTAATGCATCTGCGAGACGTTGCGTCCCGGCAAAGCGCGGCGTGGCTTGCGGATATGCTCGAACCGTAAGTGCGCGAGAGAGACGTCGGCATGCCGACGGCGGGTGTACTCCGAAGTAAAGTCGGGCAGCTCCTCGGTATCGTTGCGCGCGAGTATCCAGGCGGATCGCAGCGGCGCGAGACCCTTCATCAAGTCAATCGACGCTCCGGGCTCGGTGTACGGCCCCGACGTGTCATATATATAGATCGGCGGATTTTCTTCCGCACCGCTGCTCGCCGGGGTCGGCGATTGGCGCACCTCCCTCATGCCGACCCGGATATCCGGCCGCGTCCCCTCCACATGAATCTTGCGCGAGCCGGGATATGGTCGCGTTACTGCGTCCGACAGCGCGGCTGCCTTACGCAGAAATTCCTTTGGAATCGCGCTCATCGCTCGCCTCCTCGCCCGTTCGGGCGTTTAGGGGCGCAGGAGCTTCGTGAAGAAGAGGCTTTCCTACGCCCGGTTTCCAAGCTCCGGGTCAGGTTCAAAGGGTATGATCTCAGCCCCGTTCGGGGCACCCCTAGCCGTGACTACCAATCCATGGCGCAACTGCGTGGGACTCGATGATCCCGCCCGCCATCGTACGCCGGGCACTCGTTATTCGAAACAACCTAAATCATCGATTCGACCTTTGCAACTCGCTTGCCTGTGGGAATCAAACCGCTTAGGCTACGCGCCGCCCAGCCTGCCCGATTGAACAAGCATGCAAGCGATCGATTTTGAAACCGCGCGCCGGAAGATGCTGGATCAGCAGATCCGACCGTGGGACGTGACCGACGAGCGCGTGCTCGGAGTCATCGCGTGTACCCGTCGTGAGGAGTACGTGCCGGAGGAATACCGCGCGCTCGCGTACATCGACATGAGCATCCCGCTCGGCTTCGGTCAGGTGATGCTCGCGCCCAAGCTCGAGGCGCGCCTGCTCCAGACGCTTGGCGCTAGGTCGAAGGACAAAGTGCTCGAAATCGGCGTGGGCAGCGGGCACGTGGCGGCGCTGCTCTCCGGACTGAGCAGCCACGTGTACGCCGTCGAGATCATCCCACAACTCGCCGAGCGCGCCACCGAGAAACTCACAGCGCACGGCATCCGCAATATAACCGTCGAGGTCGGCGATGCGTCGCGCGGCTGGGAGAAGCATGCGCCGTATGACCGCATCCTTGTCACCGGTTCGGTGCCGATTCTGCCGGCGGGGCTGCGCGAGCAGCTCGCCCCGGGCGGACGCCTCGTTGTCGTTGTCGGGCGCGCCCCGGCGATGGAAGTGCTTCGTATCGACCGCGTGAACGCAGAAAGCTGGAAAACGACCTCGCTCTTCGAAACGGTCATCCCGTCGTTGACGAACGCACCGGAACCACCGAGGTTTGTTTTTTAGGTCGACGATCGCCGCAACGATTATTCGAATTGCGCCGTGTAAGCTTCAAGCTCGCCAGAGCAACCGGTTAGACAATCTCCTGCCGTCGCGTTGGCAGGGTGCTGCATAGCAAGGTCGCTGCTCGCGTTCGAACGATCGCCGGTCGCGCGAACTCAACGCGATCGTTCCCCTACCCACGTCGTCGAACCTGTAAGCCATTCGGACTACGTGCTGCAAGGCAGTTCCCGAGAACTCGCCGGCCGTTTTGTTTGCACGAATATTCTTCTATCCTCCGAGTCTCTTGAACGTGGCGGTACTTCAGCCGCTATCGAACAAACGAAAGCGTTTACGCTGCTCTCGCGCGTCCGGCGGGAGCGCCAAGGGTAAGAATGAGAATGAAAATACGAATCACGCTGGAGCGATCGCTCATCGCGGCGATTGCGGCAGCCGCTTTACATTCCGGCTCGGCCGGCGCCGCGGATCTGCTCGAGGTGTACAACGACGCCAAGGCGCACGACGCCGCCTACGCCGCCGCGCGGGCGGCGCGCGAAGCCGGGCAGGAAAAGCTGGCGCAGGGACGCGCCGGCATCTTGCCCACACTGAACCTCTCCGCCGCCACGAGTCGCACCTCGCTCGATGCCCGTTACGACCCGCCCTTCGTGCCGCTCGTGCCGCCGATCGATCGCCGGCACTTCGTCGCCAGCGGATACGCGCTCATGTTCACGCAGCCGTTGTTCCGTCGTCAGAATTTTATCGAGTACACGGAGGCGGATTATCTCGTGCAGCAAAGCGAAGCGGCGTTCGGCGCCGCAGGTCAGGATTTGATCCTGCGCGTCGCGCAGACATATTTCGAAGTGCTTGCCGCCGCGGATTCGCTGGCGCTCGTGCAGGCGCAGAAAGCTGCGATCGCGGAGCAGCTCGCGCAAGCAAAAAAGAACTTCGAAGTCGGCACGACGACCATCACCGACACGCACGAGGCCCAAGCGCGATACGACTTGATCACCGCTCAGGAAATCACCGCGCAGAGCGAGCTCGATCTGCGGCGCCGCGCGTTGACGCAACTGACCGGCAAAACGTACGACAAATTACAGCCGCTGCGCGACGGACTGACGTTGACCGGGCCCAACCCCGACAAGCTCGAATCGTGGCTTACGCTTGGAGAAAATCAGAGCTACGCCGTCGTCGCCCAGCAAGCGCAGGTGGAGCTGCAGGCGCTCGAAGTAAAACGCAACAACGCCGGTCACTACCCTACCCTCGATTTCGTCGCTGCCTATGGCTCCGTCGACCAGACTGGTACCGTACTTACGGCGGTCGGAAGTCGGGCGTCGACAGGAATCGTCGGCTTGCAATTCAATCTTCCGCTCTATTCGGGAGGAGCCGTCTCGTCGCGCACGCGGGAAGCGGCTGCGCTGCTTGAGCGTGCGCGCGCCGATCTCGACAACGTACGCCGGCAGCAGGCCCTCGCCGTGCAGCAATTCTTCGTCGGGGTTGCGAGCGGCATCAACCAGGTCCGCGCGCTCGAACAGGCGCAGATCTCGAGCGAAACTGCCCTCGCTTCAAATCGACTCGGGTATGAGGTCGGCGTGCGAGTGAACATCGATCTGCTGAACGCGCAGCAGCAGGTGTACTCCACGCGGCGCGAGCTTGCGGCGGCGCGCTACAATGTGATTCTCAATCAGTTGCGGTTGAAAGCGGCGGTTGGGGCTTTAGGTGAGCCCGATCTCGAAGAGGTTGATCGGGCGCTCACGCCGTGAGAATGCAACTGCGGGCACAGACACTAGACAGCCTGGCGGCGGAAGCCGCCAGGCTGGGAACGACTTACGGCCGGTAAACGAAGTTGAATTCGATCGAGTCGACGTTGTCGCGCTGCACGAACTCCAGACGCAACGTCGTTTGCTTGTTCACGTTGTAGCCGCCGCCGATGCCGATCATGAAACCGTCGTCGTCGCCGAAGTCGTAACCGGCACGGCCGACGAGCTCCCATTGCGGAGCCAGCGTGAAGCGGCCCACGGCGTTCGCCCACACACCTTTCGCCCGCGCGGACACCGTCCCAAATCCGAACGGGAGATCCACGTCCATATCGCCGGTATCCATGTAACCGACTTCGACATCGAAATTGACGTTCCGCGCGATCTCACCGAATTCATAGCCGCCGAAGATCTGCCAGCCGAATCCGTTGTCGGAACCGGAAACGCTGTTCGAGCTCAGCCCCGCCCCGAAAAACAAGTTGTTCGTGTCGAAACCGCCGCCGCCCCGTTGCGCGGCCATGGCCGGAGCGCAGGCGAGCGCCATCAGAAGGACGACAACAGTACGAGAAGTTCTTAACATGCTTTTCCCCTTTGGAAGTTATTGCTTGATTGAGAGTGTTGATGCAGTAACGATTTTAGTAACGACGCGCGGGAGAGGTACGACAATGGAAGCAGTCCGTCGGCGCTGGTATCCCGCCCGTCGGCGCTGGCGATTGGGCTACTTCGGCAGCAATGATTCGATCAAACGCATCGTTTGCGCTACCGCACCGCGGTTTTCCGCGATCAGCCGCTTGCCGGCCTCGCCCGCCTCGAACCGCCGATTCGCGTTGCCGAGAAAATCCGCGAGCGCCGGCGCAAGCTGTGAAGCATTCTTGATCTGGACACCCGCGCTGCGTTCGCGCGCGGCGCGCGCAATCTCGGCGAAATTGAACATGTGCGGGCCGTAGACCACCGGCGTACCGACCGCAGCCGCTTCGAGCAGATTGTGCCCGCCGGTCGGCACGAGGCTTCCGCCCACGAACGCGACGTCTGCAGCGCCGTAAAAAAGCGGCAGCTCTCCCATCGTATCGCCGATGAGCACATCGACCTTCGCGTCGACGACGCCTCGATGCTCGCTGCGCAACAGCGCATGCAGGCCGCCTTTTTTAACCAATCGGGCAACGGTGGCAAATCGTTCCGGATGCCTGGGAACCAGAACCAACAGTTGATTCGGAAACCGCGCCGCGAGCTCCGCGCGCGCCGCAAGTACGAGCTCGTCCTCGCCTTCGTGCGTGCTCGCCGCTAGCCAAACCGGCCGTTGCCGCCCGCCCCATTCGCGCCGCAGCGCGTCGGCCGCTTCCGTCAGACTGGCGGGTAGCGCCACGTCATATTTAATGTTGCCGGTGACATGAATAGCGGCGGCCGGCGCGCCGAGCGCACGCAGCCGCTCGGCGTCGGCGGCGGATTGCGCCGCGAGCACGGAAACCTGCGCGAGCGTCTGTGCCGCGAGTCGCGCAACGCGCCGATAGCCGCGCACGGAACGTTCCGACACCCGCATGTTGGCGACGACGATCGGAATCGCGCGCGCACGGCACGCGGCGTACAGGTTTGGCCAAAGCTCGGTTTCCATGATCACCGCAAGGTCCGGGCGTACCCGATCGAAAAAGCGAACAACCGCGCCCGGCAGGTCGTACGGCACGTAGCAATGCGCAACCTCGCGTCCGAACAAAGCCCCGACTTGGGCTGACCCCGTCGGCGTCGTCGTCGTGACGAGAAGGCGATGCTCCGGATAGCGCCCCATCAGCGCGCGCACGAGTGGCGCGGCGGCTCGCACCTCGCCCACCGATACCGCGTGCAGCCACAGCACGCGCATAGCGCGCAACGGAGGAACCAAACCAAAGCGTTCCGGAATGCGCCGCCAATAGCCGCGATTTTTGAAGCCGCGCCAAACAAGACGCAGCAGAATGAACGGCGCCGCAAGCCGCAACGCCCAGTTGTAGACGTGGCGCATCAAACGATTCGCAGGCGCGCGAGCGCTCGCCATACCTCCGAGATCGCAGGAACCTGCCCCTTGCCTCCCAAGCTTACGGCCCGCGCGGCATCCGGCGGGAGCAGCCCCGTCAACTGCGGCGAGCTGTCGATGTAGATCGCGACGGTCGGTCGCGCCAGCGCGGCGCTCAAGTGCACGAGGCCGGTATCGACGCCAATCACCCCCACCGCCCGATCGAGCACCACCGCCAGCTCGCGCAACGTGAGCTTCGCCGGCACGACCGCGCCGGCGACTTGGCTGGCGATCCGTTCCGCACGTGCTCGTTCCTCGGCGTTGCCCCATGGAAATAACGACACCAAACCCGCCGCGGCAATCCGGCCGCCGAGCTCGATCCAGCTCGACTCCGGCCAGCGTTTGGACGGCCAACTGGTTGCGTGCAGACAGACGCAAAAACGAGCGGGGAGCCGCGACACGAGCACCGCATCCGCCGGGACGCGCAGCCCGTAGTCCGGCGGCGTTTCGGGCGGCGCATATCCCAGCGCCTGCGCTGCGAGGTCGCGATTGCGCGCGACGGCATGTTGTCCCCGAACGACATGGAACGTCTGATCGTAGAACCAAGCGGCCACACGCTCTCTCACGGAAGCCGCGTCCTGCCCGACAACCGGACCGTTTGCCCACCTTGCTATCACCGCGCTCTTCAGCAACCCCTGCGTGTCGAGCACGTGATCATACCGTTGGTTGCGCAGCGCGTGGCGCAGCGCCGCGATTTCATGCCAAGTCGAGCGCGCGAAGAGACTCTTACGCCAGCGCCGCATGGCGACCGGCAGCACCCGCGTCACCTGCGGATGCAGCGCCGGCACCTCGGCGAACGGCTCCTCGACCACCCAGTCGATGCGCGCGTCAGGAATGCGCGCGCGGATATCCGCCACGATAGGCAGATTGTGCACGACGTCGCCGAGCGAGGAGGTTTTTATTATCAGAATCGAAGGCACGGACATATTTTCGCATACAATGTTTGCATGACGGAGCGGCTATCGGTGGTCGTCATCACGCGCAATGTCGCAGGCGAGCTGCCCGCATGCCTTGCGAGCGTCGCGTTCGCCGACGAAATCATCGTCGTCGATTCGGGCAGCACGGACGATACCGTTGCCGTCGCGGCACGTCACGGCGCATGCGTGCTGCGGCAAGAGTGGCTCGGGTACGGGCCCCAGAAACAGTACGGCGTCCAGCAGGCGCGTAACCGCTGGGTGTTGTGCGTCGACGCCGACGAACGCGTCAGCGAGAGGTTGCGCGCGAGCATCGTCGCGACACTCGCGTCACCCACGAAGGCCGCCTATGCGATGGCGCGGTGCAACCGCTTCATGGGTCGCTGGCTGCGCCATGGCGAAGGTTACCCGGACTGGAGCGTACGGCTATTCGATCGCGAACGCGCGCGCTGGAGCGACGATGCCGTGCACGAGCGCGTCCTCACGAACGGACCCGTCGGCCGTTTGGACGGCGACCTGATGCATGAATCGGAGACCGGAATCGCCGCCTACCTGGAGAAGCAGAACCGGTACACGACACTCCAAGCGGAAAGCTTGTTAGCCCGCGGCAAGCGAGTGAGTCTCGGCCGTCTGGTGCTCAGCCCGCTGTTTCGGTTCATCAAGTTTTATTTTTTGCGGCTGGGGTTCCTGGACGGCGTCCCGGGGCTGGTGCATATCAGCATTGGTTGCTTCAACAGTTTTATAAAGTACGCGAAGCTCCGCGAATTGAGACGGCGCGTCAGAACGCCGTCGACGTCCGAGACTGCAATTCCCGCGTCGCCGGTATCGCATCGGCCAACAACCGCTGAAAGCCGGCAAACGCTTCGTCCACACTGATATCTCCCGCATCGAGACTGTCGGGCTGCAACAGCACATGCGGCGTTCCCCACGGCCGCCAGCGCGTCGCGCCGGAGTTCCCGAAGAAACAAAGGATCGGTTTGCGGAGTGCTGCCGCGATGTGCATGGCGCCGCCATCGCTGCAGATCACGCGGTCGCATACCGAGAGCCCGGCGATCAGCTGATCGAGCCGTTGCGTCGGAAAGGGAACCACCGGGACGTCCGGCAGCGCGTTCAGGATTTCGCGGGCCTTCGCATCATCGCCCGGATGTCGGGGATTCGCTGCTTCGCCGGGGGACCAGAACAGCATGAAGCCTGGGCCGTGCTCGGCGTGAAGTCGCCGCATCAACGCAACGAAACGCTCGGTCGGCCAACGGTTGCTCGATTTGCGCGCGCTGATATGAACGCCAATCGGCGCCCCGGCGAGACCACGTTCTTTCCAGGCCGCTTCCGCTTCACCTCGCTCGGACGCACCCGGTGCAATGTACAACGGCGGTGGCGCGCCGACGATGCCGAGCGGGGCGAGCAGCTTGAAAACGTACTCGACTTCATGCAGCTGCGCGCGGTGGTCGAACGGAACCGGCAAGTCTATCCTGCGTTCGGACGCGCCAGCGTCCACGTATCCAACGATATGTTGCGGGCGCAATAGACGAGCCGTCGCGAGAGCACGCGGCAGGAAACCGCCGCCCGCGAGGATGACGTAGTCGATTCGCATTGACCGAAGCCGTTTGACGAGCCGCGCGCGCTCCCAGTACGCACGCACGATACTGACGCCCGGCTCGCGATGCTTCAGCTTCATGTACGCGAACGATTCGTCGACGAATGGATTGTTGCGCAAGACCGGAAGGTTGTAGGTGTTCGTCAGCGCGTAGATGCGCGCACGGGGAAAACGCTCGCGCAGCGCCGCGAACACCGGCGTCGTGCAAATCAAATCGCCGATGTTGTCGCGACGTATGACAAGGAATTTCAGCGGCGCGTGCGGATCAATGTGCGCCATCTATGAAGAAGTGCGACCCGGCAAGTGACGGCGCCGGCTGTACGCCGCGCAACCGAGCGTCATTCCGAGCAAGGACCAGAACAGGAGCGAGTTCTCGCGATAGAAGAATCCGTCCGTCATGTTTCTAATAAGCACGCCCGTCACCATCGCCAGCCCGGCGATACCGAGCCGACTTATACTTGGGTTCGGGTCCCGGTACAACTGCCACAGCTCGCGGACGATCGCGGCGAACAGAAGTACCAGAACGGCCACTCCCAAGACGCCCATCCCGATTGCGTAGGAGAGCACCAGATTGTGCGGGTGCCAGAAAACGATGTTTATCTGCTGGAGATCAGGATAGGCGTAGTTAAGTGTACGCAGCCCAAAGCCGAGCCCGACCCACGGGTGCAGGAGAAATCGATCCCAAACGAGACTCCATAACTGCAAGCGCGGATCGCGGTAAGTGAGCCAAT
>JBJMVQ010000043.1:0-7310 GCA_045810625.1 Sulfurifustis sp.
GTGCCGAGGGCCTCTGAAACGCCCGCGAAGAACGGTAGGCGCCGCCACGGACGTGTCAGATCGATCGTGTGCTCGCCCCAGGTCAGCGTGAGCCGGCCGAGCAGCGCCTGCGCGAGCTCGGTGAACATCTCTTCCGTCAGCTCGATTAGGTCCTGGTAGTCGGCATAGGCCTGATAGAACTCGAGCATCGTGAACTCGGGGTTGTGCCGCGTCGACAACCCTTCGTTGCGAAAGTTGCGGTTGATCTCGTACACCTTTTCGAATCCACCCACGACGAGCCGCTTGAGATAGAGCTCCGGCGCGACCCGCAGATAGAGCGGCATGTCGAGCGCGTGATGATGGGTGATGAACGGCCGCGCGGTGGCGCCGCCCGGAATCACCTGCATCATCGGGGTTTCGACTTCGAGAAAGTCTCGCTCGTTCAGAAAGCGGCGCAAATAATCGATGATCGCGATGCGCCGGCGGAACGTGCGACGCGCCGATTCGTTCATGATCAGATCGACGTAACGCTGACGATAGCGCGCTTCCTGGTCCACCAGCCCATGAAACTTGTCGGGTAGCGGGCGCAGCGCCTTCGTCAACAACCGCACCGCATCGACCTTGATCGAGAGCTCGCCGGTCTTGGTCTTGAACAGCGTGCCTTCCGCGCCGAGGATGTCGCCGATGTCCCATTTCTTGAACGATTCGTAGACGTCGGCAAGCACGTCGCGCTGCAGGTAGAGCTGAATCTGCCCGGACATGTCCTGCAGATGGCAGAAGCTCGCTTTGCCCATGATCCGCCGCGTCATCATGCGTCCGGCGACCGTGACGCGTACCGGCGTCACGTCAAGCGCGGCCGCGTCCTTGTCGCCGTACGCCGCCTGCAATGCGCCGGCTAGCGCGTTGCGGCGAAAATCATTGGGAAAGGCGTTGCCTTGGCGCCGCAACTCGACGAGCTTCGCGCGGCGCTGCGCGATCTGTTCGTTGACGTCGATGGGTTCGGAATTTTGCATGTCGATGGAGGTCCCGAATTTTTATCTCGAAGCTATTTCACGATTCCCCACCCGCACCCTCCCCCGCTTACGGCGGAGGGAATGGCGAGAGGGCGAATATTGCTTCGTATCATTTTTAGAATCGGTTCTCGTTACACACCGCTCTTCAGACTGGCCTCGATGAAATCATCGAGATGACCGTCGAGCACCGCGTCGGGGTTCCCGGTTTCGACGCCGGTTCGCAGATCCTTCACCCGCGATTGATCGAGCACGTACGAGCGAATCTGGTGCCCCCATTCGATGTCGGTCTTGGTCGCCTCGATCTTCTGCCGCTCGGCGTTGCGCTTCTGCATTTCGAGCTCGTACAAGCGCGCTTTCAGCATTTTCATCGCTTCCGCCCGGTTGCGATGCTGCGAGCGATCGCTCTGGCATTGCACGACGATACCCGTCGGCGCGTGCGTGATACGCACCGCGGAATCGGTGCGGTTCACGTGCTGCCCGCCGGCGCCGCTCGCACGGTAGGTATCGACGCGCAAATCCGCTGGGTTGATCGTGATGTCGATGTTCTCGTCGACTTCCGGATATACGAACACCGACGCGAACGAGGTGTGCCGCCGATTGCCTGCGTCGAACGGCGATTTGCGAACAAGCCGATGTACGCCCGACTCGGTACGCAGCCAGCCGTACGCGTAGGGCCCCGTAAATCGTACGGTAGCGCTTTTGATGCCGGCGACTTCGCCCTCGGATATTTCCAGGATTTCTGTCCGAAAGTCATGCCGCTCGCCCCACATGAGGTACATGCGAAGCAGCATATTGGCCCAATCCTGGGCCTCGGTACCGCCGGAACCGGCCTGGACGTCCATGAACGCGTTGTTCGCATCCATCTCGCCCGCGAACATACGCGCGAACTCGAGCTCGCCGAGACGCTGCCCGATTCGCTCGATATCCTTGGCGACCGATGCGGCGGTCGCGGGATCGTTCTCCTCCGCTGCGAGATCGAGCAGCTCGCGCGCTTCGGTCAGCTCCGTCCCGAGACGTTCGAGCGTCCCGACTTCGCGCTCCAACTGTGCGCGTTCGCGGCCAAGGGTCTGGCCGAGCTCGCGGTTGTTCCACACATCCGGCCGTTCCAGTTCCGCCCGAACTTCCGCCAGGCGGCGTTGCTTGGCCGGCAGGTCAAAGATACCTCCGTAGAACCTCGGCGCGATCGCCGAAATCCTTCAGCTTCTGGTACAACGGATTCAAATCTTCCACGGACTCTAACTTCATGCTTTGATTTCAAGCAATTCTACACGATTATTAGAGGTAACTTCGCCCCGGGCTCGTCTTTTTGTCCGACGGGGTCGGTCGACCCGTTCGACTCCCTCTCGCTCGAAGCGATCCGATAAACTACGCCGACTCTCAGGTCGGCGTGCTCGATCACCGAACCTGCTCGATCACCGAAGGAAAACCCGAATGCAGCGTCCCTTCCATCTGGCTTTTCCAGTCAACGATCTCTCGGCGGCTCGCCGCTTTTACGGCGAAATTCTCGGCTGCCGAGAGGGGCGGTCGAGCGACACGTGGATCGACTTCGACCTGTACGGGCATCAGATCGTCGCGCACCTCGCGCCCGGGGACGAACCCGTCCAAATCCATAATCCGGTCGACTCGCACGACGTCCCGGTTCCGCATTTTGGCGTCGTCCTCGATATGCCGGAATGGGAAGCGCTTGCGGAACGGCTGCGCAAAGCCGGTATACGTTTCGTGATCGAACCGTATGTCCGCTTCAAGGGTCAAACGGGAGAACAAGCAACAATGTTCTTCCTCGACCCGAGCGGAAATGCGCTCGAGTTCAAGGCGTTCGCCGACCTCTCGCAGCTGTTCGCCAAATAGTTGGAATGTACGTTCGCCCCACCGCCCTCCCCGCTTGCGGCGCGAGGAAAGGCCGGGCGCAACTCGAACCACGGGACCCGCCGCTTTTTTGTGCTCTGCTATGACGCTCACACTCGCCGATATCGAAGCCGCGCGCCGACGCATCGCCGACGGCATCGCGCTCACGCCCTGCAACGTCTCGCTGCCGCTCTCGGAATTAACCGGCTGCCACGTTCATTGTAAGCGCGATTACTTTCAGCGCACCGGCAGCTTCAAGGAGCGCGGCGCGCGCAACGCGTTGATGCTCCTCGCGCCGGAGCAGCGCCGCCGCGGCGTGATCGCAGCATCCGCCGGCAATCACGCGCTCGGTCTCGCTTACCATGGCGGCCTACTCGGCATTCCCGTCACGGTCGTGATGCCGGTCAACGCACCCCTCATCAAAGTTTCCACTTGCCGGCGCTTCGGCGCGCGCGTGGTATTGGGGGGTGAGTTCTTCGACGACGCTCGCCGGCAGGCGAACGAACTCGCAGAACGCGAAGGCCTCACGTACGTTCACGGCTTCGACGATCCCGCCGTAATTGCCGGACAGGGCACGGTAGGGCTCGAAATCCTCGCGCAGGTCCCGGACGTCGAAGCGATCGTGATTCCTGTCGGCGGCGCCGGGCTCTTGGCGGGCGTCGCATTGGCGGTCAAGTCGCTGCGACCGGAGGTAAAGATCTATGCGGTACAGTCGGCGCACGCGCCGAGCCTGATCGACGCACTCGCCGCGCATCACCCCGTTGACGCCAATACGCAGCCGACTCTGGCGGACGGTCTCGCTGTCGGACGCGTCGGCACTCTCGCATTCGACTTGGCGCGGCCGCTTATCGACGGTGCGACGACGGTCGACGAAGAAGCGCTCGCGCTCGCCGTGTTTCGCTTATTGGAGCTGGAGAAATGCGTCGTGGAAGGCGCGGCCGCCGCGCCGCTCGCGGCGCTGTTGCGTAACAAATTCCCGGAGCTGAAAGGACGTCGCGTCGTGCTCGTCCTCGCCGGCGGCAACATCGATCTCAATATTCTCGATCGGGTGATCGAGCTCGGGCTCGTGGCAGACGGCCGCCTGTGTCGCTTTACCGCCGCTATCAGCGATCGTCCGGGGGCGCTGGCCAAGCTCGCCGCGCTGATCGCGGGCACAGGCGCGAGCATCAAGGACATCAGCCACGACCGGATTTTCTCCGGCCCCGACATCAGTCGCGTGCGCGCGACGTGCGTCGTCGAAACGAGCGACGCAGAACACATCGAGCGTTTGCTGCGTGCCGTGCGCGATGCGGGCATCGAAGTCGTCACCGGGTCGCGCTCGTAAATAAAAGTCATAAGACGCTTCACCGCAGAGGACACGGAGGACGCAGAGTAAGGATTTGTTGAAAATTAGGTAGCCGGAAAGAAGTACGAAGTGCCGCAACCGGGTTTCGCTTTTCAACCCCGCTGGTTTCGCTTCGCCCGAGTCACGGCTAACTGATTGGACGCTCGAGAGCGCAAGACTTTTCATCGAATATTCTCACTCTGCGTCCTCCGCGTCCTCTGCGGTTATAACGAAATTCATCGATCGACGAGATCGAGCGTCAAGGTAACGTAGCTTGGTTTGCTACCCGCGCGTCGGCGTGAACCAGCGCAGCTTCTCGTGCAGCCGCACGACGTCACCCACAATAATCAGCGTCGGCGCATGCACGTCGCTGCGCTCGACGATGTCGGGCAGCGTGGCGAGCGTGCCGACCAGCACGCGCTGCGAGCGCAGCGTCCCCTGCTGCACGAGCGCCGCCGGTGTTGCGGGATTCATGCCGCGCGCGATGAGTTCACGAAAGATCGGACGCACACCAATCAGGCCCATGTAGAACACGAGGGTCTGCCGCGGCTGCACCAGCGCGGTCCAGTTCAGATTCAACGTACCGTCCTTGAGATGCCCCGCGGCGAACAGCACCGAATGCGCATAATCGCGGTGTGTGAGCGGAATACCGGCGTACGCCGCGCAGCCGGCCGCGGCGGTGATACCGGGCACCACCTCGAATGAAATCCCCTCCGCCATCAGCGTCTCGATTTCCTCGCCGCCGCGTCCGAAGATGAACGGGTCGCCGCCTTTCAATCGCACGACGCGCTTGCCTTCTTTCGCCAGCCGTACGAGCAGCTGATTGATGTCCTCCTGCGGCATCACGTGCTTCGCGCGCTCCTTGCCGGCGTGAATGAGCTCGGCCTCGCGGCGTACCAACGCCAGCACCTCCGCCGACACCAGACGGTCGTACACGACGACGTCCGCCTGCTGCATCAATCGCAACGCACGGAACGTCAGCAGATCGGGATCACCGGGACCCGCACCGACCAGATACACCGCGCCGTGCGGCGTCGCGCTCCCGTCGCTCGCTTCGAGACTGCGCACGAGCGCCGCGCGCGCGGCATCCTCTTGACCCGAGTGCACCTGTTCGGCGATCGGACCGTCGAGCACCACTTCCCAAAAGCGCCGGCGCTGCATCGGGTGCTTGAAATGGCGCTTCACGCGCTCACGAAACTCGGCGACGAGATTCGCCAGCCTTCCGTAACTCGCGGGAATCAGCGTTTCCAGACGCGCGCGCAACAGGCGCGCCAGCACCGGTGCGGCGCCGCCGGTCGAAACCGCGACGACGACAGGCGAGCGGTCGACGATCGACGGCATGACGAACGTGCAGAGATCGGGCTGATCGACCACGTTCACCGGAATGCCGCGCGCCGACGCCGCGCGATAAACGCGCTCGTTGACGGTGCGCTCGTCGGTTGCGGCGAACACGAGCACGTTGCCGTCGAGCTGGTCCTCCGAAAACGTCTGCGGCCGGTGCGCGATCTTGCCGGCTTCGACCAGGCGCGCGAGCGTCGGACCGAGCGCCGGCGCCACCACCGTCACGCGCGCGCCCGCTTCGAGCAGCAATCGTGCTTTGCGCCCGGCCACTTCGCCGCCCCCTACCAATAGGCAGGCGCGGCCGTGAAGGTTCATGAAGATCGGGAGGTATTGCATCGCTCGAAAGATGGAATGACTGTTAAGAGGAGACTACACCAGAAATGGGCGGAGTGTGCTAAGGGAGGTGCGCTATCGCGCAGTGGTCGAGTTTTAAGAAATTAACTTGTGGGTGGTTGACCCATCGCTCCGCGCTTTCATCGCTTCGCTTCCTGCTTCGCTCGAAAGCCAGGGCTCGGCTCCTGCCTCGCCCGTTCGCCGGCGCGTGCGCTCTCGCGAAATTCGCACATCCTTGTGCAGCACGGCAAGCTACTTTTCTTTGCTTGTGGTCGCTCCGCGCATCCATGCGCTCTCGCGACATTCGTACGTCCCTGTACAGCACCCGAAAAGTCACCAAAAGAAAGCACATCCCCGGATGGCGCAGACATCCCTTGCGGTTTTCGCGCTTGGCGATCCTGCTTCGCGCGAAAACCAGAGTGCGCCGTCCTGGCGCACCCGCTCAGCGGCGCGAATGCACGTTGCGCCGCTCCTGCGCATCCCTGCGCCCGCGGCATTCGTGCATCCTGCACAGCAGTGCATTCGCGACTTCCCCGCTTCGCCCTCGGCGTTGGGTCCCCTCGCGGCGAGACGGCACATCCCTGTACTGCTCGCCGCGCCGCCATTCCATGGCGGCGCCCTGCGGGCTCGAATCCCAACGCCTTGCGGTGCTCGGGATGCGCCATACGGGGACCGAACGGACAACACCTCAGCATTACGTTTAGATGGCTTCGCCTCAAAACTGAACAGTTGCGACTTCGGCTCGCGCCGCCGACCGCGGGGAGCGAAGGTGACTAGGAAGACATGTGTGATTTTCAATCCCCGTGCGGCGCGCCGAGCCGCGCAGCCAAGCAATCGCTGAAAGCGAGACTCTGTTCGAGCCCGAGCCGTGAGATTTTCACGGCCGGCGAGTTAGGCTCGTTTCGCGATTGACGGGCGAAGCGGGGATGTCGCGAATGCACTTACGTGCATTCGCGCCGCTGAGCGCCGCGTCACGGAGGGCGCGGCCGGGGTTGAACGAAGCGCCGCAGCCGCGCCAGGGATGGCACGTACAAGCATAAAGAACCGCATTGCTCGCGCCGCCCGGGGTCGCTTTTCTTTTGGTGACTTTTCTTTGGCGAGACAAAAGAAAGTCACTTGCCGTGCTGTACAGGGACGTACGAATTTCGCGGGAGCGCAGGTGCCACACAGGGATGTGTCAATGTCGCGGGCGCGCAGGATGCGCGCGGAGCGACACGCGCGGAGCGATTCGGAAACCGCAAGTACACTTATTAACTCGACAACCGCGCGAAGCGCGTCGATCTGATTACCGCGAGCGCTCCAATCCTCGCACCCTCACCCTAGCCCTCTCCCTAAAAGGGAGAGGGAAACGAGATGAAGTCCCGGGATTCCGCTTCGCTTCATCCGGGCTACGATTGCTACACATTCTAGAATGCACAAACAAGATTCTTACAACCAGATAACGAAAACACAAACGCCAAAAACAAAAAGATCGC